>AEPI01000028.1 GCA_000193795.2 Neisseria lactamica NS19 | reverse complement strand
ATAAAAGGGGCGGCATAATTTTTTTCTAACAATTCCCTTCGTCAGCCGGACGAGACGGGGATTTGTTGCGTCATCATTCAAAAACAGGCTGTGTTTGAATATTCCGCCGATGCGGCCCTAAGATGTTACTTTAAACGGACAATGCCGTCTGAACTGTTTCAGACGGCATTTTGATGTTCGGCTTACAGGCAGGCGAGTTCGTTTGCCATTTGCTGTTCCAAGGTCTCGCGCCGGCGGATGAGCCGGTATCCGCCGCCGTCAACCAACACTTCCGCCGCACGGTTGCGCGCGTTGTAATTGCTCGCCATACTGGCTCCGTATGCGCCTGCGCTGCGGATAAGCAGCAAATCCCCTTCTTCGCAGGCGATGGTGCGGTCTTTGCCGAGGAAGTCGCCGGTTTCGCAAATCGGGCCGACGATATTGGCGGTCAGCGGCGGGATGTTTTTTGGTTCGACCGCTTCGATGTGGTGGTAGGCATCATAAAGTGCCGGACGCATCAAATCGTTCATTGCCGCATCGACCATCACAAAGTTTTTCTCTTCGCCGTGTTTGACGAACTCGACGCGCGTCAGCAGCGAACCTGCGTTGCCGACCAAGCTGCGGCCGGGTTCGAGGATGAGTTTCAGACGGCGTGTGCCGATCAGTTTTTGAACCGCCCGGGCATACGCGCCTAAATCAGGCACATTTTCGTCTTGGTAAACGATGCCTACGCCGCCGCCCAAGTCCAAATGTTCCAACACAATGCCTTCGGCGGCAAGCGCGTCAACCAAAATCAAAATGCGTTCGCAGGCTTCGACCAGCGGGCTGAGGTCGGTCAGTTGCGAACCGATGTGGCAGTCGATGCCGACGATTTTCAAATTGGGCTGTTGTGCGGCGTGGCGGTAGGCTTCGAGCGCATCGGCGTAGGCGATGCCGAATTTGTTGGCTTTCAGACCTGTGGAGATGTAGGGATGGGTTTTGGCATCGACATCGGGGTTGACGCGCAGGGAGACGGGCGCGGTTTTGCCCAAACGTTCGGCAACCTTTTGAATGCGGTCGATTTCGGGGATGCTTTCCATATTGAAGCATTTCACGCCTGCATTCAGTGCGAACTCGATTTCTGCCTCACTCTTGCCCACACCGGAAAAAAATCGTTTTCGCCGCATCGCCGCCTGCCGCCAAAACGCGTGCCAATTCGCCGCCGGAAACGATGTCAAAACCGCTGCCCAACGAGGCGAAGTGTTTGATAATACTAAGGTTACTGTTTGCCTTGACGGCATAGCAGACGAGCGGGGAAAGCGCGGCAAAGACAGTTTGATAGTGTTCAAATGCTTCGGTCAGCGCGGATTGGCTGTACACATAAAGCGGCGTGCCGAATTCTTCGGCAAGGCGGGGGTAGGGGACTTGTTCGCAAAACAGGGTCATATCTTCGTTTTCATTTTTGGGTTTGTGGAGCGGATTGCGGTTTGCCTTGAAGCTGCAAACCGGTTTGGATTACGCCGAAACGCGCCTTGTCGCCTTCTTTGGGCAGGTAGAGGTCGCCTTTGTAACCGCAGGCGGAGAGCAGGAGGGCGGTTGCCGCCGCAAAAAATACGCCGTATTTCATCGGTAAACTTCCTTCATAAGCGCGAATGTGGCAAGATTCGGCATCTTAAACAAAAAACACGCAAAAAGCTATGATGACCGAAAGCAAATTCATCCGCATGAGCGAAGAATTGTTCGAACACATCGAAGACCAAATCGACGAAAACGGCTGGGATTTCGACTGCCGGTTTACCGGAAACGTCCTGACCATCGAAGCCGGAGACGGCACGCAAATCATCGTCAACCGCCACACGCCCAACCAAGAATTGTGGATTGCCGCAAAAAGCGGCGGCTACCATTTCGCCGAGAAAAACGGCAAATGGCTGGCAACGCGCGACGGACGGGATTTCTACGATGTTTTGAACGAAGCCCTGAGCGCGGCTTCGGGCGAAGCGGTGGAGATTGCCGAATTGTAATTTGAGAGTGATCACAAAGAGATTGTTACCCAATGGCACAATTACCGCTATATCTGACTTCCGAAATCAAAGACTTTACTGTCGGCACGCCTAAAGTTTTAGAATCATTTTCCAAACATATCCCTTATGGTGTCGTCTTTGAAGACGACGGCGACACGGGCTACTTCTATGCCGCTTCGCAAGACGGGATTCTAGATGCCTTGCATATCTACAATGTCGAAGATGTATCCGACAAACATATCCCCAATCATGTCTTGATTTTATGGGATGATGCCTGCACCATAGCCGCATTGTGTATCAACGACTACATTCATGCCGTCTATGATTTTGTCGAACAGGCAGGATATTGCCGCAACGGCTTCCCTGAAGCAGGCGGCGAATGGGTGAAAGTCGAAAACCGCGTCTTGGACGATGAATTGCTGGACAAAATCCTATCCCGAAAACCTACATAAACCACTCAAAAGGATAACCCAATGCCCCTGTTAGACAGTTTCAAAGTCGACCACACCCGTATGCACGCCCCCGCCGTACGCGTGGCGAAAACCATGACCACGCCCAAAGTCGACACCATTACCGTATTCGACCTGCGCTTTTGCGTTCCCAACAAAGAAATCCTGCCTGAAAAAGGCATACACACGCTGGAGCATTTGTTTGCAGGCTTTATGCGCGACCACTTGAACGGCAACGGCGTGGAAATCATCGACATTTCCCCGATGGGCTGCCGTACCGGTTTTTATATGAGCCTTATCGGCACGCCTTCCGAGCAGCAGGTTGCCGATGCGTGGCTGGCTTCGATGCAGGATGTTTTGAATGTCGAAGACCAAAGCAAAATCCCCGAGTTGAACGAATACCAATGCGGCACTTATCAAATGCACTCGCTTGCCGAAGCGCAACAAATCGCGCAAAACGTGTTGGCGCGCAAAGTGGCGGTGAATAAAAACGAAGAGCTGACGCTGGACGAAGGGCTGCTGAACGCCTAATCCGCCGCAAATGCCGTCTGAACAAGGGTTTCAGACGGCATTTGCCTTTTCCGTTATAATCTCGGCTTGTCCGGGGGCGGGTTTTAAGCCGGCATCGTCCTTCCCTGTTTCTTTTTCTGTCTTATCGGTTTCAAGCGGGTTTTTTATGTCCAACAGACCTACACTCCTCCTCGTTGACGGCTCTTCCTATCTTTACCGCGCCTATCACGCGATGGGGCAAAACCTGACTGCACCCGACGGCGCGCCGACGGGCGCGCTGTATGGCGTATTGAATATGTTGCGCCGTTTGCGGTCGGAATATCCGCACGATTATTGCGCGGTGGTTTTTGATGCGAAAGGCAAAAATTTCCGCCATCAAATGTTTGAAGAATACAAGGCGACGCGCCCGCCGATGCCCGACGATTTGCGCCCGCAGGCGGCAGCCTTGCCGGATTTGGTGCGGCTGACAGGCTGGCCGGTATTGGTGATTCCGCAGGTGGAAGCGGACGATGTGATCGGCACGCTGGCGAAACAGGGGGCGGAACATGGTTTGCGAGTCATTGTTTCGACCGGCGACAAGGACATGGCGCAGCTGGTAAACGAATGCGTAACGCTGGTGAACACGATGAGCGGCGAAACGCTGGATATTGAAGGCGTGAAGGAGAAATTCGGCGTGCGCCCCGACCAAATCCGCGATTATCTCGCGCTGATGGGCGACAAGGTGGACAACGTGCCGGGCGTGGAAAAATGCGGCCCGAAAACAGCGGTGAAATGGCTGGAAGCCTACGGCTCGCTGGCGGGCGTGATGGAACACGCGGCGGAAATCAAGGGCAAAGTGGGCGAGAATCTGCGTGCCGCCCTGCCGCGCCTGCCGCTGTCGTATGATTTGGTGACGATTAAAACCGATGTGGACTTGCACACCGAGCTTTCAGACGGCATCGAAAGCCTGCGCCGTACCGCGCCGAAATGGACGCAACTGGTTGTCGATTTCAAACGCTGGGGCTTCCGCACCTGGCTGAAAGAGGCGGAATCAAACATGAATACCGGATCGACCGATGATTTGTTCGGCAGCGAGAGCATCGGCGAGCAGGCGGCTTTGAATGCGGAGATGCCGTCTGAAAAACAACCCGAACTTGCCCCCGCCCCCGAAAAGCTGGATTATCAAGCCGTTACCACCGAAGCGCAGTTTGCCGCCTTGTTGGACAAACTGTCGCAGGCGGACACAATCGGCATCGATACGGAAACCACGTCATTAGACGCGATGAACGCCTCGTTAGTCGGCATCAGCATCGCGTTCCAAGCAGGCGAAGCGGTTTACATCCCCGTAGGGCACAGCCTGACCGCCGCGCCCGAACAGCTTGATTTGCAAGACGTATTAGACCGTCTGAAACCGCATTTGGAAAACCCCGCCCTGAAAAAAATCGGGCAAAACCTCAAATACGACCAACACGTTTTCGCCAACTACGGCATTGCCTTAAACGGCATTGCCGGCGATGCGATGCTTGCTTCCTACATCATCGAAAGCCACCTCGGACACGGCTTGGACGAATTGTCCGGACGCTGGCTGGGCTTGGAAACCATTACCTACGAATCGCTGTGCGGCAAAGGCGCGAAACAAATCGGTTTTGCCGATGTCGCCATCGGGCCGGCAACCGGATACGCCGCCCAAGATGCCGATTTCGCCCTGCGCCTCGAAGCGCGCCTGCGCGCGCAAATGGACGAAAAACAGCTTGAAATGTATGAAAAAATGGAGCTGCCCGTCGCGCAGGTATTGTTTGAAATGGAACGCGTCGGTGTGCAAATCGACCGTGCCGAACTCGCCCGCCAAAGCGCGGAACTCGGTGCAGAGCTGATGAAGCTCGAACAAGAAGCCTACGCCGCCGCCGGGCAGCCGTTCAACCTCAACTCGCCCAAACAGCTTCAAGAAATCCTGTTCGACAAAATGGGCATTCCGACAAAAGGGCTGAAAAAAACCGCCAAAGGCGGCATTTCGACCAACGAAGACGTGTTGGAACAACTCGCGCCCGACTATCCGCTGCCCAAAATCATCCTGAAAAACCGCAGCCTGGCGAAACTCAAATCCACCTACACCGACAAACTGCCCGAAATGATTTCGCCTCGGGATAAGCGCGTGCATACCACCTACGCCCAAGCCGTCGCCATTACCGGCCGCCTCGCCGGCAACAACCCCAACCTGCAAAACATCCCCATCCGTACCGAAGAAGGGCGTAAAGTCCGCCGCGCCTTCACCGCACCGCAAGGCAGCGTCATCGTTTCCGCCGACTATTCCCAAATCGAGCTCCGCATTATGGCGCACCTCTCCGGAGACAAAACCCTCATCGCCGCGTTCCAAAACGGCGAAGACGTACACCGCCGCACCGCCGCCGAAGTATTCGGTATTGCCCCTGAAAACGTCTCGTCCGAACAACGCCGCTACGCCAAAACCATCAACTTCGGCTTAATCTACGGTATGGGGCAATACGGTTTGGCAAAATCATTGGGCATCGACAACCTTTCCGCCAAAAACTTTATCGACCGCTATTTCGCCCGCTACCCCGGCGTTGCCGAATACATGCAGCGCGCCAGGGAAAGCGCGGCAGGGCAAGGTTATGTCGAAACCTTATTCGGCAGAAGGCTTTACCTGCCCGACATCCGCCACACAAACGCCAACATCCGCGCCCGTGCCGAACGCGCCGCCATCAACGCCCCGATGCAGGGTACCGCGTCCGACCTCATCAAACGCGCCATGATAGACGTGCGAAACTGGCTTTCAGACGGCCTCTTGCAAAGCAAACTGATTATGCAGGTGCATGACGAACTGGTGTTGGAAGTCCCCGAAGCCGAGTTGGATTTGGTGAAAGAAAAACTGCCGCAGATGATGGCGAAAGTGGATGACGGGATGCTGGATGTGCCGCTGGCGGCGGAAGTGGGCGCGGGGATGAATTGGGAAGAGGCGCATTGACGTTGCAGAAACCCATCTGAAAAAACCTTGCCGCCGTCATTCCCGCGCAGGCGGGAATCCAGTCCGTCCGGTTTCGGTTTCTTTTGAGTTTCGAGTAACTTTCTCATTCGTCATTCCCGCGAAAGCGGGCATTCGGAAACTCAAAGCGGCAAGAATTTACCGGAAATGATTGAAACTCAAAAAAACCGGATTCCCGCTTTCGCGGGAATGGTTATTTTCTATTTTAATGATAACCCCTTTTGTCTGCTTACCAGCGGTAGTCTAATTTGATGCCCGCGCTGTGTTGCGCTTCCAATTGCGGCCCCTTGGCGGCGGCTGCGTGGAGGGTCAGCGTGAAACCTTTGATTTCGGCGTTTACGCCCCATTCCGCACTGCGGGTTTTGCCGAAATCCTGAGTCAATACGGCGGTATTGACGCGTGTTCGGACTTTGCCCGAAGCGGCATCGGTATAGGACAGGCTCAAATAAGGCGTGATGGAAATGTGTTGCGCCGGTTTGAATGAATAATCTGCCTTAATGCCTGCGCGGTAGCGGTTGAACGCAAGGCCGGGGGTGGCGATATTGACGTTTTCGTAGCGGTAATCCGCTTTTTGGACGAAATAGCGCGTTGCGCCGATATGCGGTTCGATGCCGAATCCGCCGAAACCGGCGCGGTATCTTGCCTGAATGCCGTAATGCAGCACGCGGCGGCGGATTTTGCCTCCGATGCCGTCTGAAAGGCTGCCGCTGCCGAAACCCGCGCCCGCGCTGATGCCGATGTCGAATCTGCCGATGCCGTATTGCCCGAAAACGGCGCCGTGGGCAAGCCGTGCCGAGTTGCCGATGCCGTCGTCGAAGGTGTTTTCGGTCCGGTTGTGCGAAAACAGGATGCCGACGCGTCCGCTGCCGAGGTTTTTCTGCATACCGATTTGGCGCAGGTCGGTTTGTTGGCGGTAGGCGCGGAAATCTTGTGAACGGTAGTGTTTGGTATCCCGGATGCCGTTTGTCCAGACGGCGTTGCGGCGGTCTTCGGCAAACACGCGGTCCAATTCGTCCTGTACGGCGAAAACGCTGTTGAGCGTGGCGGACAACTCGCTCAAACCGCCGTTGGCGTAACGGCTGATCAGGTCGCGCTGCGGTTGGGGCTGCGGCTGCGGCAAGTCCCGGCGGGCGCGGCGGAAGGCGGTAGTAACCGGCCGGGTTTCCGCTTCGCGCTGTTTCTCCAAGGCGGTGTCTTTATCCGCCTGCGCCTGTTTTTTTCTTCCTCCGCCTGCATCATGCCGGCATTTTCCGCGCCTGCCTGCCGGGCCAGTTCGGCAACGCTTTCTGCCTTCCCTGCGGCATCGCGCCCGGCGGCATTCAGCGCGTCAAGGCTTTGCGCGTTGTCTTTTTCCGCCTGTTTCTTGGCTTCCGCCGCACCTTCGCGCGCCGCTTCCGATTGTCGGGCGGCGGTTAGGGCGGTTTGCGCTTCCTGTTCTTTTTGCGCTTTGTCGGACTGCCTGCGTTCCAACAATGCCTGTTTTGCCTCCAACCCTGCGCGTTCGGCTTTGGCGTTTTGCAGTTCCGCCTCTGTGATAACCAGCTCTTCCTTCACATTCGCCAGTGAAAGCGCCATTGATTGCAAATCTTGTTTTTCTTTCGCCGTTTCTGCGATTTTGTCGGCAAGGGCTTTTGCCTCCCCGGCGGCGGCAACGGCTTTTTCACGCTCGTCCCTGATTCGGTTCAGGTGCGCCAATTTGGCTTCCGCCCAATCGATTTTGGCGGTTTGTTCGGCAATTTGCGCCTTCGCCAACGCAAGGTTTGCCGCGTCCGCATTTTCCGCGCCTTCCAAGGTGTTGCCGCGCCGGTAGCCGGCATCGGCTTCTTCGGCGCGCCTGCCTGCTTCGGCTGCCGCCGTTTTTGCCTGCGTCCACGCGGCTTCTTTTTCCGCCTGTGCGGCTTGGGCGGCGGCGGTTTGTTTTTTTGCCTCTTCAAGTTCGGCATTGAGGCGGTTCAACTCGCTTTCAGACGGCACAGCGCCGGAAATTGCCGCTTTTTTCAGGCGCACCTTTTCTTCTTCCTCCTGTTGTTTGGCGGCAAGCTGCGCCTGTTTCGCCGTCAGGGCGGCTTCTGTTTTTCCCGCCCGGTCGAGTTTGTCGGAAAGCTCTTGTTCTTTGACCGGATTGTACAGGCGGAACTCGCCGTCTTTGCGGATAAGCTGATAACGCCATGCGCCGGCATCGACGTGTTCGTTTTGCAGGGTGAAATTAAGATTGTCGGACAGCGGTTTGTTGTCTTTCCCTTCCACTACCGTCAACTGCTCAAGGCTTACGGGTTCGTTGCCGGTATTGTTGACCGCCAAGGTGTAAGTGCCTTCGGAACTTTCCGCCAGCTTCAATTTGTCGCTGCGGTAGCCGAACAGTTCGGACATAAAGCGGAATGTTCCCTGCCCGTTTAATTTCCGTTTACCGTCAGCGTGTTGAAACGGGATTCTGCCGAAGCCGGAGGCGTAACGGATAATAGGGAACGGCGCGAACGGCGCGGCGCATCTGCCGCACTGCCGGTTTGCGCGCCTGCCGCATCGTGGCGATAGGCGGAATTGAGCGTAATGGTGGCGTTGTCAAGGTTTAGATTGCCTAATTCCGTGCCAGACGGCAGCGTCCATTCGCTGTCTTTTAAGTGTAATGCCGTATCCTTGTCGCCGCTGATTTGTCCGGTAAAGCGGCTGTTTTCAAAATGGAATACTGCCTTATCGGCTAGGGAGACATTGCCGTTGAGTGCGGAATGGCTTACGTTTGCCTTAGCGTTGCCGGAAAGTCGGATATTGCCTGTTTGGGTTGCATTATTGCTTAATGTAAATTGGCTTTGATTTGTTAGGGTTACATTGCCGACTAAATCTACAAGCCCTGAAGCCAAAAGATTTGCAGTGTTAGATAATTGCACATTGCCCTTCACTTGCGTGCGCGGCAATGATTTAATGGTTTTCTCATCAGTTAATTTATCTGTTCTACAAGTCGTCAACCCGTTCCAATCCGAACGCGTGCAAATGGTATTTTCCTGATTTGGTACAACACCGAATGTGGCGTTGGCGTTATTGCTGATTGTCCAATTCCCCTCAATGTTAGAAACATTGCGGGAAACCACCGCCTGCCCGCCCTGAATATGGAAGTTTTCCGCTTTAAATGTGCGGTTGATCCAGTCGTTGTCCCACACGATTTCCCCGCGAGGAATGCCCTCTTTTTGCGACCAATGGTCGTTTAAATGATTGTAGGCGTGCGGTGTTGGTCTGCCGCTGAAAAACAGTTTGCCGTTTGTTTGCGTGATGTTACCGTTTAAATTTGTTCCGCCGGAAAGCAGTAAAGTGCGATCCGCTTCTGTCGGTTGGTAATTCAGATTGAGCCGCCCGTTCGTTTTGGTCGTATCTTTCTCGCCAAACCAACCGTTGTAGGCAATTTCTTTGCTGTAATTAAGTCTATTGATATTCTTACCACTCGGTTGTGTAATACTTTCATTCCCTGTAATGGTAACGGTGGATGTTGTTGTGGCATTGTGATTGACAATCATCGCCCCTTCATCGGTATTTTGAATACGGTGGAACGAAAGCGAATGCCCGTTTAAATCCAAACGTCCGCCGCGAAAGCCGAAATAGAGTTTGTCGGGGTTAAACTGATTATCGGCATTCAGTTGCACCGTGCCCCTGCCGCTGACCAAGCCGATTTCACTAAAGGCTTGTTTTTTGCCTTGATTGTCCGACTGCTGTTCCAAGATAACTTTACCGTCGCCCACGCTGATCGAGCCTTGATTTTCCCCTTTGGCTTGAACGTGTAATGTGCCTTTGCCGATTTTGGACAGGCGGTCGTTTGCCACGCCGTTTACTTTCCAAGTAACGGTGCTGCCATCACTGATATGAACGCCCGCGCCTTGCCAAGTTTCGTTATTTTCAGGCGAGACCGTAAAGTTACCCTCAAAATACAAACCGCCGGCACCTTGGTTGATGTTGTTTGATAAGATGAGTTTGCCGTTGCCGTAATCGATAAAAGAAAGGTTTTCACCGTTGTTTAACCTTGGACGGTACTGATTGACACCCCCTGCCGCGTAAACTGGTTCTGTATCAGTTTCATTCAAAGACTCGTCAAACAGTCGGACTGTCTGTACTTTAAGCTTTGGATTGGAAACCCTTTCGTTGGTTTCGGTTACCGTACCCGTACCGTTGTTGTTGGATGTAAAGGAAAAATGTCCGTTACTGCGCGGTTCGAAAAAGACGGTATGTGTATCGCCTCTGTAAATGTCATCATAGAACCAATCTTTGCGTATCAGCTGGAAACCGTTTTCCCTGCCGGAATAAGGGTAGCCGGTTTGTAAAACTCCGTTGAGCAGCCATTTATTGTTTGTTTTGTCATAAATAAACATTGGAGAACCGCTGTCGCCTGCCGCACCTGCAATCGGCATAGGGCCATAGTCGTTGGCATGGCGCACATCGCCGCTCAAACTAACTACGCCATTATTTCCCCAACCCTGCATATGTGTATTGCCGCCAATTAACCATGCGCCGGAGTAGGATAAATCGCCGTGTTGGTCATCATCATAACGCCAATAGTGGTGTCCTGAGCCGATGCGGACACGTTCGGGATATTTTTCTTTATCGGAATAGGTATTCCCCCTCATGTCACCCGTCATTTCGACAGGTTCTGCATCGGTTACGAACTTATGCAGGCGCGGCATATGGTAATCGCCGTTGTAAGGGTGTGAATTGTCAGGTTTGTAGTTATTTCTTTTCACAATTTGGTAAGAAAAGCGGTGCTGATCGGGATTGCCTCCCTCCGCACCAAAATCAACATTGTTATAGCCGCCATTATGCGCCACGCTCACAATATATTGATCGCCCACCAATGCCGCCACGCCGTTACGCGAAACCACGGAAAAATCAATCATCGGGGCTTTTGTCATTGATTTGCCGACCAAATCCCCTTTTTTGTCGTAAACCTCAATATCCTTCGCACCGACTGCAAACTTGCCTTTATTTTCGGCAAAGTCGCGATAGTATTGGTAGTTGATGCCGAAATAAGTGTGTCCCGCCCGGGCTTGGGGCAAAATGCCGAACGACAGGCATATGGCCAAGTAAGCAGGCGAGAATCGGATGCGGCCGGTTTTTGGGAATGAAGTTTGTTTTAACTGTTTGTGTTTTGTTTTCATTTAAATTCCTTGATGATTGCTCCGCCATTTGCGACGTTTGGGCGAAGCAGGCGAAAGTCTGTATGTGTTGAGAATAATGAGTCGGGCAAATTTTTATATTGTGAAGATAAAGAAAATACGGTTTGTTTTAGCGTGATGCGGCCGGTGCCAGGTTTGAATAAAAAACGTATGTAATTGTTTTATTTGTTTGAAACCGGTTTCTTGCCTGTGTGGAAAGGACGGGATTTTAACTTGCTGCCAATAACATCCAAATCGTAAAAAACCCGCATCTGCGCCGATAAAAATTGTGGAGACGAATTATATCACTTTCTGTTGTTTGATATTTTTTGACTGAATATGCCGCTCTCTGCCGCTCGGAGCAAACGATGCCGTCTGAAAGCCGAACCGTCGGACTTCAGACGGCATTTGCTATAATCGCGGCTGTTTTGAATTTTCGGGGGTTTTATGTCGGATAACGTTCCAACGATTGCGGCAGTCGCTACTGCACCAGGGCGCGGCGGCGTGGGCGTGATACGCATATCGGGGAAAAACCTGCTGCCGATGGCGCAGGCTTTGTGCGGGAAAACGCCCAAGCCGCGCGTGGCAACCTATGCTGATTTTACGGACGCGGACGGACAGGCAATCGACAGCGGGCTGCTACTGTTTTTTGCCGCACCGGCAAGTTTTACGGGCGAAGATGTCATCGAGCTTCAGGGACACGGCGGGCCGGTGGTGATGGATATGCTGCTGAACCGCTGTTTGGAACTGGGCGCGCGCCTTGCCGAGCCGGGCGAGTTTACGAAGCGTGCGTTTTTAAACGACAAACTGGACTTGGCACAGGCGGAAGGCGTGGCGGATTTGATTGACGCATCCAGCCGTTCGGCGGCGCGTCTGGCGTTGCGCTCGCTCAAGGGCGATTTTTCGCGGCGGATACACGGTTTGGTCGAAGACTTGATTACCTTGCGGATGCTGGTCGAAGCGACGCTAGATTTTCCCGAGGAAGACATTGATTTTCTCGAAGCGGCGGACGCACGCGGCAAACTGGACGGCTTGCGCCGCGCCGTGGATGATGTGCTTACCAACGCGCAGCAGGGCGTGATTTTGCGTGAAGGTCTGAATGTCGTATTGGTCGGCGCGCCGAATGTGGGCAAGTCGAGCCTGCTGAACGCGCTGGCGGGCGACGAAGTGGCGATTGTTACCGATATTGCGGGTACGACCCGCGATGCGGTCAGGGAACGTATCCTGATTGACGGTGTGCCGGTGCATATTGTCGATACGGCAGGTTTGCGCGAGACGGACGACGTGGTCGAACGCATCGGCATCGAACGCAGCCGCAAGGCGGTATCGGAGGCGGATGTCGCGCTGGTGTTGGTCGATCCGCGCGAGGGTCTGAATGAAAAGACGCGGATGATTTTGGACGCGCTGCCGCCGGATTTGAAACGCATTGAAATTCACAGCAAGTCGGATTTGCATACGGGTGCGGCGGTTGCTTTTGAAACGGGTGCGGATACGGTGATTCCGTTGTCGGCGAAAACGGGCGCGGGTTTGGATGTGTTGAGGCAGACGCTGTTGCGCGAGGCCGGCTGGCAGGGTGAGGGCGAAGGGCTGTTTTTGGCGCGGGCGCGGCATTTGAACGCGCTTCAGGCGGCAAAAGGGGAATTGGAGCTGGCGGCTTTGTGCGGCAACGGTCAAATCGAGCTGCTTGCGGAACATTTGCGCCTGGCCCAGGCTGCGTGCGGCGAAATTACGGGGGAATTTACCGCAGACGATTTGCTCGGCGTGATTTTTTCGAGATTCTGTATCGGCAAATAGGGCGGAAACGCCGGTTGGGAATGCCGTTATCCCATAAAAACGGAAATCCGGTTTGTTCGGTTTCGATTTTTTGAATTTCGGGCAACGCTTAAATCTTCATTTCGCGCAGGCGGGAATTATCGGCGCGGTACGGCAACTGTTTTTCGATATGAAAAGACCGTCATTCCTGTAAAAACAAAAAATCCAAAATAGAAAACTGGAATATCGTCATTCCCGCGCAGGCGGGAATCCAGACCTGCCGGCACGGAAACTTATTGGGGAAAACAGTTTTTCCAACCCCGAGTCTTGGATTCCCACTTTCGTAGGAATGACGAATTTTAGGTTTTTGATTTTCTGTCCTTGTAGGAATGATGAAATTTTAAGTTTTAGGAATTTATCGGAAAAAGCAGAAACAGCTCCGCCGTCATTCCCGCGCAGGCGGGAATCCAGACCTGTCGGTGCGGAAACTTATTGGGGAAAACGGTTTCTTTAGATTTTACGTTCTAGATTCCCACTTTCGTGGGAATGACGGAGAGCCGTGGGATTGGGCTTGGTACAGGCTCGAAAGGGTGCGGCAGGCGAAAAAAGGCGGATGTGAATCCGCCTTTTGCATTATCGGGAGCTTCTGCCGCCTTGTATCAGAACCTGGCTTCAACCGTGAAGTTGTAGCTCCTGCCCGGCGAGGTAAAGCGTTGGATGCCGGCGTGGGTTTTGTTGTCAACGCGGTTGACCGTGCCGAACTCGCGGATGCTGCGTAAAGATTCCCAAGTGTAGTACTGCTTGTTGGTAATGTTGTACGCGGCGGCGCGGAGCGTAACCTGTTTGCCGATGTTGAGGTAGGCGGAAAGGTCGAACAGCGTATAGGCCTTGCTGTGTTTGGCATAAGGCCACGGGTTGTTCAAATCGTCGTTGCTGTGGACGGTGTCGGACGGCTTTTTGGCGGCGGTGCGCGTGGCGTAGGCGTTGATGCCCCAGCGTTTGGAAGGCGCGTCATAGCCCAGGCTGTAAACCGCCGTCCACGGCGAAAGCGCGTTGATGGGCGTTTCTTTGCCGTTGTTTTGCGTTGCCTTGCCCTTGATGTAGCTGACGTTGACGCCGGTATGCAGCCCTTTGGGCAGCCCGATGCTGTCGAGGTTCCAAGTGCCGTTAAACTCTATGCCTTTCACCCAGGCGGCGGTGCGGTTTTGGTTTTGCCAAACGGGCGAGCTGACCAATGCGGTGCCGTCGGAAATCGGCGCATAATTAGGGCTGTTGGGGTTGTCTGAGGACACACCCATATACGTCAATTCGATAAAGTCGCGGTATTTGGTTTTGAAGCCCGAGAGCTTGAAGCTGCCCGCCTTGCCGCTGCCCGCCAGACCCAATTCCCAGTTTTTGGCTTTTTCGGCTTTCAGGTTTGGGTTGGCTTTCAGGTAGAAATCGGGGTGTGGGAACAGCAGCCAGGTTTCGTCCGAAGTCGGTGCGCGGAAGCCGGTGCTGTATTTTGCCAACAAGTGCAGATGCTTGGTAAACCGCCAGTCGAACCCCGTGCCGTAGCTGAAGCCGGCGTGCGCGCGTTCCGAACCCAAATGGGGAATCTGTCCCCGGATGGCGGTGGTGTATTTCGGATCGTCTTTCGCGCTGCTGCTGTTTTTGTCGTAGCGTATGCCCGCATTCAGGCGGAAGCGGTCGTTGCCGCCCAAGTGAAACGCATTGTTCCAATAGGCAAATTTATATTTCGACCGGTTTTCGATCAGCATCGTGATTTTGGCTTGGTTGGAAGCGAGGATTTTGGGGGCGTACAGTTTTGCGAAATAACTGTAATCCGAGTTGGCATTGTCCCCTCTGCCGCCGCCCAAGCCGTATTGCGCCGCCCAAACGGCTTTGGAAAAGTCGAGTTGTTTTTCAAAATCGGCAGTCCATTGCGTGGTGTTTTGGCGGATATGCCGGAACGAATGGTAAACCTCGCCGTTGATGCCGTTTGTATCGTAATTTTTCGGGATGTCCCAAGTCCAAGTGTTCATATCGATGCGCTGCTTGTCGTAGCGCAGCTTGAGGCTGTCCCACGGGCCGTGTTCCAATTCGTTTTTGTATTCGACACCGGAGCGGCGGCGGTAGCTCACGTCTTGGCGGTGGCGGAAGTCGCCCGTCGCGGCAGACGTGGTCGTACCCGTCCACAAATTAGACAGCTCGTTGGTAAAACGGTCGGTGCGCGAGTCTTCAAAAATCCAGCCGATGCGGTTTTGATCGTTGAAATTGTAGCCCAGCTTGAACAAGGTGCTTTTGTTTACCCATTCCTGCGGGTCGGGGCGGGAGCGCGCAACCCCTGTGGCTTTGTAGGTAAGGTATCTGCTGGGCGAGGGGTTGGTTGGGTCAAAGACATATCCGTCGTTTTCAATTTCGACATCGCCCTCGGTCGAGCGGTTTTTGGTTTCTTTGCCGAAGCGGCGGGTATAAACCAATAAGGCATCCAAACCAAAGAGCCTGCCGGCGGCGGTGATGCTGCTGAATTTTTGGCTGTTTTTGCCGACGCTGCCGCCCTTTATCCCCAAATGGTAGGGCTTGTCTTCGGAAACATAATCGCTTGCGGATTTGGTTTGGTAATTGACTGCGCCGCCCAATGCGCCGCTGCCGGATTTGAGCGAGTCCGCGCCTTTGGTGATGGTAACTTCGGAAAAGTTTTCCGGCTCGGAAGTGTTGCGGTTGGCGTTGAAGTTGCCGTACGCGCCGAACAATTCTTGGAAGGCTTCGGAAGAGCGGCTTTCCGCCTGCGCCAGCCCGTCAACGTTGATGGCGACGCGGTCTTTGTCCACGCCGCGTATGGTAAAGCCGTTAGAACCCGCCCTGCCGCCTTCGACGACGGAAATGCCGGGGTCGTAGCGCACCAGGTCGTGTTCGTCGTTGACCAAGAGCTTGTCTAAGGTTTTGCGGCGGATTTTTTCTTCGCCGAGTTTTTGGGTTTTGCGCGTGCCGGTAACGGTGATTTCGTTCAGCGTTTGGGTGGACTGTGGCGCAGGGTCTGCCGCAAAGGCGGGAAACGCTTGGGCGATGGCGGCGGCAGCCAATACGGGCTTGAAGGGGATGTGCATAAGAAAACCTTTTTAAAAGCGGATGGGTTATTGTTTTTTGAGATGGTCGGTACTCATATCACTGGTGTCATCAAGTTTTCTCTCATAACTCACGCCGCCGAATACGGTATCGAGGGAGCGGTCGTCTTGAAAAGTGATTTTGCCGCCTATGCTGGTGTCGCTGTCGTAGCTGCTGCCGAATTTGCCAAAAAACTTGCCTTCCAAGTTGCCGGTTTTGCCGCCGGAGGTGGCAGTACCGGAAAAGGATAATTGGTTAATCATTGCGTCTTTAATTTCCACATCTGGCCCGTAATCGCTGTTGCCGAGGATTTTGCCTGCCAGTTTGTTGCTGTTGAAATTGGCGGTGATAAAGGAAAGGACGGGGGTGTTGGTAGGACTGAACGTATAACCACTGTTTTTCGGCGGCGTATAAGAGGAGGTAACAAATTGCCCGTTTCTGACGCGGATGCCCCAAACCTGATAAGTGATTTTGCCCTTGCCTTGGGTTTCAGGTGTGTCGTTGCCCCAGGAGTATTTAGGCTTCGGCGTTTTGCCGACGGGGAAGCCGCCGGCGAAAAGGTCGATTTCGCCGTTGGGGCCTATCCACGCTCCGAATTTCATATAATCCTGCTTGGTGATTTCCGCATACGAAGTAGCCCCGGAGTCGCTGCAACAGACAAAGATGCGGCTGCCGTCGGCAAGCCGCTGCCCGGCGTGGCGGTCGGGAATTTTGAAATCGGGGGAGGAGTAGCTGGGAGTTATGGGGTCGGCGTAGGATGA
Source organism: Neisseria lactamica NS19 (assembly GCA_000193795.2). Taxonomy (GTDB): domain Bacteria; phylum Pseudomonadota; class Gammaproteobacteria; order Burkholderiales; family Neisseriaceae; genus Neisseria; species Neisseria lactamica_A. The sequence goes on along the minus strand of AEPI01000028.1, from coordinate 82,461 downwards.
AAGGGCGTATTGCGCGCCGCCGGGTGTTTGGAAGATGAATGGTTTGTTGCCGAAAATTACTTCTACTTCCCGCTGCTGAATGGAAATGCCGGATGATGTGTTTTGCGGTGCGGCAGACGGTGGATTTATGGTGTTGATGTTTTCGATATTGTTGCTATCGCTTGATAACTTTACCTCACCGGTCAGCGGCGTGGCGGTGGGGATGGACACGGGGACGTGCGGTTCGGCTACCCCCCCCCCGGCACAGGCGGCAAGGGCGGCGGCAAGCGGCAGTAAGGAGAGGGCTTTGTATTTCATCGCATACTCAATCTTGATGATGTGTTAATAATAGTTTTGATTATCAATTTAAATGTTATATGATGTCAACTGTTTTGTGGGCCGATGCAAAAACCGGTTTTCACGGTTTTCTGCCTGTTTTCGGATGGTTTGACGTGTTTCGGCGGCGTGTTTGCCGGAAAGGTAAATGACAGGGTATGTTGTATTTCAGATACGGTTTTTTGGTTGTTTGGTGTGCGGCAGGTGTTTCTGCCGCCTATGGGGCGGATGCGCCTGCAATTTTGGATGACAAGGCATTGTTGCAGGTGCAGCGGTCGGTGTCGGATAAGTGGGCGGAATCGGATTGGAAAGTTGAAAATGATGCCCCGCGTGTGGTTGACGGGGATTTTTTGTTGGCGCATCCGAAAATGTTGGAACATAGTTTGCGCGACGCGCTCAACGGCAATCAGGCGGATTTGGTCGCTTCCTTGGCGGATTTGTATGCCAAGCTGCCAGATTATGACGCGGTTTTGTACGGCAGGGCGCGGGCTTTGCTGGCGAAATTGGCGGGAAGGCCGGCGGAGGCGGTGGCGCGGTATCGGGAGCTGCACGGGGAAAATGAGGCAGACGAGCGGATTTTGCTGGATTTGGCGGCGGCGGAATTTGACGATTTCCGGCTGAAGTCGGCAGAAAGGCATTTTGCCGAGGCGGAAAAATTGGATTTGCCCGCGCCGGTTTTGGAAAATGTGGGGCGTTTTCGGAAAAAAACGGAGGGGCTGACGGGCTGGCGTTTTTCGGGCGGTATCAGCCCGACGGTCAATCAAAACGCCAATAATGCCGCGCCGCAATATTGCTGGCAAGACGGAGGCAGTCAGATATGCAGTGTCAGCCGGGCGGAGCGGGCGGCAGGGTTGAATTATGAAATCGAGGCGGAAAAGCTGACGGCGTTGGCAGATAATCATTATTTGTTGTTCCGTTCCAATATCGGCGGCACGAGCTATTATTTCAGTAAAAAATCAGCTTATGATGACGGGTTCGGCAGGGCGTATTTGGGTTGGCAGTATAAAAATGCGCGGCAGACGGCGGGGATTTTGCCGTTTTATCAGGTGCAGTTGTCGGGCAGCGACGGCTTTGATGCGAAAACAAAACGGGCAAACAACCGCCGCCTGTCGCCGTATATGCTGGCGCACGGAGTCGGCGTGCAGCTGTCCCATACTTACCGCCCAAACCCGGGATGGCAATTTTCGGTCGCGCTGGAACATTACCGCCAACGCTACCGCGAACAGGATAGGGCGGAATACAATAACGGCAGGCAGGACGGGTTTTATGTTTCGTTGGCAAAACGTTTGGGCGAATCGGCAACTGTGTTTGGCGGCTGGCAGTTTGTGCGGTTTGTGCCGAAACGCGAAACGGTGGGCGGCGCGGTCAATAATGCCGCCTACCGGCGCAACGGTGTTTATGCCGGTTGGGCGCAGGAGTGGCGGCAGTTGGGCGGTTTGAACAGTCGGGTTTCCGCGTCTTATGCCCGCCGCAACTATAAGGGCGTTGCGGCTTTCTCGACAGAGGCGCAACGCAACCGCGAATGGAATGTCTCGCTGGCTTTGAGCCACGACAAGTTGTCGTACAAAGGTATCGTACCGGCGTTAAATTATCGTTTCGGCAGGACGGAAAGTAATGTGCCATATGCGAAACGCCGCAACAGCGAGGTGTTTGTGTCGGCGGATTGGCGGTTTTGAATGGTGGGAAAATGCCGTCCGAACTTTGGAAACAGGTTCGGACGGCATTTTTGCGCGTTCAGGCAAGGGCGGCGGCAAATACGCCGCGCAGGGCGTTGGAGAGGCGGATTTCTTCGGCTTCTTGCAGTGTTTTTTGTGTGATGTGTGTTTCGATTACTTGATTTGTGTGCAAATATTTTTGCGATTCGTCCAACACGGCTTGGCGCATCACGCCGTTTAAAATGTCCAAATCTAAGGAGGGCGTAAGCCATTGTCCGCGATGTTTGACGAACACGTTGCTTCTGCCGCCTTCGAGCAGGATGCCGTCTGAATTGAAAAACAGGCTGTCGAACGCGCCTTGTGTTTCGGCGGTTTGCCACGCTTGGTCGAAGAGGGCGCGGTGTGTGGTTTTGAAGCGGCGCAGGTAGTTTTGTGCGGGCAGGACGGCGGGCGAAATGATGACGCGTTGTTTGTCAGCCAAATGGTTTAAAACGGCGCGGGACAGGCTGATGCCGTCTGAAGCGAGCAGGGCTTTGACGCGGAACGAGCCGTCGGGCAAGTGGGCGATGTATTGTTTGATTTGATTTTCGCAGCCGTCGGGCAGGGGCAGGTTGAGGGCTTGGGCGGCGGCTTTCAGACGGCATAGGTGGCGGTCGAGCAGGGCGCATTGCCTGTTTTCCACGCGCAGGGTTTCAAAAATGCCGAAATCGGGGCGCAATTCGTTGAGGAAACGGGCTTTCCAGCCGCATTCGCGATATTCGGCGGCGGGGTCGCTGTCGATGACGATGCCGGAACCGACACCGTACACGCCCCGATACGGCGGATTGGCTTCAAACGGATGTGGCGTTGCCCCGCCTTGCCCTGCCGTTCGGGCTTGCGCGTTTGAATCCGGGTCGCCGATGACTGAAACAATGCCGTCTGAAGCCGGGTTTGAAGCGGGTTTGAGCGACAGGGTGCGGATAACGACGTTGAATATGCCTTCAAACCCCAAGCCGCCGGAACACGGGTTCAAATAGCCGATGCTGCCCGTATAAAGTCCGCGTGCTTCGGTTTCGAGCGTTTCGATAATCTGCATACTCATTTTTTTGGGCGCGCCGGTGATGCTGCCGCAGGGGAAGGCGGCGCGGAGGATGTCGGCGAACGAGGTGTGCGGCAGGGCTTGCGCTTGGATGGTGCTGGTCATCTGCCAAACGCTGCCGAAACGCGATACTTTAAACGGCTCTGGCACGCATACTTTGCCGGTTTGGGCGATTTTGCCGAGGTCGTTGCGCAGCAAATCGACAATCATCACGTTTTCGGCGCGGTTTTTCGGGTCGTTTTGCAACTCGGCGGCGCGGCGTTCGTCTTGTCCGTCGCCCAAAATCGGCGCGGTGCCTTTCATCGGTTCGGTGCTGATGGTGCCGTCTGAACCGATTTTGAGGAAGAGTTCGGGCGAGAAACACAGCGTCCACGCGGATTGCCCTTGTGCATCGGGCAGGTGGGACAAGACGGCATAGGGGACGGGCTGGCGCAGGCGGCGGTAGAGGCTGACGGGATTGCCGTAGGCTTGCAGGTGCAGGCGGGTGGTGTAGTTGATTTGATAGGTGTCGCCGCGCCGGATGGCTTCGTGGATTTGGCGGATGTGGTCGAGGTAATCGGTTTCGGATACGGAGGATTGCGGCGTGGAAATGCCGGCGGGGAGGCCGTCTGAATGTCGGGCAAGCCAGCTTGCGGCATCGGTGTCGGTGCAGTCGGCAAACCAGTGCAGGGCAAGATTGCCGCCGCGTTCGGACTCAACCCCCGTCAGCGGCAAACCGAATTCGTAGTCTGCAAACAACACCGAATGCAGCCCTTTTTGCCAGCCCTTTTGCAGCGCGCCGTCCAAAGCATCGAGTTCTTCAGGACGGAAAAAACGGCTTTCCACGTGATTTTGACAGCATTTTGCGCGGCCGCTTACGGCATCGTCAAACAGGGCGAAATAGGACATAGCAATTCGGGGCAAATGTTTTGATTATACGCCCCTTTTACACGGATTTTCAGACGGCGGGGCAAATTCGGGCAAAATGTAATTTTATGTAGAGAAAGCGGGGGCGAAGGTGTAAAATTGTGAAAACAGATTTTGTTTTCCAACCTGAAATACAATAAGGAGACCTTTATGACAGACCACCAGTTGCAACCGTTTGAAAACGTAGAATTGGGCGAAAAGCAAGACCAGCTCCAAGTATTTGAAAAAGCTGTTTTGGAACATGAAGGCAAAGGTTCTGCCGAAGATTCCGGCACAGCCCCGCTGCCCGAAAACTACCCCTACCGCAAACGTATGCGCCGTGCCGTATACGAAGCCGAAAAAGCCAAACTGCAAATCGAATTGCTGAAAGTGCAAAGCTGGGTCAAAGACTCCGGCCAGCGCATCGTCAGCCTGTTTGAAGGCCGCGACGCGGCAGGCAAGGGCGGCACCATCAAACGCTTTATGGAACATTTAAACCCGCGCGGCGCGCGCGTGGTTGCATTGGAAAAACCGACTACCACCGAACGCGGACAATGGTATTTCCAACGCTACATCCAAAATCTGCCGACTGCGGGCGAAATGGTATTCTTCGACCGCTCGTGGTACAACCGCGCCGGCGTGGAACGCGTGATGGGCTTCTGCGAACCCAACGAATATATGCTCTTTATGCGCCAAACCCCCGAATTGGAACGTATGCTCGTCGCCAGCGGCATCCATCTGTTTAAATTCTGGTTCTCCGTATCCCGCGAAGAACAACTGCGCCGCTTCATCTCCCGCCGCGACGACCCCCTGAAACACTGGAAACTCTCCCCCGTGGACATCCAGTCGCTCGACCGTTGGGACGACTACACCGAAGCGAAAAACGCCATGTTCTTCCACACCCACACCGGCGACGCGCCTTGGGTCATCATCCGTTCCGACGACAAAAAACGCGCCCGTTTGAACTGTATCCGCTACTTCCTGCACCAGTTGGACTACCCGGGCAAAGACGTGAAAGCTATCGGCAAAGTGGATGAAAAAATCGTCCTCGTCCCCGATACGCGCTACAAAGACAAAAACATCGACCTCGGTCATGACTGATTACCGGTGAAGCAATAAAAATGCCGTCTGAACCTGAAATCGGGTTCAGACGGCATTTTCTATCGGGGTTTCAAAGCGGCATTAAATGTCGGTTTCCAGATAAACGACTTGGGTTTGCAGATATTCTTCCAAACCGTGTTTGCCGTCCGCGCCGCCGATGCCGGATTTTTTCCAACCGGCGTGGAAGCCCTGCATCGCTTCAAAGTTTTCACGGTTGATGTAGGTTTCGCCGAATTGCAGGCGGCGGGTAACGTAGAAGGCTTCGTTTAAATTAGTCGTATAAACAGAACTTGTCAGACCAAACTCGCAATCGTTTGCCAAGGCGATGACTTGGTCGAGCGTGTCGAAAGCGGAAACGGGCAGCACGGGGCCGAAGGTTTCTTCTTTCATAATGTCCATACTGTTGTCGGTGTCGGTCAGCAGGGTCGGCTCGAAGAAATAGCCGCGTCCTTCGGCGCGTTTGCCGCCGCAAACCAGTTTCGCACCTTGTTTGACGGCCCGTTCCACTTTTTCGGCAACGGCTTTGACGGCGCGCTCTTCAATCAGCGGGCCCATTTCCAGCGCGCCTGCTTCGGCTTCGGCAGGGTTGCCGTAGCGCACGCTTTTCATCGCGGCGGTCATTTTTTCAATGAACGCGTCTTTCAGGCTGCTGTGGATATAGACGCGCTCGGCGCAGTTGCAGATTTGACCGGTGTTGCCGACGCGCGAAGCCAAGATGGATTTCACTGCCAAGTCCAAATCCGCGTCTTTCAAAACGATGGCGGGAGCTTTACCACCGAGTTCCAGCGAAACTTTGGTGATGTTGGTAGAAGCGGCTTCCATCACTTGGCGGCCTGCTTCGACGGAGCCGGTCAGGCTGACCATATCAACTTGCGGATGGGCAGACAAGGCATTGCCGATTTCCGCACCCGGACCGTTCACCACGTTGAACACGCCTGCGGGCAGTCCGACCGCATCGACGATTTCGGCGAAGATGTGGCAGTTGATCGGGGTTACGCTGCTGGGTTTGACGACGATGGTGTTGCCCGTTACCAAAGCGGGGCCCATTTTGCGGGCAATCAGGAAGAAGGGGAAATTCCACGGCAGGATGCCTGCCACGACGCCCAGCGGACGTTTGAACAATAAAATGTTTTCGCGCGGGCGGTCGCTTTGGATGATTTCGCCTTCGTAACGGCGCGCCCATTCGGCCTGGTAATCGAGATAGTCGGCGGTGAACATCACTTCCACGCGCGCCAAGTCTTTGGTTTTGCCGCCTTCGGCAACGATGGTGTCGGTCAGCTCGTCGGCGCGTTCGCGTATGCCTTGGGCGATTTTGCGCAAATATGCGCCGCGTTCGACCGCAGGCAGCCGCTCCCATGCCGGTTGCGCCGCACGCGCCGCCGCTACGGCGCGGTCAACGTCTGCTTTGCCGCCTTTGGGTTCGCGGGCGATGGCCTCTTCGGTGGACGGGTTCAATACGTCGCGCCATTCGCCGTTGAAATCGTTTTCAAAGCGTCCGTTGATGTACATTGCCAATTGTTTCATTTCGGGTTCTCCAGTTTTGTAGTCAGATGTAGTTTTAGTTTATTCCCAAATAAATTACCGTACAAGTTTTTTATAGTGGATTAACAAAAATCAGGACAAGGCGACGAAGCCGTAGACAGTACAAATAGTACGGAACCGATTCACTTGGTGCTTCAGCACCTTAGAGAATCGTTCTCTTTGAGCTAAGGCGAGGCAACGCCGTACTGGTTTTTGTTAATCCACTATACACGCGGATTTCGGGTTTGAAATCAAATGCGGCTTACCGGTTTTCTTTTTTGGTTTCTGCAGGCGTGCTGCCGAAATATTGCCTGAACGCCTGAGTAAAGCTGGAAACGTGGCGGTAGCCGCATAAATACGCGGTTTCGCCTACGCTTTTTCCCCCGTTTTGCAACAGATAGAGCGCGTGCTGCATTTGTTTGTGGTGCAGCCATTCGCTTGCGGTAATGCCGAAATGGTCGCGCATACGACGTTGCAGCGTCCTTTCACTGATGTTCAGTGCGTCTGTCAGCCGGTTGACTTGGTGTGCGCCGTCGGCAAACGCGGCATTTAGGGTGCGGCTGAAGTCTTCAGACGGCATAGCGTCTGCTTCCGCCGTTTGCCCCGCCGCCGGCCCGATGCCGTCTGAAACCGTGTCCCACAAGTCCGACAGCAGCCGCAAAACGTCCGCCTCGCGGCGCAATGTTTCGCCCAAATGCCCCCTTGGGACAGCTTGCAGGCAAGATGCCGCCAAGCCGCGCAGGTTTGGGGACAAATCCCATATTCTGACTGGTTCGCGGTAAAGTATGGGTGTAAAACCCGCATACTCCGGACGTAGCAGCCATTGCTCCATACCTTTAATTGTCATTTTGACCGTTTTGCAGCCGCGATAAAGATAGCGGCTGAACAGGACTTCTTCCCCGACTGAAATCAGGATGACCTTGCCGCCGTCCGCATCGATTTGGAAGCGGCTCCGGTTGATGCCGAAGCTCAAAGAGCCTTCCAGCAAAAGTACGAACGACACATAAGGTTCGGCGAGGCGGCTGCTGCAAAAATCACACCGTGCCGTTACTGTGCCGCCGTGGATGGAAATGCCGTTGGACAAAGTATCGAAACGGTAGCTGCCTTCGACATAATCTCCGCCCCCGCTGTTAACCAGGTTGACGAATTGGCTGCTGTTCAGATGTTCTGCTTTTCCCATAGTTTTCTGATAAAGGTTATCATTTGAAAGATAACATTTTTCTCTTCGAGAAACAATCCGCCGCCCGGTACGGCATTTTCACAACACTTACCGTCCGTATGCCGTCTGAAAATTGCCCGTCTTTCCGATAAGCCTTAAAATACACGCCGTCAAACCTACCGTCCGCCCGTACATGAGCCCATCCCCCTTTATCGAAATGAAAGACGTCGCCTTTGCGTATGGCGACCGCCCGATTCTGAACGACATCAATTTCAGCATTCCGCAAGGCAATTTTGCCGCCGTGATGGGCGGTTCGGGCAGCGGCAAAACCACGCTGATGAGGCTGATTACAGGACAGATTCGTCCGCAGTCCGGGCAGGTTTTGATTGAAGGACGTGATTTGTCAGGCTTTTCGGCTGACGAACTGTACGAACACCGCCGCCGTATGGGCGTATTGTTCCAACACGGCGCGCTGTTTACCGATTTGTCGGTATTCGACAATATCGCTTTTCCGATGCGCGAACTGACGCAACTGCCGGAAGCGGTGATTCGGGATTTGGTTTTGTTGAAACTGAACGCGGTCGGTCTGCGCGGCGTGGAAAACCTGATGCCGTCCGAGTTGTCCGGTGGGATGTCGCGCCGCGTCGCGCTTGCCCGCACGATTGCGCTCGACCCTGAAATCATGTTGTACGACGAGCCGTTTACCGGCCTCGATCCGATTTCCTTGGGTGTGATTGCCCACTTGATCAGCCGCGTCAACAAGGCTTTGCGTTCGACCAGTATTATGGTAACGCACGACATTGAAAAATCTTTGGAAATCGTCGATCAGGTGATTTTCTTGGCGCACGGCGAAATTATGTTCTCCGGCTCGCCGCAGGAAATGCGCGAACTGGATTCGCCTTGGGTGCGCCAGTTTGTCGGTGGGCTGGCAGACGGCCCCGTAGCATACCGTTATCCGGCGCAAACCTCGTTGCAGCAGGATTTGCTCGGGTAAATGAGCCGGTGCCGTCTGAAACCGTTGAACTTTACACATAGAAATTTATGAATTTTATCTGTTCCGTCGGGGCGAAAACCCTCGGCCTTATTCAAGCCCTCGGCAGTATTACGCTGTTTCTGCTGAATATTTTGGCGAAGTCCGGCACGGCTTTCGCCCGTCCGCGCCTGAGCGTGCGCCAAGTGTATTTTGCCGGCGTGCTGTCGGTGCTGATTGTTGCCGTTTCGGGGCTGTTTGTCGGCATGGTTTTGGGCTTGCAAGGCTATACGCAGCTGGCAAAATTCAAATCCGCCGATATTTTGGGCTATATGGTTGCCGCTTCGCTGTTGCGCGAATTGGGCCCGGTATTGGCGGCGATTCTGTTTGCCAGCAGCGCGGGCGGTGCGATGACCAGCGAAATCGGTTTGATGAAAACGACCGAACAGCTCGAAGCGATGAACGTGATGGCGGTAAACCCTGTCGCCCGCGTGGTTGCCCCGCGCTTTTGGGCGGGCGTGTTCTCTATGCCGCTGTTGGCTTCGATTTTCAACGTGGCGGGCATTTTTGGCGCGTATTTGGTCGGCGTGAGCTGGCTGGGCTTGGACGGCGGCATTTTCTGGTCGCAAATGCAGAACAACATCACGATACACTACGATGTAATCAACGGTCTGATCAAGTCCGCCGCGTTCGGCGTGGCGGTAACGCTGATTGCCGTGCATCAGGGCTTCCACTGCGTCCCGACCTCGGAAGGCATTTTGCGCGCCAGCACGCGCACGGTGGTTTCGTCCGCCCTGACGATTTTGGCGGTTGATTTTATATTGACCGCGTGGATGTTTACAGATTGACAGACCGTCTGAAGACGAAACAAAAAACATTTGAATATTCAAGGAATTTTAATGAAAAAGAATGTATTGGAATTTTGGGTCGGACTGTTCGTCTTGATCGGCGCGGCGGCGGTTGCCTTTCTCGCTTTCCGCGTGGCGGGTGGCGCGGCGTTCGGCGGTTCGGACAAAACCTACGCCGTTTATGCCGATTTCGGCGACATCGGCGGCTTGAAGGTCAATGCCCCCGTCAAATCTGCGGGTGTATTGGTCGGGCGTGTCGGCGCTATCGGACTTGACCCGAAATCCTATCAGGCGAAAGTCCGTCTCGATTTGGACGGCAAATATCAGTTCAGCAGCGACGTTTCCGCACAAATCCTGACTTCGGGACTTTTGGGCGAACAATATATCGGACTGCAGCAGGGCGGCGACACGGAAAACCTTGCCGCAGGCGACACCATCTCCGTAACCAGTTCTGCAATGGTTCTGGAAAATCTGATCGGCAAATTCATGACCGGCTTCGCCGAGAAAAACGCGGCAGGCGGCAATGATGCGGCAAAAACCGCCGAATAAACGTACAACACCATATTTATAGGACACTGAATCATGAAAAAAACCTCCCTTATCGGCGCACTGTGCATCGGTATCTTGAGCATCGGTATGGCGGTTGCCGCCCCTGCCGACGCGGTAAACCAAATCCGTCAAAACGCCACCCAGGTATTGGGTATCTTAAAAAGCGGCGATGCCGTTACCGCCCGCCAAAAAGCCGAAGCCTACGCGACCCCTTATTTCGATTTCCAACGCATGACCGCATTGGCGGTCGGCAACCCTTGGCGCACCGCGTCCGACGCGCAAAAACAAGCATTGGCCAAAGAATTTCAAACCCTGCTGATCCGCACCTATTCCGGCACGATGCTGAAATTCAAAAACGCCAACGTCGATATCAAAGACAATCCCGTCGTCAATAAAGGCGGCAAAGAAATCATCGTCCGCGCCGAAATCAGGCTTTCCGGGCAGCAAGCCGTCAATATGGACTTCACCACCTACCAAAGCGGCGGCAAATACCGCGCCTACAACGTCGCCATCGAGGGGGCGAGCCTGGTTACCGTGTACCGCAACCAATTCGGCGAAATCATCAAAGCCAAAGGCATCGACGGGCTGATTGCCGAGTTGAAGGCCAAAAACGGCGGCAAATAACCGACAACCCATACCGTCCGAGGGCGGTATGGGTTTTCCGAGCAAACGCTATGCATACAGAACTCAAAAACGGAATATTGCACATCGGCGGCGACATTACCGTCAAAACTCTGACCGGGGAGGCTTTTGAGCGTTTCCGGCAGCAATGCCGTCTGAAAGAAACCATTGCCGTCGATTTCGGCGGCGTAAAGCGTGCCGATTCCGCCTGCGTGTCGCTGCTGCTCGAAATATTGCGCCGGCGCAAAGGCAGCATCGGTCTGACCGGCATTCCCGAATCCGTGCGCGCGCTGTCCGAACTGTACGAAATCAAAGATTGGCTGAAATCATGAAAAAAACCGCCTACGCCGTCCTCTTGCTGATTGGGCTTGCCTCTGCCCCTTCCTTTGCAGAAACCCGCCCTGCCGATCCTTATGAAGGCTATAACCGCGCCGTCAGCAAGTTTAACGACCGGGCCGACCGCTACATTTTCGCCCCTGCCGCGCGCGGCTACCGCAAAGTTACCCCGAAACCCGTCCGCGCCGGCGTGTCCAATTTTTTTAACAACCTGCGCGATGTGGTCAGCTTCGGCAGCAATATCCTGCGCTTGGACATCAAACGCGCAAGCGAAGACCTTGTCCGTGTCGGCATCAATACCACTTTCGGTTTGGGCGGGCTCATCGACATCGCCGGCGCGGGCGGCGTTCCCGACAATAAAAACACCTTGGGCGACACGTTCGCTTCGTGGGGCTGGAAAAACAGCAATTATTTCGTGCTGCCCGTCTTAGGGCCGTCCACTGTCCGCGACGCGCTCGGCACGGGCATCACATCCGTTTACCCGCCCAAGAATATCGTCTTCCGCACCCCCGCCGGACGCTGGGGCACGGCTGCCGCCTCCGCCGTCAGCACCCGCGAAGGCCTGCTCGATTTGACCGACAGCCTTGATGATGCCGCCATCGACAAATACAGTTATATGCGCGATTTCTATATGAAGGTACGTGCGCGGCAGACCGGTGCGACACCTGCCGAAGGTACGGAAGATAACACCGACATCGATGAATTGGTCGAAAGTTCCGAAACCGGTGCGGCAAAATCCGCCGTTCACGAAGATTCCATATCCGAAACACAGGCAGAAGCAGCAGGGGAAGCCGAAACGCAGCCCGGAACACAACCCTAAAGCCATGCCGTCTGAAAATCCGTGTTCAGACGGCATTCCCTTCCGTCGGAACGGACAGTCCGAAACCGCAGATTGGGCTATAATCCCTTTTTTGCGCATACCGCGCGACAGCAAAGGAAAAACCATGTACGAAGTCAATCGCAGCGTATTCGTCCTCATCCCCTTAGAACCCTTCTGGAACTGGCTGCAAACCCTGCCGGGCAACCACCTCGACGGACTGACCCTCGAAGACATCCAAGCCGATGCCAATTCCTACCTTGTCCGCCCGTGCGAAACCGCCGACGAAGTATGGGACGAAATCGAAACCCGTTTTGAAGACATTTTCGCCGCCGAACTTGCCGACTGGTGCGAAGACGAACGCGAGTGGCCTGCGCTCGATGCCGACATTTTCAACGAATGGTTCGACATCCAGCTTTCTACCGTCATCACCGACCTCGAACACGAACCGCTTGCCCGCGAAGCCTTCCAACCCATCAACCTCAACTGATGAAGCTGACCGTCCGCAACTACCATCTCGACGGCTACGGCCATGTCAACAATGCGCGCTACCTCGAATTTCTCGAAGAAGCGCGCTGGGCGTTTTTCGAGGAGCGCGGACTGCTGCATGAATTGTCAGACCTCATACTGATTGTCGCCCGCATCGACATCCGATACAGCCGTCCCGCCGTCGAAGGCGACGTATTGCAGTTTTCATGCCGTCTGAAAACCCCGGGCACGCGCCGCATTGTGCTGACCCAGACGATTACACTGCCAAACGGCAAAACCGCCGCAGAAGCCGACATCACCCTGATGCCCGTCCACGCCGCCACACAACGCACCGTCAGCCTGCCCGCCACCCTTGCCCGCGCACTGGAAGCCTTGTCCGAATGAAAAAAATACTCACTGCCGCCGCCGTCGCACTGATCGGCATCCTCTTTGCCATCGTCCTCATCCCCGACAGCAAAACCGCGCCCGCCTTTTCCCTGCCCGACCTGCACGGAAACACCGTTTCCAACGCCGACCTGCAAGGCAAAGTAACCCTGATTAATTTTTGGTTTCCCTCCTGTCCCGGTTGCGTGAGCGAAATGCCCAAAGTGATTAAAACGGCAAATGACTATAAAAACAAAAACTTCCAAGTCCTTGCCGTTGCCCAGCCCATCGATCCGATAGAAAGCGTCCGCCAATATGTCAAAGACTACGGTTTGCCGTTTACCGTCATGTATGATGCGGACAAAGCCGTCGGACAGGCGTTCGGCACACAGGTTTATCCGACTTCCGTCCTCATCGGCAAAAAAGGCGAAATCCTCAAAACCTATGTCGGCGAACCCGATTTCGGCAAGCTCTATCGAGAAATCGATACCGCGCTGGCGCAATAGCGATGCCGTCTGAAACGCAAAAAAAAGCAGGAACGATGTTCCTGTTTTTTCAGATTATCCGCCCCGACACGTTCAGACGGCATCCAACTTTCCGGCAGATTCTTTCTCACCACTGCCGGACTGCCTGCCGCCAAAGGGTAGGGCGGAATGTCTTTTGTAACCACCGCGCCTGCGCCCCGGCCGGACATCGTCCTCCAACGTAATCGGACGGATTTCCGTGTAGCCCTCAAAGCGTTTTTTTCACGGTCAAACTTGTGGTTGCTTGAATAAAAAAGACATTCCGACCCCATCATCACAGTTTGCCCCGATGCCCGAGCCGTCGCCCCAAACCGTATCCGGAAACACATACGCCCCGCGTCCGATATTGACACCGCGTCCGATATGCGGAGAAACCCGCCGTGCCAAAAATACGCGTACCCGTCTGCCGACGATGCCGCACATATGCGGCGGCGGCAACACCGAACAGGCAAAACGCAGCAGCAGGAAAAAGATTTTTGATCCCGTCAAACCTCCCTCAAAAGAACTTTTTACATTTTATCGAATATCCTCTTGACGAAACAGCAGAAAATAGCGAGAATGCCAAGCTTGTCTGAAGCATAGGTACATTCCCTATGCCCGCTTTTTTGAAAGGAAATCAAATGAAACAAGGTATTCACCCGAACTACCACGAAGTCAACGTTACCTGCTCCTGCGGCAACAAATTCGTAACCAAATCCGCAATGGAAAAAGAAAACTTCAACATCGAGGTTTGCTCCCTGTGCCACCCGTTCTATACCGGCACCCAAAAAATCGTCGATACCACCGGCCGCGTGGACAAATTCAACAACAAATTCGGCAACCTGTTCAAACGCTGATTGCCGCTTTGCAAGAATTAAGCCCTGCCATCATTTCGATGGCAGGGCTTTTTAATATTTGGCACACTGACTTCTTATCTATATAGTGGATTAACAAAAATCAGGACAAGGCGACGAAGCCGCAGACAGTACAGATAGTACGGAACCGATTCACTTGGTGCTTCAGCACCTTAGAGAATCGTTCTCTTTGAGCTAAGGCGAGGCAACGCCGTACTGGTTTTTGTTAATCCACTATATTTTGACGGGGTTGAAGTTGACATCTACAAGGTTTAATGTTTGAATACATTCAAAAATATATTTGAATGAGATGTTTTATGATTCAAAATGTCGTTACTTCAATAATCCTGTATTTTGGGACAGCCGTAGACTTACTTATTATCCTAATGTTATTTTTTGCCAAAAGAAAAAGCAGAAAAGACATCATTAACATCTATTTAGGCCAATTTCTAGGCTCTGTTAGCCTGATATTGCTAAGTTTGCTTTTTGCATTTGTCTTAGATTATATTCCTAGTAAAGAGATTTTAGGTTTGCTCGGCTTGATTCCGATTTTCCTAGGCCTCAAAGTTTTGCTTTTAGGAGATTCTGATGGAGAGGCTATTGCCAAAGAGGGTTTGCGCAAAGATAATAAAAACCTGATTTTTCTAGTCGCTATGATTACTTTTGCAAGTTGTGGCGCTGACAATATTGGTGTCTTTGTCCCATATTTTACTACCTTAAATTCAGCGAATTTGATAGTGGCTTTACTTACCTTTCTAGTTATGATTTATCTCTTGGTTTTTTCTGCCCAAAAATTAGCACAAGTCCCTTCTGTCGGAGAAACTTTGGAAAAATATAGCAGATGGTTTGTTGCCGTTGTTTATTTAGGATTGGGGATATATATCCTGATTGGAAACAACAGTTTTGATATGCTATGGACTGTGTTGGGCCGGGAAAAAATATTATGAAAAAGATAGTATCTGCAAAGACTGCCCCGTGCAGTCTTTTTTGTTGCCGGTCTTTTTTGTGTCTGATGCCGTCTGAAGCAGTCTCTGCACGACCTTTTCCCGAATATTTGCTACACTTGGCAGTCCGTTTGTTTTTTTGCCCGTTTATGCTGACCTATACCCCGCCCGATGCCCGCCCTCCCGCCAAAACATATGAAAAACCGTGGCTGCTGCTGTTGATGGCGTTTGCCTGGCTTTGGCCCGGCGTGTTTTCTCACGATTTGTGGAATCCTGACGAACCTGTCGTCTATACCGCCGTCGAAACGCTGTCCGGCAGCCCTACGCCCTTGGTCGCCCATTTGTTCGGGCATGCCGATTTCGGCATACCGCCCGTGTATCTTTGGGTTGCCGCCGCGTTCAAACATTTGCTGTCGCCGTGGGCTGCCGACCCGTATGATGCCGCACGCTTTGCCGGCGTGTTTTTCGCCGTTGTCGGGCTGACTTCCTGCGGCTTTGCCGGTTTCAACTTTTTGGGCAGACACCACGGGCGCAGCGTTGTTTTAATCCTTATCGGCTGTATCGGGCTGATTCCGGTTGCCCATTTCCTCAATCCCGCCGCCGCCGCCTTTGCCGCCGCAGGGCTGGTGCTGCACGGCTACTCGCTGGCACGCCGGCGCGTGATTGCCGCCTCTTTCCTGCTCGGTACGGGTTGGACGCTGATGTCGCTGGCGGCAGCTTATCCGGCGGCATTTGCCCTGATGCTGCCCCTGCCCGTGCTGATGTTTTTCCGTCCGTGGCAAAGCAGGCGTTTGATGTTGACGGCAGTCGCCTCGCTTGCCTTTGCCCTGCCGCTGCTGACTGTCTATCCCCTGCTGTTGGCAAAAACGCAGCCGGCACTGTTCGCGCAATGGCTCGACTATCACGTTTTCGGTACGTTCGGCGGCGTGCGGCACGTTCAGACGGCATTTAGTTTGTTTTACTATCTGAAAAACCTGCTTTGGTTTGCATTGCCTGCGCTGCCGCTGGCGGTTTGGACGGTTTGCCGCACGCGCCTGTTTTCGACCGATTGGGGGATTTTGGGCGTTGCGTGGATGCTTGCCGTTTTGGTGCTGCTCGCCTTCAATCCGCAGCGTTTTCAGGACAACCTCGTCTGGCTGCTGCCGCCGCTCGCTCTGTTCGGCGCGGCGCAACCGGACAGCCTGAGGCGCGGCGCGGCGGCGTTTGTCAACTGGTTCGGCATTATGGCGTTCGGACTGTTTGCCGTGTTTCTGTGGACGGGTTTCTTTGCGATGAATTACGGCATCCCCGCCAAACTTGCCGAACGCGCCGCCTATTTCAGCCCGTATTACGTTCCCGACATCGATCCCATTCCGATGGCAGTTGCCGTACTGTTTACCCCCTTGTGGCTGTGGGCGATTACCCGGAAAAACATACGCGGCAGGCAGGCGGTTACCAACTGGGCGGCGGGCGTAACCCTGACCTGGGCTTTGCTGATGACGCTGTTTCTGCCGTGGCTGGACGCGGCGAAAAGCCACGCGCCGGTTGTCCGGAGTATGGAGGCATCGCTTTCCCCGGAATTGAAACAGGAGCTTTCAGACGGCATCGAGTGTATCGGCATAGACGGCGGCGACCTGCACACGCGGATTGTTTGGACGCAGTACGGCACACTGCCGCACCGCGTCGGCGATGTACAATGCCGCTACCGCATCGTCCGCCTGCCCCAAAACGCGGATGCGCCGCAAGGCTGGCAGACGGTTTGGCAGGGTGCGCGCCCGCGCAACAAAGACAGTAAGTTCGCACTGATACGGAAAACCGGGGAAAATACATTGAAAACAACAGATTGAGCCGAATTTCTGGATTAAGTGCCGGAAATCGCGTATAATTGCGCGATTAAACCTTTATAAATCAGCCGTTTTGCAGGCATCACACAGGAGCGACAATTATTATGATGACCCTCTATTCCGGCATTACCTGCCCCTTCAGCCACCGCTGCCGCTTCGTTTTGTACGAAAAAGGTATGGATTTTGAAATCAAAGACGTCGATATTTACAACAAGCCCGAAGACCTCGCCGTCATGAACCCGTACAACCAAGTTCCCGTGCTGGTCGAGCGCGATTTGGTGCTGCACGAGTCCAATATCATCAACGAATACATTGACGAACGCTTCCCCCATCCGCAGCTTATGCCCGGCGATCCCGTTATGCGCGGCCGGGGGCGGCTGGTGCTGTACCGTATGGAGAAAGAATTGTTCAACCACGTCCAAGTGTTGGAAAACCCCGCCGCCACCAACAAAGAGCAGGCAAAAGCGCGCGAAGCCGTCGGCAACGGTCTGACGATGCTCGCCCCTTCGTTCAGCAAAAGCAAATACATTCTCGGCGACGATTTTTCTATGATTGATGTCGCCCTCGCACCGCTGTTGTGGCGGCTCGGCCATTACGACGTCAAATTGGGCAAAAGTGCCGCGCCGCTGCTCAAATACGCCGAGCGCATCTTCCAACGCGAAGCCTTTATCGACGCGCTGACACCTGCGGAAAAGGCGATGCGCAAATAAGCTTGGAATGCCTGTAAAACCTGACGGTTTCAGGCATTTCTATATTCAGGCACATTATGGGGAGCATTATGACTACTTCCACCAAACCCTATATCCTCCGCGCACTTTGCGAATGGTGCAGCGACAACGCCTTTACCCCTCACATCCTTGTCTGGGTAAACGAGCATACGCGCGTTCCCATGCAGTATGTCCGCGACAATGAAATCATGCTCAACATCGGCGCAACCGCCACCCAAAACCTTCAAATCGACAACGATTGGGTCAGCTTTTCCGCCCGTTTCGGCGGAAAGGCACACGACATATGGATACCTGTCGGACACGTCCTCAGCCTTTTTGCACGGGAGACTGGAGAAGGTATGGGGTTTGAATTGGAGGAGTACAGCCCCGACACGCCGTCTGAAAACACCTTTGCCGAAACCGCGCCCCAACCTGCCAAAAAAGGCTTGAAATTGGTCAAATAAATCTATGCCGTCTGAACGGAATCGTGTTTCAGACGGCATTACGATACTGAATTGTGTGTGGGGAGCAATAAGCACCCACCCTACCATTTAACAATTCTCGTTAATTGCACAGGTTACGCTGGTTATTGCACAAACAAATGACCATACTGCTTATCTTTGCGAATGTCATATTTACCAGCATTTCTAGTGCATTGACCATAAATATTTCGTCCAATTTCGCTGTCCTGTACTTCTTCTAAATTTTCGTAACCCAATTTTTGCTTGGCAATTTCAAAGTTTAAGTCATAACAAGTATGAACTGCTTGTGTCCAACGTGGGTTATGTTTTGAACAATTCCAGTCTGCACAACTGCCATCAAACATTAACTGCCCAAATGATAATAAATAACCACAACTGCTTAATACAAAAACACAAGTAACTTAGCATAAAATATTTAAAAAGGATTTGTTTCATATTTTTCTCCATTCGGATTATTGGGATTGACTAATTTTGGAACTGCATGATTGATATATTTACCATCTGCCCCTTCTTTTGGTGTATCCCATTTTTCAACATAATTATCCCATTCTTTTGTACCTTTTTCAGGAACTTCCGCAAAATAACTGCTATGCGAATAGCACAATCCCTTACATGCACCTTGTGTGGTGTCATTGGTTCCTAGCAAGAAAGGTATCCATTTGTTCCCCACAAAATCCTTGTCATGCACAATCGAATAGGCTCCGCTGTTATAAGTTTTACCGTCTACACCCGTATAGGTATAGCCGTTTTTCTGTAATACATCGGCGTAATCATTCTGCACATTTGTGGCTGTACCATAGAAACGTGCTTTTCTGATTGGGGCAATGCCATTTTGTTTTTGATTGTTTACCCAATCTTTTAAGGAAACGCTTGCTGTAATTCCCCCATGACTGTGATTACTGGTATCAACCGATCAGCCGTTACCCATTTTTTGAACCTCTCGATAAATATCTTGATTCAGTTTTTCTGAATTGGTTTTGGGTAATGGGATAGAGCTTGGGTGAGAGGATGTGTAGGGTTGAGATGGTGGGCATAGTTTAGAGGTGGTAAAACAAAAAAGGTAAGTGTAAGTGGTTTTAAGGCTGCCTGAAAATAAGTAAAAAGCAAAGCTTTATCCGATGGGGCATAAACGGAATCCGTTTATCGGCAAAACCCGTCTCGGCGTATTGAAACCGTGTTGTCCTGTCAATTCGATATTGGGATATTGAAAATGCCGTCTGAACCTGCGATACGGGCTTCAGACGGCATTTTGTCCGATATTCGGGCAATCAGGCGGTCAGCACGGCTTTCAGGATTTTGTTGACTTCGCCCATATCGGCTTTACCGGCAAGTCGGGTTTTCAATACGCCCATCACTTTGCCCATATCCGCCATACCTGCCGCGCCGGTTTCGGCAACGGCGGCTTCGACCTCGGTACGGATTTCGCCGGCGGAAAGCATTTGGGGAAGGTAGCGGTGCAGTACCTCGATTTCGGCGTTTTCTTTGTCTGCCAAGTCCTGCCGCCCCGCGTCAGTATAGATTTTCGCGCTGTCTTTGCGCTGTTTGACCATTTTGGTCAGGATGGCGGTGATTTTGGCATCGTCGGCTTCGGTGCGTTCGTCCACTTCAAACTGTTTGACGGCGGCGTTGATAAGGCGGATGGTGCCGAGGGAAACTTGGTCTTTGGCGCGCATCGCGGTTTTCATGTCTTCGGTAAGGCGGATTTTCAGGCTCATAATGTCCTCGCTGGGATGTCGGATGGAAACGGCGGGTTTCGATGCCGTCTGAAAAGCAAAACACACCGCAGAGCAGGTCTTGCGGTGTGTCCTCATATCACAGGGCTGACCTGTAATCTGTACTTGAACGTTTAGTACATTTTGGGCGGCAGTTGTTGGCTGCGCAGGCGTTTTTGCAGGCGTTTTACGGCTGCCGCTTTTTTGCGTTTGCGTTCGGTAGTCGGTTTTTCGTAGGCTTCGCGGGCGCGCAGCTCGGTCAGCAGGCCGGTTTTTTCTACGGCGCGTTTGAAACGGCGCATAGCGACTTCAAATGGTTCATTCTCTTTTACGCGGATTGCAGGCATTTTATTTCCTTTAATAAATTCGGTTGTTGCATCTGCCCATCATATCGGTGGAAAGGGTAGGGCAGACGGTGTTGAAGGTTTACCGTATCGCTGTGCCTTGCGGCGGCGGGATACGCGCCGTGACGGAAACATCACCTCCTAACGGGTCGGCTTGTGCCGTGTCAAGCTGCTTGAAAAAGCAGGAAAAACAATTTTCGGATTGTCTTATATTTATGGTTCGCCGTCAATGCCGTTCGGGATAAAAATGCCGTCTGAAAGACCGGGCGGGTTTCAGACGGCATCGGTACGTCAGCGTGCAGGAACGGTGCCCATACGCTGTTTGAGCGGGATGTGCGGCGCGCCGAAGAGGGCGGCGTAGTAGGCGGCATTGGTCATCACTTTTTTGACATAGTCTCGCGTTTCGGAAAACGGGATGGTTTCGGCATATACCGCGCCTTCGAGGGGCGTGTCCGCCTGCCATCGGCGCGCCCTGCCGGGACCAGCGTTATAGCCTGCGGTGGCGAGGACTTCGTTGTTTTGCAGGCGGCGTTTGGTGTCCGCCATATACCACGTCCCCATACGGATATTGCCGTCGGCGGTGTAAAGTTGTGCGGTATCCATACCGATTTTGCCGGCGATTTCGCGCGCGGTGGCAGGCATGACCTGCATCAGCCCCTGCGCGCCTACGCCGGATTGCGCGCCCATAACGAAACGGCTTTCCTGACGAATCAGCCCGTAAACCCAAGCCGGATCGACATCGGCATTTTGCGCGTGGCGGATTACCGTGTCTTTAAACGGCGAAATATAGCGCAAGGTGTAGTTGAGTTTGCGGTCGGTGCGTTCCGCGCTGTTGACCGCCATATCGTAAAAACCGTGGTCGAACGCGGTTTGCGCGGCGGTCAGCAGCTTGTCTTCGTCGAAGCCGCGTGTGGCAAAACGCCATTCCGCCTGAGCCTGACGGCGCATTTTCGCATCGCCGGCGGTTCGGCTGTTTTGGAATAGCACCAGCGCGCGTTTGACTGCGCCGTCTTCCGCCATACGGAGGACGCTGTTTTTGCCGGCATCAGGCACATTGTTGCGCGTATCGATTTTGCGCCCCAACTCTTCCCCTGCCAGCACCGCATAAAAATTCCTGCCCGTCGCTGCCGCCTGTTTGTAAAGTTTTTCCGCCTCTTGCGTGTTGCCCGTTGCGGCGCGGCTGCGTGCCAGCCAGTAGAGCCAGGTCGGGCTTTTTTGCAGTTTTTCGGGCATATGCGAGATAACGGAGGCCAGCTCGTCCCAACGTTGGGCGCGCAAGGCGGCGCGGGCGTACCACTCGATTTGGTCGTCGGTCAGTTGGCGGCGGTCGGAAACTTTGCCGTAATAGTCCAAGGCGGCAGGCACATTGAGGCTTTGCGACTGATAATGCCCCAATACGCCCCACGCGAAACTGCGTTGTTCGAGGCTTAAACCGCTTTCCATTTCGGACAGCAGGGCGGCGGCATTCGGCGATTTGCGCGCTTCTTTGCCGATGACGTTCAACAGGGCGTATTCGCGCGAACCTTGTGTGCCGCCGTCAAACGGGCTGCCCAATGCGGCTGCAAGGTTGCGCGCGTCCGTCGTTTGGCGGCCGGCCAGCAGTCCGCGCACGCGCCTCCAGGCATTGTTGCCGTCCAACAAGCCGGATGCGGCTGCCTGTTCCAACAGTTTGGTGCAGCCCGAAGGCAGTTTGCCCGTATTTTTAACCAGTTCGGCGGCACGCGTATAGTCGCTGTGTTTCAAGTCGGCATAACACACGACTTCTTGGGCGCGCCCTTCAGGTTTGAGTTTGGCATATTCCTGTGCAAACAGCGTCCACTGTTTGCGTGCGCCCAAAGACTTCAGCCACTCGTTGCGGACATTTTCCGCCATCGCGCTGTCGCCGGCGTTTTCCAAATAGGCGGCGACTGCCGCATCGTTTTTCTGTTTCACTGCATCCAGTGCGGACGGGTAGCCGCCGTAATCTGCCAGCGTTTTTCCTTCGGGTTCGGCAGGGCGGGTGGGAACGCTTGCCGAAAGACCGGCAGTTTCTATATTGTCTGCCGGGGTCTTGCCGCCGGGCGCGTGTGTCGAAGAACACGCGGCAAGCACCAAGGCTGCCAGCAGCGGCAGGGAATGCTTCAGAGAGGGTGGGTACATCGGATTTCCTTAAGAATCGGAACCCTGAATGGTCAGGGTTGGAAAAGACAAAATGCCGTCTGAACAGGCGTTTACCCGAATTATATGCCGAAACTGCACCGCCTTTGGAATGTTTCCGACATAATTTATATTTTTCAATCATTTGCCGTTTGAGTGCGAACCGCTGCCTTTGCCCGTTTCAGACGGCATTGTCCGAAATGGTTGCCCGCTTCCTGCCTTATTGACAAAAAAAGGCTTTCCCGATAATATCCTACGAAAATTAACCTGCCGATTTGACACAGCTTGCGGGCATAACAGCTAAAGCGTTCCGACAATTTCAGCTTTATCTTCCGCGCCCGTTGTGTCCGACATCGGGCTTTGTTGTATGGGAAAGACAATGATTATTTTGGACAAGGTTTCCAAGCATTACCAAACGCGCGACAAGACCCGTTTTGCCGCCGTCGAGCCGACCAACCTCGAAATCCGCGACGGCGAAATCTTCGGTCTGATGGGCTATTCAGGTGCGGGCAAATCCACCCTGCTGCGCCTGATTAACCTGTTAGAACGTCCCGACAGCGGCAAGGTCAATGTGTGCGGACAAGAGCTGACCGCGCTTGATGCCGCCGCATTGCGTCAGGCGCGGCAAAATATCGGCATGGTATTTCAGCAGTTCAATCTTTTGAGCAACCGCACCGTTGCCGACAATGTTGCCTTTCCTTTGGAAATTGCCAGATGGCCGTCTGAAAAAACCAAAGAACGCGTCAAAGAATGCCTTGAAATCGTCGGTTTGACCGAACGCGCCGACCACTATCCCGCCCAGCTTTCCGGCGGTCAGAAACAGCGCGTCGGTATCGCCCGCGCGCTCGCGCCCAAACCCCAAGTCATCCTCGCCGACGAACCGACTTCCGCCCTCGACCCCGCCACCACGCGCAGCGTCTTGGAATGTTTGGAAGACATCAACAAACGCTTCAACGTTACCATCGTCATCGTAACCCACGAAATGAGCGTCATCTGCCGTCTGTGCGACCGCGCCGCCCTGTTGGATAAAGGCAAAGTCGTTGAAATCGTCGAAGTACGCGGCAACCAAATCCACGCCCGATCCGACATCGGGCGCGAACTCATCAGAGAGGACTGAAATGGCAGACTTAACATTCCAACAAGCCGTTTCCAACATCATCGGTATGAAAGGCGAAATCGTCCGCGCCTTGGGCGAAACCTTTGTGATGGTCGGGCTGTCCACCACGTTTGCCGTCATTTTCGGCACGCTGTTGGGCGTGTTGCTCTTCGTAACTTCCAGCCGCCAGCTGCATTACAACAAGCCGGTAAATTTCCTGCTCGACAACTTAGTCAACCTCATGCGCGCCTTCCCCTTCGTCATCCTGATGATTGCGATGATACCCGCCACACGCGTCATCGTCGGCAGCACTATCGGCCCGGTTGCCGCCTCGCTGGTGTTGAGCGTGTCGGGATTGTTTTATTTTGCCCGTTTGGTGGAACAAAACCTGCGCGAAGTCCCCAAAGGCGTGATTGAAGCCGCCGCCGCGATGGGTGCGCCGCCGGTTGCCATCGTCCGCAAAGTCCTCTTAAATGAAGCGCGCGCGGGTATGGTTTCCAGCATCACCGTGCTTGCCATCGGACTTTTGTCATACAGCGCGGCGGCAGGAATGATAGGCGGCGGCGGCTTGGGCGACCTCGCCATCCGCTACGGCTACTACCGCTACCAAACCGAAGTCATCGTCTTCATCGTCGCCCTCCTCGTGCTGCTGGTCATCCTGATTCAAAGCACCGGCAACGCGTTGGCGCGGAAATTGGACAAACGTTAAACCCGAATGCCGTCTGAAGCCCGGATGAAGCCGGTTTTCAGGCTTGAGAACGATACGGTAGGGTGAAATATCCGCCGCACCGTTAAAAATGCTATAAAATCCCCCTGTTCGCGGCAAATGCCGTCTGAACGCTAAATCCGGACGGCAGGACTCCCTGCCCGTCATTTTTATTTGAAACCACCACAACATCAGGAGAAAATATGAAACCCTTCTTCAAAACCCTTTCCGCCGCCGCACTCGCGCTCATCCTCGCCGCCTGCGGCGGTCAACAGGACAGCGCGCCCGCAGCCTCTGCCGCCGCCCCTTCCGCCGATAACGGCGCGGAGAAAAAAGAAATCGTCTTCGGTACGACGGTCGGCGACTTCGGCGATATGGTCAAAGAACACATCCAACCTGAGCTGGAGAAAAAAGGATACACCGTCAAACTGGTCGAATTTACCGACTATGTGCGCCCGAATCTGGCATTGGCGGAAGGCGAGTTGGACATCAACGTCTTCCAACACAAACCCTATCTTGACGATTTCAAAAAAGAACACAACCTGGACATCACCGAAGCCTTCCAAGTGCCGACCGCGCCTTTGGGACTGTATCCGGGCAAGCTGAAATCGCTGGAAGAAGTCAAAGACGGCAGCACCGTATCCGCGCCCAACGACCCGTCCAATTTCGCCCGCGCTTTAGTCATGCTCAACGAACTGGGTTGGATCAAACTTAAAGACGGCATCAATCCGCTGACCGCATCCAAAGCGGATATTGCCGAAAACCTGAAAAACATCAAAATCGTCGAGCTTGAAGCCGCACAACTGCCGCGCAGCCGCGCCGACGTGGATTTTGCCGTCGTCAACGGCAACTACGCCATAAGCAGCGGTATGAAGCTGACCGAAGCCCTGTTCCAAGAGCCGAGCTTTGCCTATGTCAACTGGTCTGCCGTCAAAACTGCCGACAAAGACAGCCAATGGTTGAAAGACGTAACCGAGGCCTACAACTCCGACGCGTTCAAAGCCTACGCGCACAAACGCTTCGAGGGCTACAAATACCCCGCCGCCTGGAATGAGGGTGCCGCCAAATAAATCGGCAACGGTGCGTGAAAAATGCCGTCTGAACAGTTCAGACGGCATTTTTTTGAATACGGCGGGCATTTTGCAGAAGAGGATTTTATAGTGGATTAACAAAAACCGGTATGGCGTTGCCTCGCCTTGTCGTACTATCTCTGTACTGTCTGCGGCTTCGTCGCCTTGTCCTGATTTTTGTTAATCCACTATATATCCGGCCAGGCTGCAAGCACACTTTCGTCATTCCCGAAAAGGCAGAAATCCGGAAGCTTGGGTTTGCCGCCATTTCCAATCAGACCGAAACCGACAGATCCGGATTGACGCGCAAACAAGGACGGGCAGATGCCGTCTGAACACGGAATGCGGTTCAGACGGCATCCGCCCGTCTGTTCAATCCGCCGTACCCTGCCATTCCGCAAAATCCGGCGTATTGATTCCGAACAGCGACAGCGCGTGTGCAACACTGTGCGCCACCACGTCGTCCGCCGTCTGCGGCTTGCGGTACATCGCCGGCACGGGCGGAAACACGATGCCGCCCATTTCCGCCACCCGCCTCATATTGTCCAAGTGGGCAAGGTTCAACGGCGTTTCGCGCACCATCAGCACCAGCCGCCGCCTTTCTTTCAAAACCACATCCGCCGCACGCGTCAAGAGATTGTCGCCGAAGCCGTGTGCGACCGAGGCAAGCGTCCGCATCGAACAGGGTGCGACCAGCATCCCGTCCGTTTTAAACGTACCGCTGGCAATGCACGCCCCGATATTGCCGACTGGATGCACGAAGTCGGCGAGGGCATATACTTCGTCTTTCGTATAATCCGTTTCCGAAGTCCGCGCCATCTCCGCGCCTTTCGACACCACAAGGTGCGTTTCTACCCCCTGCGCGCGCAAAAGCCGCAACGCCTTGACACCATAAGCGAAACCGCTCGCCCCGCTGATGCCGACAATCAAACGCCGTACCATCATCCGCCTTTCCCATAAAACCGCCTGCAACGGCAAACCGGCTATTATAGTGAAAAAACAGAAATCCGATAAACACGGATACAAATTGTCGGCAACACCCAATATCCGATAAAATACCCGATTTAACATCCTATCTGAATAGGCACGGGAGGGCGGTATGGCAAAAGTAAAAGGCGGATTGGGGCGCGGATTGGATTCGCTGCTCGCCAACGGCGCGGACAACAGCAGCGGCGACCGGCTGACTGCGGTTGCCGTGAAAGATATCCGGCCCGGCCGCTATCAGGCGCGTGTTCAAATCGATGACGAAGCCTTGCAGGAGCTGGCAGATTCGATTAAAGCACAAGGCGTGATACAGCCCGTCATCGTGCGCGAACACGGTTTGTCCCGATACGAACTGATTGCAGGGGAGCGGCGTTGGCGCGCCGCACAGATTGCCGGCCTGGCCGAAATCCCCGCCGTTATCAAAACCATCAGCGACGAAACCGCATTGGCAATGGGTTTGATCGAAAACCTCCAGCGCGAAAACCTCAACCCCATCGAAGAAGCACAAGGCTTGAAACGCCTTGCCGACGAGTTCGGACTGACCCACGAAACCATCGCCCGCGCCGTCGGCAAAAGCCGAAGCGCGATTTCCAACAGCCTGCGCCTTTTAAGCCTGCCCGAACCCGTGCAGGAAATGCTTTACCAACGCCGCCTCGAAATGGGGCACGCCCGCGCATTGCTGACCCTGCCCGTCGTCGAACAGCTCGAGTTGGCGCAAAAGGCCGTTAAAAACGGCTGGTCGGTGCGCGAAGTCGAACGCCGCAGCCAAGCCGCCCTTCAAAACAAACGCCCCGAGCCCAAAAAGCCTGCCGCCGCCGACATCGGCCGCCTGAACGATTTGCTGACTGAAAAACTAGGTGTCAACGCCGAAATCAAAACCGCCAACCATAAAAAAGGCAAAATCATCCTGCATTTCGACACGCCCGAAACGTTCGGCCATCTGCTGGAGCAGTTGGGAATAGATTACCGGCCTTAATTTCGCGCGATATGCCGTCTGAAACATAAAACGTAAAGAAACTGCGGGCAAACGTTCCAATAATCTGTAATTATATGTAATGTGTGTTAGAATAGCACCGTTACGCCGTTAACCGGGCGGCAGGTGCGGCGGATCGGGATACGTTGTTTCACAAAGATTAACTATCGCTTGACGTAATAAGGCTTCTAAATTATATTAGCCGCGCCCCAAATCCGGGGCGGAAACATTCCCTTTATGAAGCAGATTATCATCCTACAATCCGCCGTGTTGTCCATATGCGCCGCAGTTGCCTTTGCCGTATGGGGTTTTGCCGGATTCCTTTCGGCGGTCGGGGGCGGTTTGTCCTACCTGCTTCCCACGTTTGTTGCAGTTTTACTTTTAAAACTTTTCAGGAGCAACCCATTCCTGCAAAGCAGGATGTTCGTCTTCGGAGAGATTTTAAAAGTAGTGCTGTCGCTGTTGTCTATGCTCGCCGTATTTGCAATATGGCATCAATCGCTGGTGTTCGCCCCGTTTCTGATGGGGCTGCTCGGTGTCAGCCATCTGGTTTTTTTAGTATTGTTGAGAGTGAAAGATTATGGCAGGTGAAACCATTACCGCTGCCGACTACATCAAGCACCACTTGCAGAGCTTGACCAGTTTGTCGGATGTTACTCAGGGTCAGGGACTGAAAAACATTGCTGATTTTTCGTTTATTAACCTTGATGCCGTCTTTTTTGCCGTCCTGTTGGGCGTAATCGGCAGCTTCCTGTTGTGGCGCGGTGCAAAAAAAGCGACGGCAGGCGTTCCCGGGCGTTTTCAGGCAGCAGTGGAAATCCTGTTCGAGTTCGTGGACGATATGTGTAAGAGCATCATTCACAACGAAAAGTCTAGAAAAGCCGTCGCGCCGTTGGGTCTGACGCTGTTTGTTTGGATTTTCCTGATGAACGCGATGGATATGCTGCCGGTCGATTTGCTGCCGACGGTATGGCAGGGCATTACCGGCAATCATCACGCACTGCTGCGCGTCGTACCGACTGCCGATTTGAATACGACTTTGGCTTTGGCGATCGGCGTATTGCTGATTTGTATTTACTACAACATCAAAATCAAAGGATTGGGCGGCTGGTTCCACGAGCTGTTCAGTGCGCCGTTCGGTGCAAAACTCGCACCTGCGAACTTCCTGCTGAATTTGGTCGAGTTTCTTTCTAAAACCGTATCACACGGTATGCGGTTGTTCGGCAATATGTATGCGGGCGAATTGGTATTCCTGCTGATTGCTCTGCTTGGCGGTGCTTGGGCGGCTTCCGGCAGCGTTGAAGTGATGGATCCGATTCTGTTCGTCTTCCATATTATTGCCGGATTGGCGTGGGCGATTTTCCATATTCTGGTCATTACCCTGCAGGCGTTTATTTTTATGGCGTTGGCGTTTGTCTATATCGGGCAGGCTCACGATGCCCACTGATTTTCCCAGGTAGTTTGTTTTTGTAGTTTAACCTTTGTTTCTTTAAGGAGTTTAAAATGGGTTTGATTGCTATCGCATGTGGTTTGATTGTTGCCTTGGGCGCGTTGGGTGCCTCTATCGGTATCGCAATGGTCGGTTCTAAATATTTGGAATCTTCTGCCCGCCAACCTGAGCTGATCGGTCCTCTGCAAACCAAACTGTTCTTGATTGCCGGTTTGATCGACGCGGCCTTCTTGATCGGTGTGGCTATTGCCCTGTTGTTCGCCTTCGTTAATCCGTTTGGTACTGGTGCTGCGTAATCAAAACGGAGCGATCCGTTCAGATACAGGCTTACGGCCTGTTTGATTAATCCGGATACGAAGGTTAAGTAACGTGAATATTAATGCAACCTTATTTGCGCAAATCCTAGTTTTCTTTGGCTTGGTTTGGTTTACGATGAAATTCGTATGGTCTCCGATTGCCAAAGCATTGGATGAGCGTGCCGCAAAAATCGCCGAGGGCTTGGCTGCTGCCGAGCGCGGTAAGAGCGATTTTGAGCAGGCAGAGAAAAAAGTTGCAGAACTTATGGCCGAAGGGCGTAACCAAGTAACCGAAATGGTTGCCAACGCCGAAAAACGTGCTGCAAAAATTGTAGAAGAAGCCAAAGAGCAAGCTTCTCAAGAAGCGGCGCGCATTGCAGCCCAGGCAAAAGCCGATGTGGAGCAAGAAGTTAACCGTGCGCGCGAAGTATTGCGCGAGCAGGTCGCTTCATTGGCTGTCAAAGGTGCGGAGTCTATCCTGCGTAAAGAAGTCGATGCCTCCAAGCATGCAGATTTGCTCAGTACCTTAAAACAGGAGCTGTAACCTTATGGCGGAGTTCGCAACGATTGCCAGACCTTATGCGAAAGCATTGTTTGGTCTGGCTCAGGAAAAAAACCAAATCGAGTCTTGGTTGGGCGGGCTGAAAGAACTCGCTGCGGTTGTTCGGGATGAGAAAGTTACCGCACTTATCGAACAACCGGTAACGGGGGCTTCCGAAAAAGCGGAAATGCTCAAAAGCCTTGCCGGTATCGAAAATGCCGAATTGGCAAATTTCATTACCGTTTTGGCCGAGCAAAAACGTTTGCCGGCATTGCCGGAAATTTATGCCCAATATCAAGATTTGACCTTGACACACAATAATACGAAATCGGCAGTAATTTACAGTGCGTATGAACTCAGTTCCCAGCAGCTGGCCGATGTTACCGATATCCTGACAAAACGCTTCAACAGCAAATTGGATGTGGTAGCCAAAGTTGCCCCCGAATTAATCGGAGGCATCAAAGTAGAAGTGGGTGATCAGGTCTTGGACTTGTCCGTACAAGGCAAACTGAATGCCTTGTATGCGACTATGACGAATTAGGAGAGTTTTCATGCAGCTTAATCCTGCTGAAATCAGCGATTTGATTAAAGCCAAAATCGAAAATCTGTCCGTCAATGCAGAAGTGCGTACACGTGGTACGGTAATTTCGGTAACTGACGGCATTGTTCGTATTCATGGTTTGTCAGATGCGATGCAAGGTGAGATGCTCGAATTCCCCGGTAACACTTTCGGTCTGGCCATGAACTTGGAGCGTGACTCCGTCGGCGCCGTAGTGTTGGGTGAGTACGAACACATTAAAGAAGGCGATACGGTTACCTGTACCGGCCGTATTTTGGAAGTGCCGATCGGTCGCGAACTGGTTGGTCGCGTGGTTGATGCATTGGGTCGTCCTATCGATGGTAAAGGTCCAATCAACACAACATTGACTGCTCCAATCGAAAAAATTGCACCAGGTGTGATTGCGCGTAAATCGGTTGACCAACCAATGCAAACCGGCCTGAAAGCCATTGACTCTATGGTTCCGGTTGGTCGTGGCCAACGTGAGTTGATCATTGGTGACCGTCAAACCGGTAAAACTGCCGTAGCACTGGATGCCATCGTTAACCAAAAAGGTACAGGCGTAATCTGTATTTATGTGGCTATCGGTCAAAAAGCATCTTCTATTGCCAACGTAGTACGCAAATTGGAAGAGCATGGCGCGATGGAGCATACCATCGTGGTTGCTGCAACTGCTTCTGAAGCCGCTGCACTGCAATACATCGCCCCTTATTCCGGCTGCACGATGGGCGAATTCTTCCGCGATCGCGGCGAAGATGCGTTGATTGTATATGATGACTTGTCCAAACAAGCCGTCGCATACCGTCAAATTTCCCTGCTGCTGCGCCGTCCGCCCGGCCGTGAAGCCTATCCCGGCGACGTATTCTATCTGCACTCCCGTTTGTTGGAACGTGCAGCCCGCGTCAGCGAAAATGAAGTTGAAAAACTGACCAATGGCGAAGTAAAAGGCAAAACCGGTTCTCTGACTGCGTTGCCAATTATTGAAACCCAAGCCGGTGACGTATCAGCATTCGTACCAACCAACGTAATCTCGATTACAGACGGCCAAATCTTCTTGGAGACCGACTTGTTCAACGCCGGTATCCGTCCTGCAATCAATGCCGGTATTTCCGTATCGCGCGTAGGTGGTGCAGCACAAACCAAAGTCATCAAAAAACTGGGTGGCGGTATCCGTTTGGCGTTGGCACAGTACCGTGAATTGGCAGCGTTCTCGCAATTTGCTTCCGATTTGGACGAAGCAACACGCAAACAGCTGCAACACGGTGAAGTGGTTACTGAATTGATGAAACAAAAACAATTCAGCACATTGAACACTGCCGAAATGGCATTGACTTTGTGGGCGATCAACAACGGTTCTTACGCAGATGTTCCGGTATCCAAAGCCTTGGCTTTCGAAGCAGAATTCTTGAGTTTCGTACGTACGCAACATCCTGAGGTTCTGGAAGCGATTAATGCATCAGGCGCAATGTCTGACGAAAGCGAAAAAGCATTGACCGAAGCCATGAAATCTTTCAAATCTTCTTACGCTTACCAAGCATAAGTATTGAGATGAAAGGAGTCTGAAATGGCAGTCGGAAAAGAGATTCTCACCAAAATCCGTAGTGTTCAAAATACCCAAAAGATTACTAAAGCGATGCAAATGGTGTCGACCTCTAAAATGCGGAAGACTCAAGACCGGATGCGCTTAGCGCGTCCGTACGCCGAAAAAGTGCGTACAGTGATGAGCCATCTTGCACAGACTAATGCCGATCATGGTATCAAATTGTTGGAGCCGCACCGCGAAGTGCGCCGTGCCGGTTTCATCTTGATTACTTCGGACAAAGGTTTGTGCGGCGGCTTGAACGCTAACGTACTGAAAAAATTTTTGGCGCAAGTTCAAGAGTATCAGGAACAAGGCATCGAAGTCGAAGTCGTGTGCTTGGGCAGTAAAGGTTTGGCCGCTTGCCAAAGCATCGGTTTGAACGTCATTGCCAGTGCGGCCAATTTGGGCGATACCCCGAAAATGGAAGCGTTGCTCGGCCCTTTGACCGAAATCTTCCGGCGTTATGAGAAACATGAATTGGACCGTATCCATATGGTTTATTCGCGTTTCATCAATACGATGCGCCAAGAGCCGCGTATGGAGGTTTTGCTGCCCATCGGCGAAAACGTTATTGACGACGAAGCAGGCCGTTCTTCATTTACTTGGGAATACCTCTACGAGCCGAGTCCTGTCGCCGTATTGGAATATTTGGTTCGCCGCTATTTGGAGTCTGTGGTTTATCAGGCATTGAGCGACAATATGGCATCCGAACAAGCCGCGCGTATGGTAGCGATGAAAGCCGCAACCGACAACGCAGGCAATGCCATTAAAGAATTGCGCCTGGTGTACAACAAATCGCGCCAAGCCGCGATTACCACGGAATTGTCAGAAATTGTAGCAGGTGCGGCGGCAGTTTGATGCCGTCTGAAGCCTGCACAGGAAATTAGGATACGATAATGAGCCAAGGCAAAATCGTGCAAGTTATTGGTGCGGTGGTTGACGTGGAATTTCCACGCGACGCGATTCCGCATGTTTACGATGCCCTGAAATTGGATGAGAACGGTCTGACCCTGGAAGTCCAACAGCTTTTGGGCGACGGCGTTGTCCGTACAATCGCAATGGGTAGTTCAGACGGCCTGAAACGCGGTATGTCTGTCAGCAATACCGGTGCGCCAATCACTGTGCCGGTAGGTAAAGGCACATTGGGCCGTATTGTCGACGTATTGGGTACGCCTGTTGATGAAGCGGGTCCGATCGATACCGACAAGAGCCGCGCCATCCACCAAACCGCCCCGAAATTCGATGAGTTGTCTTCAACTACCGAATTGTTGGAAACCGGCATTAAAGTAATCGACTTGCTGTGTCCGTTTGCCAAAGGCGGTAAAGTAGGTTTGTTCGGCGGTGCCGGTGTGGGCAAAACCGTGAACATGATGGAATTGATCAACAACATCGCCAAAGCGCACAGCGGCTTGTCCGTGTTCGCAGGCGTGGGTGAGCGTACCCGCGAAGGTAACGACTTCTACCACGAGATGAAAGATTCCAACGTATTGGATAAAGTGGCGATGGTTTACGGTCAGATGAACGAACCTCCGGGCAACCGTCTGCGCGTTGCTTTGACCGGTTTGACGATGGCCGAATACTTCCGTGACGAAAAAGACGAAAACGGCAAAGGCCGCGACGTATTGTTCTTCGTGGACAACATCTACCGTTACACCCTGGCCGGTACCGAAGTATCCGCACTGTTGGGCCGTATGCCTTCCGCAGTGGGTTACCAACCGACATTGGCAGAAGAAATGGGTCGTTTGCAGGAGCGTATTACCTCTACCCAAACCGGTTCCATTACTTCCATCCAAGCCGTTTATGTACCTGCGGACGACTTGACTGACCCGTCTCCTGCAACAACATTTGCCCACTTGGACGCAACCGTCGTATTGAGCCGTGATATTGCCTCTTTGGGTATCTACCCGGCAGTCGATCCGCTTGATTCTACTTCGCGCCAATTGGATCCGATGGTATTGGGTCAAGAGCACTACGACGTGGCGCGCGGTGTGCAGTCCACCCTGCAAAAATACAAAGAATTGCGCGACATTATCGCCATTCTGGGTATGGACGAATTGTCTGACGAAGACAAACTGACTGTGATGCGCGCGCGTAAAATCCAACGCTTCCTGTCCCAACCGTTCCACGTTGCCGAAGTGTTTACAGGTTCTCCGGGCAAATATGTCGCCCTGCGCGATACCATTGCCGGTTTCAAAGCCATCTTGAACGGCGAATACGACCATCTGCCCGAACAGGCATTCTATATGGTCGGCAGCATCGAAGAAGCGGTTGAGAAAGCGAAAACCTTAAACTGAGGAGGTCGGCATGAGCGTCATGCAAGTTGAAGTGGTCAGTAGCGAGCAAAACATCTATTCAGGCGAGGCAACATTTATTGTTGTTCCGACTGTACAGGGTGAACTCGGTATTTACCCGCGACACGAGCCGATTATGAGTTTGGTGCGGCCGGGAGCTTTGCGTTTGACCGTCCCAGGTGAGGATAAAGAGGTTTTGGTTGCCGTTTCCGGCGGTGTTTTGGAGGTTCAGCCTGATAAAGTTACCGTTTTGGCGGACGTTGCCGTCCGTAGTGCGGAAATGGATCGGGCGCGTGCCGAAGAGGCGAAAAAAGCTGCCGAAGCCGGCATTTCTCAAGCCAAAGACAACAAGGATTTGGCGGAGGCGCACAAGGCATTGGCTGCCGCAATCGCACAGCTCAAGACTTTGGACTATATCCGTTCGCACAAAAAATAAAACTTATGTGGTTTGGAAAAGCACGGTCGTTTGACCGTGCTTTTTATTTTCCGGATTTAAATTAAAAAATATTATCCATCCACTGGTTTCAAATCAGCCCGCCTTTGAGATAAACCTATTCAAGCAGCAGTGGAAACAGTAAAATAAAACCTTTATTTTATCGAACAAAAAGCCATGCTCACCTTCCAACAAATTATCTTCAAACTGCAAACCTTTTGGGCAGACAAAGGCTGCACCGTCATCCAACCTTTCGATATGGAAGTCGGCGCCGGCACGTCCCATCCCGCTACCTGCCTGCGCGCACTCGGTCCCGAGCCTTGGTTTGCCGCCTACGTCCAACCCAGCCGCCGCCCCAAAGACGGCCGCTACGGCGACAACCCCAACCGCCTGCAACACTATTATCAATTCCAAGTCGCCCTCAAACCCGCTCCCGCCAATATCCAAGACCTTTATCTCGACTCCCTGCGCGAATTGGGCATCGATCCCAAAGTCCACGACATCCGCTTCGTCGAAGACGACTGGGAAAACCCCACCCTCGGCGCGTGGGGCTTGGGCTGGGAAGTCTGGCTCAACGGCATGGAAGTAACCCAGTTTACCTACTTCCAACAAGTCGGCGGCATCGACTGCACGCCCGTACTCGGTGAAATCACCTACGGCATCGAACGTTTGGCGATGTACCTGCAAGGCGTGGAAAACGTCTATGACCTCGTTTGGGCAAAAACGCCGGACGGCAACACCGTAAGCTACGGCGACGTGTACCACCAAAACGAAGTCGAGCAATCCACCTACAACTTCGAATACAGCGATGCCGACTGGCTGCTGCGCCAGTTCAACGACTACGAAGCACAAGCCAAACGCCTGCTTGCCGAAGAAAACGTCAGCCTTGCCCTGCCTGCCTACGAGCTCGTCCTCAAAGCGGGGCATACGTTCAACCTTTTAGATGCACGCGGCGCGATTTCCGTAACCGAACGCGCCACCTACATCGGGCGCATCCGCGCGTTGAGCCGCGCCGTGGCGCAAAAATATGTCGAAAGCCGCGAAAAACTGGGCTTTCCCTTAATGAAGGCAAATGCCGCCTAAGGGGGCGACGATTTTTTACGTTCGGGCGGCCCGATATGGTATCCGTCCGTAAACCATTATATATTTTAGGAAAATCATGCCTGTCTATTTCCGCACCCCAAGCAGGAAACGCCTGCACAAAATGAACCGCCGCCAGCATAAAAAGCTGCATTTGGGCGAGTTTCAAACATTGATTTTCGGCGTTCAAGGCAGTTTGCACCAAGCTGAGGACGATGCCGAAGCGTTCGACCGCTTTATGGACGAGCTGATTGCGTATCTTGTGGTAAACGGCTTGGAAATGGCGGGCGGGGGCGATTGTGGCGATTTTTCGTGCCTGTTTCAAAAATCCGGTGCCCGAAGCTTGGGAGAAACCGAGAAAAAAGCCATTATCTCTTGGCTGGCAGACCGCGAAGATGTTGCCACTTTGTACGCCACCCCGCTGGTTGACGGTTTTTATGGGGATGACGGCTGGGAAAATTACAGCGAAACCTATAAACAGGCAGATTAACCAAATTCAAAGAAAGCCGAATGATGACCCAAACCCTTTTAATTGAACTCCTTACCGAAGAACTTCCCCCAAAAGCCCTGAATAATCTGGGCAACCATTTTGCCGCCGCCGTTGCCGAAGGCCTAGAAAAAGCGCAACTGATTGACGGCGCAGCCGAATTTACGGCTTATGCCTCGCCGCGCCGTTTGGCGGTTCAAGTCAAAAACGTCAAAGCCGTTCAGGCAGATCAAAAAATCGTGAAAAAAGGCCCTGCCGTGGCGAATGCCATGAAAGACGGTGCGCCGACCAAGGCTTTGGAAGGTTTTGCACGCGGTGCTGGGGCGAAAATCGAAGACTTGACCATCGTCCACGACGGCAAGCAGGACGTGTACGCTTACGAATACGTCCAAACCGGCAAACCGTTGGGCGAACTCTTGGAAGACATTATCAATCAAGCGGTTAAGAAATTGCCGATTCCGAAAGTGATGCGTTGGGGCAGCAGCACGTTTACCTTCGTGCGCCCCGTTCACGGGCTGATTGTGCTGCACGGCAGCGAGATTGTAAACGTCAGCGTTTTGGGTCTGCAAAGCGGCAATCAAACCTTGGGACACCGCTTCCTCTCCGACGGCGAAATCACCATTAAAAACGCCGACAGCTACGCCGCACAAATGCGCGAACAAGGCAAAGTCGTCGCTTCGTTTGCCGAGCGCAAAGCCGCGATTCAGACGGCATTGGAAGGGCAGGCACGCCGTCTGAACGCGACTGTTGCCGCCGATGAGGCCCTGTTGGACGAAGTAACTGCATTGGTCGAATGGCCTGTGGTATTGGAAGCCGGTTTTGAAGAACACTTCCTCGCCGTGCCTCAAGAATGCTTGATTTTGACGATGCAGCAAAACCAAAAATACTTCCCGTTGCTCGATCAAAACGGCAAGCTGATGAACCGCTTCCTGCTGGTCTCCAACCTGCAAACCGAAGACCCGTCACACATCATCCAAGGCAACGAACGCGTCTTGCGCGCTCGCCTGTCTGATGCCGAGTTCTTCTACAAGCAAGACCAGAAAGCGACTTTGGAAAGCCGCCTGCCGAAATTGTCCAGCGTGGTTTACCACAACAAAATCGGTTCGCAGGCCGAGCGTATCGAACGCTTGCAAAGCATTGCCGCCCACATCGCCAAAGCATTGGGTGCGGATGCCGCTGCCGCCGAACGCGCCGCGCGTCTGGCAAAAGCCGACTTGGTAACCGAAATGGTCGGCGAGTTTCCCGAACTGCAAGGCACGATGGGCAAATACTATGCCCGTTTGGACGGCGAAACCGAAGAAATCGCCGAAGCAGTCGAGCAGCACTATCAGCCGCGTTTTGCCGGCGACAAGCTGCCCGAAAGCAAAATTGCCGCCGCCGTCGCACTTGCCGACAAACTGGAAACCCTGGTCGGCATTTGGGGCATCGGTCTGATTCCGACCGGTGACAAAGACCCCTACGCCCTGCGCCGCGCCGCCTTGGGTATTTTGCGGATGCTGATGCAGTACGGTTTGGACGTGAACGAACTGATTCAGACGGCATTCGACAGCTTTCCCAAAGGTTTGCTCAACGAAAAAACGCCGTCTGAAACCGCCGATTTTATGCAGGCGCGCCTTGCCGTGTTGCTGCAAAACGATTATCCGCAAGACATCGTTGCCGCCGTACTCGCCAAACAGCCGCGCCGTTTGGACGATTTGACCGCCAAACTGCAGGCCGTTGCCGCGTTCAAACAACTGCCCGAAGCCGCCGCGCTCGCCGCCGCCAACAAACGCGTGCAAAACCTGCTGAAAAAAGCTGATGCCGCGCTGGGCGAAGTCAATGAAAGCCTGCTGCAACAGGACGAAGAAAAAGCCCTCTTTGCCGCTGCGCAAGGCTTGCAGCCGAAAATCGCCGCCGCCGTCGCCGAAGGCAATTTCCAAACCGCCTTGTCCGAACTGGCTTCCGTCAAGCCGCAAGTCGATGCCTTCTTTGACGGCGTGATGGTGATGGCGGAAGATGCCGCCGTAAAACAAAACCGTTTGAACCTGTTGAACCGTTTGGCAGAACAAATGAACGCGGTAGCCGACATCGCGCTTTTGGGCGAGTAACCGTTGTACAGTCCAAATGCCGTCTGAAGCCTTCAGACGGCATCGTGCCTATCGGGAGAATAAATTGCAGCCTTTAGTCAGCGTATTGATTTGCGCCTACAACGTAGAAAAATATTTCGCCCAATCATTAGCCGCCGTCGTGAATCAGACTTGGCGCAACTTGGATATTTTGATTGTTGATGACGGCTCGACGGACGGTACGCTTGCCATTGCCCGGCGTTTCCAAGAACAGGACGGCCGCATCCGTATCCTCGCGCAGCCGCGCAATTCCGGCCTGATTCCCTCTTTAAACATCGGGCTGGACGAATTGGCAAAGTCGGGGGGGGGGAATATATTGCGCGCACCGATGCAGACGATATTGCCGCCCCCGACTGGATTGAGAAAATCGTGGGTGAGATGGAAAAAGACCGCAGCATCATCGCAATGGGCGCGTGGCTGGAAGTTTTGTCGGAAGAAAAGGACGGCAACCGGCTGGCGCGGCACCACGAACACGGCAAAATTTGGAAAAAGCCGACCCGGCACGAAGACATCGCCGCCTTTTTCCCTTTCGGCAACCCCATACACAACAACACGATGATTATGCGGCGCAGCGTCATTGACGGCGGTTTGCGTTACAACACCGAGCGGGATTGGGCGGAAGATTACCAATTTTGGTACGATGTCAGCAAATTGGGCAGGCTGGCTTATTATCCCGAAGCCTTGGTCAAATACCGCCTTCACGCCAATCAGGTTTCATCCAAATACAGCGTCCGCCAACACGAAATCGCGCAAGGCATCCAAAAAACCGCCAGAAACGATTTTTTGCAGTCTATGGGTTTTAAAACCCGGTTCGACAGCCTTGAATACCGCCAAACAAAAGCAGCGGCGTATGAACTGCTGGAGAAGGATTTGCCGGAAGAAGATTTTGAACGCGCCCGCCGGTTTTTGTACCAATGCTTCAAACGGGCGGACACGCCGCCCGCTCGTGCGTGGCTGGATTTTGCGGCAGACGGCAGGATGCGGCGGCTGTTTACCTTGAGGCAATACTTCAGCATTTTGCACCGGCTGATTAAAAACCGCCGGCAGGCGCGGTCGGATTCGGCAGGGAAAGAACAGGAGATTTAATGCAAAACCACGTTATCAGCCTAAGCTCCGCCGCAGAACGCAGGGCGCACATTGCCGAAACCTTCGGCAGTCGCGGCATCCCGTTTCAGTTTTTCGACGCACTGATGCCGTCTGAAAGGCTGGAACAGGCGATGGCGGAACTCGTCCCCGGCTTGTCGGCGCACCCCTATTTGAGCAGTGTGGAAAAAGCCTGCTTTATGAGCCACGCCGTATTGTGGAAACAGGCACTGGACGAAAGCTTACCGTATATCGCCGTATTTGAAGACGACGTTTTACTCGGCGAAGGCGCGGAGCAGTTCCTTGCCGAAGACGCTTGGCTAAAAGAACGCTTTGACCCCGATTCCGCCTTTGTCGTCCGCTTGGAAACGATGTTTATGCACGTCCTGACCTCGCCCTCCGGCGTGGCGGACTACGGCGGGCGCGCCTTTCCGCTGTTGGAAAGCGAACACTGGGGGACGGCGGGCTATATCATTTCCCGAAAAGCGATGCGGTTTTTCTTGGACAGGTTTGCCGCCCTGCCGTCTGAAGGGCTGCACCCTATCGATTGGATGATGTTCGGCAACCCTGACGACAGGGAAAGGATGCCGGTTTTCCAGCTCAATCCCGCCTTGTGCGCCCAAGAGCTGCATTATGCCAAGTTTCACGACCAAAACAGCGCATTGGGCAGCCTGATTGAACACGACCGCCTCCTGAACCGCAAACAGCAATGGCGCGATTCCCCCGCCAACACATTCAAAAACCGCCTGATTCGCGCCCTGACCAAAATCAGCAGGGAAAGGGAAAAACGCCGGCAAAGGCGCGAACAGTTAATCGGCAAAATCATTGTGCCTTTCCAATAAAAGGAATTATCGTGTTTCCCGACAAATACAAGTTGAGTTTGGAAGAAAATATTTTTCTGGCCAAGAAAGTATTGGTTGCCCAAATTCACAACCTCAGTCGTTTTGAGAATTGCCGGACAACCTTGTTGCAGACGGAGCAAATCGTCAATGGCAGAAATGTAGCCTCCGCGTCACTGGAAGACATCCAAACCATTTTGAACCTGAAACGTGCCTATCAATATATGATTTCGCATATTTCAGCCGGCGAACCGGTCAATATTTCACTCCTTAAAAAAATCAACGACATCGTTGCCAAGGAGGATTCTTTGG
The DNA here is from genome assembly GCA_000193795.2 of Neisseria lactamica NS19. Lineage (GTDB taxonomy): Bacteria > Pseudomonadota > Gammaproteobacteria > Burkholderiales > Neisseriaceae > Neisseria > Neisseria lactamica_A. Next base: position 42,362 of record AEPI01000028.1, on the reverse strand, counting down.
CACCCGGTGATTTCCGTACCGGTTCGGTCGGCGTAACGTTATTGGACGGTTCCCGTCATGCCCCAAATCCGGTGAAGGAAATTGAAGTGGTCCGTGTGTTCCAAAATATCGGACTTCAAAGCGGCTCGACGACGGAGACAGCCGTCCGTTTCATGCTTTATTGTATGCGGCAGCAGGTTTTCTGGGACGGCAACAAACGAACGGCAACCTTATTTGCCAACGACCTGATGGTGGCAGGGGGCTGCGGCATTCTGGAAATCTCCGAAATGCAGATGCCGCAATTCAATGAAAAATTGTCCGCATTCTATCGCTCCGGCGACGATACCGATATTTCCAAGTTTTTGTATCAAAATTGTATATCGGGAATAGACTATTTCGGCGTAACCCAAAATATAGATTTTCCCGATTCACCAAACATGGGCTGAAAGACCAAGGAGGAAAGATGGACATCGTATTTGCGGCAGACGACAACTATGCCGCCTACCTTTGCGTTGCGGCAAAAAGCGTGGAAGCGGCCCATCCCGATACGGAAATCAGGTTCCACGTCCTCGATGCCGGTATCAGTGAGGCAAACCGGGCGGCGGTTGCCGCCAATTTGCGGGGGGGGGGGTAATATCCGCTTTATAGACGTAAACCCCGAAGATTTCACCGGCTTCCCCTTAAACATCAGGCACATTTCCATCACGACTTATGCCCGCCTGAAATTGGGCGAATACATTGCCGATTGCGATAAAGTCCTGTATCTGGATATAGACGTATTGGTCAGGGACAGCCTGAAGCCTTTATGGGATACCGATTTGGGCGATAACTGGCTTGGCGCGTGCATCGATTTGTTTGTCGAAAGGCAGAATGCTTACAAACAAAAAATCGGTATGGCGGACGGCGAATATTATTTCAATGCCGGCGTATTGCTGATTAACCTGAAAAAATGGCGGCAGCACGATATTTTCAAAATGGCCTGCGAATGGGTGGAACAATACAAGGACGTGATGCAATATCAGGATCAGGATATTTTGAACGGGCTGTTTAAAGGCGGGGTGTGTTATGCGAACAGCCGTTTCAACTTTATGCCGACCAATTATGCCTTTATGGCGAACAGGTTTGCATCCCGCCATACCGACCCGCTTTACCGCGACCGTACCAATACGGCGATGCCCGTCGCCGTCAGCCATTATTGCGGCCCGGCAAAGCCGTGGCACAGGGACTGCACCGCGTGGGGTGCGGAACGTTTCACAGAGTTGGCGGGCAGCCTGACGACCGTTCCCGAAGAATGGCGCGGCAAACTTGCCGTCCCGCACCGTATGTTTCCGACAAAGCGTATGCTTCAAAGATGGCGCAGAAAACTGTCTGCCAGATTCTTACGCAAGATTTATTGACGGGGCAGAAGCCTTCAGGCGGCATCGGATGTATAGTGGATTAAATTTAAATCAGGACAAGGCGACGAAGCCGCAGACAGTACAGATAGTACGGCAAGGCGAGGCAACGCCGTACTGGTTTAAATTTAATCCACTATATCGGAAAGGAGAAACGGATTGCAACCTTTAGTCAGCGTATTGATTTGCGCCTACAACGCAGAAAAATATTTCGCCCAATCATTAGCCGCCGTCGTGAATCAAACTTGGCGCAACCTGGAGATTTTGATTGTCGATGACGGCTCGACAGACGGCACGCCCGCCATTGCCCGGCGTTTCCAAGAACAGGACGGCAGGATCAGGATAATTTCCAATCCCCGCAATTTGGGCTTTATCGCCTCTTTAAACATCGGGCTGGACGCATTGGCAAAGTCGGGAAATGGGGAATATATTGCGCGTACCGATGCCGACGATATTGCCGCCCCCGACTGGATTGAAAAAATCGTGGGCGAGATGGAAAAAGACCGCAGCATCATCGCAATAGGCGCGTGGCTGGAAATTTTGTCGGAAGAAAACAATAAAAGCGTGCTTGCCGCCATTGCCCGAAACGGCGAAATTTGGAAAAACCCCCTGACCCATCAGGAAATTACATCTGCCTTCCCCCTCCGCAACCCCATACACAACAACACGATGATTATGCGGCGCAGCGTCATTGACGGCGGTTTGCGGTTCGACCCCGCCTATATCCACGCCGAAGACTATAAGTTTTGGTACGAAGCCGGCAAGCTGGGCAGGCTGGCGAATTATCCCGAAGCCTTGGTCAAATACCGCTTCCATCAAGACCAGACCTCTTCCAAATACAACCTGCAACAGCGCAGGACGGCGTGGAAAATCAAAGAAGAAATCAGGGCGGGGTATTGGAAGGCGGCAGGCATAGCCATCGGGCCGGACTGCCTGAATTACGGGCTTTTGAAATCAACGGCATATGCGTTGCACGAAAAAGCCTTGTCCGGACAAGATATCGGATACCTCCGTCTGTTCCTGTACGAATATTTCTTGTCGTTGGAAAAGTATTCTTTGACCGATTTGCTGGATTTCCTGACAGACCGCGTGATGAGGAAGCTGTTTGCCGCACCGCAATATAGGAAAATCCTGAAAAAAATGTTACGCCCTTGGAAATACCGCAGCTATTGAAACCGAACAGGATAAATCATGCAAAACCACGTTATCAGCTTAGCTTCCGCCGCAGAACGCAGGGCGCACATTGCCGCAACCTTCGGCAGTCGCGGCATCCCGTTTCAGTTTTTCGACGCGCTGATGCCGTCTGAAAGGCTGGAACAGGCAATGGCGGAACTCGTACCCGGTTTGTCGGCGCACCCCTATTTGAGCGGAGTGGAAAAAGCCTGCTTTATGAGCCACGCCGTATTGTGGAAACAGGCATTGGATGAAGGTCTGCCGTATATCGCCGTATTTGAGGACGACGTTTTACTCGGCGAAGGCGCGGAGCAGTTCCTTGCCGAAGACGCTTGGCTGCAAGAACGCTTTGACCCCGATTCCGCCTTTATCGTCCGCTTGGAAACGATGTTTATGCACGTCCTGACCTCGCCCTCCGGCGTGGCGGACTACTGCGGGCGTGCCTTTCCGCTGTTGGAAAGCGAACACTGGGGGACGGCGGGCTATATCATTTCCCGAAAAGCGATGCGTTTTTTCTTGGACAGGTTTGCCGTTTTGCCGTCCGAACGCCTGAAGGCGGTGGATTGGATGCTCTTCAGCAGTTTTCTCGACAAAGGGGGTATGACGGTTTGCCAACTGACCCCCGCCTTGTGCGTTCAAAGCGAAACCCTGCCCAGCCAACTGAAAAACGGCAGGCAGGAATCGTACCGCAACCGCCGCTCCCTGAAGGTTTTGTTGAAACGCGCTTTGGGAAAAATCGGTCGGGAAATCGAAAGGGCGAGGGAACGGAAGCGTCAGAAAAAATTAGAAAAACACTTTGGGCGGCACGTCGTCCCGTTTGAATAGGTTTTGGCCTTTCCTTATTTGGCGGGTGTGCGCTGTCCCTAAATTTATGTCGGGGAATCCGGTTTGTTCGGTTTTGTTTTTGAGTTTCGGGAAAGTCCTCATTTGCCATTTCTACGAAAACGGAAAACCAAAAACAGCAACCTGAAATTTCATCATTCCTACGAAAACAGAAACCTAAAACCCCGTCATTCCCGCGCAGGCGGGAATCCAGTCTGTTCAGTTTCGCTAAATTTCGTCATTTCCAAGAAAACGGAAACCTAAAACCCCGTCATTCCCGCGCAGGCGGGAATCCAGAAATCCAACACCAAGGCAATTTATCGGAAATGACTGAAACCCAACGGACTAGATTCCCGCCTGCGTGGGAATGACGGCGGAAGAATTCTTGTTTTTCGGATAAATTCCTGTGATTTTCCATTTCTAGATTCCCGCTTTCGCGGGAATGACGGCGGAGGGATTTTGTTGTTTCGGATAAAATCCCGTGTTTTTCATCGTATTTCCTTTGCGGTTGAAACCCCGCCACTTGGACATCCGTCCTTCGGGGCGGTAGAATCAGACTTTATTTGTAAGGGGTATAACCCCTTACAAATCAGGACGACACATAGGGCGGTGCTTTATGTGTCGTCCTGTGTGTTGAAACATCTGCTAGGTAAAATCGCCCCAAAGCGTCTGCATCGCGGCAAGGGCGGCGAGGGCGGCGGTTTCGGTGCGCAGGATGCGTTTGCCCAATGTTACGGCTTGGAAGCCGGCTTCAAATGCCTGTTGTTCTTCCTGTTCTGTCCAGCCGCCTTCGGGTCCGACCATAAAGACGATTGCGCCGGACGGGTGGCGGATATCGCCGAGTTTGCGGGCGCGGTTGATGCTCATAATCAGCCTGGTGCTTTCAGACGGCATTTTGTCGAGTGCTTCACGGTAGCTGATGATGGGCAGTACGGGGGGAACGGTGTTTCTGCCGCTTTGTTCGCACGCGGAGATGACGATTTCCTGCCAGCGCGCGAGGCGTTTGGCGGCGCGTTCCCCGTCGAGGCGGACAACGCAGCGTTCGCTGATGACGGGCTGTATGGCGGTTACGCCGAGTTCGACGCTTTTTTGCAGGGTAAAGTCCATACGTTCGCCGGAAGATATGGATTGGATGAGCGTGATGTTCAGCGGGGATTCGGCATCGGCGGTTTCTTCGTGCAGGATTTCCGCCCCGGCGCGGCGTTTTTCCAAAACGGTCAGCCGTGCGGCGTGTGCCTTGCCTTTGCCGTCGAAGAGGGTGATGTTTTCGTTGGGGCGGACGCGCAGGACGTTGAGGTGGCGGACGATGTTGTCGGGCAGGGCGACGGTTTGTCCGACGGAAAGGTTTTCGGGCAGGTGGAATCGGGGCATAGTTTTTGGCGGTTCGGACGGTTATAATCTGTCGCAGCGGCGTGATGGAAACGGACATTATAGTGGATTAAATTTAAACCAGTACAGCGTTGCCTCGCCTTGCCGTACTATTTGTACTGTCTGCGGCTTCGTCGCCTTGTCCTGATTTAAATTTAATCCACTATATACGTTCGCGCGCCGCAAGTTCAAAATATGAGGACAGTAGGAAGTGTTACACCGTTTGCAGAAAGTCGTGCGCCATATCGCGCAAACCGAAATTATGCCGCGTTTTTTGAATACGCCGTCTTGCCGCAAGGAAGACGGTTCGATGTTGAGCGAGGCGGACATTGCCTCACAGACGGCTTTTGCTGCCGCGTTGCCGCTTCTGATCGATTGCCCGATGTTGGGCGAGGAAATGTCGCGGCAGGAACAGTCGGCTTTGTGGGAACAATATTCGGGGGAAAAGGGGCTGTGGATTGTCGATCCGATAGACGGGACGAACAATTTTGTCAACGGGCTGCCGCATTTTGCCGTGTCGGTGGCGTTTGTCCGCAACGGGCGCGCCGAATTGGGCGTAATCTACAATCCGGTCAGCGGGGAATGTTTTTACGCCGAACGCGGGCAGGGGGCGTTTTTAAACGGGACGCGCCTGCCTTTGCGTTTGGTCGAAAAAAAACTCAATGAGGCGATTGCGGGCGTGGAAATCAAATATCTGCGTTCGGGCAAACTTTCCAGCCGTATGAGTACGCTCGCGCCTTTCGGGACGATACGGAGTATGGGCAGCAGTACGCTGGACTGGTGTTATCTGGCGTGCGGACGCTATGATGTTTATGTCCACGGCGGGCAGAAGCTGTGGGATTATGCCGCCGGCGCGCTGATTTTTGAGGAGGCGGGCGGCAGGCTGACGACTTTGGAAGGCGACGGGTTTTGGAGCGGGGAGCATATATTCAAGCGTTCGGTCGTCGCCGCGCTCGAACCGAAGTTGTTTGAACGCTGGGTCGGGTGGATAAGGGAAAACCAGTAAGGTGAACAGGTGGGCAGGAATAAGGGTTTGAATGAACAGGCTTTGCCGCCGCCTGCGCCAGCAGTTGCGGATTGTGTGCCGAAACATCGGTTATATTTTCATAATTAACGTTACTTAACATTTATACGGGTACAATCCTTTCCGCTGATTACCGCTGCCGTTTCTCCCTTTTCGGCAGTGCAGCAAGTAAGACGTTTTCCCGCAATGTATTGGCCATTCATACTTACCCTTGGTATGAATGGTCTTTTTTGCGCGTATGAAACGCCGCCCGGACATTCGGACGGCGTTTTATGCAATCGTTTTATCCGGCCGGTTGCAGATATTTTCCGCAGCAGGCTTTGAATTTTTTGCCGGAACCGCAAATGCAGGGCTGTTTCATGGCAGGCAGCGGGACGGTCGGATCGATGAAATACCATTGCTCCGCTATTTTCACGAATGCCGACAGCTCGTGATGCACTGCCCGGTTTCCCCTGTCTCGGAAGTAGGCTTCAAATCCGACTTGGGCGTGGTCTTTGCCGAGTATTTTGTGTGAGAGGACGTTCAAGCCCAGCCATTCGGTTTCTATACTCCATTGCATCAGTTCGGCGGCATTGAGGAATGCTTGTTGTGCCGGCACGGTGGTGGCGACAATGTAATCTATCAGATGCAGGACGTATGCGCTGTATCGGGCGCGCATCAGCATTTCGGCTGTCGCCGGCAGGATATGGCGCAGATGAAGCGGTCGGCAGCAGCCGGTATAGTCTGTGTCTGAACCGCAGGGGCAGGGAGGGGTGTGGCGTGTGTTCATTTTGTTTGGGAATGCAAATGCCGTCTGAAGGCTTCAGACGGCATTGCCGGCACGGCAGCCCGTCAGGGCATCAGCATACCGCCGTTGACGTGCAGCGTCTGGCCGGTAATGTATTTCGCCTGATCGGAAGCGAGGAACAAAACCGCATCGGCAATGTCTTGCGCGTCGCCGAATTTGCCTAAGGCGGTTTGGGCGGTAAAGGCTTGGCGGGTTTCTTCCGGCAGGGCGCGAGTCATATCGGTATCGATAAATCCCGGGGCGACGCAGTTGACGGTAATACCCCGGCTGCCGACTTCGCGCGCCATAGATTTGGCAAAACCGATTAAGCCTGCTTTGGCGGCGGCATAGTTGGTTTGACCGGCATTGCCCATCACGCCGACGACGGAGGTGATGTTGATGATGCGGCCGGAACGTTGTTTCATCATACCGCGCAAGGCGGCTTTGGAAGCGCGGAAGACGGATTTGAGGTTGACCTGCATGATGTCGTCCCACTCTTCTTCTTTCATACGCATCAGGAGGTTGTCGCGGGTAATGCCGGCGTTGTTGACCAGAATGTCGAGTTTGCCGAACGTTTTTTCGATGTCGGCAATCAGGTTTTCGACGGCTTCGGGTTCGGCGGCATTTAAGGCACGGCCTTCGCCACCCCATTGCGCCAACCGCCCGCTAATCGCCGCCGCACCGCTCTCACTGGTCGCCGTGCCGATGACTTTGGCTCCCGCCGCCGCCAAAGTGTCGGCAATGGCTGCGCCGATGCCGCGTGATGCGCCTGTTACCAATGCGATTTTGCCGCTTAAATCTTGTGTGCTCATATTTTTTCCTTTTTTCCGATAATCGAAGGACTGCGCCGGACGGTGCAGCCCTGTTTGCTGTTTATTCCCACTCGATGGTGGCAGGCGGTTTGCCGCTGACATCATAAACCACGCGGTTGATGCCTTTGACTTCGTTGATGATGCGGTTGGACACTTTGCCCAACAAGGAATACGGCAGTTCCGCCCAATGCGCGGTCATAAAGTCGCTGGTAATCACGGCACGCAAGGCAACGACGTAATCGTATGTTCGGCCGTCGCCCATTACACCGACGGATTTCACGGGCAGGAACACGGCAAAGGCTTGGCTGGTCAGGTCGTACCAAGACGTGCCGTTTTCATCGGTGGTGTTGCGCAATTCTTGAATGAAAATATCGTCTGCCTGACGGAGCAAGTCGGCATATTCTTTTTTCACTTCGCCCAAGATGCGCACGCCCAAACCGGGGCCCGGGAACGGATGGCGGTACACCATTTCGCGCGGCAGACCCAAAGCAACGCCCAGTTCGCGCACTTCGTCTTTAAACAAGTCGCGCAACGGCTCAAGCAGCTTGAGCTTCATGTTTTCAGGCAGGCCGCCGACATTGTGGTGCGATTTGATGGCGTGGGCTTTTTTGGTTTTCGCGCCTGCGGATTCGATTACGTCAGGGTAAATCGTACCTTGCGCCAGCCATTTGGCGTTGGTGAGTTTTTTCTCTTCGGCATCAAATACTTCGATAAATTCCGCGCCGATGATTTTGCGTTTTTTCTCAGGGTCGGTTACGCCGGCGAGTTTCGCCATGAATTGCCCTTCGGCATCGACATGTATCACTTTCACACCCAAGTTGCGGGCGAACATATCCATCACCATTTTGCCTTCGTTCAGGCGCAACAAACCGTGATCGACGAACACGCAGGTCAGTTGGTCGCCGATGGCGCGGTGAATCAGCGCGGCGGCTACGGAAGAGTCCACGCCGCCGGACAAACCTAAAATCACTTCGTCGCTGCCGACTTGTTCGCGGATTTTGGCAACGGCTTCTTCGATGTAGTTGGGCATCGTCCAGCCCGGTTGCGCGCCGCAGATGTCCAAGACAAAGCGGTTCAACAGGGCGCGGCCTTGTTTGGTGTGGGTTACTTCGGGGTGGAATTGGATGCCGTAGAATTGTTTTTCGGCGTTTTCCATCATCGCAATCGGGCAGGACGGCGTGTCGCCGATGACGGCGAAACCGTCGGGCAGTTTGGACACTTTGTCGCCGTGGCTCATCCATACGTCGAGCGTGTTGGGCGCGTCGTCGTAAATATCGCGCGTCAGTTCGCTGTCGATGGTTTTGACTTGCGCGTAACCGAATTCGCGCTGGTTGCCCGGGGTAACTTCGCCGCCCAAGTGGTGCGCCATAAACTGCATTCCGTAACAAATACCCAAAACCGGAATGCCCAAATCAAAAATACCGGTATCGGCTTGATAATCGGATTCGTAAACGGAATTGGGGCCGCCGGAAAGGATAATGCCTTTGGGGTTGAAGGCTTTGATTTCTTCCAAAGGCATATCGAAGGAATGCAGCTCGCAGTAAACGTGGGCTTCGCGCACGCGGCGGGCGATCAGCTGGGTAACTTGCGAGCCGAAGTCGAGAATAAGGATTTTGTCTTGGGTCATAATGGGTTTTACGGTGATTGAAGATAATCGGATGGGTCGGCGAAATGTTATGCCGTCTGAAGGGGGTGGGGCGATTGTACCATTTCAGACGGCATTTTGTTTATGCCGTCTGAACGGCGGCGGTGTCTTTTTTGGAAATGTTACGCAGCATCGTGTAGTAGCCGTTTTGGGACATCAGTTGTTCGTGTGTGCCTTGTTCGATGATTTTGCCGTCGTCCATCACGATGATGCGGTCGGCGTTTTCGATGGTGGTCAGGCGGTGGGCGACGATGATGCCGGTGCGGTTTTCCATCAGGCGTTCGAGTGCCTGTTGGACGAGGCGTTCGGATTCGTTGTCTAATGCGCTGGTGGCTTCGTCTAACAATAATATGGGCGCGTCTTTCAAAATGGCGCGGGCGATGGCGACGCGTTGCCGCTGTCCGCCGGATAAGTTGCTGCCGTTCGATCCGATGGGCTGGTGCAGTCCGAGCGGGGAGCTGTCGATCAGGCTTTGCAGGTTGGCGGCTTGGAGGGCGGACAGGACTTCGGATTCACCCGCGTCGGGACGGCTGTAGCGGACGTTCTCAAACAGGGTGTCGTCAAACAGGAATACGTCTTGGGAAACGAGGGCGAATTGGGCGCGCAGGCAGTCGAGTTTGATGTCGGCGATGTCGGTATCGTCTATATAGATGCCGCCGGCAGACGGTTCGACAAAGCGGGGCAGCAGGTTGACGACGGTGGATTTGCCGCTGCCGGAACGTCCGACAAGGGCGACGCGTTCGCCTTGTCTGATGTCGAGGTTGAAGTTGTCGAGGGCTTTGATGCCGTCTGAACGGTATTCGACATCGACGTTGCGGAAGCTGATGCGCCCTTCGACACGCTGCGGCGCGAGCGTGCCTTTGTCCTGTTCGGGCGGGGTGTCGAGAAATGCACATACGCCGTCGGCGGCGAGGAACATCGTCTGCATAGGGATGCTGATGTTGGCAAGGCTTTTGATGGGTGCGTACATTTGCAGCATCGCGACGATGAATGCCATAAATTCGCCGATGGTGGTGTAGCCGTTTTGGCTTTGCCACAGGGCGATGAAGATGACGACGGCGAGGGCGATCGAGGCAATCAGTTCGCTGAACGGGGAATGTGCCGCCGTTGCCTGCGTGATTTTTTTGCTGAGGCGGACGATGGTGCGGTTGATCGCGTCGAACCGGTTTGCCGCCTGCGCCTGCCCGTTGAACAGCTTGACGACGCGGTGTCCCTGATGGGTTTCGGCAATCACGTTGTTCATCGTGCCTATGCTTTTTTGCGAGTCGGAAATGACGTGTTTCAGGCGGTCGCGGTAGTAGCGCGAGAGCAGGGAGAGCAGGGGGAACATCAGGACGACGATGAGGCTGAGCTGCCAGTTGAGGTAAAGCAGGACGATGGTCAGGCCGGTAACAATCATCGTGTCGCGCGTGAGGACGGTGAAGATGTCGCTGGCGTTGCTGACCGACTGCTCGGTCAGGTTGAGCATATTCATCAGTACGGTGCCGGACGGCGTTTCCTGATGGTAGCGTGAGGAAAGGGTCAGCATTTTGGCAAACATATCTTTGCGGATTTTGCTGATGGTCATCACGGAGACCCAAGTCATCAGATAGGTGCTGGTAAAGCGGCAGATGCCCCGGATGACGACGAGGATGATGAGGAAGAGGGGGACGGTCCAGATTTTGTTTTCCGTCCCCCAAACCATATAGGTAAACTGTTCGCGCCAGTTTTGCAGGGTGGAAAGGATGCCGGCGGCGGCGGACAGCTCGGGCGGCGCGGCGGGCGCGGAAAAGCCGTGGTTGATCAGGGGGGCGATGAAGGCGGCAAGATAGCTTTCGGTGGCGGCAACGCCGAAAATGGCAATCAGGGCGGCAATGATGCGGATTTTGTAGGGGCGGACGTATGCCATCAGGCGCATAAAGCTGCGCGCGTCTTCTTTTTTAAACAGTCCGAAAGTCAGTTTTTCTATCATATCGGTGGGGCGGAAACTGCAACGGCAGCCGCTGTCTGTGGTTTGGTCGGGATGGATTATAGCGTAAATACGGGGCTGCCGCCGTTCGGATGTGAAAAGCAGCCTGAAGGGGGCAGGCTGCTTTTTGCGGAACGAAGTCAGTGTGCTCCGATAAAGGCGGCAACCTGTCCGGCATCGGTTAATGCGCTGCACGCGGCGGCTTTGTTGATGCGTTTTGCCAAACCTGCCAACACTTTGCCCGGGCTGCATTCGGCGGATTCGGCAATGCCGTCTGAAACGAGGGCGTTGACGGTTTCCGTCCAGCGGACGGGGCTGTAAAGCTGGCGGACGAGCGCGTCTTTGATTTTGTCGGCATCATCGTAGGCGGCAACGTCGGCGTTGTGGATGACACGGATTTGCGGCTGCTTGATTTCAACGGTTTTCAGGGCTTCGGCGAGTTTGTCGGCGGCGGGTTTCATCAGGCTGCAATGCGAAGGTACGGACACGGGCAGCGGCAGGGCGCGTTTGGCGCCGGCTTCCTTGGCGGCATCCATAGCGCGTCCGACGGCGGCGGCATTGCCTGCAATCACGACTTGTCCGGGCGAGTTGAAGTTGACGGCTTCGACCACTTCGTCCTGTGCAGATTCAGTGCAAATCTGCCTTACCTGTTCGTCTTCCAAGCCGAGAATCGCCGCCATTGCGCCCACGCCTTGCGGTACGGCGGACTGCATCAGTTCGGCGCGAAGGCGGACGAGTTTGACCGCGTCGGCGAAATCCAATGCGCCGGCGGCGACAAGCGCGGTATATTCGCCGAGGCTGTGTCCGGCAACGGCGGCAGGCGTTTTGCCGCCCGCTTCCAAATAGGCGCGGTAAACGGCAACGCCGGCGGCGAGCATAATGGGCTGGGTGTTGACGGTTTGTCCGATGATTTCGGCATCGCTGCCGTTAATCATCGCCCACAAGTCCTGCCCCAATATGGCGGAGGCTTCGGCAAAGGTGTTTTTGACGACGGCGTGTTCGGCAAAGCCGTTCATCATACCGAGGCTTTGGGAACCTTGTCCGGGAAAAAAGAAGGCAAAAGACATAGTATTCCTTTGTTGGGTTGGGTAATTAGGTGTTTTGCCTGATTTTTACAATCAAATCAAGCGGATAAAAATAGTGAATCAGAATAATGTTTGCGCCGGTGTGGCACGCGGCAGCCAGTCGGAACATTAAGACAAAACGTTTTTTCGCGGTTTTGTGTCTAAATACCTTACTGCCCGAATATGCCCCTATCCAACCGCCCGCGAGCGAAAGCAGCAATAACAGGCGTTCGGGAATACGGCGTTTCTTTTGTACGGCGCGTTGTTTGTCTATGCCGTATAGTGCAAATGTGCAAAAAGACAATATGGTGTAACACGCTCCCAATAGGGGACATAATATGAAAACAGCGGATAAAAAGGCTGTGCATATTGCCGGCCTGAGGAAAGACAGTTGTTTCATAGGATGGGAAATGCCGTCTGAAAACCTGTTTCAGACGGCATCAGGTTCAATATTGCAACAGCACCGCGCCCCACGCGAAACCTCCGCCGATGCCTTCGAGCAGCAGGTTCTGACCGCGTTTGATTTGTCCGCTGCGGATGCCCGTATCCAAAGCCAGCGGAATCGAGGCGGCGGACGTGTTGCCGTGGTCTTGGACGGTCAGGACGACTTTGTCCATACTCAAACCCAAATGTTTCGCGGTCGATTCGATAATGCGGCGGTTTGCCTGATGCGGCACAATCCAATCGATTTGATCGGCGGTGTAACCGGCTTCTTCGATCACGTCATCGGCAATTTTCGCCAGCATTTTGACGGCAAACTTGAACACGCCGGGGCCGTCCATCGAAATGTACGGCGAACCGGAAACTTTGCCGCAGGCGATTTGCCCGGGGACGTTTAAGAGTTTCAGATAATTGCCGTCGGCTTTGAGTTTGCTGTGGATAATGCCCGGCGTGTCCGACGCGCTCAAAACCACCGCGCCCGCGCCGTCGCCGAACAATACACAGGTTGTACGGTCGTTCCAGTCTACAATGCGGCTGAAGGTTTCCGCGCCGACGACCAGCGCGTTTTTCGCCATACCGCTTTTAATGTAGGCGTTTGCCGTAGTCAGCGCGTACATAAAGCCCGCACACACCGCCTGAACATCAAACGCGGGGCAGCCGTTGGTTATGCCCAATTTTTGCTGCACGATGGTCGCAGTAGACGGAAACTGCATATCCGGCGTTGCCGTTGCCACGATAATCAAATCAATGTCGTTTACATTTAATCCGGCATCTGCCAAAGCGCGCCGCGCCGCTTCGGCGGCAAGGTCGCTGGTTTTTTCGTTTTCGGCTGCAATATGGCGGAATTTGATGCCCGTGCGCGAGGTAATCCATTCGTCCGAAGTGTCCACTTTTTGGGCAAGGTCGTCATTGCTGACGCGGTTGGCGGGAAGATAGCTGCCCGTGCCGGAAATTTTGGCATACTGCATAGGAACGCCCTTTTTAGAGAGTTGGTTCAGATTCGGCTATTGTAAGCGAAAACCGATGATTGCCCAATACGGACAGGGTGCAAATGACGGAAACAGGGACGGGGGTGCGGTTTGTAATACAGATGGTTTTCAGATGCGGATTGCCGTGGGCGGGCGGCGGGGTTGCCGATACGCTGTTTTAAACGAAGGAAATGCCGTCTGAAAACCAAACCTGCTTCAGACGGCATTTTGATTGCCGGGTTTCCGTCAGACCATTGGCGCGGGTGTTTGTTTTTGTATCATAAATTCAGAAATTATTTTTTGAATTGTGGAAAGATTTTTAGAGGTATGCCCAATAGGGTGGAAGCCTCCCAATATCTCCATTGTATTTCCACTATAAGTATTTCCACTATAATTTTCTGTTTTAAGATTTTTTACTTCAATATCCCCGTCTTCTAAAATTGTTTGAATCATTGGCAAATAATATCCTTTTTCAAAATAGACAGTTAATTCGGTATCGCCAAATTCAGGCTCAGGAATAATTCTGAAAACGAGGACTCCGGCTTTTTTCTCAAAAGTTGATATGGAAAAAAGTGATCGATTTCCCTAATGTCGGGATTTTCCAAAACGGGGATTTGGATTCGCTCCCCGTTGTCTGCCATAAAAAATCCGCCAAAAACAACCGTCGATGTTTTCATGTTTATCAACCCATTGGCTTTATTTGGTTAATCGGACGTGCTTTCTATCTCAAATTCCTTGTTGATAAAAGAAATTTCCCGGGATTCTTGTTCCGTCAGCCGGACATCGAAATCTTCGATATAAGTACACAGGATTTCAAAAGCCAAAAAACGTTCCGAATGCGGCTTCGTCACTGATTTGGATATTTTGGGTGTTGATGCCGCTGCGGGTGATGCTGTTTTGGCTGTCGTTGTCCTTGCCGTAACCTATGCTGGCAGATAGACCGTCTTTGGCGTTACCCATCCAGCCACCTTTGACATTGCCATCGGTGTCAATACCGAAACTTTCGCCTTCGTAATGGCTGTGGTTTTGGATGTCTCTGAAGCTGAGTGTGCCGGTGGCGAATTGGTTTCTGCCGTTATCTTCCGCGCTTTGGGTGGAGGTGATGAGTCCGCCTTTGAGGTCGGTGTGTCCTTTGATGTTGATTTGATAACCGTCTTCACCCGCAAATATGCCGCTTTGCTCATTCACAGACGCATAATCCGCATTCACTTTGGACTTGCTATAACTCGCACTGCCTGAAACGCCGTAACCCATTATTACCATTTTGTTGAATATCCTTTATTATTAAGCATACATCTTGCATTATCCCCAATACAATTTATCGATTTGACTGCATTATCATTGTATTTATTATCATAATATTTTTTTATAATATATTGATAATTACCCTTTTCATCAGGTAATTGATATAATTTATATATTTCAGGACAAGCAACGGAAAGGCAACTTCTGAAATCATCAATTCGTTGTTCGTTAGTCGTATTATTTTTAACAAAATATTCAATATCGTTGTTTGCTCTTGTCGTCATATCATCAAAAGGATAATGACAAGACGAAGTTGCAAAAAAGCAAGGATTACAAGAAGTTGTCATTACCATTATAAAAACAATAATGACAACTTTAAAACAACGCGTAATCATAAATCAATGCCCGCTTAATTTCATAATCACTTGGATAAAGTCGCTATCAACTATATCGGCAATAGCAAATTTAATGGTTTTCATTTAACAATTTCTCCATTTCTTTTTTATAATCTATTTTCTGAAATTCTGCGGTTTTTTGATAATAATCATAACCACCCAAAGAACTCAAACAAATAATGTGCATATTTCTAACTGCATTATAAGCCAATTCCTTATCATTTCTTGGAATACCTTTTTCTTTAAGTATGAAAATGTAATTATCAAAATCTTGCGGAATATTTAATTCCCATATATTGGAAAAATACATATTAACACAATATTTAATATCACTCCTAACTTGATTTATGCTTTTATTAGGATTTTTTCTAATAACATTTTCAATATCAGAACTTACAGGACAATGAACGCTTTGTGGGGCAACAAAGCATTTTTCATTATCAATAGTTGTGTAATAACAGCCCTGCATTATCAACAATACAAGGGCTGTTGATAATAAGCGGAACATTACCATTTTGTTGAATATCCTTTATTATTTTTCATGCATTCTCCAATCTTTCCGTAGCATGTCATGACATCATCTGCATTCTTATAGCCCTTTTTATAATCATCTTTATATTTTCTACGAATAATCTCCCTATAATCTCCATTTTCATCTGGTAGTTGATATTTTTGATAAACTTCTGGACATGCATAAGAAATACAATAGCGTAAATCCGCAATTCTTGTTTCTTTGCTCGTATTATTCTTAACATAATATTCATCGTCGCTATTTATAGGATAGTTTTTTCTAAAAGAATAATCACAAGAAGAAGTTGCAAAAAAGCAAGGATTACAAGAAGTTGTCATTATCATTATAAAAACAATAATGACAACTTTAATATAGCATTTCATAACAACCACCAATATATAGATAATCAATGACCAGTAATTTTCATAATCGCTTGGATAAAATCCTGATCGACTATATCAGCAATAGCAAACGGTGCGGCGACAGGAATGGCGACGGCGGCTGTTACTGATGAACCTATTGCGTCTTTTTTGTTAGTAGTTCTTCGGTCAAGAGTGGTATTACCCTGTTCATAGCCTGCGTCTTTTCCACGATAAAAGCCCCACATTTGACCGCCCATAAAATCGTGTGTTCCAGCAAAACCCTCTACAAATGAATATAATCCAATGCGGATTCAATCAGGCGGGCATCAAGCCTGCCTTCAAGGGATTTTCCTAACTTCATCATCCGTTTGTCTAGAGCTTTCATCCGTTTTTCTAATGTCTTCATTTTTCAAATACTCCTTATTTTACAAGGCGATATTTGGGAAGTGCCGGACAGGCGCATCGCCGTCCGCACCCGCAGGTTTGGTGCGGGCGGATGCCGTCTGAAAGGGGCGGGGGCGTTCAGACGGCATCGTGCGTGTTACAGACCGCCGGCATTTTCGTTTTGGGCGGCTTTGGCAGTTTCGAGTGCGGCGAGTTGCTCGGCTACGCCCTGTTCGATTTTGGAAAGGCCGGCGGACTTGGCTTCGTGGTAGGCTTCTTCGAGGGCATAGCGGAAACCGGTTTCGTCTGTGCCGCCGTGGCTTTTAATCACGATGCCGCGCAGCCCGAGCAAGATGGCCCCGTTGAATTTGCGTGGGTCAAGTTTGTTTTTCAAGCCTTTGAGGGCGGGTAGGGCGGCAACGGCGGCAAGTTTGTTGAACAGGTTGCTTTGGAATTCGCGGCGGATGGCTCCGCTCATGAATTTGACTGCGCCTTCGATGGTTTTGAGCATGACGTTGCCGACAAAGCCGTCGGCGACGACGACATCTGCTTCGCCGTAGAGGATGCCGTTGCTTTCGATGTTGCCGATAAAGTTGAGTTTGCTGTTTTGCAGCAGTTTGTAGGTTTGTTTGACGGTATCCGTACCTTTGATGTCTTCTGTGCCGACGTTGACCAGCCCGATGCGCGGCTGTCCTTTTTGAGGATGGAGTGCATGGACGAGTTCGCTACCGATAACGGCAAATTGGGCGAGCTGTTCGGGGGTGCAGTCGACGTTCGCGCCAAGGTCGAGTGCCAGGGTAACATGGTCGGTGTCGGACGGGAGGAATTTGGCGATGGCGGGGCGTTCGATGCCGGGTATGGTCTTGAGGACGAAACGTGCGGTTGCCATGAGCGCGCCCGTGTTGCCTGCGGATACGGCGGCTTGGGCTTTGCCTTCTTTAACGTGGTTGACGGCGACGCGCATAGAGGAGTCTTTTTTGTTTTTCAGGGCGGATTGCGGCGCTTCGTCCATTCCGACGACTTGTGTGGTGTGGCAGATGTCGATGCGCCCCATCGGCGCGCCTGCCGCGTTCAGGGCTTGGCGCAGTTGCGCTTCGTCGCCTGCCATAATCAGGCGGACATCGGGATGTGCTTGGAGGAATGCGGTTGCTCCGGGTGCGGTGACGGCGAGTCCCCGGTCGCCGCCCATAGCATCTACGGCAAGTGTAATCATAGGGTTCTCCGGTAGGTGTTTCCGGCAGGTTTTCGGTCTGCGTCAGGGGTCGTGCGGGCTTCAGACGGCATCGGTTCGGAAAATATGCCGTCTGAAAGGGTCAGCCTCGGCCGGCCTCGGCAAGGCGGTTGTGTTCGTCGATGTCGGTTGCGTCCCACGGATAGTTGATCCACCAGTCTTCCACGGTGATGCCGCTGAAGTAGGGAATGCCTTCGGGGATTTTCCCGGCTTTGGCTTTGATTTTTTCGTGCAGGACGGCAACGCCGACAGTGCCGAAATCTTCTTTGAGCAGTTCGTTCAGGCAAAATTCCATCGTAACGCGGCTGTCGTCCACTTCATCGACGACCAATATATTTTTACCCCGCAGGGCTTCGGGGACGGGGTCAATCCATTGGACTTTTTTGACTTCTTCCGTAACCTGTCCCTCGTTGTCGCTGTCGTAATAGGCGGTGGTAACGGCGTAAATCGGGATTTCCAAAAAACAGCGCAGCATACGTGCCGGAATAAAGCCGCCGCCGCCGATGGCGATCATCGCATCGTATTTGATGCCGGAGTTTTGGATTTTTTCCGCCAATGCTTTGATGACGCGGTGGATGTCGTCGTAGGTGTACCAGATTTTCTGTATCATCGGAGTATCCTCGGTGTCTTTAGGATATGTATTTCAATATACGGGCATTATACGGAACAGTCCGGCCCCGTGTATTGACGTATGGCGAAAGTTTGGACGGATGGTGCGTCCAATGTAAAAAAAGCCAGTAATTGCATGGCAATGTTCTGGCTTTTTCAGTCAGTCGGATAGGGCTTATTCGCCTTTGGCTTTGACCACTTTGCGTCCGCGGTACATACCGTTGGGGGAGATGTGGTGCGGGCGGTGTACTTCGCCGGTTGCGCCGTCGACGGACAGTGAAGGCGCAGTCAGCGCGTCGTGCGAACGGTGCATACCGCGTTTGGAAGGGGATTTTTTGTTTTGTTGAACGGCCATTTCAAGCTCCTGGATAAATAAACTGTGTCCTAATCAATTGCTTTTCAAACCTGCTAAAACAGCGAAGGGGTTTGGTTTGTCCCGATCGGCTTTTTCCGGTGTCCCGTCGCCGCCGCAGTCTTCGTGCCGGGGGGAGAAGGGGAGCGACATCAGGATTTGGTCTTCGACCAAGGTCCGCACGTCAAGCTCTTTTTCGAGCAGCATACCTTCCAATTCTTCATCGGCAAGCATAGCTTCGTCCAAGTCCTTTTCGTCGGAAAACAAGACGATGCGGGCGGTTTCGTCGAGCCGGAACGGCAGGGGCGCGATGCACCGCTGGCAAACCAAGGGCATATCGGCTTTGACGTTCAAGTCGAGGAACAGGCGTTGCAGCCGGTCGCGTCCGCCTTGCAGCGTAAACGACACGCGTGTCTGTTTGTCGGCGGGATAATCGTGCGAACTGACGCGTTCGTCCAATTCTTCGAGCAGGAAGCCGCCTTGCAGGCTCCGCCCTTCGGCGGCGAAAACTTTCGGGTCAATCAAATTAGGGTCTGACATAAACGGGGTATGATATAATTTAGATGTTCTAACGTCAATATTTTTAAGAAAAATGTTACGGTATGCTGGAGGGGTGTCCGAGTTTCGGCGCATGGCTGGATTTTACCGCCCCTTCGGGCGTGTTTTCAACGGTAAGGAGGATGGGATGGGTTTGAAGCTGCCTTTGATTTTGGGTACGAGTTCGGTTTTCCGCCGCGAACAGATGGAAAGGCTCGGCATCGCCTTTCGGGCGGCATCCCCCGATTTTGACGAAACGCCGATGCTGGGGGAGTCTGCCCCTCAGACGGCATTGCGCCTTGCCGAAGGTAAAGCACAATCATTAATCGGGCGGTTTCCGGAGGCGTTGATTATCGGGGCGGACCAGGTGGCGTGGTGCGACGGCAGGCAGTGGGGCAAGCCGATGAACCTTGCCAACGCGCAAAAGATGCTGATGCACTTGAGCGGCAGGGAGATTGAGTTTTACAGCGCGGTCGTGCTGTTGAATACGGTTACGGGCAGGATGCAGCGGCATATCGATAAGACCGTGGTCGTGATGAGGAAGTTGGACGAGTTGCACATCCTCCGTTATTTGGAGCGCGAGCCGGATGCGGTTTATTGCTCGTGTGCGTTGAAGAGTGAGGATTTGGGCGCGCTGCTGATCGAACGGATTGAAAGCAGCGATCCGAATGCTTTAATCGGTTTGCCGGTTTTCCGCCTGGTCGATTTTTTGAAAAACGAGGGCGTGGATGTTTTGTAACCGTCCGTTTATGCCGTCTGAAGGGTTCGGACGGCATTGTTAACCGATGAGTGGGGGAGTGATGGCTGCTGTTTTGTATTTGATTCCTACGCCTTTGGGCGCGCCGGACACGCCGTGCCTGTTGCCGCATGAACAACAGGCGGTTGTCGGGCTGACGGATTTTGTCGTGGAAGCGGAAAAAACGGCGCGCGCGCATTTGAAACATTTGGGCGTAACTGCGCCTATCCGCGAACTGAATATGCAAACGCTTAATGAACATACAGATTTGAAGACTTTGCCGGAATTGCTGAAGCCTTTGCAAGAAGGGCGCAGTATGGGTATTGTCAGCGAGGCGGGTTGTCCGGCTGTTGCCGATCCGGGGGCTAATTTGGTGGCGTTGGCGCATAAACACGGTTTTGAAGTACGGCCTTTGGTCGGGCCGTCCAGCTTGTTGCTGGCACTGATGGCTTCGGGTGCGAACGGGCAGAACTTTGCGTTTAAGGGTTATCTGCCGTCTGAAAAAAACGAGCGGATTCAGGCTTTGCGGGCTTTGGAACAGCGTTCGCGCCAGCAGAATGAAACGCAGCTGTTTATCGAAACGCCGTATCGCAACGATGCGTTGTTGGCTGATGCAGTGGAAAACCTGCATCCTGAAACGCGCTTGTGTACGGCGACGGATCTGACATTGCCGACACAGGAAATCATCAGTCAAACAATCGTGCAGTGGCGAAAAAGAAAAGAAATGCCCAATCTGAAAAAACGTCCGACGATTTTTGTGTTGTATGCGGGTTGAAGGTTTCCGCCCCGATAGGGGGTGAACAATAAAAATGCCGTCTGAACAGGTTTCAGACGGCATTTTTCATACTGCGGCATTTAGGAAACAACTTCGCCTTGGGCGCGTTGTTTTTCGATGCTGCGGTTGATGTGCCATTGTTGGGCGATGGTTAAGAGGTTGTTGACCACCCAGTACAAAACCAAACCGGCAGGGAAGAAGAAGAACATAACGGAGAAAACCAACGGCATGATTTTCATCATTTTCGCCTGCATCGGGTCGGTCGGCGGCGGGTTCAGATAGGTTTGGGCGAACATTGTTGCCGCCATAATGATGGGCAGGATGTAGTAGGGGTCGGAGCGGCTAAGGTCGGTAATCCAACCCAACCAAGGCGCTTGGCGCAATTCTACGGAGGCGAACAATGCCCAGTACAAACCGATGAAGACAGGGATTTGCAACAGCATAGGCAGACAGCCGCCCAGCGGATTGATTTTCTCGTCTTTGTAAAGCTGCATCATCGCTTGTTGTTGCGCCATGCGGTCATCGCCGTATTTTTCTTTGATAGCTTGCAGCTTGGGCGCGGCGGCGCGCATTTTTGCCATCGAGCGGTAGGAGGCGTTGGTCAGCGGGTAGAGTACGGCTTTGACGATGATGGTCAAAACGATGATTGCCCAGCCCCAGTTGCCGATGATGTTGTGCAGTTGGTTCAAGAGCCAGAAGAGCGGCGATGCGAACCAGTGTACTTTGCCGTAGTCTTTTGCCAGTTGCAGTTTGTCGGCGATGCCGGCGATAACGGAAGTGGTTTGCGGGCCGGCATACAGATTGACGGCGGTTTCGGCTTTCGCGCCGGCCGGGATGGCGGCTAAAGGCACGCCGACGCTTGCACTGTACAGCTTGTCGTTGCGGCGTTTGATGTCGATGTTGCACTCGCCTGCGGCGCAAACGCTTTGTCCGCCTTTAGGTTGGAGAATCCAGGTGGACATGAAGTGGTGTTCGATCATACCGAGCCAGCCGGTCGGGGTTTTGCGGGCGTATTCGGCTTCGTTTTTGCCGGATTTGGCATCGTCGTCCAAATCGGAGAAGCCGACTTTTTGGAAGCCGCCTTCCGGGGTGTAAACCACCGGGCCGAGGTAGGAACGGGTAAAGTAGCCTTGACCTTCGGGTTCGCTGTGGTCGCGTACGATGCGGTAGTCCGCGCTCAGGTTGGCGGGCTTGCCGCCGGTGTTGGCAATGTCGAAGCGGACGTTGACGAGGTAGCTGCCTTTGGTAAAGGTATAGACTTTGTCGATTTTCAGACCGTCGGTTTCAGGTGCGCTCAGGCGGACTTCGACTTTGTCGCCGTTGAGGTTGTATTGTTTTTGGGCAGCGGTAAAGCCGATGCCTTTCAGAATGTTGTTGCCTTGCGCGTCCAAAAGTTCGGATTGGGCGACGTAGGTGTATTCCTTGTCGTCGTCAAACAGGACGAAGGGTTTGTTTTCGTCGCCGGTTGCTTTGTATTTGAGCAGGGTCAGCCGGCGCAGGTCGCCGCTTTGTTCGTCAATGACGGCTTGAACCGTGTCGGTCGTTACGGTAATCGGCGTTGCAGGCGCGAGCGCGGCTTCGGCGGAAGCGGTTGCTGCCTGTTTTTGTGCCGTCTGTTGGGGCGCGGGCGCGGTTTGGGGGGCGGGGAACATTTTTTCCCAGCCGATCATAATCGCCAGCGCGATGGCGAAGAATGCGGTGAGTCTTTTAAAATCCATAAGAGTTTCCTGAATGGTCGGAAACGCCGCAGCACGCGGGTTCCGATAGGCGGGGGATAAGGGCGGGCTTTATATCCGGCGGTCGTGCCGCCTGTCCGAAGTTTCAGACGGCATTATATAGAAACCGATGGGAAATAAAAGGAAAGCGTGCAGTTCGGGCGGCGGGGCGGTTCAGGGGACGGGGTCGTGTCCGTGTCCGCCGAGGGGGTGGCAGCGGGCGATGCGTTTTGCCGCAAGCAGCCCGCCTTTGAATGCGCCGTATTTTTTCACGGCTTCCACCGCGTATTGCGAACAGGTCGGCGTATAGCGGCAGCGCGGCGGAATCAGCGGGCTGATGCAGTATTGGTAAAACCTTATCAGCCCCAGCAGCAGTTTGGACAATAGGAAATTCATCGGGATGGGCCTTTATGTGGACCGGATGCCGTCTGAACCGCGCCGGCCGTTGCGCTATGCCTGTTTGCCGCGTTCCGATGCCGGATCGCCGGACATCAGCCGCGCCAGCTCCGAGCGCGCCTGCCTTGCGGTATCCCTGTCGAATTTCCGACGGACGCGCACGACGAAATCTTGAGGCGGAAGATTGTTTTTGTTCAACCTGAACCAGTCGCGGATGACGCGCTTCATATAGTTCCGCTCGTTGGCGCGTTTGGCGGTTTTTTTGCCGACGACCAGTCCGATGCGGGGATGCCCCGCCCCGTTGCCGTTGGAACGCGAAACTTGCAGGAAGTCGAGGCTGCGGCGGTTTCTGAATGCAAAAACGGATGAAAAATCATCCGTTTTCAACAAGCGGTACTGCCTTCCGAAGCGGCAGTCCAAAATCACACCGCCAGGCGTTTGCGGCCTTTGGCGCGGCGTGCCGCCAATACTGCGCGGCCGCCGCGTGTTTTGGAGCGTACCAGGAAGCCGTGGGTGCGTTTGCGTTTGGTAACGGAAGGTTGGTAAGTGCGTTTCATAATGCTTTCCTAAAAATCGGTAAATAAATAAACCGCGAATTACACTCCAATTTGCCGATTTTGTCAATCAATAGAGAAACTTTGCCGGAGGATTGCCCGATTGCCTGCGGATTTCTGCCGACTTTCTGTGGATAAATTTTTGCCGGTATTGTGGATAAAATGCCGGCGGGTCGGTATAATCGGTTCGCTGCATTTTGAACCGGTGCGCGTTCAACAGATTTGTTCTCTTTTTGAAAATATTATATTTTCTTTGTTTTCGATTTCATTTTTACCGATTCGAGCCTATCCATGACATTAGCAGAGTTTTGGCCGCTGTGCCTCCGCCGTCTTCACGATATGTTGCCTCAAGGGCAGTTTGTGCAATGGATTGCGCCCCTTACCGTCGGCGAGGAAGACGGGGTGTGGGTGGTGTACGGCAAAAACCAGTTTGCCTGCAATATGCTCAAGAGCCGGTTTGCCGGAAAAATAGAAGCGGTGAGGGAAGAATGCGTCCCCGAACGCGCCGCCTTCGTATTCAAGACCGGCGAAGGCGTGCGTTACGAGATGGCGGCTGCCGGGGTTGCGGAAAAACCGCCTGTGCGCGAAGTGCGGGATGAATTGCCGGCGTTGTCGGAGGCAATGCCGTCTGAAGCTCCGTCCGAACCTCTGTCCGAAAATCTGTTTGAAACTCCGTCTGAAGAGCCTGTCAAACCCGCTGCGGCGAAAACGGCGGCGGATATTTTGGCGGAACGTATGAAAAACCTGCCGCACGAGCCGCGTCAGGCTGCCGGGCCCGCTTCCCGTCCGGAATCGGCGGCAGTTGCCAAAGCGCGGACGGACGCGCAGGGCGGTGCGGAAGAGGCGCGTTACGAACAAACCAACCTGTCGCGCGATTACACGTTTGACACATTGGTCGAAGGCAAGGGCAACCGCCTTGCGGCGGCGGCGGCGCAGGCGATTGCGGAAAGCCCGGGGCAGAGTTACAACCCGTTCTTCCTCTATGGCAGCACGGGTTTGGGCAAAACCCACCTGGTTCAGGCGGTCGGCAACGAGCTGTTGAAAAACCGTCCCGATGCGAAAGTGCGCTATATGCATTCGGACGACTATATCCGCAGCTTTATGAAGGCTGTCCGCAACAACACTTACGACGTGTTCAAGCAGCAATACAAGCAATACGACCTGCTGATTATCGACGACATCCAGTTCATCAAAGGCAAAGACCGTACGATGGAAGAATTTTTCTATCTGTACAACCATTTCCACAACGAGAAAAAACAGCTCATCCTCACTTGCGATGTTTTACCCGCCAAAATCGAAGGTATGGACGACCGGCTCAAATCGCGTTTTTCGTGGGGGCTGACTTTGGAACTCGAGCCGCCCGAATTGGAAATGCGCGTGGCGATTTTGCAGAAAAAGGCAGAAGCGGCGGGCATCAGCATCGAAGACGAAGCGGCATTGTTCGTCGCCAACCTTATCCGTTCCAACGTGCGCGAATTGGAAGGCGCGTTCAACCGCGTCAGCGCGAGCAGCCGCTTTATGAACCGCCCCGTCATCGATATGGATTTGGCGCGTACGGCGTTGCAGGACATTATCGCCGAGAAGCACAAAGTCATTACCGCCGACCTCATCATTGATGCGGTTGCCAAGTATTACCATATCAGGATCAGCGACATACTCGGCAAAAAACGCACGCGCAGCCTTGCCCGCCCGCGTCAGGTTGCGATGACTTTGAGCAAGGAGCTGACCACGATGAGCCTGCCCGCCATCGGTGACGCGTTCGGCGGGCGCGACCACACGACCGTCATGCACGCCATCCGCGCCGTAACCGCGTTGCGCGAAGAAGACCCCGAATTGAATCAAGACTACGAAAAACTGCTGATTCTGATTCAAAACTGACCGAACGCGCCTTTCAGACGGCATACCGTTGCCGGTGCCGTCCGGAAGGCAGGCACACAACCGATTCAAGGAGTAAAAAATGTTGATTTTACAAGCCGAACGCGACAGCCTGCTCAAGCCGCTGCAAGCCGTTACCGGCATCGTCGAACGCCGCCACACCCTGCCCATCCTTTCCAACGTCCTGATTGAGGGCAGGGGCGGTCAGACCAAACTCTTGGCGACCGATTTGGAAATCCAAATCGACACTGCAGGCCCCGAGGGCGGCGCGGGCGACTTCCGCATCACCACCAATGCCAAGAAATTTCAGGATATTTTGCGTGCGCTGCCTGCCGGTGCGCTGGTGTCGCTGGATTGGGACGACAACCGTCTGACGTTGAAGGCGGGCAAGTCCCGTTTCGCCCTGCAAACCCTGCCTGCCGCCGACTTTCCGCAAATCAATATCGGCGAGGATGTCAGCGCCGCATTTGAATTGGAGCAGGAAGCCTTCAAAATGATGCTGTCCCAGGTCCAATACAGTATGGCGGTTCAGGACATCCGCTATTATCTCAACGGTTTGCTGATGCAGGTCGAAGGCGGGCAGTTGCGCCTTGTGGCGACAGACGGACACCGGCTTGCCTATTCGGCTTGCGCCATTGGTGCGGATTTGCCGCGCGCCGAAGTGATTTTGCCGCGCAAAACGGTGCTGGAACTGTTCAAACTGTTGAATAATCCGTCCGATCCGATTCAGGTGGAACTCTTGGACAAGCAGGTTCGCTTCCGTTGCAACGGCACAACCATCGTCAGTAAAGTCATCGACGGCAAATTCCCCGATTTCAACCGCGTGATTCCTTTGGACAACGACAAGATTTTCGTGTTGCCGAGGGCGGAATTGCTGGGCGCGTTGGAACGTGCCGCGATTCTTGCCAATGAAAAAATCCGGGGGGCGAGGCTGTTTTTGCAGCCCGGGCTGTTGAGTGTCGTGTGCAGCAACAACGAGCAGGAAGAAGCCCGCGAAGAAATCGAAATCGCCTATCAGGGTGGGGAATTGGAAGCCGGCTTCAATATCGGCTACCTGATGGACGTGTTGCGGAATATCCATACCGACGATATGCAGCTTGCCTTCGGCGATGCCAACCGGCCGACCCTGTTTACCGTGCCGAACAATCCGAATTTCAAATATATCGTGATGCCGATGCGGATTTAATTGGTTGACCGCAGTGTGCGTGGAAAGAATAACCCCGAAACAGAGGAGACGGTTTCGGGGTTTTCCGTATTCGGCGTATACTGCTGCCGCTCGTTGGCGCTCGCCTGTTACAATCGCCCTAATGGGATTGTAAAATTTATCCCTACGCAGAATTTGCGTAGGGATTTTTTGAATTATTTTATTGAAGATACAAAATGGAACTATGGAAAGCTATTTGGCACGCTGTCTTTGATTTTTTTAGTGAACTTTTTGATGAAAAACCGTGGCAAGAGAAAGATACAAAAAGTAAATTAAAAATACTAGGTGCATTATTGCTAGGTGCTATATTAACTTTTATATTTTATATTTTATAAACCGATCGGCGCATACGGTATCCGGTATGGTTTGCTGTGACAAGGAGGATTGGCAGGTAAAACGGATGCCGTCTGAAATCCTGCTTCAGACGGCATTTTGGGGGCGTTCGCCGGTTTTTTGGGCGGGGTTCAGCCCCCGAGCAAATCCCACAAATCGTTTTGCAGGTCGGCTTCGGATTCATTTTCGGCAGGCGCGGCGCGGATATAGCCGCCGTCCGGCTGCATCAGCCAGGCGTGGGTGTTGTCTGCCAAAGCCATTTCCAAACCTTCGCGGATCACGCGTTTTTTCAGTTCGGGCGCGGTAACCGGTGTGGCGGTTTCGATGCGGCGGAAGAAGTTGCGCCCCATCCAATCCGCGCTGGAAATGAATGTATCGTCCGCGCCGTCGTTGTAGAAGCAATACACGCGCGCGTGTTCGAGCTGCCTGCCGATGATGGAGCGGACGCGGATGTTTTCGGACAAGCCTTTGACGCCGGGGCGCAAGGTGCACATACCGCGCACAATCAAATCGATTTGCACGCCTGCCGCGCTTGCCCGATACAGGGCTTCGATGACGGTCGGTTCGATGAGCGAATTCATCTTGGCGGTGATTCGGGCGGGTTTGCCTGCTTTTGCGTGTTCGGTTTCGCGAGCGATACGGCCGATAACCATTTTGTGCAGGGTAAACGGACTTTGGTAGAGTTTGTTCAACCGCCCGGGTTTGCCCAAGCCTGTGATTTCCATAAACAAAGTGTTCACATCGGCGGTGATTTGTTCGTCGGCGGTAATGATGCCGAAGTCGGTGTAGATGCGCGATGTGCCTTGGTGGTAGTTGCCCGTGCCGAGGTGGGCGTAACGCTTGAGCACGCCGTCTTCGCGGCGGATGACCAGTGCCATTTTGGCGTGGACTTTGTAGCCGAACACGCCGTACACGACGTGCGCGCCCGCCTCTTCGAGCTGTTTCGCCCAGTTGACGTTGTTGGCTTCGTCAAAACGCGCCATCAGTTCGACGACGACGGTTACCTGTTTGCCGGCGAGTGTCGCCTTCATCAGGGCGCGGACGAGTTCGGAGCGCGTGCCGGTGCGGTAAATCGTCATTTTGACGGCAAGCACGGCGGGGTCGGCGGCGGCTTCGCGCATCATTTCGACAACGGGATCGAACGATTGGTAGGGGTGATGCAGCAGGATGGGCGATTGGCGCACCAAACCGAATATGGACGCGCTTTTTCCCAAGGCTTTCAGACGGCCCGGCGTGTGCGGCGGGAATTTCAAATCGGGGCGGTTGACCAGGTCGGGGACGGCGTTGAGGCGCACGAGGTTGACCGGACCTTTGACTTGGTAAAGTTCGGCGGCGGTCAGTTTGAATTGCGCGAGCAGAAAGTCGCGGATGTAGGCGGGGCAGGTGTCGGCGACTTCGAGCCGCACGCCGTCGCCGTATTCGCGGTCGTGCAGTTCGTTTTGAACGGCGGCGCGGAGGTTTTGCAGGTCTTCTTCGTCAACGGTCAGGTCGCTGTCGCGCGTCAGGCGGAACTGGTGGCAGCCTTTGACTTTCATGCCCGGGAAAAGTTTGCCGACGTGGGTGTGGAGGATGGACGACAGGAAGACGAAGCCGTGTCCGCCTTCGCATAATTCGGCAGGCAGGGGGACGACGCGCGGCAAAATGCGCGGTGCTTGGACAATAGCCATACCCGAAGGCCTGCCGAATGCGTCCGTGCCGTCGAGTTCGACGGCGAAGTTGAGCGATTTGTTCAACGGGCGCGGGAAGGGGTGGGACGGATCCAGCCCGATGGGGGTCAGGATCGGCAGCAATTCGCGGTCGAAATAGTCTTCAATCCATTTTTTCTGCGCGCCCGTCCAATTGCGGCGGCGGTAAAAATGGATGCTTTCTTGTGCCAGCTCGGGCTGTAGGACGTTGTTGAACAGATCGTATTGGCGCAGGATCAGCGAACGCGCCGCTTCGGTAACGTCGGCGATGGTTTCAGACGGCGTTTTGCCGTTGTCCAGCCTGCGCTGCGGGCAGCGTTTGTGTTCGCGTTTCAGCCACGCCATACGGACTTCGAAAAACTCGTCAAGATTGGACGACACGATGCACAGGAAGCGCAGGCGTTCCAAAAGGGGGACGTTTTTGTCTTCCGCCTGAGCCAACACGCGGCGGTTGAACGAGAGCAGGCTTAATTCGCGGCAGAGGATGCGGTCGGGTTCGGACATAGGGTTCTCACAAAGGCGGTGCGCCCTGCCGGCTTCAGACGGCATCGGGCAATGTGGAAACGGATACCGGCGCGTGCGGTATCCGTCTGTTTCAAATCACTTCCAATACGAAATAACGGCGCAGTTTTTCGTATACCGCGTCGCTGACGTTGATGCAGCCGTTGGTCATAATCCTGTCGGATACAACCGGGGATGCGATGCGTTCGTTCCGCCTTTCCGACGGTATCTGATTCCAAACGCGGTGCAGGGCGAAAAGAAAATCGCCCTCCTGCTTGAAGCCGATGACTTCGCCGCCGTATCCGGGCTTGTCGGTGCTGTTCAGCGTCAGCCCGAATGTCCCCTTGGGCGTGGCAACACCGATGAGGACGGGGTGGCACTGATGGTCGTCGGCAAAACAGAGTTCCGCTTTGGATGTGTTTACGATGACTTTTTTCTTTTGGATAAAGTCGCCGACCGCATCTGGCTGCCCCTGCGCGTATGCGGGGGCAAAAATCGGCAGGCAGCATAATATCCCTAAAAACAGGCGGAACGGCATAGCGGCTTATTGGCGGATGCGTTTGCGTTTTGCCGGCACAATTTCGCGGATAATGACTTGCGGCTCGGCTTTGGGTGCAGGCGGCGGACAGGCGGCATCTTTCGGGAATACGGGATTCCAGTAGAAGCTGCGGGCAAATTTGTCCTTATCGAAAATTACTTTGTATTGGCAGGTGGTAACGCCTTCTACGCCGGAAGTGTTTTCAGGATCGACACCTACGCCGGGGGTGTGGAAGTGGAACAGGTAGTCCCATTCGCGCACGCCGTACATACCTTCGTCGTAGTGAGGGCGGCCCAGGATTTTGTAGATGTCGTCTTTGGTCAGGCCGGGACGCATCAAGTCCAATTCGTCATAGGTCGGGAAAGTGCCGCGTTTGTTGTCGAGCGTTACGGAATAGGGTTTCGGGAAGACCGGATTGTCGGTCGTGCCGTCGGCTTTGACGTTGCTTTTGGTTGCGCAGGCAGACAGGATGCCCGCTGCCAATACTGCCAAGCCCGGTTTGACGATTTGTTTGATTTTCATATGCAGAATCCTTTTTTACCCGATGCCCGTCTGCCTTTTGTTCGGAAGAGTCGCTTCAGGATGGTTTTAAATATTTGATTTTGATTTTTAATGGTAGCATAAAACAACGGGCGTATCAGTAAACGCAGTGTATTTGTACGGCATACGGAATGATGCGCGTGCGAATTTACGCATCCTGCCGGCAATCTGCCGATTCGCCGACATCGGCAACCTGTTATAATTCACATTTTATATTTCTAACGTTTTCAAGCGAAAAACAGAATGACCATGCAAGAACATTACCAACCCGCCGCCATCGAGCCTGCGGCGCAGAAAAAATGGGACGACGAGCGTATTTTCAACGTCTCCGAAGACGCTTCCAAACCCAAATATTACTGCCTCTCTATGTTTCCCTATCCCAGCGGCAAGCTGCATATGGGGCATGTGCGCAACTACACCATCGGCGACGTATTGAGCCGTTTCAAACTTTTAAACGGCTTCAACGTCATGCAGCCTATGGGTTGGGACGCGTTCGGTATGCCGGCGGAAAATGCGGCGATGAAAAACAACGTCGCCCCCGCCGCGTGGACGTACGACAACATCGAATACATGAAAACCCAGCTCAAAAGCCTGGGTTTTGCGATTGACTGGGAGCGCGAAACCGCAACCTGCAAACCCGAATACTACCGCTGGGAGCAATGGCTGTTTACCAAGCTGTTTGAAAAAGGCATCGTCTATCGCAAAAACGGCACGGTAAACTGGGACCCCGTCGACCAAAC
Organism: Neisseria lactamica NS19; assembly: GCA_000193795.2. Lineage (GTDB taxonomy): Bacteria > Pseudomonadota > Gammaproteobacteria > Burkholderiales > Neisseriaceae > Neisseria > Neisseria lactamica_A. The sequence goes on along the minus strand of AEPI01000028.1, from coordinate 11,740 downwards.
CGTCCTTGCCAACGAGCAAGTCATCGACGGACGCGGCTGGCGTTCGGGCGCGTTGATCGAAAAACGCGAAATCCCGATGTATTACTTCAAAATCACCGATTACGCCGAAGAGCTGCTCAACGATTTGGACAAGCTGGAACACTGGCCGGAACAAGTCAAAACCATGCAACGCAACTGGATCGGCAAATCTCGCGGCATGACCGTGCGCTTCGCCGTTTCAGACGACAGCAAACAAGGCTTGGAAGGCGATTACGCGAAATTCCTGCAAGTTTATACCACCCGTCCCGACACGCTGATGGGTGCGACTTATGTCGCCGTTGCCGCCGAGCATCCGCTGGCAACCGCCGCAGCCGCCGGCAAACCGGAATTGCAGGCATTTATCGCCGAATGCAAAGCCGGCTCCGTTGCCGAAGCCGATATGGCGACAATGGAGAAAAAAGGCGTGCCGACCGGCCGCTACGTCGTCAACCCGCTCAACGGCGACAAGCTGGAAGTGTGGATTGCCAACTATGTCTTGTGGGGCTACGGCGACGGCGCGGTGATGGCGGTTCCGGCGCACGACGAACGCGATTTCGAGTTCGCCACCAAATACAATCTGCCGAAAAAACAAGTCATTGCCGTCGGCGACAACGCATTTGACGCAAACCGATGGCAAGAATGGTACGGCGACAAAGAAAACGGCGTATTGGTCAACAGCGGCGACTTGGACGGCTTGGATTTTCAGACGGCATTTGATGCCATCGCCGCCAAGCTGCAAAGCCAAGACGCGGGCGAACCGAAAACCCAATACCGCCTGCGCGACTGGGGTATTTCGCGCCAACGCTACTGGGGCTGCCCGATTCCCATCGTCCATTGCGAACAATGCGGCGACGTACCCGTCCCTGCCGACCAACTGCCCGTCGTCCTGCCTGAAAACGTCGTACCCGACGGTATGGGTTCGCCGCTGGCAAAAATGCCCGAGTTTTACGAAACTGCCTGCCCGTGCTGCGGCGGCGCGGCAAAACGCGAAACCGACACCATGGACACCTTCATGGAATCAAGCTGGTATTTCTTCCGCTATATGTCGCCCAAGTTTTCAGACGGCATGGTATCGGCGGAAGCCGCGAAATACTGGGGCGCGGTCGACCAATACATCGGCGGTATCGAACACGCCATTTTGCACCTCCTGTACGCGCGTTTCTTCACCAAACTGATGCGCGACGAAGGTTTGGTCAATGTTGGCGAACCGTTCGAACGCCTGCTGACGCAAGGTATGGTCGTTTGCGAAACCTACTACCGCGAAAACGACAAAGGCGGCAAAGACTGGATCAACCCTGCCGATGTCGAGCTGACTTTTGACGACAAAGGCCGCCCCGTTTCCGCCGTCCTCAAAGCCGACGGACTGCCCGTCGTCATCAGCGGCACGGAAAAAATGTCCAAGTCCAAAAACAACGGCGTCGATCCGCAAGAGCTGATTAACGCCTACGGCGCGGACACCGCCCGCCTGTTTATGATGTTTGCCGCACCACCCGAGCAATCCCTCGAATGGAGCGACAGCGGCGTCGAAGGCGCGCACCGCTTCCTGCGCCGCCTGTGGCGTACCGTTTACGAATACCTGAAGCAAGGCGGCGCGGTCAAAGCGTTTGCAGGCAGTCAAGACGGTTTGTCTAAAGAACTCAAAGACCTGCGCCACAAACTGCATTCCACCATCGCCAAAGTCAGCGACGACTACGGCCGCCGCCAGCAGTTCAACACCGCCATCGCCGCCGTGATGGAATTGCTCAACCAATACGACAAAACCGACACCGGCAGCGAACAAGGCCGCGCCGTCGCCCAAGAAGTATTGGAAACCGCCGTACGCCTGCTGTGGCCCATCGTGCCGCACATCTGCGAAACCCTGTGGAGCGAATTGAACGGCGCGAAACTGTGGGAAGCAGGCTGGCCGACAGTCGACGAAGCCGCCTTGGTCAAATCCGAAATCGAAGTCATGGTTCAAGTCAACGGCAAACTGCGCGGCAAAATCACCGTCGCCGCCGACGCATCCAAAGCCGACCTCGAAGCCGCCGCACTCGCCACCGAAGGCGCGGTGAAATTCATGGAAGGCAAGCCCGCCAAAAAAATCATCGTCGTTCCGGGCAGACTGGTGAACATTGTGGTGTAAATCTTTTTAAAAACATTAAACAATGTTAAGATGCCGTCCGAAATCCGTTTTGGATTAGGACGGCATTTTTTGAAATTTAATTTTTTAAGGAGTAAACCTAAATATGAAATTTCCTTCCTTCCTTCCTTCCTTCCTTCCTTCCTTCCTTTAAACGGATACTCTGCCTGTCGGCAGTAATCTCGGTATTGGGAGGTTGTGCGGTCGTTGCTGATGTTTACGGTCAGGATTCCGCCACAATGAACGCTGCGGCTGCCGAAGATTATATGAAAACGGTTGAGTTAAACAAGTCTGCCGGCAATGTCGATACTACATCCAAAACAGCCCGTAGGGTGCAGGCAGTATTTCGACGTATGTTGCCTTATGCCGATGCGGCAAATAATACCGGCCATAAGTTTGACTGGAAAATGACGGTTTTCAAAAATGATGAGTTGAACGCGTGGGCGATGCCCGGCGGGAAAATGGCGTTTTATACGGGGATAGTCGATAAGCTTAAGCTGACCGATGATGAAATTGCCGCCATTATGGGGCATGAAATGACGCACGCCCTGCATGAACACGGTAAAAATAAGGTCGGGCAACAAATTCTGACCAATACGGCGGCTCAGATAGGCATGCAGATTATATTAGACAAAAAACCGGACGCTAATCCGGAATTGGTCGGATTGGGTATGGATATTTTGGGGACGTACGGCATTACCCTGCCTTATAGCCGCAGCTTGGAAGAAGAAGCCGATGAGGGGGGAATGATGTTGATGGCGCAGGCAGGCTATCATCCGGCGGCCGCTGTCAGGGTTTGGGAAAAAATGAATCAGGAAAACGACCAAAACGGCTTTATTTATGCTATTACCTCTACTCATCCGACAAACAATGCACGTATAGAAAATCTAAAACGGTTGTTGCCGACCGTTATGCCGGTTTATGAGCAAAGTGTCCGAAATAAGGGGCGCGTTAATAAAAAACGTCGGCGTTAAGGGAAGGGGATCGAGAATTTGAGCCGTTGTTTCAAAATGCCGTCTGAAATCGTTTGAGATTCAGACGGCATTTAAACAGTTCTGCGCCCCGCCCGTTTTGCCTTCAAACCCGCGCCGCTTAAATCCAATTCCCCCTGCAACGGGCGCAAAAAATCCCCATGCCTTGCGACCGGGGATGTTTCGGGTTTCGCGCCCGTCTGCGCCGTGCCTTACTGTCGGGCTATGCCGTCTGCACCGCCGCCGTTTCGGCTTGGTTTGATGCAGTCGGGGCATTTATGCGGCTATGCCCTGATATTCAGTTAGGCGGTCTTGCCTGTTTTTGCAAGCATATTCAGCAGCGTGTCTATTGTGAACTTGCTGATTTTGCCGTTTGCCAAGTCGGCTATGCGATAGCTTCAATACCTTTGTTTTTGACGATGGTCAGCAGCTTCAACGCCGCGCCGCTCGGTTTTTTAACGCCCCGCTCCCAAGCCGAAACGTGGTTTTTTCCCACGTTGAGATAGATGGCAAAGGCGGCTTGCGATAATGCCTCTTTCTCCCTGATTGCCTTAATATCTTCGCCGTTTAACGGCTTGATTTCAGTCAGGCACGACTTGTCGAAGTCGCGCATAGTTTTTTTGTCGATGACGCCGATGTCGTGCAGTCCCTGCATGGTTTCATGTATTGCTGCGAAAATCTCGCTTTTGTATTTCATGGCTGTATCTCCGTGAAAGTGCCGTTTGATTTGGCTTGTTCTATGTCGGTTTCCGTCATTGCCAAGATGACGGCGGCGGCTTTCTTTAATTCTGTAAGTTCTTTGTTCGTGATGTTTTCGCGGTCGTTCTTGGCAAAGGCAGTCATGAAAAAAGCCCGTTCTCCACGCCTGAAAAATATCAGGCTGCGATAACCGCCGCTTCTGCCTTGCCCCTGCCGTGCTATGCGCTGCTTAATCACGCCGCCGCCAAGGTCTGCGTCTATCAGTCCGTTATCCGCCCGTCCTACCGCTTCCAGTAACTCGGAATCGCTGATTTTGTGTTTCTTGGCAAATTTCGTTACCCACTGGTTTCTAAATATCCGCATTGTGCAACCGTTTACTTAGTGATACTGGGGATTATACCAAAGACAAACAACACGGCAAGCCGCTTTTTTATACCCCGCAATTTCTGCATATATGCCGTCTGAAACACCGGTGGTTAATCTGATTATTTTTTAATCAATCGCCGTTAATGGCTCAAATTTGCGTTTTTAGCGCATTTTGCCGTCTGCCTATGCCGTGAATATCCAAGCGGTTTAACCGCCATTCCTGCTCAAATTTGGCGCGTTTCCGTGCGTTTTGGCTTTTCATTCCGCTGCGCTACAACTGCCAAGACAGGAAAAAAGCCGAAAATGCGGGGCAATTGTTACCACTTGTTACCATTTGTTACCGTAATCGTTACCGATTTTTATTATTTTATTTCATATAATTATTTTTATAATCCTAACGGTAACGGCGGTAATAGGTAAGGGTAGTGCATTCCTATATAGGCGTTTTCAAAAAAACAAAAAAACCGCCCTGCATCTTGGACGGTTTCCCCCTCGTTCCCTACGGTTTGGCGGCATCTCCTGCAAGCTCTTTTCCGCTTGGCATTCCTGATTTGGCGGTCGTTCGGCTTTATTTTTACGGTATTTTTCGGATGCCGTAAAAAATCAGGTTAGTTCAATTAGGACGGATTGTACGGGATCGTACGGTCAGGAAGGGGGGCGGCAGGATAACAATCAGCCTGAAATCCTTGTATTGATTGGGATTGGTTGACGGCATTAGACGGGATTAAACGAAAAAAACGCTTAGAATTCCTAAGCGTTTTTATATGTTGGTGCCGACAGCGAGATTTGAACTCGCACAGCCTACGGCCACTACCCCCTCAAGATAGCGTGTCTACCAATTTCACCATGTCGGCATTTGAAAAACTGTTATTTCTGCTGCTGAGGAACAGGGGCAGAAGGTTCGGTATTGCTTACGGGTTTGGGTGCTTGCCGAGTCTGTTGTACGTTACTGAAGTCCAAACCGTGTTTTGTCGTGTGGGTGTGAATATACACCATCGCCATGCAGGTTGCAAAGAAAAATGTTGCTGCAACGGCGGTCGAACGGCTGAGGAAGTTGGCGTTGCCAGCCGAGCCGAATACGCCTTGCGCGCTGCCGCTTCCCGATCCGAAAGTCGCGCCGGCATCCGCGCCTTTGCCGTGTTGGAGCAATACTAACACGATGACGGCCAAAGCGGAAATAATATTAACAATCCAAATTAGGGTTTTGAAGGCTTCCATATTTTTCTACGCATTTTGTGCAGCACTGATGATGGCGGTAAAGGAGTCGTACGACAATGACGCGCCGCCGACGAGTGCGCCGTCCACATAAGGTACTGCGAAGATGTCGGCCGCGTTGTCCGCCTTCACACTTCCGCCGTAAAGGACGCGGATTTTAACATCGCTTCCGCACAAAGACAAGATTTCTTTGTAGATGAATGCGTGCATATCGGCAATCTGTTCGACGGTGGCGACTTTGCCGGTGCCGATTGCCCAGACGGGTTCGTAGGCGACGGCGATGTTTTTGGTGTCCAGCCCTTGCAATATGGAGAGTTGGTGGGCGATGACTTCGTGTTCTTTGCCGGCTTCGCGCTCTTCGAGGCTTTCGCCGACGCACAATAATGGAATCAGTCCGACGTTGAGGACGTTTTCCATTTTGCGGCGTTGGATTTCGTTTTTTTCGCCGAAATAGAGGCTGCGTTCGGAGTGTCCGATGAGGACGATGTCTGTTCCGATGTCGGCGAGCATTTCGGCGGACACTTCGCCGGTGTACGCGCCGTTATTGGGGAAGCGGCTCACGTCTTGGGCGCAGGTGAGGATGCGGTTGTTTAAAACGATTTGCATGGCGTTGTGCAGTTGCAGCAGGTAAACGGTCGGGGCGGCGAGTCCGATGAGGACGCGTTCGGCGGTGGGATGGATGCGGAAGCGGTGCATCAGTGCGTTGTTGTTTTGGAGCCGGCCGTTCATTTTCCAGTTGCCGATGACCCATTTTTGATCCCACATTCCGATTTGGCGATACATCTTTTTTGCTCCGTGTCGTGTTTTTTCTGTCTGCCGCGTGTGGCGCGGTGCAACGTGAAGTTTAGTGGATATGCGGCGGGTTCGCAACTTGAAGCGGCCGGCCGGGGCGGTTTGGAATGTTGTTTCGGGCAGGTTGTTTTATAATGGCTGCCTGATATGTATGCAAATATGGGAGATGTGATGCACGCGCTTCATTTTTCGGCTTCGGACAAGGCCGCGCTTTATCGGGAGGTGTTGCCGCAGATTGAGTCTGTGGTGGCGGACGAGACGGACCGGGTGGCGAATTTGGCGAACACGGCGGCGGTTTTGAAGGAGGCGTTCGGTTGGTTTTGGGTGGGTTTTTATTTGGTCGATACGCGTTCGGACGAATTGGTTTTGGCACCGTTTCAGGGACCTTTGGCGTGTACGCGGATTCCGTTCGGGCGCGGGGTGTGCGGTCAGGCTTGGGCGAAGGGTGAGACGATGGTGGTCAAGGATGTGAACGCGCATCCCGACCATATTGCCTGTTCGTCTTTGTCGCGTTCGGAAATCGTCGTGCCGCTGTTTTCAGACGGCCTCTGTATCGGCGTGTTGGACGCGGACAGCGAACATTTGGCGCAGTTTGATGAGACGGATGCTTTGTATTTGGGCGAACTGGCGAAGATTTTGGAAAAGCGGTTTGAGGCTTCGCGTCAGGCGGTTTGAGACTGGAAAGACAGGCGGGCGGCGCGTGCCGAAGTTGGCGCGGCGGGAGTGTGGTTTTATAATGCCTGCCATTGTTCAAGCAATTATTTGACGGAGCATTAAATGGATTTTGATAAAGCGCGGTTCAATATGGTCGAACAGCAAATCCGTCCTTGGGATGTATTGGATTTTGATGTTTTGGACGCGTTGGATGAGATTCCGCGCGAGCTTTTCGTGGATGAGTCTTTGCAGGGTTTGGCGTATGCGGATATGGAGCTGCCGCTTGCCAACGGTCATAAGATGCTCGAGCCGAAAGTCGTGGCGCGGTTGGCGCAGGGCTTGAAGCTGACTAAAAACGATACGGTTTTGGAAATCGGTACGGGATCGGGCTATGCGGCCGCGCTTTTGGCAAAATTGGCGGGCAGGGTGGTTTCGGACGACATCGATGCCGAACAGCAAAAGCGCGCCAAAGCGGTGTTGGACGGCTTGGGTTCGGACAATATCGATTATGTGCAAAACAACGGATTAACCGAACCTTCTGCGGGCGCGCCGTTTGATGCGGTTTATGTCGGCGGCGCGGTCAGCCTTGTGCCTGATGTGTTGAAACAACAGTTGAAAGACGGGGGGCGTATGGCGGTTATCGTCGGACGCAGGCCGGTTCAGCGCGCGCTTTTGATTACGCGCAGGGGCGATGTGTTTGAAGAGAAGGTGCTGTTCGATACTTTGGCGGCCGGTTTGACCGACAAGGATGCCCATCCTTTCGACAGTTTTAATTTTTGATGTTCGGATTGCGATGCCGTCTGAAAGCGGGTTTGGGGCTTCAGACGGCATTTTGCTTGGTTTTTTGGGGATTTTGCGATGGATATCGTGCAACTTGGGGCGGCGGAATTGAAGGCGTGGATGGACGAGGGGCGGATGTTTTGTTTGTTGGATGTGCGTACGGATGAGGAAGCGGCGGTTTGTTCGCTGCCAAATGCGCTGCATATTCCGATGAATCTGATTCCGCTGCGGCAAAACGAGTTGCCGGACGATGTGCCGCTTGTGGTGTATTGCCACCACGGCATCCGCAGCCTGCATACGGCGATGTATCTGGCGGACGCGGGGTTTGATAATCTATATAACTTAAAAGGCGGTATCGACGCGTGGGCGGTTGAGGCGGACAAATATTTGCCGCGTTATTGAGTCTGACGGTTGCAGACGGCATTCCTTATCGGATACGGTACGGAATGCCGTCTTGATTTATCGTATTTCCTTTTCGGTTGAAACTTCGCTACTTGGACATCCGTCCTTCGGGGCGGTAGAATCAGACTTTATTTGGGAGGGTATAACCCCTTCCAAATCAGGACGACACATAGGGCGACGCTTTATGTGTCGTCCTGTGTGTTGAAACATGATGCCAAAAATTCTTTGAGGAACAATAAGACGCACGCCATTTCGTCGGCGGATTCGCGTTGCGTGCCGTTGCCGGTGTGTCCGCCGCCGTCCGGGGCGTAGAGCCACGATTGCGCGGAGGTTTCGCGCAGTTTGGCGTAGAACTTGAGCGCGTGGGCGGGATGGACGCGGTCGTCGGACAGGCTGGTGGTGATGAGCGCGGGCGGATAATCGATGCTGTCTGAAAGATTGTGATACGGCGATAATTCGCCCAGCCGGCGTTTGCAGACTTCGTATTTTTGCGGGTTGCCGTATTCGTCCGTCCAGCTTGCGCCGGCGGACAGCAGCGGATAACGGATCATGTCGGTCAGCGGCACTTCGCACACCAGCGCGCCTATACTTTGCGGCTCGCGCACGAAGGCGGCGGCGGTAATCAGTCCGCCGTTGCTGCCGCCCTGCAAACCGATGTGTTTGGGCGAACTGATGCCGCGTTCGGACAAATCGCGCACGACGGCAAGCAAATCATCGACGCTTTTGTGTTTGCTGATTCCCTGCGCCGCCTGATGCCAGCGCGGGCCGAACTCGCCGCCGCCGCGTATGTTCGCCAACACGAAGGCGTTGCCCTCTTCCAGCCAATATTTGCCGATGCTGCCCAGATAGTGCGGCAGCTCGGGCACGCCGAAACCGCCGTAGGCATAAACCAAGGTCGGCGTGTCGGGCGAGGCGTTTTTGCCGACGTGGAAATAAGGAATGCGTTCGCCGTCGGACGAAACCGCCCAAAACTGCCGCACTTCGATGCCGTCTGAAACAAACTGCTGCGGCTGGCGGCGCATGACGGTCAGTTCCATCACGTTCAAATCCAATGCAAACAGCGTCAGCGGCGTGGTGAAATCGCCGGCGGCAAAGTAAACCACGTCGCCGCCCCAAGGCTGGTCGGTCATTTCCAACGCGCCCGAAGGCAGGCGCGGCAGTTCGGCCTCCTGCCATTTGCCATCGGTAAAACGCCACGCTTTCAGGCGGCCTTGCACGTTTTCCAGCAGGCTCGCCACCACAAAACGCTTGGTCGTTTCCACGCTTTCCAATGCCTGCGTTTCATCGGGCGCAAACAAAAGCTGCGCCGCCCCGAGTTCGCCCCGATTCAGCTTCACCGCCACCAGCGCGCCGCTCGGATAGCTTTGGTTCGCGCGGTTCCAGTCTTTACGCAAGGTCAGCAACAGATGCCCGGCCAGATAACCGACCACGTCGCAATCGGCGGGCAGGTTCAACGGTTTCGCCTCGCCTTCGGACGACACCTGCAAATACGTTTTGGTGTAAAAACCGTCAGACGCTTCAATCAAATCAATCGGCGAACCCTGCGGATCGAGGTAACGCCACGCGTTCACCATCATCCCGTCTTCGGCAATTTGATACACAGGCAGGCTTTCCTCGAAACTCTTGCCGCGTTCCACCAGCCACACCTCGCGCGGATAGCCTGATTCGGTCAACTGCCGCTCGTCCCAGGCCGGACATACCCACACGCTGTTTTCATCGCGCCACGACACATAGTTTTTGCCTGCCGGAAAGTGAAAACCGCCTTCTACCAATTCTCCTGCTTCCAAATCCACTTCCAGCGTGTACGCCGTATCGCCGCCCGATTTACTCAGTGTTAACAACGCGCGGTTGGGTTTTTCCACCAAGTGCGACACGCCGCCCAAATACACATCGTCGCCGAGCAATTCGTCGAAATCCGCCACCGAAAACAGGATTTTCCACTCGGGATAGCCGGAACGATAGGTCGCCGCCGTACACACGCGGTACACACCCTTCGGATATTCCGCGTCCTGATGAAAATGGTACATCCGCGCGCGGTGTTCCTGACAAAACGGAATCTGCCGCGTATCCTGCATCTGCGCCAAAATGCCGTCAGACAATGCGCGCGCTTTGTCGTTTTCTAAAAAACGCGCACGCGTTTCGGCATTCGCTTCAGCAGCAAAGTTTTGCGTTTCGGCGGAATCGAGGTTTTCAAAATGGCGGTAGGGGTCGGGGTAGGATTTCATCGGGGTCCTTGAGGGTTGGGCAGGTCTTTATAATCGGGGAAATGCCGTCTGAAACGGGGTTCAGACGGCATTTCTGCGGCGGCTTTCCGTTGCGGTCAGCGGTGCAGGCGACGCACCAGAATATGCGAGTTTCGTCCGTTGTTGCGGTAGGCTTTGCGCCGCGTTTCGGGCAACTCGTCTTCCGATGCCGTCTGAAAGCCGCGTTCGGCAAACCATTCGCCGGTATTTGTGGACAGTGCGAATAGCTTGCTTATGCCTGCGCCGCGCGCTTTATCGATAATGTGGGCAAGCAGGCGTTCGCCGTAGCCGCCGTCCTGTGCCTGCGGCGAGACGGCAAGGCAGGCGATTTCGCCGCAATCGGCTTCGGCAAAGGTTTTCAGTGCGGCACAGCCGTACAGGTTGCCGTCGTGTTCGAGGATGGAAAATTCGGAAATGTGGTTTTCGAGGTATTCGCGGCTGCGGTGCAGCAGGATGCCTTGTTCTTCCAAAGGACGGATGAGGGCGGCGATGTGCGGGATGTCGCCGCTGTGCGCCTGCCGGATGGAAACGAAGGATTCTTTGGCGACGGACGTGCCGATGCCGTTGCGGGTAAAGAGTTCTTGCAGCAGGCTGCCGTCGGCGGCGCCGTTGAGGATTTGGACGCGCCGCACGCCGCCTTCGAGCGCGGTAAGGGCGGATTCGACCAGCCGCCGGGTTTCGCCGCCGGCGTGTTCCGCCAGCGATTGCGCTTCCTGTGCCGAGAGGGTTTCGGCGAGCGTGCCGTCGGGGCGGGCAATGCCGTCTGAAAGGGTCAGGTAAACGAGTTTTTCCGCCTGAAGCGAGACGGCGACGGCGGCGGCGGTTTGAAGCATATCGAGATGGAAGGTCTTGCCGCCGTAGGAATGTCCGAGCGGCGGCAGCCAGACGATGTTGCCCGCGTCGAGTTGGAAACGGATGGCGGCGGTGTCGGTTTTGCGGATAACGCCCGTATATTCCATATCTATGCCGTCGACGATCCCGACGGGACGGGCGGTCAGAAAGTTGCCCGATACGAGCGGGACGGAGGGGGCGCGCGCGAACCCGGAAACGCTGCCGCACAATGCGGCTTCAAAACGGCTGCGGACGGTGCCGGCAAACTGCTGCGCCTGTTCGATCGCGGTTTCGTCGGTAACGCGCCAGCCCCGGCAGTAATGCGGCGCGCGGTTTTGTCCGGCGGCGGGGCGGTCGGGGAAGGGGCGCGCGCCGTGGATGAGGACGAGGCGGATGCCCAGTTGCGACAAAAGCCCGATGTCGGCGGCGAGCTTGTTTAAAGTATCGCCGTCGAGCAGGCGGCCGTCTATGCCGGCGACCAGTGTCGTGCCGCGCATTTGGCGGATGTAGGGGGCGGCTTCGCGGAAGTGGGCGACAAAGAGGTCGGGCGCGTTCATAGGATGAAGAGGTAGGAAAGCTGCATAATGAGGACGATAAGGGCAAACAGGGTTGCAATCGTCCAGTTGAACCCTTCCTGACGGGCGGGCGCG
>AEPI01000029.1 GCA_000193795.2 Neisseria lactamica NS19 | reverse complement strand
CCTAGAATCCCGTCATTCTCTCAAAAACAGAAAATCAAAACAGAAACCTAAAATTCCGTCATTCCCGCGCAGGCGGGAATCTAGGTCTGTCGGCACAGAAACTTGTCGGGTAAAACGGTTTCTTTAGATTTTACGTTCCAGATTCCCGCTTTCGCGGGAATGACGGTTTAGAAGTTACCCGAAACCTCAAAAAAAACTGAAACCGAACGGACTGGATTCCCGCTTTCGCGGGAATGACGATGAAAAGATTGTTGTTTCCGATAAATTTTTGCAGCGTTGGGTTTTTAGATTCCCGCCTGCGCGGGAATGACGGTGGAGGACGATGCCGTCTGAAGCCTCTTGGCGGTTTCAGACGGCATTTTTGCCGGTGCGGCACTCAGGAAAACTGCGCCGCGCCACGGTTTGCCAAATCGTCGGCGCGTTCGTTTTCCGCGTGTCCCGCGTGTCCTTTCACCCAAGTCCAGCTGACTTGGTGCCGCCCGACCAGCGTGTCGAGTTCTTTCCACAAATCATCGTTTTTGACCGGCTGTTTGGCGGCGGTCTTCCAGCCGTTGCGCTTCCAGCCGTGTATCCAGTTTTCCATGCCGTTTTTGACGTATTGCGAGTCGGTGCAGATGATGACGGTGCAGCGGCGTTTGAGCGATTTCAGCCCTTCGATGACGGCGGTCAGCTCCATGCGGTTGTTGGTGGTTTGCGCTTCGCCGCCGAAAAGTTCTTTTTCGTGGCTGCCGTAGTGCATTAATACGCCCCAGCCGCCCGCGCCGGGATTGCCTTTGCACGCGCCGTCCGTGTAGAGGTAAACAGGTGTGTCCATTATTGTGCCTTTGTGTGGTGTCCGGCGTGATTATAAGCGGTTTGCGCGCCGTGCCGTCTGAAAGATTGCGGTGGATTAAAATAGGCATATAATGTGCAACTTTATTTTTGAACGCAAAGGAGCGGATGGTGGGTCAAAGCGGCGAGTTGTTTTGTTTCGGGCAAATGCCCGTATGGAAGGCGGAAAACCTGCCGGAAGTTTTGTTGTCGGGCTATTCGTCCGAGGAGGGGGAGTGGGTCTGCCTGAATGTGTTGCGGGGCGATGTCGAAGTCCGCACGCAGGACGGGGCGGCAGAGGTTTGGTCGGCGGACGGCGGCGATTGCGTGTTTGCGCCGCAGCAGGTGTTTTCCGTCAAACCGAAAACGGACGATGCTGAAATCCGTTTGTCGATGTATTGTGCGGCCGAAGATTATTTCCACAAAAAATACGGGATGAGCGCCACGCATTCTACGGTCGCGGCGGCACAGGATACCGTACCGGCGGGCAGGGCACTCGATATGGGCTGCGGACAGGGGCGCAACGCGCTGTTTCTCGGTTTGAAGGGATTTGAAGTTACCGCAGTCGATCACAATCCGGCTGCATTGGCAAACGTGGCGGAGTTGGCAGAGGCGGAGGGTTTAAACGTCCGCACGCTGGAATATGATTTGAATGCCGCCGCTTTACAGGGCGAGTTTGATTATATTGTGGCAACGGTGGTGCTGATGTTCTTGATGCCGCAGCGCGTGCCCGACGTGATTGCCGATATGCAGGCGCATACGGCGGCGGGCGGGTACAACTTGATTGTGTCGGCAATGGATACGGCGGATTTCCCCTGTCCGATGCCGTTCCCTTTCAAATTTAAAGAGGGCGGGCTGAAGGATTATTATCGGGATTGGGAGCTGGTCGAATATAAAGAAGAATTGGGCGCGATGCACGCCAAAGACGAAAACGGCAATCCGATACGGTTTAAATTTGTCACTATGCTGGCGAAAAAACCCGGATAAGCCTCGCCGGACAATGCCGTCTGAACCCGAAAAGGCGTTCAGACGGCATTTTTGCGGCTAATCCCGATAGGCCCAATGATTGACCGGGCCGTGTCCCGCGCCGATTTCCAAAGGGTTTGAGATTGCCGCCGTGATGTATGCCTTGGCAGTCTGCACGGCTTTGCAAACGTCCGATCCTTTTGCCAACTCGGCGGTGATGCAGGCGGAAAACGTGCAGCCTGTGCCGTGTGTGTGGGCGGTCGGAAAGCGGAGGCTGTCCAATTCCAGCGTTTCGTTTTGCGTAAACAGCCAATCCGTGCAGCGTCCGCTTGTGCTGCCGTTCAAATGTCCGCCTTTGATGATGACATTTTTGACACCGTAATCAAGCAGGATTTTTGCCGCACGTTCCGCATCTTCGCGGTTTTCGATACGCACGCCGGTCAGGGCTTCCGCTTCGGGCAGGTTGGGGGTCAATACATCCGTACCGGGAAGCAGCAGGCGCGTCAGTGCCGCAACGGCGGAATCCTGCAACAGCGGCGCACCGCCTTTGGCAATCATCACAGGGTCGAGTACGCGCCTGCCGAAGCTGCAGTGTTTCAGCTTGTCGGCAACGCATTCGATAATTTCCGCTGTGCCGAGCATACCTATTTTGTAGGCGCGGATGTCGAAGTCTTCCCTGATTGCTTGGATTTGTGCGGTGATGGTTTCGGTCGGGACAAGATGCACCGCCGACACGCCCAAGGTATTTTGCGCGGTAACGGCGGTGATGACGCACGTTCCGAACACGCCGCGCATCTGAAACGTTTTCAAATCCGCCTGAATGCCCGCACCGCCGCCCGAGTCAGAACCGGCGATGGTGAGCGTCTGCACAAAAGATTCTTTCATATGTTCCTCCTTATCTGTTGCACCCCGTCAAAAGGGCGCATTATAGTGGATTAACAAAAACCAGTACGGCGTTGCCTCGCCTTAGCTCAAAGAGAACGATTCTCTAAGGTGCTGAAGCACCAAGTGAATCGGTTTCGTACTATTTGTACTGTCTGCGGCTTCGTCGCCTTGTCCTGATTTTTGTTAATCCACTATACTTTCCTGCCTGTAAAAAAGCACGGCGATGCCGTCTGAATCGCGTGTTGCGGCGAGTATAAACCGGTGCTTTTTATTCGTCATTCCCGCAAAAACAGAAACCTAAAATCCCGTCATTCCTGCGAAAGTGGGAATCCGGACCCTTGAAGCGGTGGAAATATTCAAAGGTTATAACAGACTCGTCATTCCCGCGCAGGCGGGAATCCAGACCCTTGGGGCGGCGGCAATATTCAAAGCTTATCTGAAAATTTAAAGATTCTAGATTCCCGCTTTCGCGGGAATGACGAAGAGTTGCGGAAATGATGAAGTTTTAGACGGCATCCGCGCCCACCGTCATTCCCGCGCAGGCGGGAATCCAGACCTTCGGGGCGGCGGAAATATTTAAAAGTCGTCTGAAAGTCCGAGATTCTAGATTCCCGTTTTCACGGGAATGACGAAGGGTGCGGCAATATTCAAAGATTATCTGAAAGTTTGAGGTTCTAGATTCCCGTTTTCACGGGAATGACGAAGGTTGCGGGAATGACGACTTATAATGAAAAAAACCTGCTTGAAACAAGCAGGTTTTTGAATTGGCACGCCCACGGGGATTCGAACCCCGGTTGCCGCCGTGAAAGGGCAGTGTCCTAGGCCTCTAGACGATGGGCGCGTGAAGGTGCGTTATTTTACAAGGCTTCGGAAACTTGTCAAGCCTATTGCGTAAAATCAACAGCAAAAAATGTAAACTTCCGCTAATTTTTATATATAAAATATATAAATATCAACAAATTAATTGTTATTTTTTTTTTTTTTTTTTTTGCGTGTCAATGATTTAAGCATATAATAATAAAAATTATATACTCGCAAAATGGAAAACTAATGAAACAAAAGAAGACAGTTCAATGCATCTTACTTGGCTTCGCGGCCGCTTCTATGCACGCTCAAGGGGCAGACGTAAATAAAGGAACAATCGTTAAAGAAGACAAATACACCCTCGTCCTCGCAAAAAAAGGGCAAGAGAACAACTACACCTACGATGGCGAAACCGAAGTCAAACCCTTAAATTCCCTCATCATCGCCGCCAAAGGCGGTACGAACAACATTACGATAAAAGGCAAATTGGCAGACGGTTCTGCCGATGCCTCGCCGACGATTGACAATAACTCGATTGAAAGAAATATAAACACAAACGGTTATACATACGAATTACACGAAACGTACAGACCGGGATATCATAGGGGCGGTGCCGTGATGTTGGCGGATCAAAGCTATGAGGGTAAAAACAACATCACTTTTGAAAACGTAACCATAGCCGCCCATAACGCGCCTTACGGCATTTTGTCTTATGACAGAATCAATACGCAAAAATCCGAAAGCTTGGCGCCGGCAACGCTTACCTTTAAAGGGCGCAATACCATCAATGCAGACGCGGACCCGAATGCCAATCCCGGGGTCGAAGGTATTACATTGCTTAATAATGGTGAAAAAGTGGGGGAATATCGTCTTGTTTCCGAAGAAGGCTCGACGCTGAATATCAACATCAAATCAGGAAAAGATAAAGGACAAGGCATTACCGCCAACCACTATAGTAACTCAGGCATCAACCTCAACAACGCTTCTCCAAGCATCACCACGATGGAGTTCAAGGGCGATGTAAACATTAAAATCGATAGGAACGGACAGGACGAGGCGGAAGCAAACGGTTTTGGCTTCTATTCAAGCAGAAGAGTCGGCCATAAGAAGCAGATTCCGGAAGGTTCTAAGATGGAAGCGATTTTCCGTGGGAATGTCGATATCGTTGCAACGCCGGTTTATGACGAACAAGGCAGGCCCAAAAGCATAGGCAGCGCGTTTGCGATTGACGGGAAATACAGCAAAGTCGAGGTTGTCGGCGGGGAAGACAAGGTTGTCAAAATCAAAGGCGATATTTTCGCCTACAACGGCGGCAGCGTGAGCGTGAACCTCGCCAACAAAGACTCTTATTTTGAAGGGGAGGCACATATCGGGAAAAGGAGCTTTGCCAAAGGGAAAGATATGTTTGCCTTAACCGTGGATGCGGACGGGAATGTACCGCCCACGGAAAAAGATATCGACAATGCAAGGAAACATCTAGTTCGCCAACAGGAAAAATTGCCTAAGCTGGATGAAGAATTGGCTAAACTCAAGGAAGAATTGGCTAAACTCAAGGAAGATGGCTCACAAGAAAAAGAAAAACAAAAAATAGAAAAACAAATAAAAGCAAAAGAGAAATCAAAAGAAAGCAGCATAAAAAGCATTGAGAGAGACGAAGCAAAAATCAAAGAATATGAAGATTTCTTCGATGAAAACGGTTGGATTAAAGACAGCGCGATCGACGACAAGACAAACAACACCGTCAACCTCAAAATAAGCAACGGCGCGCGCTGGAGGGTTACCAATGATTCAATGCTGAAAGAGTTGGATTTGTCGGAAGACGCGCAGGTCGAATTTAGCGACAGCAATAAATTCGTCAAAGTGTCTGTGAGCAAGCTCAAGGGCGACGGCGGCGTGTTCAAAATGTACGGCGACATCGTCAAAGGCGAATCGGACAAGCTGATTACCCGAAAAGGCAGCGAAGGGACGCACATCATCGAATATACGGACGATGCCAAGGCAAAAACGACGGGCAGGGAGTTTTTAAAGCTGGTCGAAAACAAAGGCGATGCCGAAAACACAAAAGCGTCATACGAATTAAATGTCCGCTGTACGGAACAGGGAGGGTGGTGTTTTGCCTTGGGCGAGTCGGGTGATTCCAAAAAGGTCAATATTTCCGCAGACGGCAAGCGGGACTTCTACCTCTACCCGGCCACCCTGTCGACGGGCGCATCGAGCGGCGTCCTCTTCGGCGAGGCGTTATATCAGTTGAACGCGGTTTCCGATGAAACGCTGGTGCAGCGTATGGGCGAAATCCACGCCGACGGAACGCCGCAGGAAGACAACAACGTTTGGATCAAACGCGTCGGCGGAAAATTCGCCGGCAGCCGCAGCGATTACCGCGTGGGCGGTTACGGCAACCGCTATTGGGGCTTTGCCGGCGGCTTCAACAGGACGGGGTTCGGCGATAAATGGATTCATTACAAAGGGCTGATGCTCCGCCACCTCCAATCGTCCTACGCTTCCGAAGACTACGCCGGCAGCGGCAAAATCTACGGCAGGACGGCAGGCGTTTATTCCACCTGGCTCAACCGGGAAAGCAGGGCTTATTATGATTTGGTCGCCAACATCGCCCGATATAAGGGCAGCTACGGGTTGACCAATTACGTCGGCAAACGGGTCGAATCGAACGAGGCGCGCCTGAATGCCTATATGCTTTCCGCCGAAACCGGCAGGCGGATGGAAAAACAGGACGGCGGCAAAACCTATTGGTGGCAGCCGGAAGCGCAGTTGTCTTACTGGTTTACGCGCGGCTACGGCTTTTCGCTGTCAAACGGGCTGTCTGCCGAGACGGACAACTTCCGCAGCCTGATGGGGCGGTTCGGCTTTCGGGCGGGCGTGGACGGTTTGGACGGCGGCAGGCTGAACATCTACGGCAAGCTGATGTACAAACGCGAGTTTATCGGCACGATCCGCCACAGGTTCAACGGCTCTGCCGTGGAGGAATTCAAACACCGGGGCGGCTGGTTGGAATACGGCTTGGGCGTGGTGCGCCGCAATGCCGGAAACGGGCGGCAGCTTTATTTTGAGGCGCAAAGGTCTTCGATGCACAAGATGCGGCAGAATTGGCAGGTCAATATGGGCGTGCGCAGTATGTTCTGATGCGCGGATGCGCCTGAAAACAATCCGGAACGGTCAGACGCGTTCCGGATTGTTTTTTTGTCGGGGGGGGTTGTTGATTGGGGCGGTTTTTTTGTTGGGGCGGGGGATGGAGTTTCAGACGGCATCCGCGCACGCCGTTATCACGACTTTTCGTTATTTCCACACTCTTCGTCATTCCCGCGAAAGCGGGAATCTAGAATCTCTAAAGCTTCAGCTAACCTTTGAATATTGCTGCTACCCGACGGTCTGGATTCCCGCCTGCGCGGGAATGACGGGTTTTTGAATATTGCCGCTACCCCAAGGTCTGGATTCCCGCCACTTTTCGTCATTCCCGCGAAAGCGGGAATCTAGAATCTCTAAAGCTTCAGCCAACCTTTGAATATTTCCTCCGCTCCAAGGTCTGGATTCCCGCCTGCGCGGGAATGACGGGTTTTTATAATCTTTAAAAACT
>AEPI01000030.1 GCA_000193795.2 Neisseria lactamica NS19 | reverse complement strand
GATTGGTTTATTGGTGTATCGTTAATCATTTATTTCAAAAAAGTTATTTATTATCATATTATCAGGTAGCGGGTCGTTAAAAAAAACTCCCTCAATTTCAATTGAATTAGTATTTACCCAGCACATAAACGAGCCAAGGTATTCTTTTTCATGTGTTAAATATTTGAAATTAAATTCAAAATAACTTTTATCACCTAAAAAAAATAATGGCTTTTCTATTGTGCAAAAAAAACCATTATTTGTTTTATTGCGATACACTAGGTTAAATAATTTATCATTTTTAATGAAATATAAATATTCATTTTCTAAATTATTATGATAAAAAAGTAATTTTATTGAAATATCTTCATAATTTTCTAGGTTCATTTGTGGCTCAATCTTAGAATGGTTTCATTGTTGCTGTGCCAATGCGAAAGTTGCCATCAACAAAATTTCCTTTTACTGATACAGGAACACCATTGACTTGAATGGTAACCCATGTTCCTTTTTTATATGTATCTGGTTTTAAAGTTGTATTTGCTGCATTTTGTATAGCTAAATATGCACTATCTTTTGAAGGGTAATCTTTTAGGAATGAATCAAAATTATGCTTATCTTGAAAAACATGATTAACATTATTTTGATTTAAACTGGCTAATGATGTATTAGA
>AEPI01000031.1 GCA_000193795.2 Neisseria lactamica NS19 | reverse complement strand
AAGGATAAAATCTCTTCCAGCTTTTTGGCATCCATTTCTTCTTTGTATTTTTGGTTTCTTTCAAGTGAAAAAGTGATAAAAGACCTATAATCATCTCCTTTACGAACTGAACAATCTCCGCCGTTCCAGTTGAAATTACAAAGGGCAAATTTGTAATCTTTAAAATTAACCATATGGGGACTATGCCTAAACTCTTCCCAATACTTTCTGCCAATGATTTCCATTCTGGCTTCCATCAGTTCTTTAACTTCAGGAAATCTACTGTAATCTGACATAAGACGCATAGTCGAAATGTCGACGCCATAGCAGGAATGAATTACCGTCTTTTCATGGGGATAATCTCCCACCCTATACAAAATGCAATTACTATATTCGTAGCCTTTTACAAATTTGTCGGTTTCGGGATCGTATTGGTAGCCTTGGGCTTGAATGTCGTCTTTGAAAGTTTCGTATACGTCGTGGACTAAAAGGGCTGTTCCGACATAGGGAACCGCCCTTGTGCTGAATTTCGCGCCTAAGCGGGCAAGTTTGCCGACTCCTGCCAATACACCGGCGCGGGAAACTGATGCAGTTACTTTAACGGGGACTTTTTCAAGAGAACGTGCTCCTGTTGAAGAATGAACAACCGGAAATGATTTTTGTATCTCATGATAGAACATATTTCCGCCGAGTCCACCTCTTCCTCTATCAAGATAACGCCAAGTTTTAACGCCGTTCTCATTGAATTCGCCTGTTGATACACGGACTCTTCCATTTGATTCAACAAACAATTCTTCTGCATGTGATGAACTAAAGCCTAATAGAATAACGACCGTAATAAAAAGCCGTTGAAATTTGACCATCATAGAATTCTTTACATTCAAAGCCATTTTCTAAAAACTGAAATTTCAGAAAAGAGCCATCCTCAAAAAAAACTACCATATCATCAAGATATGTTCTATTTAAAAAATATTGAGATGCTTTTCTTACAACATTTGTAAAATCGGAAATTGGATACATATCCTTAAGTTTAAACATTTCCGATATGAAAATATGACAAAGTTTCTCATTAAAATAATCAGGATTTGTATTTTGTTTGAATTTCAATTCATCTTCAGACAAATAGAACATAATTCAAGCCTCAACTATTTAAGTAAAAGCCT
>AEPI01000032.1 GCA_000193795.2 Neisseria lactamica NS19 | reverse complement strand
CAACGCCGAAACCACACCGGCAAACAGATTCTCACCTGTAATCCGTTAATCTTGATGATTAAAAAATCTTTACAGCCAAATTACCGACACATTAACGCATCTATCATTAATAATAAACCAACCACTCCGGCACAGCTCTCAAGATTTACATAAAATAACCCCCCCGCATAATTCCCTATATATCAACCATATATATTTTAGATATAATATTAGAATTCTATAACAAGATTATTAATGTATTTACGGATTTTAACGATGAATAAAACTTTCAAGGACATCTAGAATCATTCGACCCGGACATAGACGGCGGTCAGCGGGCTTGCCGGCACGAGGAAAAGCGGAAGTGTTAAGCAAAGATTCACCCAACGCCTTTGCCGCCGCAAATATGCCAAAACCAAATAAAACCGCATACAGCCGCTCAGTACTCAAGAGGTACCGCCCACCGCCCCTATCGATTCGGAATAGCGGATTGACCATCTTAAATATATTCAAAAGGGTTATATTATGAATAAAGTATTCAGAGTGATTTGGAGTCAAGCAACCCAATCTTGGGTGGCAGTATCCGAATTAACCAAAGCACATAAAAAACAAAGCTCATCAAATGCACAAAAAAGTGCGGTCAAATTTTCAGGCAATTTTATTAAATCTGCAGCCATCGCCTTGACGTTATTAAGCGGTCATTCGGCTTATGCGGCTGATGCTGCAGGTGGGTTGATTCAGATTAATTCAACTGGGGGGTTGGCTACTGCAAATAGTGGCGATTCTATTGCTATTGGTAAAGATTCTCAGGCAACTGGAAATAATAATTCACTTGCTATTGGTCATAGTGCACAAGCAACAGGAAATGATGGGGCTCTAGCAATTGGTAGAAATTCAAAAGCAGGTGGAAATAACGGTATTGCTGTTGGTAGGGAAGCTGAAACAACTTCAAATGACGCTATGGCATTAGGTTTTAAAGCGAAAGCAGAGAATACAAATGCTGTAGCTATTGGTAATGGATCTAAAGCAAGTGGTAATGCATCTGTGGCATTGGGAAATAACTCGAATGCGACAAAGGAATATAGTTATGCCATTGGATCGGGGAGTAATGCAAGTGCGCCTAGATCTATTTCTATAGGGTATAACTCTGCTGCAAGGCATAATAATAGTCTTGCTTTAGGTTATAACACAATAGCAAGTGGTCCTTCATCTGTAGCATTGGGAGCTGGATCGAACGCGCTAGGTGACGATAGTTATGCCATAGGATATGGCAGTAAAACAAATACCGGTGCTAATTTTGCAATGGCTTTTGGTAACTCCAGTAAAGCAAATAAAGCTAATGATATTGCTTTCGGTAAAGAAGCTGAAACTCGAGATCAAGGTCAAGGTCATAGTATTGCCATTGGTTATGGTGCTATGTCGGGAACTAACAATGCTGGGAAAAATCTTAATGGTGGAGATGCTGGCGGTGTAGCTATTGGTACTGGTGCTTATACAGGGGTAAATCAAACTGATGGACGCTCTGTAAACTCTTCTGTTGCAGTAGGGGCCGGTGCCGGTGCTGGATTTAGAAAGTTAGATGCTAGTGGTATGCCTGATGGGAATGCTACAGATGTTGACAACAATGTCGAAGTGCTAAAAAAAGCGTTTGGAGTTAAAAATGTTGAGGATTATCAACCAATAGCTAAGGGAATAAACGGATACACAAATGTAGCTATTAATGAAGGAACAGCCTTAGGTCGTAATGCACGTGCTATAGGTGACCAATCTATTGCAATAGGGGCTCAAACTATTGCCGGTATGGGTGCTGTAGCTTTAGGTGGAAATGATATTACTCAATTTGCAAATAATAGATATTATAAATCAACAAAAGAAAATTTTGGAGTTGGAGAGACAATAGATCATAATCAAGATGCAATAATATCTGCTAAATCAATTAGTGATACTTATAAGGATCTTGTTGGTAGCAAGTTAGATACAGCATATAAAGCAACTTATGCACAAGATGGATCAGTAGTATTAGGGATGCAAGCTCATTCAGGAACACCGTTAGGGACAGCTATCGGGACAAATGCTTTAATACGTAAAGGAGCATTTGGGGCAACAGCAATTGGTGCCGGTTCACAAGTTCAAGCAAATGCAGAAGCAGCGGTAGCCATCGGTATGGGATCTTTTGCTGATGGTAAGTATGCAGTAGCAGCAGGTACGGCTGCGCGTGCTAAAGAATCAGCTGTGGCTGCCGGTTATAGTGCCAATGCGGAAGAATCCGCTGTTGCGGTTGGTGATAGTTCTAAGGCCGTAGTCTCCTCTGTAGCAGTCGGTCGAGGGGCGAAAGCTGAAAAAGTAGCAGATATTGCGGTCGGTAAAGGTGCGGTTGCTTCCGGTGAGCAAGGCGCGATTGCTATGGGTTTAGGCACCATTGCAAAAGGACATTCCTCCATTATGATTGGCGGCTCAGATATTTCGAAAGCAGCAAGCGAAACCGTCAATTATGTCGAAGAAGACCATAATAATATAACAGACGTTACCGTGGAGGAAACCATCAACGGCGAAAAGGTAAAACGTCATTACAAGGTTGTCGGTACGACCAGCAAAAGCGACACGCTCGCCAAAGCTTATGAGGCACTGACCGGAAAACCAATGGACACGACTAGTTTGGATTACTCCAAGGTAACAAATGGTCATTCCTCCATTTCCCTCGGTATCCACGCGCTGTCTCAAGGGAATTTGGGCACGGCAATCGGTACGGGCGCACGCGCCGACAGCCTCGGTTCAATCGCGCTCGGCGCGGGGGCGAAGGCAGACCGTCAAAATGCCGTGGCAATCGGCACCGGTTCGACAACCGAGTTGCAAGGCACGCGCCAAACCGACGTATCCTACAATGCCGCCGGCTCAATTGTCTCTTTTGATTCGCCTGATGTTGCCTACACCTTCAAATGGGCGGGCGGTATCAATACTTCCTCCGGAGACGTGGTATCCTTCGGCAGCGCAGGCGCGGAACGCCAGTTGAAAAATGTGGCGGCAGGTCGCGTGGCTGAAGATTCAACAGATGCCATCAACGGCTCACAGTTAAACTCCGTGGCGCGCAAAGTGGCATCCGGCTGGCAGGTTGCCGGCGATGAGAAAACCAAAGTTGCCGGCATAGGTTCGGACGATCAGGTCAACTTCACCAACGGCAACGGCACGACGGTAAGCGTGACAGTGCAGAACGAGGTAAAAGAAACCGTTACCGAAAACGGCAAATCGGTTGAAAAAATCAAAACCCCGAAAGGCGCGAACGTCAAATTTGATGTCAAGCCAGCCGATACATCTTTGGAAGTCGGTGCAAACGGTGTAAAGGTCAAGACTTCAGACGGCATCGAGACCACGACAGACGGCATTAAGGTCAACACGGGCAAAGGTCTGAAAATCGATACGGCAGACGGCAAAAAAGTTGCTGTCGATGCCGATGATAAAACAATCACTGTCGGCACAGACGGAAAAGTGAAGGCGGTTACAGGTTCGATAGAAACGGTTACGGATGATAATAAAACCGGAACGGAAAAAGCCGGACAGGTGCGTGTTGCAGATGCGGAAAAAGGCAAACTGGCGACAGTCGATGCGGTGGCAAGTGCCGTCAACAATGCCGCGTGGAGCATTACGTCCGACACCGACGGCGGCAGCTTCGCAACGTCCGGCCATACCAAAACCACCGAAAAAATCAGCGCGGGCGGCAGCGTAACCTTTAAAGCGGGCGACAACCTGATAATCAAACAGGCAGGTACGGACTTTACCTACTCGCTCAATCCGATTTTAAGCGGGCTGACATCGGCAGAGTTTAAAGGCACAGGCAAAAATGCGCCGACCACCAAACTCACCAATGCAGGCATAACCATTACTTCGGCAACTACAGGCAAGAATCCGGTTTCATTGACTGAAAACGGTTTAAATAACGGTGGCAATGCGATTACCAATGTAGCCGGCAACCTTGACGGCGCGAAAACCGGTACGAAAGCACCGACAACTTCAGCAACAAAACCGACATTAGGAACTGCAGCTAATGAAGTTAACTCTAATAATGCGGCAACCGTGGGCGATGTATTGAATGCAGGCTGGAACTTGCAAGAAAAAGGTGTGGCAAAAGATTTTGTTACTGCTTATGACACCGTTAATTTTGTTGACGGCGACGGCACAAGTGTATCTGTTGAAAATACAGACAACAAAACCAGTAAAATCAAATACAGCGTAAATCTTGGCGATGGTTTAGAAAAAGATGCTACGACCAACAAAATCAAGGTAAAAGCAGCAGATAAGTCTTTAGAAGTAACAAATGGCGGCGTTAAAGTAAAAGCTGCCGATAACACCCTCACAACCGATGCCAACGGCTTAAAAGTTAATACCGGTAACATTACTGCCTCATCTGTACCAACCGTAACCGATGCCGATAAAGACAAAATCGCCACCGTAGGCAACGTGGCAGAGGCAATTAAAGCGGCTGCTTGGAAGGCTACTTCTGATAAAACGGACAATGGCGAAAATAGCGGCAAGGAAGACCAAGAAGTCAAAGCAGGCGATACAGTAACCTTCGAAGCCGATAAAAACATCAAGATTGCTCAAGCTAAGGGTAAATTCACATTCTCGACAAAAGATGATGTTGAGTTCAACAGCGTACAGCTCGGTGGGAATAAAGGTCCTAAATTAACTAAAACCGACGGTAACGATTTGAAAGTATCCGGCAGCAACGGAACTGATCCGGTCAAAATTACCAACGTCGCAGACGGAAACATTAGCGCAGATTCTAAAGATGCGATTAACGGCAGCCAATTTAACGCCGTTGCCAATAACAATATCAAATTGGGCGGCGACAACAACAGCGCAACAGACGGTCAAAGTTTGAATAAGGCCGGGGGGATGAAGTTTAATATCAATGGTGCAAACGGCATTGAGACGGCGGCATCAGGAGATAGCGTAACAGTTAAAATTAACGCTGAGACCAAAGCAAAAATCGATTCTGTTGATGACAAAGCCGATAAAAATCTAAGTAACATTACTGCAGATGGTGAAACCAAGATTAAAAATTTGGTTACATGGAAGGCGAAGGCAAGCAATTCAGGTAACGATCTGACTGAAAACGATAAGACTGAGGATACGAATGCCCAACAAGTGGGTGCAGATGGTGTATTGACTTTAGACGCAGGTAAAAACTTGCTATTAAAACGCTCGGAAAAAACCTTTACCTATGCGTTATCTAAAACCCTCAGCGACTTAACTTCTGCCGAGTTTAAAAAAGGTGATGTAACCACCAAAATAAATGGCGACGGATTGACCATTCAGGCTCCGACTCCGGCAGGCGGCACAGCACCTAAAGCCATAACCGTCAATAAAGACGGCATTAGTGCAGGTGATAAGGCGATTACGGATGTAAACAGCGGACTGACCAATTATGGCGGTACTGATGCCAAAAAAGATTTAATAAATTTAGGCAACTCAAGTACAGGTTCAAAAGTATCGGACAATAACGCCGCTACCGTAGGTGATTTACGTAACATGGGCTGGGTGGTGTCGTCTGACAAAACTACAGACAATACAAAATCACCATACAGCGAAGCAGTTAAAAATGCCGATGAAGTGAAATTCGTTGGCAAAGGCGCAGCCAAAGTATCGGGTAAAACAGATCCTACGACAGGTATTCGCACCATTACCGTTGATGTGGAAGTGCCTGATGTTAAAACTGCCAAGCTGGTTTCAAGCACCGACGGTTCTGTAATTGCGCCGTCAACTAATTCTAAACTCCAAGAAGAATTAAAAACTGCAAAAGACAAGTTGGCTGCATTACCTAACACAGCAACTGAAGCGGAAAAAGAAGCGGCTGAGAAAAAAGTCAAAGATGCCGAAACTGCATTAAATAACACTGTAGATGACAAAGGCGTTGCTACGGCTAAAAATGTTGCGGATATGATTAACGCATCCGGCTTTACGCTGAAGACTTCTGCAACTGCCGACGGTAAGAAAGATGCTGCATCAACCGGTGATGAAGTCATCAACCCGGGAAAAGCCGTTGAAATGGTGGCGGGTAAAAACTTAACCGTAAAACAGGAAGCGAACGGTAAAGTGACCTATTCGACCAAAGACAACGTTGAATTCACTTCTGTGAAAGTGGGTGAAGATAAAGACGGCAAAAAACCGGTTAACTTTACAACAGATAAAGCAACAGATGCCTCTAACAACGATGCGGCAAATAAACCGACGACCGCGTTGAATATCAGCAGCGGAACGGGTGCAGATGCGAAACCGACACAATTAAAAGGTGTGGGTTCAACCTTGAATACTCAAGATATCGCTACTGCACCACAAGGTAAAGGCAATACCAACAAACCGAATGTGTCTTTGGTTAATTTGGCAGGTACTGATAAAGCACCAGTGAATAAGAACGCTGCGGCAACCGTAGGCGACCTGCAAAATATGGGTTGGGTGGTATCAACCAAAGACGGAAACGGTTATACCGATGTTGTGAAAAACGCCAACCAAGTGGACTTCAAAGGCACAGGTCTGGCTACCGTTACGGGTGAAACCGATAAAGAGAGTGGTATCCGCACCATTACTGTGAACGTTGATGCACAAAAAGCTGTTGAAGCGGCACAAACTCCGGTGGTTTATACCAATAAGGCTGGTGACAAGCTGGTTAAAGTCGGCGATAAATTCTATAAAGCTGGTGATGTTGTAAACGGCAAACCGAAAGAAAATGCCCAAGAAGTACCGAAGGGTGACGTGATTGCCTCCATGAACAATGGCGACAACAACACAAACAAACCTATGCAGTTGGCAAACATCGGTAGCAACCTGCCGACGGTGAACGATACCAGCAAACAGGCATTTGACCCGAACAGCACAACGCCAAAAACTGATAAAAACAACAAGTCCGCACCGATGACGGCAGCTGAAGCAGCTGAATTGTTGAATCCGACGAGCAATAAATTTGCCGGCAACAATGCGGCAACTGTTTCTGATGTGTTGAATGCGGGTTGGAACCTGCAAGGCAATGGAAGTGCAGTTGATTTTGTGAAACCGTTTGACACCGTAAACTTTGTAAACGGCAAAGGCACAAAAGCAGTTGTTGAAACAGCCGACAACCTGACCAGCACAGTGAAGTTTGATGTGGATGCGGTTGAAATTACTGCAGAAACTAAAGACGGTAAAGCTACGGGTAAAGTGGTTGGTCCTACAACTCAAGAATTGAAAGATGCGTTAGAGGCAGCTAAGAAAGAAGCCGAAGCAAATCCTGCTGATGAAGCTAAGAAAAAAGCATTGAAAGATGCTCAATCTAAAGTTGATGCAGCAAATAACCAAGTGGCAACCGCCCAAAATGTTGCGGATATGATTAACAACTCTGGATTTACGCTGAAAACTTCCGCCACTGCCGCCGCCGACAATCTGACTGCCGACAATACCCTGAAGAATGACGGGGAAGTCATCAACCCGGGTAAAACTGTTGAAATGGTGGCAGGTAAAAACTTAACCGTGAAACAGGAAAAGAACGGTAAAGTAACCTATTCAACCAAAGACGATGTGTCATTCAATACGGTAAATGTGGGTGACAATACCTATGTTGATAAAAACGGTAAGCCTGTTACTAAAGATGGTGATAAATATAAAGACGCTGAAGGTAATCCTGTTGATGCGGCTACAGTCACCAAATTGTCTCCGGTTGCGATGAAGGCTGAGAAAGCCAAACCTGCAACGAATAACGGCAATGAGGCGAAAGACCAACCGACAACGGCGTTGAATGTTTCTTCTTCAGACGGCAAACCGACCCAGATTACGGGTGTGGGTTCTACCCTGAACGTGAAACCTGTGGATACTAATCCGAACGGTACGGCGACAACGGGGGATGCACGTCCTAACCTGGTTGACTTAGTGGGTAGCAAAGATGCACCAGTGAATAAGAACTCAGCGGCAACCGTAGGCGACCTGCAAAATATGGGTTGGGTGGTATCAACCAAAGACGGAAACGGTTATACCGATGTTGTGAAGAACGCCAACCAAGTGGATTTCAAAGGCGGTGCCGGCATTTCCGTCAAAGGTGAGACGACAAAAGACGGCGTCCGTGAAATCACGATTAGCGTTAAAGATGGCGAGGTAGTCAAACCGAACCAATTTATAGCTAAAGTTAATGGAAAGGATACTCCGGTAACCAAAGTAGGCGACCAATATTACAATACGGCAGATATTGATCCGAAAACAGGCGAGCCAAAAACTGATCCAGAAGCTAATGTAACCCCGGTAACTCCTGATGCGGGTACGACCCCGACCAATGCGGGTGACGGTTACGTAACAGGTAATAAGGTTGCTGCTGCGATTCAAAAATCAGGCTTTGTGGTTGGCAAGCAGAAAAATGCTCTGTCTGCGGCAGACTTCAAAGACGAAGATGAGAAAGTCAACCCTGACGACGAACTTCGTTTTGCAGACGGCAACAACACGAAAGTTAAGTTGGCGACGAAAAAGTCTGTTGATAAAGACGGCAATAAAGTAACCACAACGACGGTAAAAGTCGATGTGGCCGGTTTGCCTGTCCAATATACGGATAAGAACGGTACGCCGGTAACTAAAGTGGGCGACCAATACTTTACCGTTGACGACAAAGGCAATCCGACTGCAACAGAAGTGAAGCCTGAGGATTTGACAACGAATATGGTTAATCCTGCGGCAGCACCGAATGGTATTGGCGCACCGACGACATTGGGTAATGTGAAATCTAATCTTCCGTCTGTAAATGACGCAGATAAGAATGCCAAAGATGTTGCGGGCAATCCGATTGCAGGTAAAGACAATAAATCTGCTCCAATTGATGCGGCAAAAGCAGCAGATATTGCAAAAAATACAGGCAACAATGCAGCAACCGTTTCCGACGTGTTGAATGCGGGTTGGAACTTGCAAAACAACGGCGAAGCCCGCGACTTTGTGAAACCTTTCGACACCGTAAACTTTGTAAACGGCAAGGGCACAAAAGCAGTTGTTGAAACAGCCGACAACTTAACTAGCACCGTGAAGTTTGATGTGGATGCGGGCGAGATTACCAGAAACACAAATGGTTCGGTAAATGGTCCAACGACAGCAGGGAACGCGAAGAAACTTGCTGAAAATTTGGCAGCAGCACAAAAAGCGTTAAACGATCTGCCGGCAGATGCAGATGATGCAGCGAAGAAAAAAGCCCAAGATGCACTTAAAGCAGCCCAAGATGCGGCAGCTCCGTTGAACAAAGTTGCAACCGCACAAAACGTTGCTGAGGCTATCAACAATTCAGGCTGGAGAACAAACTCTACCACTGCAACAGGCGGCGCGAAAGATACGCTCATCAACCCCGGTAAGGCTGTGAACTTCGAATCCGGTAAAAATATGGAAGTAGCACAAACTGTCGATAAAGATGGCAATGTGGCATATACCTATAAAACCAAAGACGACGTGAATTTCAACAGCGTACAGCTTGGTGGGAATACCGGCCCTAAATTAACTAAAACCGACGGTAACGATTTGAAAGTATCCGGCAGCAACGGAACTGATCCGGTCAAAATCACCAACGTCACAGACGGAAACATTAGCGCAGATTCTAAAGATGCGGTTAACGGCAGCCAGCTGCACGCGACCAACCAAAGCATCAACCGGCTGGGCGACGCCGTCAATAACATCGGCGGCAACATTACCCGGCTGATCGACAAAGTGGACAACATGGATCGCGACTACCGCGCAGGTATTGCGGGCAGCAACGCCGCAGCCGGCCTGCCGCAGGCTTACCTGCCGGGCAAATCCATGGTTGCCGCAGCAGCAGGCACGTTCAAGGGTCAAAACGCCCTGGCTGTCGGCTACTCGAGCATCAGCGACAACGGCAAACTGATTTGGAAAGCGCAAGCCAACCTCAACAGCCGTGCAGATGTCGGCGCAAGCGTAGGCATAGGCTACCTCTGGTAACCTGTTTGGCCTTACACAAAGCCCTTCGGATTTCCGAAGGGCTTTTTTTCAGATAAAACATTTACGGATAAATCCAATATAGTGGATTAACAAAAATCAGGACAAGGCAACGAAGCCGCAGGCGATGAAGTAACCTTTACGGCAAACCTGAGACCTTTGCAAAAAAGCCCTTCCCTCAACAGCCGAAACCCAAACACAGGTTTTCGGCTGTCGGGTGAAAAGAGGGAAAGGGGTATTTTGCAAAGGTCTCTGCCTGGTTGCCGGCAGAGATAACAAATGCCGTCTGAAAGCCGAATATCGCTTCAGACGGCATTTTGTTTGCCGGGTTTAATCCGCCCCGCCTTGCAAATCCGGAGCTTTATTCTTCGACGACTCCGTCAGTTTCCCGAAAATCCAAACGGCTTCATCTGCCTCGGGGCGGAATACCGTTGCGGTTTGATATAGTGGATGAACAAAAACCGGTACGGCGTTGCCTCGCCTTAGCTCAAAGAGAACGATTCTCTAAGGTGCTGAAGCACCAAGTGAATCGGTTCCGTACTATCTGTACTGTCTGCGGCTTCGTCGCCTTGTCCTGATTTTTGTTCATCCACTATAACGACAGTGAAATAAAGCCTCTGTTTGACCATTGATGCAACCTTGCAGGATTTATCCCGCCCGCCCGGGCGTCCCCCAAACGGCACAATGCCGTCTGAAGCCCGTTCAGACGGCATTGCCTGCGCCTAGCCGTGGATAAAACTGACCCCGTGAAGCTGAGACTGCATAATCGCCGCCTTCATCGCCGACAACGCTTTCGGACGGACAAAATTGCGCCGGTACGCCAATACGACCCGCCGGCTCGGCGGCGTACCCTCAAAAGGAATAATGCTGAACAGCATATGGTCGTTTTCGGTCAGCGCGGTTGCTGGCAACACGCTGATCGCCAAACCGCTGGCGACCATATGGCGGATTGTATTGATCGAGCTGCCCTGCAATGTATTGGTCAAACCCTGTATGCGTTGTTTGGCAGCCAACTCGGAACAGCTTGAAAGTACCTGATCCCGCATACAGTTGCCTTCCGTCAGCAGCAAAACCTGCTCTTCGCCGAGCATCCGGGGCGAAACGGCATCCAGTTCCTCAAATGAATGCCCTTTCGGGACAATCACGAAAAACGGTTCGTCATACAAGGGTTCGGTAACGATGCCCGGCTCTTGAAACGGCTCTGCAACGATAATCGCGTCAACGTCCCCGCGTTTAAGCGACTCGGTCAAAGTCTGCGTGTAGTTCTCTTCCAACATCAAAGGCATTTTCGGTGCGGTACGGCGCAACGAGACAATCAGTTTCGGCAGCAGGTACGGCGCAACCGTAAAAATCAGCCCGAGTTTGAACGCACCCTCCAGCTCGTTTTGTTCTTCACTTGCCAAATGCCTGATAAGCTCCGCCTCTTCCAATACCTTACGCGCCTGTGCAACGATACGTTCCCCCGCCTCGGTTGTAATAATATCGTTGCTGCTCCGGTCGAACAAAGAGACAGCAAGCTCTTCTTCCAATTTCTTAATGGCAATAGACAAAGTGGGCTGGCTGACAAAACAACGCCGCGCCGCCCGGCCGAAATGGCGTTCTTGGGCGACTGCGACGATGTACCGCAATTCGGTTAAGGTCATGAACTATACCTTTTTCTGTTCAGGTAATGTAATGTTCAACTCAAGCACATCCATACCGTCCTGCTTCTCTTGGGAAATACGGATATTATCCAAGGAAACATTCACATATTTGGACAAAACTTCCATCAATTCTTTACGCAAAGTCGGCAGGTAATCCGGAGCCTGACCTTCTTGGGCGCGCTCTTGGGCAATGATGATTTGAAGGCGGTCGCGGGCAACGGTTGCCGTTTTCTGCTTTCTGCCGAATAAAAGTTCAATCAATGACATAACTTATCCTCCGAACAGACGTTTGAAGAAGCTTTTTTTCTCAGCTTCCAAGAAACGCATTTCACGGTTCTCTCCCAAAAGACGGGCAATAACGTCCTTGTATGCCTCGGAAGCCGCTACGCTGTCCTGATGGATGACCGGTTCGCCGGAGTTGGATGCCTGCAAGACGTTTTGGGATTCGGGAATCACACCCAACAAAGGAATACGCAGAATATCGCAAATATCCTGTACGGACAGCATTTCGCCTTTTGCCACACGTTCGGGAGAATAACGCGTAATCAACAAATGCTCCTTAACCGAACCGCCTTGCTCTGCCTTACGGGATTTGCTTTGCAAAATTCCCAAAATCCTGTCGGAGTCTCGAACACTGGAGACCTCCGGATTGGTCGTTACAATGGCTTCGTCGGCAAAATACAATGCCATCAGCGCGCCCTGCTCGATACCGGCGGGAGAGTCGCAAATAATATACTCAAAACCCATTTTCTTGCCGGACAATTCCTTCATCACTTTTTCCACACCATCGCGCGTCAAAGCATCTTTGTCCCGGGTTTGGGAGGCAGGCAAGATAAACAGGTTTTCACAATTTTTATCTTTAATCAATGCCTGATTAAGTGTCGCCTCGCCCTGAATGACATTGATCAGGTCATAAACGACGCGCCGCTCGCAACCCATAATTAAGTCAAGATTACGTAAGCCAACATCAAAATCAATTACCGCAGTTTTATATCCGCGCAATGCCAAACCTGTTGCAATACTTGCGCTGGTAGTCGTTTTACCGACACCGCCCTTACCTGAAGTTACTACAATAATTTTTGCCACAATATTTCCTTTTTAAAATATCAAACAATTACTCTGAGCCAATTGCACTGATAACCAATCGGCTATCCTGCAACAATATCTGTACCGGCTGTTTGTGCAAATGATCCGGCAAATCCTGTTCAAAATTACGGTAAATACCCGCCACAGAAACCAGTTCTGCCTGCATGGAGTGGATAAATATGCGGGCAGAAGTATCGCCTTTGGCACCGGCCAAAGCACGCCCCCTCATCGGCGCATAAATATGTATATTGCCATCCGCAATCAACTCCGCCCCCTGACTGACCGCCCCGGTAACAATCAAATCGCCATCTTCGGCATAAACCTGCTGGCCGGTGCGGACAGACGTTGTGATCAATACCGTCTTCCTTGCCCTTTGGTTCTGATTATTTGCCGTTTTTTGTACTTCAACCTGTCCCTGTCCTTTAGTATTCTCAGAATGAGAGGGACAAAATAACAAATGATATTTCGCTGCCACAGCGGCCCACTGTTCATTGGAATGCCTTAAACCTAAAATCTGCATACCATATTTTGAAAACAACGAAACCAATGCAGCAAGATCCAAAGACTCGGGATAATCAAACTCTTGAACATCCAGAACAAATGGAACAACACCAGACTCTTGAAACTTCTTGCCCAATTTGACCAGCACATCTTCCAAATCAAACAAGTCTGATGTATGCAAAGATATAGACAATACGTCTATCTTTGTCGACTTTATATCGAAAGCATTCATCATATAGACCATCATAGAATTTTTTAATGATGTAAGTTTACCGCGCAAACCTTAGCTATTCAATTAATATTTTAAACATAATCGCCAATACCCTATTGCCTATCAGATATTGCAAAAATAACGCCACCTGCTTTTCGGCAGATGGCGTTATATGACTAAAATTACTCGGCAGCCGGTTTGTCAACCAATTCAACCAGTGCCAGAGGTGCATTATCACCTTTACGGAATCCGTATTTCAACACTCGAACATAACCACCGTTACGAGCAGCAAAACGGAGACCCAAATCGCCAAACAGTTTTACCACAACATCACGGTCGCGAGTGCGGTCAAATGCCAAACGACGGTTAGCCAGCGACGGCTTTTTACCCAATGTAATCAACGGCTCTACCACTCGGCGCAACTCTTTTGCCTTAGGAAGGGTTGTTACAATAGTTTCGTGAGTCAATAATGAATTCGCCATATTACGCAACATTGCAGCACGATGGCTGCTGGTACGGTTTAACTTGCGATTGCCATTACGATGACGCATATCAATTATCCTTTAAGTCTTTATTAAGGTTTTTCCAAGCCTGCAGGCGGCCAAGCTTCCAACTTAGAACCCAGTGTCAAACCTTTAGATGCCAATACCTCTTTAATCTCATTCAGAGACTTGCGTCCCAAGTTCGGAGTTTTAAGAAGCTCGGTTTCAGTGCGTTGAATCAAATCACCGATATAATAAATGTCTTCAGCTTTCAGGCAATTAGCCGAGCGTACCGTTAATTCCAAATCATCTACCGGGCGCAAAAGAACAGGGTCGATAGGAGGTGCTTTTTCTTCAACCTCCTCCACAGGCGTACCCTGTAAATTGGCAAAAATAGACATCTGATCAATCAAAATACGCGCCGCACTCCGTACAGCCTCCTCAGGATCGATAGAACCGTCGGTTTCAATATCCAAAACCAACTTATCGAGATCCGTCCTCTGCTCTACACGCGCAGGCTCGACTTCAAAGCTAACACGGCTGATAGGAGAAAAGCTCGCATCCAACTGGATTGCACCAATCTGACGGTTCTCATCACGAACTGCCTGACGACCTGAAACAGATTGATAACCACGGCCTTGCTCTACTTTAATTTCCATTTCAATTTGACCATTATCAGCCAAATGACAAATGACATGATCAGGATTCAGAATTTCTACATCATGCGGTAATTCGATATCACCGGCGGACACTACGCCAGAACCTGTTTTCTTCAATACAAGTTGAACTTGGCTACGCCCATGAAGTTTAAATACAATACCTTTGATATTCAGAAGGATATCAACGACATCCTCCTGAACACCATCGACAGTAGAGTATTCATGCAACACACCGGCAATAGCGACCTCGGTAGGAGCAAAGCCATTCATGGATGACAGTAAGATACGGCGCAAAGCATTACCTAAAGTATGCCCGAAACCACGCTCAAATGGCTGCATAGACACTTTTGCACGAGTCGCAGAAAAAGTATTTACATCAATTTGACGAGGTTTCAAAAATTCGGCTGTGCTATTCTGCATTTAACTGTCCCTCACTGTGCTGGCATTATTTAGAGTAGAATTCCACCACCAGCTGTTCATTAATATCACCGGTCAATTCCGAGCGATCCGGCATATTTTTGAATACGCCTTCCAATTTGTCAGCATCAACAGCCACCCAGCTCGGCAGACCGATTTGAATAGCCAAACCCAATGCTTCTTGGATACGTACTTGTTTCTTAGCTTTTTCACGAACAGCTACAACATCGCCTGCTTTAACTTGGAAAGAAGGGATATTAACAACCTGACCGTTTACAACAATAGCCTTATGAGAAACCAATTGACGCGCTTCAGCCCGAGTAGAACCAAAACCCATACGGTAAACAACATTGTCCAAACGAGACTCCAGCAACTGCAACAGCAATTCGCCGGTAGAACCTTTACGACGGTCTGCTTCCGCAAAGTAACGACGGAATTGACGTTCTAACACACCATAAATACGGCGGATTTTTTGTTTCTCACGCAATTGCAAACCGTAGTCCGACAAACGCGGTTTTTTTGCACCGTGCTGACCGGGAGCGGAATCCAATTTACATTTGGAATCCAAAGAGCGGCGCGCACTCTTCAAAAACAAATCCGTACCTTCGCGACGTGCCAATTTACATTTAGGACCAATATAACGTGCCATGTTTTAAATCACTCCAATATTAAATACGACGTTTTTTAGGCGGACGGCAACCGTTATGAGGCAACGGGGTAACGTCAGTAATGCTGGTGATCTTGAAACCAAGGGCGTTTAAAGCACGTACAGAAGATTCGCGACCGGGACCGGGACCTTTAATGCGGACTTCTAAATTCTTAACGCCATACTCTTGGGCAACTTTACCAGCCGCTTCTGCTGCAACTTGTGCCGCAAATGGTGTACTTTTACGAGAACCTTTAAAACCGGCGCCGCCAGAGGTAGCCCAAGACAACGCATTGCCTTGACGGTCAGTAATTGTAATGATGGTATTGTTGAAAGATGCATGAACATGCACAATACCTTCACTTACGGTTTTACGTACTTTTTTACGTACACGCGAAGCTGTGTTTGCTTTAGCCATTAATCAAATTCCTTAAAATTTATTTCTTACCGGCAATCGCTTTGCGCGGACCCTTACGGGTACGGGCATTTGTGCGAGTGCGCTGACCACGACAAGGCAGTCCGCGACGATGACGGAAACCGCGGTAGCAACCCATATCTATCAGTCGCTTGATGCTCATCGTCACTTCACGACGCAAATCGCCTTCAACTTCATATTTGGCAACCTGCTCACGCAAAGCATCCAATTGAGCCTCGTCTAAATCTTTTGCTTTAGTAGTAGGGGCAATATTTGCCGCCTCGCAAATTAATTTAGCACGAGCCGCACCGATACCGTAAATAGCCTGAATACCAATTACGATATGAGCGTTATTAGGGATATTCACCCCTGCAATACGAGCCATATTCTTTCCTTTTTAAGGCAAATTTTATTACTATACCACAAAGTCTGCAGTTAAGAGAACCAAGTTCTTAACCTTGACGTTGTTTATGACGCGGATCAGTACAAATTACGCGAACTACACGATTACGACGGATAATCTTGCAATTGCGACAAATTTTCTTTACAGAAGGCTGTACACGCATTTTATTTCCTTTTATTTCTTATCTGGCTCGGAAAACAATTCGAGCACGGGTTAAATCATAAGGGGTTAGTTCAACTGTTACCTTATCACCTGGAGAAATACGGATATAATGCATCCGCATTTTCCCAGAAATATGACCCAATACAACATGCTCATTTTCAAGTTTTACCTTGAATGTTGCATTAGGTAAGGTCTCAAGAATCTCACCCTGCATTTGGATAATATCTTCTTTCGCCATAATTCTATTTCCGAGACAATAATTTCATTTCCGAACGAATCATCAGCTTATCATACTGCTGAGTCAGCCTGTACGAATTTATCTGCGTACTAAAATCCATCGTTACAACAACTAGAATAAGTAAAGAAGTGCCACCTAAATAAAACGGTACGTTTAGAACCGTAGTCAAAAACTCCGGAATCAGACAAATAATCGTGATATACAGAGCTCCAAAAAGTGTTAGGCGCAATACAACCTTTTCTAAATATCTAGAAGTTTGCTCACCAGGTCTGATTCCAGGAACAAAAGCACCGCTCTTCTTTAAATTCTCTGCCATTTCTTTAGGGCTAAAAGCTAAAGCCGTATAAAAATAGCAAAAGAAGATAACTGTTGCCGCAAATAAAACCATATACAATGATTGACCGTGTTGTAACAACCCAACTATTTTATACAAAATACTATTTGTATCAGTCAACCCAAACCAACCTAAAAGAGTAGAAGGAAATAGGATAATACTGGAAGCAAAAATAGGGGGAATCACGCCGGCCATATTCAATTTGAGAGGCATATGCGTATTGTGATTTCCCAATCCACTATTAAACTGACGCTTTGCATAATGAATGGGAACCTTACGTTGCGCACTTTCAAAATATACAACCAAGTAAATTAATAACAGAGCCCCGAATACGATAAGCAATGCCATTAAAATACTCATAGTTCCTTGATTTACAAAAGCAACCAGCCTTGTAATACCCGATGGGATTCCTGAAGCAATCCCAGCCGTGATAATCAAAGAAATCCCGTTTCCAATACCCCTCTCGGTAATCTGTTCTCCAAGCCACATAAGAAACATCGTTCCCGTCACTAAAGAAACTACTGTGGAAACATAAAATTCAAATGAGCTTGTTACAACAATCCCTCGCTGGAATACAAAAGACGCGACACCAAGGCTCTGCAATATTGCTAATAACACCGTGCCGTACCTAGTATATTTCGTAATGAGCTTCCTACCGGCTTCTCCTTCTTTCTTTAAAGTCTTCAACGAAGGTAAGATTTCCGAAGCGAGCTGCACGATAATAGATGCCGAAATATATGGCATAATTCCTATTGCAAATATACTAAAGCGCTCTAACGACCCACCGGAAAACATATTCAGCATTCCTAAGATGCCGCCTCCAGCGCTCTCGTATAATTTAGCTAAAGCAACAGCATCTACACCAGGTACCGGTATATGAGCACCAATACGGAAAACGACTAAAGCTCCCAATAGAAACACTAGACGTTTTTTTCAGATTTCCAAACTTGGACAATCCTGATAAAGATTGTTGATTAGCCACTGTAGTGCAAGCCTTATTCGTCTACTTTGCCACCAGCAGCTTCAATCGCAGCTTTAGCACCTTTAGTAGCTTTTACGCCTTTCAAGGTAACTGCTTTTGAAATTTCACCAGAAGCAATAACTTTCACATTGGAAGCAACCGCAGGAATCAGACCGGCTTGTTTAAGAACCAAGACATCAATTTCGTTTACAGCAATCAGATTCAACTCACTCAAACGAACTTCAGCATTAGCGGCAGCTGTTAAAGATTTGAAACCACGCTTAGGCAGGCGGCGTTGCAAAGGCATTTGACCGCCTTCAAAACCTACTTTATGAAAACCACCGGCGCGGCTTTTTTGACCTTTATGGCCACGTCCGCCCGTCTTACCCAAACCGCTACCAATACCACGGCCTACGCGACGACCAGCGTGAGTAGCACCCTCGGCAGGTTGAATAGTATTCAAAAACATATCAAGACTCCACTTTCAACAAGTAGCTGATTTTATTAATCATGCCACGGTTTTCAGGGGTATCTAAAACCTCCACAGTATGCTCACGGCGACGTAAACCCAAGCCACGAGCACAAGCACGATGAGATTCAATTGTACCAATCAGGCTCTTAACCAATGTAACTTTAATCTTTTTTTGCTCAGTCATGATTAGCCCCAAAAATATCTTCTACTGTCAAACCACGTTTAGCGGCAATATCAGCAGGGGTATATAGTTTAGACAAGCCGTCTAATGTAGCGCGTACAATATTGTAAGGATTAGTAGAACCATGAACCTTAGCAGAGATATTATGGATGCCCATAGCATCGAATACCAAACGCATTGGCCCACCGGCTTTCACACCGCTACCTTCTTTGGCAGGTTGCATAAATACTTTAGTAGCACCATGACGACCAATAACTTCATGATGAATAGTACCATTTTTCAAAGGTACTTTAATCATGGAACGCCGGGCTTGATCCATTGCTTTCTGAACAGCAACCGGCACTTCTTTTGATTTACCTTTGCCCATACCGATGCG
Source organism: Neisseria lactamica NS19 (assembly GCA_000193795.2). Taxonomy (GTDB): domain Bacteria; phylum Pseudomonadota; class Gammaproteobacteria; order Burkholderiales; family Neisseriaceae; genus Neisseria; species Neisseria lactamica_A. The sequence continues at coordinate 10,478 of AEPI01000032.1, read as the reverse complement.
ACCATCGCCATCACCAACAACTGTCAGCGCAGAGAAAGCCATGATACGGCCACCTTTAACTACTTTAGTCACACGATTAACTGCGACCATCTTCTCAATCAGGCCGTCACCGCGTTCTTCAATTTCATGTTTTGCCATCTGAAAGTCTCCAAAGATTAGAAGCTTAAACCATTTTCACGTGCAGCTTCAGCCAAAGCTTTCACACGACCGTGATATTGGAAACCTGAACGGTCAAAAGCAACTTTCTCAACACCCGCTGCTTTAGCTTTTTCAGCAATACGTTTACCAACTACAGCTGCCGCTTCAACGTTACTACCTGATTTCAGGCTACTACGCACTTCAGCTTCCAATGTAGAGGCTTGAGCCAATACTTTATCACCTTCAGCACTAATTACTTGGGCATAAATATGATTATTGCTGCGGAACACACATAATCTTACCATTTTCAAGTCCGCAATACGCGCACGGGTTTTACGTGCACGACGGAGTCGGGTTGTATGTTTATCCATTAGTGAACCTCAATTATTTTTTCTTGGCTTCTTTCATCACTACTACTTCACCTACATAACGAACACCTTTACCCTTGTAAGGCTCAGGAGAACGGAATGCACGAATTTCGGCAGCGACTTGACCAACCACTTGTTTATCCGCACCAGTCAAAACGATTTCTGTTTGGCTAGGAGTTTGAACAGAAACACCTTCAGGCATTTCATATACGATGGGATGAGAGAAACCCAAAGACAAGTTCAAAACTTTGCCTTGAGCCTGGGCACGATAACCCACACCAATCAATTGAAGCTTTTTCTCAAAACCTTCAGAAACTCCCTTAACCATGTTATTAACCAATGCACGAGCAGTACCAGACATAGCATTAGCCTGTTTACTGTCATTTTTTGCAGCAAAAGTTAATTTACCATCGTTCAGTTCGATAGCGACATCGGAATGCAAAGGAAAAGACAATTCACCGTTTTTACCTTTGATTACCAATGCATCTGTTCCGAATTTTACTTCTACACCAGCAGGAACAGTCACTGGGTTTTTTGCGACGCGTGACATTTACATTTCTCCACTAGGCTACGATGCACAATAACTCACCACCCACACCCTCAGAACGAGCTTTGCGATCAGTCATGACACCTTTAGAAGTACTAACAATAGCGACACCCAAACCATTCATTACACTGGGAATCTCACTTGATGCTTTGTAAATACGCAAACCCGGACGTGAGACACGTTTAATTTGCTCAATTACAGGACGGCCTGCATAGTATTTCAATTGAATTTCCAATACCGGTTTTGCATCAGCAGAAACCGCAAAATCCTCGATATAACCCTCTTCCTTCAGAACTTTTGCAATTGCACATTTTAATTTAGAGGAAGGCATGGCAACCGTTACTTTATCAGCACGTTGCGCATTGCGAATACGAGTCAACATATCGGAAATAGGATCATGCATACTCATTATTTATACTCCTATTACCAGCTAGCTTTAACAACACCGGGAATCTCGCCACGCATAGCGATTTCACGGATTTTAATACGACCCAAACCAAATTTACGGAAAGTACCGCGAGGACGACCTGTCAAGGCACAACGGCGGCGTTGACGCACAGGTGCCGCATTACGGGGAATGGATTGAAATTTCAAACGTGCTTCAAAACGTTCTTCTTCAGTCGCATTTGAATCATTAATAACAGCGAAAATTGCCTCACGTTTGGCTGCAAACTTTTTCGCCAATGCTTGACGTTTCAGCTCACGATTAATAAGTGCTTTCTTAGCCATGATTATCCTTTAAACGGAAACTTGAACAGTGACAACAAAGCTTTCGCTTCTTCATCAGTTTTTGCAGTAGTTGTAATAGTAATATTCAAACCACGCAAAGCATCAATTTTATCGTATTCAATTTCCGGAAAAATAATTTGCTCACGAACGCCCATATTGTAATTGCCACGGCCATCAAATGATTTACCACTTACACCACGGAAGTCGCGTACGCGAGGTAATGCAATAGTAATCAAACGATCTAAGAATTCAAACATTTGATCACGACGCAATGTTACTTTGCAACCAACCGGATAGTTATCACGGATTTTAAAACCTGCGATAGATTTACGGGCGACAGTAACAACCGGCTTCTGACCGGCGATTTTCTCTAAATCGGAAACAGCATGTTCCATAACTTTTTTATCAGCAACAGCTTCACCTACACCCATATTCAAGGTGATTTTCTCAATACGCGGGACTTCCATTACTGACTTGTAGCCGAATTGTTTAACCAATTCAGGAACAACTGTCTCTTTATAAAACTCTCTCAACCGAGCCATGCTATCTCCTTATGCTCCAATGATAGAGCCATTTGATTTGAAGAAACGAACGCGTTTAACTTTGCCTTCATTTTCAATCAGCTTAATACCGACACGGTCCGCTTTCTTAGTTTCCGGATTCAGGATTGCAATATTAGAAATATCCAAAGGCATTTCTTTGGCAATAATGCCACCCTCAATACCACGCATTGGATTAGGTTTTTGGTGACGTTTGACAACGTTAACACCTTCAACAACGACTTTACCACCCAATACGCGAACCACTTGACCTTGCTTACCTTTATCCTTACCAGTGATCACAACAACTTGGTCACCTTTAATGATTTTATTCATCGCGCTATTCCTTATAATACTTCAGGCGCCAATGAAACGATTTTCATAAATCGCTCAGTACGCAACTCACGGGTTACCGGCCCAAAAATACGAGTACCCAGAGGTTCAAGTTTATTGTTTAATAACACGGCGGCATTGTTATCAAATTTAATCAACGCACCATCAGGACGACGTACGCCCTTAGCAGTACGGACAACTACCGCATTATATACATCGCCTTTTTTGACACGGCCACGCGGAGCTGCATCTTTAACTGCCACTTTAATAATATCGCCAACAGAAGCGTAGCGACGCTTAGATCCGCCCAATACCTTGATGCACATTACGCGACGCGCACCAGAGTTATCAGCCACATCTAAGATGGTCTGCATTTGAATCATTTTAACACCTTTAAATTGACCAACTTAATTTACCATTTTCACATAACTCGCACCTTACTTAAGCTGCTCATTAAATGAAACCATCACGGTTCTAGCAAACCAGTCTTGGATCCCGAAGGGAGAAAAACTTCCATAAGAAGCTGGAAGATAAGAAACGAAGTTTACACGCAAATCAACTTTGCTGCAAGACTTCGTTTCTTGATTAAGCCACATGACTGTATTTTAAATCAAACAGTACGTGCCTTCTCAACCAATTCTTTTACAACCCAAGACTTGGTTTTTGACAAAGGACGAGATTCCGCAATTACCACTACATCACCAATCCCATATTGATTATTTTCATCATGAGCATGAATTTTAGTGGATAACCGGATAATTTTACCGTACAGAGGGTGTTTAACTTTACGTTCAACCAATACCGTAACGGTTTTGTCCATCTTGTCGCTTACCACTTTGCCTTGCAAAGTACGAACATTTTTATTTTCGCTCATTACTTAGCACCTTTTTCAGTTAAAATGGTTTTAATACGAGCAATATCGCGACGTACACGTTTTAATTCGCTTGGTTTACCCAATTGACCAGTAGCATTTTGCATACGTAAGCCAAATTGAGCTTTCAACAAGTCCAACAAATCAGCATTCAACTGCTCAACGGATTTGTCTTTCAATTCATTTGCTTTCATTATTGACCTACCTGTCTTACTACAAAGGTCGTAGGAATAGGCAATTTGGCGGCAGCTAATTCAAATGCCTCACGAGCCAAAGCCTCTGGAACACCGTCCATTTCATACAACACTTTGCCTGGTTTGATTTCGGCGATGTAATATTCCACGTTACCTTTACCGCCACCCATACGAACTTGAATAGGTTTTTCAGTAATTGGTTTGTCAGGGAATACACGAATCCAAATACGACCGCCGCGTTTGATATGGCGGGTCATTGTACGACGAGCAGCTTCGATTTGGCGGGCAGTCAAACGACCACGGCCAACGGCTTTCAAGCCGAACTCACCGAAACTTACTTTGTTACCGCGGGTCGCAATACCGGTATTGCGACCTTTTTGTTGCTTACGGTATTTCAGTCTAGTTGGCTGCAGCATTACGTCCACCTGCCTTTCTTTGTTTCTTTTCATGCTCAGGTTTAGCTGAAGTCTTCACATTACCTTCAGTATAAACCCAAACTTTCAGACCCAGCACGCCATAAGTGGTATGAGCTTCGCTAGTCGCATAATCTACGTTTGCACGTAAAGTGTGCAGTGGTACACGACCTTCACGATACCATTCGCTACGGGCAATATCCGCACCATTCAGACGGCCTGAAGTCATGATCTTGATACCTTTAGCACCAGAGCGCATAGCATTTTGCATTGCGCGTTTCATAGCACGGCGGAATTGAACGCGTTTTTCCAATTGCTGGGCAATACCATCGGCAATAATTTGTGCATCCAATTCAGGTTTACGGATTTCTTCAATATTCACATGAACAGGCACACCCATCAAGGCTTGCAAGTCACGTTTCAGAACTTCGATATCCTCACCTTTTTTACCGATTACCACGCCCGGTCGGGAAGAGTGGATGGTAATACGTGCAGATTTTGCAGGACGCTCAATAACTACGCGGCCAACAGAAGCATTCGCCAATTTCTTACGCAGGTAGTTACGAACATCAATATCTTGTTTCAAAACAGCCGAAAAGTCAGTGCTTTTAGCAAACCATTTTGAAGCCCAGTCTTTAGTTACCGCCAGGCGAAAGCCTGTAGGGTTAATCTTTTGTCCCATAGCTTTTCCTTAGTTGCCCACTGTCACATTGATATGACAAGTTTGTTTTTCAATGCGGTTACCGCGACCTTTGGCACGAGCTTGGAAACGTTTCAAGCTTGGACCTTTGTCAACAAAGATAGTTACCACTTTCAACTCATCAATGTCGGCACCGTTATTGTGCTCGGCATTAGCAATAGCTGATTCCAATACTTTTTTAATCAACTCAGCACCTTTTTTAGGACTGAAAGTCAAAATATTCAAAGCTTGGGCAACGTCTTTACCGCGAATCAAATCAGCTACCAAACGAGCCTTTTGAGCAGAGATACGGGCATTTTTATGTTGTGCATTTACTCTCATGATTCACCTTATTTCTTTTTAGCCTTTTTATCGGCCAAGTGGCCTTTAAAGGTACGGGTCAATGAGAATTCGCCTAATTTATGGCCAACCATATTATCGCTGATAAACACGGGCACATGAGTGCGGCCGTTGTGTACGGCAATGGTCAGACCGATAAAATCAGGCAGAATGGTAGAACGACGAGACCAGGTTTTAATTGGGCGCTTGTCGTTGCTTGCACGAGCAGCATCTACTTTTTTCAGCAAATGCAGGTCTACATATGGGCCTTTTTTCAATGAACGAGCCATACTAATTAACCTTTATTTGAGTAACGACGACGAACAATCATGTTATCCGTGCGTTTGTTATTACGAGTGCGGTAGCCTTTAGCAGGAGTACCCCATGGGCTGACCGGTTCGCGAGCTTCACCGGTACGGCCTTCGCCACCACCATGCGGGTGATCGACAGGGTTCATGACAACACCACGAACGGTCGGACGAATACCGCGCCAACGATTGGCACCGGCTTTACCGATTTTCTTCAGGCTTTGCTCTTCGTTACCGACTTCACCGATGGTTGCACGGCAATCTACGTTGATTTTACGGACTTCACCAGAGCGCAGACGGACTTGAGCGTATGCGCCTTCTTTAGCCAGCAATACCGCAGAAGCACCGGCAGAACGTGCAATTTGTGCACCTTTGCCGGGTTTCATTTCGATACAGTGGATAGTCGTACCAACGGGAATGTTACGGATCGGCAGGGTGTTACCTACTTTGATGGCAGCTTCAGCACCGGAAACCAATACAGCACCGGCTTGAATACCGCGAGGAGCGATGATGTAGCGACGTTCGCCGTCTGCATAGCACAACAGTGCAATAAAGGCAGTACGGTTAGGATCGTATTCGATACGCTCTACTTTTGCAGGGATACCGTCTTTGTTACGTTTAAAGTCTACAACACGGTAATGGTGTTTATGACCGCCGCCTTTGTGACGGGTGGTGATATGACCATTATGGTTACGACCGGCAGTAGAATTTTTCTTTTCGAGCAAAGGTGCATAAGGCGCACCTTTGTGCAAACCTTCTGTTACCACGCGAACCATGCCGCGACGGCCTGCAGAAGTCGGCTTCATTTTAACGATTGCCATTTTGTTTATTCCTTATCTGCAGCTGCAGCAGCGGCTTCCAAATCCAACTCTTGACCGGCAGCCAAGCTTACATAAGCTTTTTTAACATCACTGCGGCGGCCCAAAGTACGACCAAAACGCTTAGTTTTGCCTTTAGTGGTAACGGTAGTTACAGAAGCAACTTGAACACCGAACAACAGCTCGACAGCAGCTTTGATTTCAGGTTTGGTTGCATTTGCCAAGACTTTAAACGTCATTTGGTTGCGTTTTTCAGCCAATACGTTGCTTTTTTCAGAAACGATAGGTGCCAAAATCACTTGAGTCAAACGTTGTTGATTCATACCCATTGCTCCTCTAATTGTGCAACCGCATCTTTAGTGATGATTACTTTTTTGTAACGCAGCAAGCTGTAAGGATCAACTTGTTGAGCTTCCAAAACCAACACGTTTGGCAGGTTGCGTGAAGCCAAGTAAACATTCTCGTCGAGCTGTTTGGTTACAAACAGCACTTGCTCCAGACCCAGATTTTTCACTTGTTCGGCAAAAACTTTGGTTTTAGGAGTTTCAGCCGACAACGCTTCGATAGCAAACAAACGCTCGTCACGCGCCAATTGGGACAGGATAGTCGCCATACCGGCACGGTACATTTTACGGTTTACTTTTTGAGTGAAGTTTTCGTCGGGCTTGTTCGGGAACGCGCGACCACCTTTACGCCACAGCGGAGAAGAAGTCATACCAGAACGGGCACGGCCGGTACCTTTTTGACGCCATGGTTTTTTGGTTGAGTGTTTTACTTCGGCACGGGTTTTTTGAGCGCGATTACCGGAGCGGGCGTTTGCCAAGTAGGCATTTACCAGCTGATGAACCAACGCTTCATTGTATTCGCGGGCGAACAAAGCATCAGAAACAGACAGGCTGCCTGAAACTTGTCCTTTAGCGTCAATTACTTTCAATTCCATTACGCACCTACTTTCACGCTGGGACGAACTACAACATCGCTGTTGACCGCACCCGGAACAGCACCCTTAACCAACAGCAGTTGGCGTTCCGCATCAACACGTACAACTTCCAGCTTTTGAACAGTTGCTTTGGTGTTGCCGTATTGGCCGGCCATGCGCTTGCCGGGGAACACGCGACCCGGGTCTTGCGCCATACCGATAGAGCCCGGGACACGGTGAGAACGGGAGTTACCGTGGGAAGTACGTTGAGCACCGAAGTTATGACGTTTGATCGTACCGGAGAAACCTTTACCTTTAGAGGTACCGGTTACATCAACCAGCTGGCCGACTTCAAACATAGAAACGGTAATTTCGTCACCGGCTTTCAATTCAGCCAGTTTTTCTTCAGTCAAAGCAAATTCGACCAAACCGCGACCGGCTTCAACACCTGCTTTTGCAAAATGCCCGGCTTCGGCTTTGTTGACACGATTGGCTTTTTTCTGACCAAAGGTAACTTGAACGGCAGCATAGCCGTCAGTATCTTTGGATTTTACTTGTGTGACGCGGTTGGCAGACATATCCAAAACGGTTACCGGAACAGAAACACCCTGTTCGTCGAACACGCGGGTCATACCAACTTTGCGTCCAACCAGACCTAAAGTCATGATTATTTTCCTTTTAAAGTAAAGGGACAGGCTACGATTGGCCTGTCTTTCGGACAAAGTTAAACTTGGCACAAATGTACCAAGCTCGGCATTATATCCGACAAGTCAAAGAAATATCAATAGAAATATCAGAAATATCTTCAATATGCCGCCTGAAGCGTTTTGAATCTTCAGACGGCATAGGGTCGGACTCTTTTAAAGGGTGGGTATCCGGCCATCACAGCGTATGCATCTTTCTCCGACAAACCGGGATATGGTTGATGACTGCATCCATTATTTCTTTGAGATGGTAGTTTTCGTATGCCGAATAGTAAACGGGCCTGGAAATCTGCAAACCGGTTGCTTCCAGAATCCTTTTTTGTACCGATTCGGATTTCTCGTCTAGAAACTGTTGCAAATTCGGCAGCGGCTGATGCAGCACTTTATCCCAATAACGTCCTTTCATCGCCATATCCGCCTGATTAATCGCAACAATAACCCTATCCGGATCAATTATTTTAAGGATAACGTCCCTCAACAAATCATAGGCCGTACCAAAATCGCAGGAGCTGCCGTCAAGAATAACGAACACCAAATCTATCCAGCCCCACTGCCCATCCGAATGAGTGTAGGTTTTGGACAGGACATCAATCAGTTTTTTCCGATGTGCGCGATCAGCTTCTCTCCCATCACCCAAACCCGCGCTGTCCCAAAACCGCAACACATCGTTCAGTGTATAACTTTCGACCAATTGCGTTTCGGGATTCACGCCTGTACCTACCTTGGCTTTTTGCTCGCCAAACAAGGCATTTAAGGTTGAGGACTTGCCGACACCTGTCGCACCGACAAGCAAAACATCCAGAGGACGGAAACCGGCTGCTGTAACTTTTTGCCCGATTTCAGAAATACGGTAACGATGCATATGTGCTCCTACCAGCCAAACCAAGAGGCAACCGTACTAATCGCCCCTCCAATCGCTTTTGCAGCACCACCGATCAACGTCCCGACACCGCTCGCTATCGTTGAAACAACTTCTTTAACCACGCCTCCCGCAGCCCCCAATATTTTCTCCAGCGCACTGCCGATACTGCTGTCGATTTCTTGCCGCTCCTCCTGTTTGCGGCGGCTGGTATCTCGTTCGATTTCTTCCACATTAATCTTCTCTGCCACAATCACCCGTTTTTCAGACGGCATAGCAGTAATGATGTAACGCAACAGGCGGGTTATGTTATAGGGACGCTGCTCCTCATCCTCACTCTTAAAGCCTGCCGAAAAATAAATCGGATTGACCGTAACGCCGGTAGCTTCCTGAATGCGCTTGCGTGTCGAACACACTTTCTCCTCCAAAAAGTTTTCCAAAGCGGCGTTCGGACGGCCGGCTTCCGCATCCCAATTCCGCCCCTTCATCGCCATATCGCACTGATTAATCGCAACCAGCAACCGGTCTGTACGACCTTCCCCGCTCTTCTTCAATGTATTGATGATTACATTGTTAATCAGTTCGTATGATGTCCCCAAGTCCCTGGAACCGCCGTCGAGCAGCACCAAAACCAAGTCGATGACGGCATTGCCGTTACTGTCTTTCTCCAGCAGCTTATTGATGATATTGCGCCGGTGCCGTTGGTCTGCCTTCTCTCCGTCGCCCAAACCCGGACTATCCCAAATCGTCATATTCTCCAATTCATATTTGGCAATATCCATAGTTTCAGGATCTACGCCCACGCCTACTTTTGCGACCTCCTTTACCGGACCATCGCTCTTTCCCGTTGCCTGATCTATGCTGAACAAGGCATTGATGGTGGATGATTTGCCGCAACCGGTGGCTCCGGTGATCAAAATATTGACGTGCGTGTCCTGCAACCTCTTAACCGCCCGCTCCAAATCATGCCGCTCTTCCGAATTCAACTCTTTGTTGTTTAAAATATCTTTACAGACATTAAGTAGGCTCATCATCTTTCCTTTATTTACTTAAGAATAAAACATCATCCATCCTTAGAATCAGATGGATGCCTCTGCCTAAACCGAGTTGGATTCTACCTTTCTTCGGGGGGGGGGGGGGCAAGCCTTCGGAAGACTACGGATAAAAAATATCCTGTTCTGTTCACTAAAAAATGCCGTCTGAAAGTTCTGAGGCACAAAATAAGCCGATTTCGCCGGCGCACTGTTTTTTGATTTTGTTGTTTTGCCTTGAATCTGTTTGCTGCCGCATATTTTCAGACGGCATAAAACAAAAAATCCCCAAGCATTGATTGCTTGGGGATTTTCAACAGTCCGAATTATTGGACTTTGATTTCTACATCAACACCGGCCGGCAAATCCAGCTTCATCAGCGCATCGGTAGTTTTATCGGTCCAATCCACGATGTCCATCAGACGCAAGTGGGTGCGGATTTCCAATTGTTCACGGGAAGTTTTGTTCACGTGTGGAGAACGCAGGATGTTGAAACGCTCGATTTTGGTCGGCAACGGAATCGGGCCTTTTACAACGGCACCGGTACGTTTTGCAGTTTCAACGATTTCTTGTGCAGAACGGTCAATCAAGGCGTAATCATAAGCTTTCAGGCGGATACGGATTTTTTGGTTTACCATTTATCAATATCCCTCAATTAAGCGATAACAGAAGAAACCACGCCTGCACCT
>AEPI01000033.1 GCA_000193795.2 Neisseria lactamica NS19 | reverse complement strand
CGGAAAGAATAGAAACCGAACGGACTGGATTCCCGCCTGCGCGGGAATGACGAAACTCCACCTCCGTCATTCCCACGAAAGTGGGAATCTAGAAACTTAAACGCGTCAGGAATTTATCGGAAATGACTGAAACCGAACGGACTAGATTCCCGCCTGCGCGGGAATGACGGGATATTTAAAACGCCCGCCGAAGCGGCGGGGGCGGACGGAGAATGCCGTCTGAAACGGCGGGGGCGGGATGGGGAAATGCCGTCTGAAACGGTCGGACGGGGTTTCAGACGGCATTTTTATGCTCCGTTATTGCCGGTAGCGGACGGCGCGGGACAGGATTTCTTCAATTTCCATCCACATAATGCCCCCCTTACAGCAAACCGGGCTGACCGAGTGCGGGGTCGGTCGCGCGGGCGGCCTGTGCGTCTTCGACGGTCAGCCCCAAGGCTTTTGCCACGCCTTCGCCGTAGGCGGGGTCGCAACGGCAGCAGTTGCGGATATGGCGGTATTTGATGAAGTCGGGCGCGTCGCCCATTGCGGCGGCGGTGTTGCCGAACAATGCCTGTTTCTGCGCGTCGTTCATCAGCTTGAACAGGGCGCGCGGTTGGCTGAAGTAGTCGTCATCGTCTTGGCGGTAGTCCCAGTGTGCCGCGTCGCCGTTGATTTTCAGAGGCGGTTCGGCAAAGTCGGGCTGCTGCTGCCATTGGCCGAAGCTGTTGGGTTCGTAGTGCGGCAGGCTGCCGTAGTTGCCGTCTGCGCGTCCTTGTCCGTCGCGTTGGTTGCTGTGGACGGGGCAGCGCGGGCGGTTGACGGGGATTTGGCGGAAGTTCACGCCCAAGCGGTAGCGTTGCGCGTCGGCGTAGTTGAACAAACGCGCCTGCAGCATTTTATCCGGGCTCGCGCCGATACCGGGAACGAGGTTGCTCGGTGCGAAGGCGGATTGTTCGACATCGGCGAAGAAGTTTTCGGGATTGCGGTTTAACTCGAATTCGCCCACTTCAATCAGCGGATAGTCTTTTTTCGGCCAAACTTTGGTCAGGTCAAACGGATGATAAGGTACTTTTTCCGCATCGGCTTCGGGCATGACTTGGATGTACATCGTCCATTTCGGAAACTCGCCGCGCTCGATGGCTTCGTACAGGTCGCGTTGATGGCTTTCGCGGTCGTCGGCGATGATTTTGGCGGCTTCTTCGTTGGTCAGGTTTTTAATGCCTTGTTGGGTGCGGAAGTGGAATTTCACCCAGAAACGCTCGCCTGCTTCGTTCCAGAAGCTGTAGGTATGCGAACCGAAGCCGTGCATATGGCGGTAGCCGGCGGGAATACCGCGGTCGCTCATCACGATGGTAACTTGGTGCAGTGCCTCGGGCAGCAGCGTCCAGAAGTCCCAGTTGTTTGTTGCGGAGCGCATATTGGTGCGCGGATCGCGTTTGACGGCTTTGTTCAGGTCGGGGAACTTACGCGGGTCGCGCAGGAAGAAGACGGGCGTGTTGTTGCCGACCACATCCCAGTTGCCTTCTTCGGTATAAAATTTCAAGGCAAAGCCCCTGATGTCGCGTTCCGCATCGGCTGCGCCGCGTTCGCCTGCCACGGTGGTGAAACGGGCGAACATCTCGGTTTTTTTGCCGACTTCGCTGAAGATTTTGGCGCGGGTGTATTTGGTGATGTCGTGCGTTACGGTAAACGTACCGAACGCGCCCGAACCTTTGGCGTGCATACGGCGTTCGGGGATGACTTCGCGCACGAAGTCGGCGAGTTTTTCATTCAGCCACAAATCCTGCGCCAGCAGAGGGCCGCGAGGACCGGCGGTCAGGCTGTTTTGATTGTCGGCAACAGGCGCGCCGTTGTTCATGGTCAGATGGGTTACAGGGCATTTGGAGGTAGTCATCGCTCTTGTTCCTTTTCTCAGGTTGGTCAAATGGGGGTAAACGGCTTACAGTACGATTTGGCGGAAAGCGTATTCGTAACCGGTTTCTTGATTGCAATAAATTTCTTGAATCGACATTTTATTTCCCTTTTGTAAAAACTATGGATGCGACTATACGCCAAGATTTTCGCTATTAAAACTATGAAATCGATTTAATATTATTATAAGCAATCGGTTCTTGATTTTCGTTTGTTTTTTGTTATCGAACGGAATCCGAACCCGCTCATTAAAACCATTTATAATGCAATGACGCTTTGCGGCATTTTTTGCGCCGACAGGCTGAAAATAACAATTTTCCCCACATTATCATGACCTTACTCGGAATAAAGCTCAAACAGACCCAGCAGCTCAACCAGCGGCTGCAACAATCTTTGCGCGTATTGCAGATGTCGGGTATCGAACTTGAACGCGAGGTCGAAAACTGGCTGTCGGACAACCCCCTGCTCGAACGCAAAGACACGGATGAATTTTCCGATGCCGAGTTCAGCCATTACACTGCGCCTGCCCGTCAAATCGGCGGAGACGAAGGCGAAGATATGCTGTCCAACATCGCCGGCGAGCAGGATTTCAAGCAATACCTGCACGCGCAAGTATGCGAACACCCGCTTTCCGACCAAGAAGCCGCCTGTGTCCACATCCTTATCGATTTCCTTGACGAGCAGGGTTATCTGACCGACAGCATCGAAGACATCCTCGACCATACGCCCTTAGAGTGGATGTTGGATGAGGCAATGCTGAAACAAGCCCTGACCGCATTGCAAAAATTCGACCCGGCAGGCGTGGCCGCCGCCGATTTGAACGAATCGCTGATACTGCAGATAGAAAGATCGGGCGAATGCGCCGCCAAAACCGCCGCCCTGCATATCGTCCGAAACGCCCTCGACAGCATCGGCGGCAACCGCAGCCAAACCCTCGCGCGAATAAAAAAACGCCTGCCCCAAACCGACAGCGGCACACTCGAAGCCGCACTCGACCTCATTGCTTCGCTCAATCCCTTTCCCGCAGCCGGTTTTGCCTCGTCCGCACCCACGCCGTATATCCGCCCGGATGTCCGGGTTGAGGAAAGTCAAGACGGCTGGACGGTCAGTTTCAACGAAGACTCCCTGCCTCCTCTGCAAATGAACAGCGAATATTGCGAACTGATGCCGTCTGAAGGCCTCTCACCCGAATGGAAGGAAAAAATCGGCGAAGCCCGGCAATACCTCGACGCGCTCGAATTGAGGAAGGCGACCGTCGTCCGCCTTGCCGAATACATCGTCAAACATCAGGCGGATTTTTTCACTTTCGGAGAAATCGGACTCGTCCCCCTGCTGATGAAAGATGCCGCCGCCGAATTGGGTGTGGCGGAAAGTACCGTTTCCCGCGCGGCCAACCAAAAATATCTGTCTTGCCCGCGCGGAGTGTTTCCCCTGCATCATTTTTTCACGTCTGCCGTTCAAACAGAAAGCAGCGGCGAAATATTCAGCCAAACCGCCACCAAAGCCGTACTTTCACAACTTATCGATAATGAAGACAAACACAAACCCCATACCGATGAAACGATAGTCCGCCTTTTGAAACTTCGCGGCATAGAAGTTTCACGCCGCACCGTCGCCAAATACAGGGAATCCCTCGGGATTCCGGCGGCACACAGGCGCAAAACCGCAGAATAATTTATCAGGACGACAAACCAAAAGCCGGCATTCCCGCGAAAGCGGGAAGCCGTCCGCATGGAAACTTATATTTCGTCATTCCGCCCGGCACACCCCACATCCCGTCATTCCCACGAAAGTGGGAATCTAGAAACTCAAAGCTGCAGGAATTTATCGGAAAGAACAGAAACCGAACGGACTGGATTCCCGCCTGCGCGGGAATGACGGAGGTTTATCGGAAATGACCGAAACTCAAAACCGGCAGCCTTGTTTACGCCTTCAAAATCGCGTCCGCCTTATGGGAATATCTAAACCGTCATTCCCACGAAAGTGGGAATCTAGAAACTCAAAGCTACAGGAATTTATCGGAAAGAACAGAAACCGAACGGACTGGATTCCCGCCTGCGCGGGAATGACGCGGGTTTGTCGGGAATGACGGGGGTTTGTTTACGCCTTCAAAATATCGAGCAATTTCAAATCGACTTTTTCGGCATCGAATTTATCTTTGGCAATCGCATAACTTGCATTCCCCATCAGGCGGACGGCTTCCCTGTTTTCGATAAAGTAAATCATTTTTTCAGCCAGGATGCGGGGATTCCAAGGCTCGATCAGGAAGCCGTTGACCTTGTCGGCGACCGTTTCCCTGCATCCGGGGACATCCGTCGTAATCACTGCCCTGCCGACGGCCATTGCCTCCTGAGTGCTTCGGGGAACGCCTTCCCTATAATAAGACGGCAATACGAATATATGATGCGCCTTTATCACTTCGGAAACATTGTTCACAAAACCGGGGAAACGGATAATATCGCGGGCGGCAAGCCGTTCCAAATCGCCCCCCCCCCCGCGTGATTTGTCGATTGCGCCCAAAGCGGTAAAAACCGTATCGGGGTATTTGCCCTTAACCTGTTCCGCCGCCCGAATAAAATCATCAATCCCTTTTTCTTTCAGAAATCTGCCGATAAAGAGAAATTTTACGGGTTCTTTTTCATCGGGAATATCCGCCTCGGAATAAGGATATTGCCGCAAATCCAGACCGATTCCGCCCAAAATATGGATGTTTTTATTTTGATGCCGTATTTGTCCGTCAGTTCGTCTTTGTCATCGGGGTTTAATACAATCAGGCTTTCCAACATCGGCATGGCAATGTGGTACAAGGTGATTAAAATCCCCTTTATGATTTTTGTTTTTAACGGTATGCCTTCCGGCTGCGGGGTAAATGCGAATCCCAAACCTTCCAGCATCCCGACGATTCTGGGCACGCCTGCCAGTTTTGCGGCAAAAGTGCCGAAAATCACGGGTTTTGCGAAATAAGGGAAAACCAAATCCGGCGATATTTTTTTGAGTTCTTTAAAGATGAGGAAGGTGGATTTTATATCGGAAAACGGGTTCAGCCCGCTGCGGTTTGAACGGTAGGTAACGGGTGTAACCCCCATTTCCCTGATAATATCCAATTCATTATCGGAAAACTCCGATACAAAGGCATACACCTGATGGTTTTTGCCGATTAATTTTTTAATGACGGGGGAGCGGAAACCGTAAATACTGGATGCGACTGTTGTGATAAAAACGATTTTCATAAGGCGGACACCTTGAATATATGATTGGAAATACGGTCTGCTGCGGCAGGGCTCGGGTTTGCCTGCGTATTATACGGCGGTTGTTTGCGGTTTGATAAGGCAGCCTTTTGTGCCGCGTGGCGCCGGGCGCGGGCGGGTGTTTTGAAAATGCCGTCTGAAGGTTTCAGACGGCATTTTTATAGTGGATGAAATTTAAATCAGGACAAGGCGACGAAGCCGCAGACAGTACAGATAGTACGGCAAGGCGAGGCAACGCCGTACTGGTTAAAATTTAATCCACTATATCAGGCGGTTCGGGATTCGCGGATGGGGAGGTTGAGGAGGGCGGCGGTTCCCGCCAGCAGTGCGTCGGCATACCACATCCAGCCGTAGTCGCCGAATTGCGTAATCACGATGCCGCCTATGTATGAACCGAGGAATCCGCCGATCTGGTGGCTGAGCATCGTCAGTCCGAACAGTGTGGCGAGGTAGCGCGTGCCGAAGAGTTTGCCGGTAATGGAGGCGGTCGGCGTAACGGTGGCGAGCCAGGTAAATCCGAGTGCGGCGGCAAAAATATAGAAATTGAAATCGGTCTTGGGCGAAAAAATGTAGATGAGTACCATCGCGGCACGCGAGGCGTACAGCCAGAACAGGACGTATTTGCCCCGAATGCGGCTTGTGCACCAGCCGGAAAAAATGCAGCCGGCGATGTTTGCCAATCCGATGATGGCGATGGATGTCGAGGCGACGGTGGCGGGCAGTCCGCAGAGTGCGATTTCGGTGGGCAGGTGGGTAACGAGGAAGGCGATGTGGAAGCCGCAGGTAAAGAAGCCCAAGTGCAGTAAGAGGTAGCTCGGGTTTTTAAAGGCGGTTTTGAGTGCTCCTCCCAGGCTTTGTCCGTGTGTGTCTTGGATGTGTCGGGTATGGGCGGTGTTGTTGCCGCCGGCGAGCCACCATGAGACGGGCAGAATCAGCAGTGCGATTGCGCCCCAAACGTAAAATGTGCCCGTCCAGCCGACTTCGGGCAGGACGACGAGTCCTTGAACCAGCGGTGCGAACAAAAATTGTCCTGCCGAACCGCCGGCGTTGACCAGCCCGGATGCCAAACCGCGCCTGTGTGCGGGGATTTGGGCGGCAACCTGCCCCATAATGATGGAAAACCCGCCGGAACCGGTGCCGAATGCGAGCAGCAGCCCGACGGCAATCATCAGCCCCCAATAGGTCGGGAGGTTGGGGGCAATCAGGCAGGCGCAGACGAGCAGGACGGCGCCGCCGCTTAATACCCTGAACGCGCCGAAACGGTCGGCAAGCGCGCCGGACAATGGTTGCGATACGCCCCACATCAGTTGGAAAACGGCGATGATGAGGCTGAATTGTGCAATGCTCAATTCGGTGGAGTTGACGACGGGTTGGACGAACAGTCCGAGCGTCATCCTCATCCCGATGGTAATCAGCAGGATGAATGCGGCGGCGGCAATGACCGCCCAAAGTTTGGGTGTTTTCGATGCGGTGTGCGTCATAATGTGTATTTTGAGTCGGTTAGGTTTGCGGATTTTAACAAGCCGGATGATTCGGGCTAAATAATTCCTGATTCTTTGGATATAGCAAACGGTATGCCTGCCGATGCCGTCTGAAAGGGCTTGACGGGCGTTTGCGGTTTTGTGCCGTATTTGTTCATTCCGGTCGGTAAAACAGGCGGGGCGGCGATAATGATGCCGCGCAAGGTGCGCCGTTTCGGGAGGGCGTGTGAGGGGTTTTCTGATTGGTTTGAGCCGCAATCTGACGCGGTTTGCGGCTTTGGTCATTTTGCCTGCGGCGGCATTGCCGGACCGGCTTCGTTTGTGTGGATCGGGGGCGGGTGTGTCCGAACCGTCCCACGATATAAAAATGCCGTCTGAAACGGGTTCAGACGGCATTTCGATGTCGGCGGCGGCTTTGCGGAATCAGCCTTTGAAGCGTTTGAATACCAGCGTGCCGTTGGTGCCGCCGAAGCCGAAGGAGTTGGAAATGGCGACGTCGATTTCCGCGTCGCGCGCTTCGTTGGCGCAGTAGTCCAAATCGCAGCCAGCTTCAATGTCCTGTTCGACAAGGTTGATGGTCGGTGGAACTTTGCCGTCGCGTATCGCCAAAATGCTGTACACGGCCTCCACGCCGCCTGCCGCGCCGAGCAGGTGGCCGGTCATGGATTTGGTCGAGCTGACGACGGTTTTGTAGGCGTGTTCGCCGAACGCGCGTTTGAGGGCTTTGGTTTCGTTGGCATCGCCCAGCGGGGTGGACGTGCCGTGCGCGTTGACGTAATCCACATCTTCGGGATTGATGCCGGCATCTTTCAGCGCGCGGGTAACGGCAAGGGCGGGGCCTTCTTCGTTCGGCGCGGTGATGTGGTAGGCATCGGAACTCATCCCGAAGCCGATGATTTCGGCGTAGATTTTCGCACCGCGTTTTTTGGCGTGTTCCAATTCTTCCAACACCAATATGCCTGCGCCTTCGCCGATAACGAAGCCGTCGCGGCCCTTGTCCCACGGGCGGGAGGCGGTGGCGGGATCGTCGTTGCGGGTGGAGAGGGCTTTCATCGCCGCGAAGCCGCCCACGCCCAAGGTGCTGATCGCGCCTTCCGCGCCGCCGGCAACCATAATATCCGCGTCGCCGTATTTAATCATACGGAGGGAATCGCCGATGGCGTGCGCGCCGGTAGTGCAGGCGGAAACCATGCCGTAGCTCGGGCCGCGGTAGCCTTTGAGGATGGTAACGTGTCCGGAAATCAGATTAATCAGCGAACCGGGGATAAAGAAAGGGTTGATTTTGCGCGCGCCGCCTTCGAGTACGGCTTTGCCGGTGGCTTCGATGCCGGGCAGGCCGCCGATGCCGGAACCGATGTTCACGCCGACGCGGTCTTTATCGAGGTTTTCCACATCGTCCAAGCCCGAATCGGCGATTGCCTGAAGCGCGGCGGCGATGCCGTAGTGGATAAACACGTCCATCCGGCGCGCTTCTTTCGCGCTGATGTATTGTCCGATGTCGAAACCGCGCACTTCGCCGGCGACACGGCTGTTGATGTCGGATGCGTCAAAGCGGGTAATCGCGCCGATGCCGCTTTTGCCTGCGAGCAGGTTGTCCCAAGCCTCTGCGACAGTGTTGCCGACAGGGGAAACCTGACCTAAGCCTGTAATGACTACTCTTCTCTGACTCATGATAATCTCGCTGTTGGTTGTCGGAATGGGGGCATATGCGGCTGTCGTGCAGATGCCGTTTGGAATTTGCGGCAGGTATTTAAACGGAGTTTAAGCAGTTTGCCATATAAGGGAAAAGCCTCTATTGCGCGGTGCAGCAGAGGCTGTTTTGTCGGACGGCGACCGGTTAGCCGTTGTGGGCATTGATGTAGTCGACAGCCAGTTGGACGGTGGTGATTTTTTCGGCATCTTCGTCGGGGATTTCGCAGCCGAAGGCTTCTTCCAGAGCCATCACCAGCTCTACGGTGTCCAGAGAGTCCGCGCCCAAGTCGTCTTGGAAGGAAGATTCGTTTTTCACGTCGGCTTCGTTTACGCCCAGTTGTTCAGCAACAATTTTTTTAACTTGTTGTTCGATGTTTGACATATCAGTCGTTCCTTTATGCCTTGCGGCAGGTTGTTTAAGGGAAATAAATCGGTGGTATTGTACCGACTTTTAATAGAGTTTTCTATCTAATGCCTATTATATCAATATTTGCCGATTTGTACATTTTCGGGCGGTGCCGGTTTTGCCGTTCGAATTTGATGTATGTGCCGTGTCCGGCCGGCGATTTCGGTTAAAATGACGGCATTTCCATCTGAAGCAGAAAGCCCTGTCATGTATCCACTTGCCCGCCGCATCCTGTTTGCACTCGATGCCGAAAAAGCCCACCACTTCACGCTGGCCGCGCTCAACACGGTTTATAAATTGGGTTTGATTCCGGTAACCGGCAACCGTACCAAATCTGTAAAACTGATGGGCTTGGATTTGCCCAACCCTGTCGGGCTTGCCGCCGGACTCGATAAAAACGGCGAATACATAGATGCTTTGGGCGCGCTCGGCTTCGGTTTCATCGAAATCGGCACGGTAACGCCCAAACCGCAGCCCGGCAATCCGCAGCCGCGCCTCTTCCGCGTTCCCGAACACCGGGGCATCATCAACCGTATGGGTTTCAACAACCACGGTATCGATGCCATGATACGCAACATCGAAAAAAGCAAATTCAGCGGCGTGTTGGGCATCAACATCGGTAAAAACGCCGTAACCCCTATTGAAAACGCTGCCGATGATTATTTAATCTGCCTCGAAAAAGCCTACGCACACGCAAGTTATATTACCGTCAATATTTCCTCGCCCAACACCAAAAACCTCCGTGCGCTGCAAGGCGGCGACGAACTGGGCGCATTGCTTGAGGCTTTGAAAAACAAACAGGCACAGCTTGCCGCCACACACGGGAAATACGTTCCGCTCGCCGTCAAAATCGCCCCCGATTTGGATGAAGCACAAATCGAAGACATCGCCCACGTTGTCAAATCCGTCGAAATGGACGGCATCATCGCTACCAATACCACCATCGACAAATCAAGCCTCGGCAGTCATCTACTCGCAGGAGAGCAGGGCGGTTTGAGCGGTCTTCCGGTGCGCGAAAAAAGCAACCGGGTGCTGAAAACATTGGCGGAACACATAGACGGCAAGCTGCCGATTATCGGCGTAGGCGGCATTATGGACGGCAAGGATGCGGCAGAGAAAATCCGCTTGGGCGCAACTGCCGTCCAGGTGTACAGCGGATTGATATACAAAGGCCCGGCGTTGGTCAAAGAATGTTTGAAGGCGTTGGCGCGATGACGCGTCCCGCCCGAAATGCCGTCTGAAAGTCAGAATCTGTCTTCAGACGGCATCGGAGCTTGCTATGATATAGCGGCTTGACTTTAAACCGGTACGGCTTCGCCTTGCCCTGATTTGAAGTGAATCCGCCATCATCTTCCCGCCATTTTTTCAAACGGAATCCGAAATGTCCGACAACCGCCTCGACACCGCCCGCCGCCATTCCCTTTTTCTCGCCCGCCAGCTCGACAACGGCAAACTCAAGCCCGAAATTTTCCTGCCCATGCTGGACAAGGTGTTGACCGAAGCGGATTTCCAAGCCTTTGCCGACTGGGACACAATCCGCGCGGAAGAAAACGAGGAAGAATTGGCGCGGCAGTTGCGCGAGTTGCGCCGTTATGTGGTGTCGCAGATTATCGTGCGCGATATCAACCGCATCAGCGATTTGAACGAAGTTACCCGCACGATTACGCTGTTTGCCGATTTTGCCGTCAATACCGCGCTGGATTTCGCCTACGCCTATTATCGGGATATGTACGGCACGCCGATCGGGCGTGATACGAAATCGCCGCAGCATTTGAGCGTGGTGGCGATGGGCAAGGCGGGCGGCTATGAGTTGAACGTGTCTTCCGACATCGATTTGATTTTCATCTATCCCGAATCGGGCGATACCGACGGCAGGCGCGAACGGGGCAATCAGGAGTTTTTCACCAAAGTCGGGCAGAAACTGATTGCGCTGCTGAACGACATCACCGCCGACGGGCAGGTGTTCCGCGTCGATATGCGGCTGCGGCCGGACGGCGATTCGGGCGCGTTGGTATTGAGCGAAACCGCGCTGGAGCAATATTTGATTACGCAGGGGCGAGAATGGGAACGCTATGCGTGGTGCAAAGGCCGCGTGGTTACACCGTATCCGAACGACATCAAATCGCTGGTGCGCCCCTTCGTGTTCCGCAAATATCTGGATTACGGCGCGTATGAGGCGATGCGTAAGCTGCACCGCCAAATCCGCAGCGAAGTCAGAAAAAAAGGGATGGCGGACAACATCAAACTCGGCGCGGGCGGCATCCGCGAAGTCGAATTTATCGCCCAGATTTTCCAGATGATACGCGGCGGGCAAATGCGCGCGCTGCAACTGAAAGGCACGCGGGAAACGCTGGAGAAACTCGCCGAATCGGGCATTATGCCGTCTGAAAACGTCGAAACCCTGCTCGCCGCCTACCGCTTTTTGCGCGATGTCGAACATCGTTTGCAATATTGGGACGACCGGCAAACCCAAACCCTGCCGGCTTCGCCCGAACAGCGGCAACGGCTTGCCGAAAGTATGGGATTTGATGATTACGCCGATTTTTTGAACGCTTTAAATCAACATCGAAACCAAGTCAACCGGTTGTTCAACGAAATTTTGAGCGAACCCGAAGAACAAACGCAAAGCAACGGCGAATGGCAGTGGGTTTGGCAGGAAAAACCCGACGAAGAAGGGCGGCAATGCCGTCTGAAAGAACACGGGTTCGATGCCGAAGCCGTCGCCGCAAGGCTCGACCAAATCCGCCACGGCCATAAATACCGCCGCCTCTCCGCCCACGCCCAGCCGCGTTTCGATGCGCTTGTGCCGTTGTTGGTACGGGCGGCGGCAGCGCAAAACAATCCGACCGATACGCTGATGCGGCTGTTTGACTTCCTCGAAAACATCAGCCGCCGCTCCGCCTATCTCGCCTTCCTCAACGAACATCCGCAAACTTTGGCGCAACTGGCAGAGATTATGAGCCAAAGTTCTTGGGTGGCGGCGTATCTGAACAAATATCCGATTTTGTTGGACGAACTCATCAGCGCGCAATTATTAGATACGGCGTTTGATTGGGACAAACTCGCCGCCGAACTTTCAGACGGCATCAAAGCCTGCGGCGGCGACACCGAAGCGCAAATGGACACCCTGCGCCATTTCCAGCACGCCCAAGTCTTCCGCCTCGCCGTCCAAGACCTCGCCGGACTGTGGACGGTAGAATCCCTCTCCGACCAACTCTCCGCCCTCGCCGACACCATACTCGCCGCCGCCCTTTCGTACGCGTGGGCGGATATGCCCAAAAAACACCGCGACACCCCGCAATTCGCCGTCATCGGCTACGGCAAACTCGGCGGCAAAGAACTCGGCTACGCCTCCGACCTCGACCTCGTCTATCTCTACGACGATTCCCATCCCGACGCGGGCGACGTATACAGTCGCCTCGCCCGCCGCCTGACCGGCCGGCTTTCCGCCGCCACCGGCGCAGGCAGCCTCTACGAAACCGACCTGCGCCTGCGCCCCAACGGCGATGCCGGCTTTCTCGCCCACAGCATCGCCGCCTTTGAAAAATACCAGCGTGAAAACGCGTGGACGTGGGAACACCAGTCCCTCACCCGCGCCCGTTTTATCTGCGGCACACCCGAAATTCAGACGGCATTCGACCGCATCCGCACCGAAATCCTCACCGCCGAACGCGACCAAACCGCTTTGGCAGGCGAAATCATCGAAATGCGCGAAAAAATGTTCCCCACCCACCCGCCTGCCGACAGCAACGTCAAATACGCGCGCGGCGGCGTAGTCGACGTTGAATTTATCGTCCAATATCTGATACTTGCCCACGCCCGAAAATATCCGCAACTCCTCGACAACTACGGCAACATCGCCCTCTTGAACATCGCCGCCGACTGCGGTTTGATTGATAAAACGCTTGCCGGACAAAGCCGCACCGCCTACCGCTTCTACCGCCGGCAGCAGCACAACACCAAACTGCGCGACGCGGCAAAAACCGAAGTAAGCGACGAATTGCTGGCACATTACGGCAATGTCAGGAAATTGTGGAAGGAAGTGTTCGGGGAGGAAGCGGCAACCGCCTGAATAAGGAATGCCGTCTGAAGCCTGACAATCCGGGTTTCAGACGGCATTTTTGCACCGTGCCGTTTTAAGGTTGCAGCAGAGCTAAAGCGATTTATCGGGAATGGCTGAAACCAAAAAACCGGATTCCCCCTTCGCGGGAATGACGGGATTTCAGGCTTCTGTTTTTGTGGGAATGATGGGATTTGTTACCCGGGCAAAAATCAAAACAAACAAATAAGAACCGTTTAAAACCCCGCCATTTCCATTAAAATAGCGCATTCCACTTTTCAGACGGCATCCCTATGTTTCCCGACCAATCCGCCCCCAACCTCCTGCAAGGCTTAAACCCCGAGCAACTTTCCGCCGTAACCTGGCCGCCGCAATCCGCCCTCGTTTTGGCGGGCGCGGGCAGCGGCAAAACCCGCGTGCTGACCACGCGCATCGCATGGCTTTTGCAAACCGGTCAGGCAAGCGTACACAGCATCATGGCGGTAACGTTTACCAACAAAGCCGCCAAAGAAATGCAAACCCGGCTCGGCGCGATGATTCCCATCAACGTCCGCGCTATGTGGCTCGGCACGTTCCACGGTCTCTGCCACCGCTTTTTGCGCCTGCACCACCGCGATGCCGGTTTGCCGTCTTCCTTTCAAATCCTCGACAGCGGCGACCAGCTTTCCCTCATCAAACGCCTGCTCAAAAGCCTCAACATCGCCGAAGAAATCATCGCGCCGCGTTCGCTGCAAGGCTTTATCAATGCGCAAAAAGAATCCGGTTTGCGCGCTTCCGTGTTGAGCGCGCCCGATCCGCATACGCGCCGCATGATTGAGTGCTACGCCGAATACGACAAAATCTGCCAACGCGAAGGCGTGGTTGATTTCGCCGAGCTTATGCTCCGCAGCTACGAAATGCTGCAAAACAATGAAATGCTGCGCCGGCACTACCAAAACCGCTTCAACCACATTCTCGTTGACGAGTTCCAAGACACCAACAAACTGCAATACGCGTGGCTCAAACTCATGGCGGGCGGCAACGCGGCAGTGTTTGCCGTCGGCGACGACGACCAAAGCATTTACCGGTTCCGAGGCGCGAACGTTGGCAATATGACCGCGCTGATGGAAGAGTTCCACATCGACGCGCCCGTCAAACTCGAACAAAACTACCGCTCCGTCGGCAACATCCTCGCCGCCGCCAATGCCGTCATCGAAAACAACGACGAACGCCTCGGCAAAAACCTGCGTACCGATGCCGAAGCAGGCGACAAAATCCGCTACTACTCTGCCTTTACCGACCTCGAAGAAGCCCGGTTCATCGTGGACGAAACCAAAGCCCTCGAACGCGAAGGCCGGGATTTGGACGAAATCGCCGTCCTCTACCGCAGCAATGCCCAATCCCGCGTCATCGAACAAAGCCTGTTCCGCAGCGGCATTCCCTACAAAATCTACGGCGGCCTGCGCTTTTACGAACGCCAAGAAATCAAACACGCGCTCGCCTACCTGCGCCTCGCCGTCAATCCCGACGACGACAACGCCCTTTTGCGCGTGATTAATTTCCCACCGCGCGGCATCGGCGCGCGTACCGTCGAAAACCTTCAGACGGCATCGCAAGAGCAAGGCGTTTCACTTTGGCAGGCAGCCTGCAACGTCGGCGCAAAAGCCGCCAAAGTCGCCGCCTTTGTCCGCCTGATTGAAGCCCTGCGCAACCAAGTCGGACAAATGCCCCTGCCCGAAATCATCGCCGGCATCCTCAAAGACAGCGGCCTGATCGAACACTACAAAACCCAAAAAGGCGACAACCAAGACCGCCTCGACAACCTCGACGAACTCGTCAACGCCGCCATCGAGTTCAAACCCGAAGACAGCAATTTTGAAATCCTGCCCGACAACATTTCAGACGACCCCGCTTTCCCTATTCTCGCTTTCTTGAGCAACGCCGCCCTCGAATCCGGCGAAAACCAGGCAGGAGCAGGCGAAAAAGCCGTCCAACTCATGACCGTGCACGCTGCCAAAGGCTTGGAATTTAACGCCGTATTCCTCACCGGCATGGAAGAAGGCCGCTTCCCCAGCGAAATGAGCCTTGCCGAACGCGGCGGCCTCGAAGAAGAACGCCGCCTCATGTACGTCGCCATCACCCGCGCCCGCAAACGCCTCTACATCACCATGGCGCAACAACGCATGCTGCACGGACAAACCCAATTCGGCATCGTCTCCCGCTTCGTCGAAGAAATCCCGACCGAAGTATTGCACTACCTGTCCGTCAAAAAAACCGCCTACGACCGCTATGGCAACACGCGCCAAACCGCCGCGCCCAAAGACAAAATCATCGACGACTACAAACAGCCCCAAACCTACGCAGGCTTCCGCATCGGACAAAACGTCCGCCACGCCAAATTCGGCACCGGCGTCATCATCGATGCCGCAGACAAAGGCGAATCCGCCCGACTGACCATCAATTTCGGCAAACAAGGCGTGAAAGAGCTGGATACCAAGTTTGCGAAATTGGAAGAAGTGTGAATTTAAAATGTAGGTCGAATACTTGTATTCGACAAAACTCTGTTGGAAATGTCGGATTCGAGAATCCGACCTACGGCAGAAAACCGTAGCAGGAGAGAATAGAAGCCCGTAGCGTGGGCTTTGCCCACGAATCAAACCTAAAATTTCAGACGACCTCTTTTAGCCGTCATTATCGTGGGCAAAGCCCACGCTACAATGTACACCGAGAGGCAAAATGCCGTCTGAAACGGGAAAGGCAATTTTTGCCCAAACCTCTGCCGTCATTCCCGCGCAGGCGGGAATCCAGACCTCGGCATTTCGGGAACATTTCAAGGCTGCTGCAATTTGAAACTTTTGAAGTCCCGCCTGCACGGGAATGATAGACGGTAAAAGTCGGGCATGAATACCCCACCTGTTTATAGCTGAAATTAATAAGGAAGAACATTATGTCTCAAGTTTTTAAAGATTTTGATTTGTCCTCTGTATGGAAAACTAATAGTTGGGCAGATGAAAACTACAAAGAAGCCCCGTTTACCCCTAAAATTTTGGCTGCCGTAGAAAGTGAACTGGGCTATAAATTGCCGCAAAGTTTTATTGAATTGATGGCAGTACAAAACGGCGGGATATTTGTTAAAAACTGCTTTCCGATCATGCAGAGAAATTCGTGGGCAGACAATCATGTGCAAATTTGCGAGGTGTCGGGAATCGGTTTTGAAAAAGAAGGGAGTCTGTGCGGCGAGATGGGGCAAAAACTTTGGCTGGAAGAATGGGAATATCCGCCTATCGGCGTGTATTTTGCCAACGACCCGTCAGGAGGGCATGCCATGTTTGCCTTGGACTATCGAGAGTGTGGAAAAGACGGAGAGCCGAAAGTAGTATTTGTCGAACAAGAATCGGATTTTGAAATAGTCGAACTTGCCCCCGATTTTGAAACCTTTATCCGCAGCTTGCGGCATGAAGATGAGTTTTCTGACGAAGAAATATAAAACGGCGGTTGAAAAACCGGAATCATCAAGGAAAAACGGGCGAAATAAAGGATAACCGGTTGAATCTGTAAGGAAAACAGTTATAGGAACGTGCCATCCAAAACCTTTGCAAAAAAACTGTTCCTGACAGCATTGACATTATTAACAGAACTTATCAATTTTGGAGCTGTCTCAAATATAATTCGGTTATCCTGTTGTATCCATTAAATTATATGCTTCAATTAAATGTTGTTTCTAATTTAGGATTGCGAATTCCCGACACAATTTCAAACAGCGAGTTCCCACCACGCACATCTACACGGTAGATACATAAAAATCTTGTAAAGATATAGGTTCTTGGCTGATTGTATTCATTATTTCAATAGTTAATTTGCATACATATTTGTTTAATAAAATTTTATCTGTATCAAAATGATAAACCTGTTGGGTTAGTATCCAAGGGTATTCCTGGTATATTTTTTGTGATAATTTTTCATTCTCTATAATCGCGAAAGGTATCTTTTTGCATAACATACCAACAGACTTTTCGTTTAGACAGAAAATAGCCCAATTTTCCCCATATTCCCAAGAGGATGTAAAATCTGTTTTCTGAACAATATTTTGTAAAACCTGCTCAAAATCCATGTTTTGCCATTTACCTTTATACATACCTAATGCAGCACGGGTTACTATTTCGTTTAAGTCATAAATAGCCATTTACATTCCTTGCTAATTTCCAGGTGAGACATGTATAGGACTTAGACCAGTATGTCCATTAGGTTTCCCCCTATACACATTAATAGTAGATGTTGGTTCCCCAGTTTTAGCCGTATAGCCAACAATTTCTTGTGCAGGCACTTTTGCTTTTCTATCTTTCCACAAATTATGTTCATCCGCATAACGTGCGGCATCTAATGCTGCTTGCTCTGCATCAATATTATTAAAAATTAGATTAGTTTCAAAAATGAAAAATTACTGTTTTTTCATTTTTTATAGCATATTCAAGTACATGAATAATATTTTTCACTAAGGGCTCTGTAGAAAAATCTGAATTTTGTAATTTTTCTTTTACAGCCAAAATACTTTCCTTATCTATTAGCCAATCCCCCTCACTTGGCCCAAATAACCAATTATCGGTAATTTCAGAAACATGCCTCCATAATCCACGATTTTGATATTCAATGATTTGATTTTCCGTAATTTCTACAACTGTTTCAGATTGAATGTTTTTATAAGCCCAATCAATCATTTCAGTATATTCACTAATTGAAACATTGTCTTTTAAACAGAAAATTAACAGGTTGTGTTCATTCATTTGTCTAAGTTCTTGATATGAGTTTGTTGTTGTAAATAATCTTTTGCTTGCTTACCTTGCAAATTACCGGTTTTCACAACATTACCATTTGAATCAAGATACTGTTTTCGTGAATTATCATAGATTCTAAAATAGTTGTTTTCGTTATCTTTTATAATTGTAATTTTTCCATCTAAACTAGTGTATCGAGTTTTAACTTTATCAGGACTTAAAATACCAGGTGCATGGGGAGCTAGTGTTTTGTGCACTGAATCAAAACTTGCTGAACTCCAGTTACTACTAAACTTCTCAAAACTTTGTTTTCTTTTTTCAGCGGTGCTGTTTGGTAAAGATTTAATAAGTTTATTCCACCTGCCATCTCACCGTCTACAGTCTGCATAAGGCGGGCAGCAGGTGTTTTATAGCCGGTATTTTTAACCCAATCCCATTTGGTCGGGTTAAGTTCTACTTTTTTACCGTCCCAAACCGTAGTTGCTGCCTCTGCTACGGAAAGGGCAGTTTGGGCAGTAGCTGTAATGTTCGGATGGGCATCTGCCCATTGCTTGGCAGAGTTGATACCGTCTTTTACCGCAAAAGCACTGTCTTGTAATGCGGTTGCAGCTGCAAGTTGTGCCTCGGGACTTAAATTTCCTAATTCATTAATATCTTGTAAGGTTTGCTGCGCAGAGATGTAGGTTGGATATTTGTATCCGACAAAAATATTTGATGCGTCTATCGTTTCCGAAATGCCGCTGTTGGAAAATGTCGGATTCGAGAATCCGACCTACGGCTGCTGGGAAAGCAGTTACTATTCTCCCAGTGGCTCAAAATTAATTGTTTCGGCAGATATTTTTATAATAATCCCTACATCAATAATAATTTCACTATAAAATTGGTATTTATATAGCTCTATTTCGGGTATAAACAAGGGAAACAAGCTATCTTCCTTATCCTCATAATCTACGAAATTATTTGTATCTAATTTAAAATTCAAAATATTACTGCATTTAATATATCCGAAATAATTACCTTCAATTGTATCTGTAAAAGATAATGTAAGGGTATTTCCATTATCGGAAAAGATTATTTCATAAAGGCTTACATTGTGAAAAATATTTTTTTTCATTTGATAAAATATCTAGAATTAGGTAACCATGGGGTTCCGTCATTATTGATTTCTCTAGGTGCTTATTTATCTAATTGGTAAGCCTTTTGCGTAAGCTTCTTTAGCCTCCGCAAGTGTCATTTCATTAGGGCCACCATCTATATTAGTATCTCCTGTATTTTGCCACTGACAAACGTCACAGATATCATAGTCCATAACTTCAGTTCCGCAAACAGGACAATGTAGCCATATTTCTCCGTCAATTTCCCATGTCTTTTTTGAATTCTCCATCATAATACTTCTTTCCTAAGTTTGGTTTAAACATTGTTTTGATTTTGAATGTTTTTGGATTGGCCAAAACATAGATATTGTTATTGATATCATAGCGCACTCGTCTATGTTCCGTCTGATAACCTAATATCTTGTCCGATGTCTGTTTTGATAACAAATCAGACGCCATTTTTTGGTAGTCTTCAATGGTTATATTGCCAAATTCTTTTCCATGAGCTTTGAAATGTCCATTTAAAGATTTCTCAGTAGGAAACTCGGACTTTGTCCATCTGATGCGGTCTTTTAAGCCGATATTGTTATCAGAGTGTGTAGGGTGTTGCTGCATACTTGG
>AEPI01000034.1 GCA_000193795.2 Neisseria lactamica NS19 | reverse complement strand
GAGGGGTTTTAGTTATTTCCGATAAATTCTTGCCGTATTGAAATTCCGGATTCCCGCCCGCGCGGGAATGACGGCAGTGTTTCCTTGGCTTAGTTTTATTTTAATCAACTGCAAATGCCGTCTGAAAACCTGTTTGCAGATTTTCAGACGGCATGGTTTTTGTCGCCGGTTCAAACTTCAATCCGATTGCGACACGGTAACCGGTATGCCGCGCAAGCGCGCAAGCAGCGCGTCCGCCTTCTGTTTCTGCGCGGCAAACGCCGCTTTGTCTTCCTGCCTTAATTCAGGTGTCGGCAATGCGACCGAAACAGGATTGACGGGCTGCCCGTTGATCCGCGCCTCGTAATGCAGATGCGGCCCGGTCGAACGCCCGGTCGAACCGACAAACCCGATAACCTCGCCGCCGCGCACATTGCCCTGCGCCTGCGAAAACGCGCTCAAATGGGCATACAGCGTTTCGATGCCGCCGGCGTGGCGTATCATCACCGCGTTGCCGTATCCGCCCTTCCGGCCTTTAAACGTAATCACGCCGTCGGCGGAAGCTCTGACCGGCGTTCCCTGCGGTGCGGCATAATCGATGCCCGTGTGCAGCCGCCAAGTGTGCAAAACGGGGTGCATGCGGTAGCCGAACGGCGAAGAAATGCGGGTATAAACCAGCGGCTCGATATTGAAGCCGCCTTTTTGCTGCAACACCCTGCCGTCTTCATCGTAATAATTGCCGCCCTCCCCGCCTTCGGGGCGGTAATAGAACGCCTGATGCCTGGTGCCGCCCTTGACGACTTCCGCCGCCAAAATATCGCCCGCCTCCATCTGCTGCCCGTGGAAATACAGGCTGTCGTAAAGCAGGCGCACGGCATCGCCTTCCTTCAAAGCATCAAGGCTGAAGCGGCCGGCGAAAATCCCGCTTAAGGATTCGCGGATTCCGACCGGCACTTCCGCCCGCGCCAACGCGCCGCGCGCCGAAGTTTTAACCACCACCGAACGCAGCGTCGGCAAAACCTGCATATCCGCCTCAGAAGCCGGCCGCCGCCATACGCCGCCTTTTTTTTCCAAGGCAAACAGATTGCGTTCCCCGTCCTCGTCGGTAAAAAACTGCACTTCGCGCACATCGTCGCCGTCAACCAAAACATGAACCGGCTGATCGGCGCGCAAATGCCGCAAATCGGCTTCGCCGCCATATTTTTCCGTGATTCTGGCAATCTCGTCCCGCGCCATACCCGAACGCGCCAGCACATCCCCGAGCGAATCTCCGGGCTGCACCGCCTCCTGCACCCAATGCGCCGTCCGAACGCCGCTGCCGCCCCAAGACAGCGGCGGCAGTTTTTGCTCCACGCGCTGCCGCCTGACGCGCTCCGTCCGCCCCGACAGGGCGATGACCGCCGCCGAAGCCAAAATAATCGAAACGGCAAGCGCGCGCAACGCGTATCGCCGGTGTTTTTCCGAAAGTGGGAAGACAGCCATATTGTTCCTTTTTGACGGCGTTTTCGCCGAATACTCTATAATGTTGCGCCTGACCTGCATTTCTGAAACGTCAAACGATGAAACTCACCCTCGCCCTCCCCTCGCTCAATTTGGATGAAGACGAAACCCGCATCCCGCTGAACCTGCCGGCATTCGATGCGATGCTGCGGTACGGCACGGCATGCCGGCAAAGTTGCGCCCCGTCGGCATTTTACGCGCGTTATTTGTGGTGCGGCAGACTGGCGGAACGCGCGGCGCAAAGCCTGAATATGCCGTCTGAAGCCGTCGCGCTCGCCACGCCCGTCTGGCAAAAGATGGGGCTGCATCAGGCAAATGTCCTGACGGCGGAATATTTGGATGTCGCACAAAGCGAGGCCGAACGCCTCTGCCGCGATTTGTCCGAATTTTACGCCGATATTCCCCGGCATTTCACGCCCGTCCTGCCCGAATTATGGCTGGTTTCCCTTCCCCGCGCGTACCGCTGGGGCGCGAAGCCCGTTTTAGACTTGGGCGGATTGTTGGGCGCGGACAATCAGCCGGACGGGGAAGATGCATTGGAATGGCTGCGCGTCCAAACCGAAATCCAAATGTGGCTGGCGGCGCACCCCGTCAACCATAACCGCAAAAAACGCGGGCTGCCCGAATTGAACGGCTTATGGCTTTGGGACAGTCTGCACGGAAGCAGTCAAGGCGGCACGGTTTTTGCCGATACGGTTTGGAGCCGTTTCCACCCCGACCGCCGCGCACTGCCCGACAGCTTCCGCGCCTATGAAGAAACGGCGGCACACCTGCCCGACACGCACCACATCCTGTTTATGGACGATTTGCGCCTGACCGCCCTGACAGGGGACAGGGAGCGGTATGCGGCAATATTGCAGCAGTGGGAAGAACGCTGGTTCGCACCGCTTTACGAAGCCGTCCGCACCGGCAAAATCAAACGGCTGGACATCGCCACGGACGGACAATACGGCGGCACGCTGGCGTTTACCGCCGCAGACAGGTGGAAATTCTGGCGCGGCGCGAAAACCTTTGACGGAATCTGGTAAACCCGCCGGACACAACAATGCCGTCTGAAGCCCGAATCAGGCTTCAGACGGCATTTTGCCCGGTACCCGGACAGACGGCACCGGCCGGAAGCCGCCTCAAACCCTAAAGAACGCCGCCGCTGCCGGCGGGATTCCGGCCGGAAAGGCACGGTAATCAAAACGTTTTGTTAAACTCGACAAACGCCCGGTTTTTCTCATATTCGTTAAACACATCATTACTCCACGTTTCGCGGTGCGACAGCGTCAGGCGCGGCGTGATGCCTTTGAAATGCAATGCCCGGTGCCAAAGGCTCAAGGATGTGTCCAATTCTTTATCCCTGCGCCTTTCCCCTTTAAAACCGCTGAAAAAGCCGGGTTTTTCATAATGCCGTTTCGCCGCGCCGAGGCGCAACAGCGAAGACAGGCCGCTGCCGCCCCATTCCTGCCCCCAGGCAAAGCGCAGGCCGTAACGATTAAAATTGTCGCCTCGGTCGGCGGGGTTGCGCTCGCGGTAAAAATCCAAACCGCCCGTCCAATATTGGCGCGCGTTCCGGTAAAACACCAGCGAATTGGAAATTTGCAAATGGGTATTGTCGGAACGCGCCCGGCGCGTATTCTTCAAACGCCCCCACTCCGCCGAAGACAGCGTTTGCCATTTCGGGGTTTGCCAACGGTTGAAATAAAGGCGCGCGCCGTTGGCGTAAGAATAAGCGTCGTTGCCGTAGGTGCGGCGTTCGTGGAACACTGCCAGCCCGACATCTTTACGCCGATCGGCAAAACCGATGCCGCCGGAAACGCCTGCCGTCATATCGTTGAATTTCTTGTTCCCCGGATAAGCCCTGCCGGACACATCTCCGCCCGCCGTCGTGTACCAACCGTTTTTCAGCGACCATTTTTTCTCCGCGCCGAGCCGGTAATTGACCGCCGTGCCGTCCACCTGTTTCGGGAAAGTCCAGTTGCCGTACTGCTGCTGTTTCGGAGCTTGGTTGATATTGTGTTCGCGGGTAACGCTGAAGCCGCCGTTTACCTTCCACGCATCGCGTTCGCGCAATGCCTTGCGGTACAGCTCGACCTGTTCCATAAGCTGCGGCGGCAGGTTTTCCGCCTTCAGGCGGTCGAACTGGTCTGCCGCCGCCTCGTTCTGCCTGTCTTCAAACAATGCCGCCGCCAAACGCATACGGACGGCGGGCGCGTCGGGTTGGGCAGCAATCAATTCCCGGTAATGAGAAACCGCTTCTTTCACCCTGCCGTCTGCCTGCGCCAAAATCCCTTGTGCATAAAGTACCAACATCTTATCCTGCTGCGCCTGTTTTAGGTAAATCGGCAAAATAACGCGGATACCGGCAATATTGTTTGAAACTACTGCGGAATACATCGCGCGGGACAACAATTCGGGATTTTTCAGCAGGGTTTCTCCGTCAATCTGCAAAACTTTTCCTTTTTCCCGCACCTGCCCCGGTACCTTCTCCCTATCGATCGGTTTGGCCTCCGCTTCATGAAGCCTGAACTCGGGACGGCTTCTCAAATCCGGTTCGCGCGGTGTTTCTTCGGCATATGCCGCGCTTGCCAATAAAGGCAGCAGCAGCATCCATCTGTTTCGTGCAGGCATAAATGTCTTCCCACAAAAATAAAAATAAAAAATAACCATTATCAACCAGCAGATTGTATCAGTTTTTTATACCGCTGTTCCAAACCCTGCCGCCCGATGCCGCGACAATGCCGTCTGAAGCCAGAATCGGGTTTCAGACGGCGGCAAAAAACCGGCGGTTTTCCGCCGGTTTCATCATTATGCCCCGCCCTTCGGGGCGGCAGGGTTCGGATCGGTTTGCGGGGCCGTGCCGGTGTGCCGCCTGTGCGTCAAAACATTTCCCGGCGCATCAAAACAGCCATTTGACCAACAATGCGGCTTCTTTGTCGCCGTCTGTCCTTTTGCCGTATCCGATGCGTGCGGACATATGGCCTTTCCAACTGGCTTCAATGCCGAACCGCCCTTCGAGCACCGTCCTGCCTGCCAGCGTCTGTTTTTCGCCGTCCATTTCCACGCCGAAAGATTTTGACCTGTGCAAAACATTAAAAGCGGCAAAAGGCTGAAGATTGACACCGTTACGCAAAGCAAAACGGGTTTTTGCCCGAATGCCAGCGCGGCTTTGCCACTGACCGCTGCCGAGCAGTCCGACCGCCGTCCCCTCGCTGTCGGTAAAGCCGCCGTTTACGCCCAAGTAGGTAAACTGAGCCTGCGGTTGCAGGTAAAACCGCACATTATTGCCTTTTCCGACAACGCCTTCCGCCACAAGCGCGTTGTAGCCGCCTTCGACAGAAGCCGTCCAACCTTTGGTTTTGTAGCGTTCCGCACGGTTTTCATCATTGATGCGATGTTTGAAACGTTGGTATTGCAACCAGCCGTCCAAATACACACCCGTTTGTTTATCGCGCAACTGATGCCACGCAGCATAAACACCCCCGCCATAACCATGCAAATAACTGCCTGCCGCACCGCCTTTGCCGTTGACTGATGCGTGCTGGCCGGCCCTGCCGCCCATCACGCCGATTGCCAGCCGGCTGCCTTCATTTTGCCGTACAAACACCTCGCCGCCGATTTGCACGCCTTTGCGCCGCCCGTCCGCAGCCGCGCCGCCCCGTATATTTTGATGCGACCGACCGCCGATGAAGCGCAGCCACAATTTTTGACGGGACGGATCGGCGGCATACACGTCGTCGCCCCTGTCGGCGGCACGCAGCCCAAACAAAGTATTTGCCGCATAAGCCTGTTGGGCATATAAAACCGCTTCCGCCTCGGGGATAGCCAAACGCTGCACGCCCAAGCAAAATCCGCCTTCGCATTGCTTGAGCAATAATTCGTACAGTCCCTGCCGGTAATTTTGTTTAAACGCAAACGAATTAGGGTCTGCCTTTTCCGCCGCAATCAGTTTGCGCCCGTCGAGCGTTTTCAGATTTTCCGGCCGGCGTTCCAAAACCACGCCGGATTGTCCGCTGACTTTGTCTTCAAAGGTCAGGGCGGGTTCGTCCGACTCCCGCACGTCGTAGCCGAACAGGAAATCCGCGCCGCCCTGATACGCTTTATGGACGGTCAGTTTTTCATCTTTCGTGTTCAGGCGGATGCGGGCATTATCGGAAGTTTCCAGCGTATGGATGTCGGAATGGCGGCGCGGTTCCCAAAGGGAATCTTTCAGCGTCATCTTGGTCAGTTCCAACACCTGTCCGGCGACGTGGGATTTGTTTTCGATTTTGACGTGTAATTTTTTATTGAAGATGTTGTTGAGACTAGTCTGTGATGTATTACTATGAGGAGTGAGTACGGAATCTTCTACCAATTTATTAATTAAATCGGGCATCGTCTGTTTGAGCGTACTAAATTTTGTTCCAAACTGTGCTATATACGCCTCCTCAGTCCGTTTTTTATTTTCTGCCCAAGCTTCCGGTCTTGTTTTGTATAAATCCTGTAATTGACTTTTAACCGCCTGCTTTAAATCAGCCCCATACTTCTCTGTAATATATTTTTTGACAACGGGCATATTATCGACGGCGAGGATGCCGCTATTGTAATTTTTACCTTGGATATTGATTTCGTCATACCCATATTCGGATGAATTTTGATCGGTTTTACCGCTGGAAAAATAATGGGAAGTGCCGGGTTTCGGCTTGTCTGAAAATGAAAAATCGGCATCGTCGCCGATTTTGGTAGAACGAGTATTTGAACCAAGCTGAGCTCTGAACATACCGAAGCAATCAAAAGATATGCTGCACGGGCCGCGCCAAACGTGGGAATTTCTGTCTTCCGCCGCTTCTAAAATGAATTTGTTTTTAATCTCGGCTTCTTTGACAGGGTCGTACGCATCCGAACTCCAAGCATATGGCGCACAAAACAACGATAAGACGGATAATGTTAACAGATTAACGCCTGCCTGCCTGCCTGCCTGCCTGCCTGCCTGCCTGCCTGCCTGCCTGCCTGCCTGCCTGCCTGCCTGCCTGCCTGCCTGTTTTCAGTATCATGAGAGATTTTCCTTTGTCAAGTGTTGAAATTATAATGATTATATACTACATCACACTACACCACAATGAAAAATCGGGAAAACTAAAACCCCTCA
>AEPI01000035.1 GCA_000193795.2 Neisseria lactamica NS19 | reverse complement strand
TTATGTTAAATTATATTATTATGCAAGCGCAGCTTGTTTCTTGCTTCTCGATAAATCCTAAAGAAATCATCCGACTGAGTAAGCGCGGATGTAAAGGTCTTTGTCCTTCTGGTTGTTTTGGTAGATCTTATCTGCTCTGGCTCTCAGGCTTCGTTCGCCGGGTGTGAATCCGTCCAAACGGTCTAGGGCATTATTCTCCACCGCATTCTGCCCCAGCACGCCCCCTACCTGTGCACTGAGCAGCATGAAAAAAGTGTAACCAATGCAATTTTTCCAATAAATAATCAATACAGAAATTTACTTGCATCTATTATATTCACTTTGCAACCATGTTAAATCACTGTATTTTATTTTATTAATTTTATCAAAAACTATTTGGTGCTTATTTATTTGAGCATTTTCTATACTATCAGTTAGTTTGTTAATACGTAATAGCTTTAACTTTTTATTTGTATAGCAGAAATCATGCACAATACCTCCATCAATATATGAAAAATAAATAAAGTTACCCTCTTCTATGTAGTCATTAACAAAGAAATAAATAATGGAATTCTGATTTTTATCTATTAAGAAATAGTTAAATGGCATGCCGGAATTATAACTGTATGACTTCTCAAAAATAAATCGTTTTGTTGATAATTCTTTCTCATTTGGATAAAAAATGAAAATCCAAAATAAAGTCATAACTACCCATAAAATTATTTTTTAATTAACAATATTAACTCTCCCTTTGAAATCTATCTTGAATTTTGTACCACTACCGGGAGAACCTATAAAAGTTTCTATATTTCTTAGTTTATTGTTCTGCCAGTCTTGCATTTCAAAGTCATAAGTGTCTGGTATTATTCTGATCTTGCCTGTCTTTTTATGCCTACTGATAAAAGGCATTTTAAAACACAAATGCGGGATGCGTTGGATTCATCCTTGCGTTACACCCCTAACTTCAAGGCATTAAGCTGTCATTTGATGCTTTGCCGGTTTGGGAGAAAGTTATCCATATGCGCCATAAAACGGGCATTGTGACGGCGTTCGAGCAAATGGGTCAGTTTGTGGACGACAACGTATTCCAGGCATTCGGGCGGTTTTTTTGCGAGTTCCAGATTCAACCACATGCCGGCGGTGTCGGTATTACAACCGCCCCAAAGGGTTTTCATTATAAAGATCCGCATCCATACCGCCGCGCAACTCGGCACGCTCGCCCAAAGCGATGCGTAAAGCTGTTTTATAAGGTTTGCCCGATAGCGGCAACGGCTATAGCTATATCGGCATTACAGCTTCCAGTTTATTGGCTCGATACCGTGCCGGCTCAAATAGCTGTTTGCCTGTGAAAAATGGCGGCAACCGAAAAAACCGCGATATGCCGACAGAGGAGACGGATGCGGCGCGGTCAATATCAAATGGTTTTGACTGTCTATCAGTTTCCCTTTTTGTTGTGCATACCCGCCCCACAGCATGAAGACGAGGTGCTTGCGGTGTGTCGCAAGCTGTCTGATGACGGTATCGGTAAAGCGTTCCCAGCCTAAAAGGGCATGCGAATGTGCCTGTCCCGCGCGTACCGTCAAAACCGTGTTCAGAAGCAATACGCCCTGCTCCGCCCACGCTGTCAGGCAGCCGTGACCGGGAATGGAAAAATCTTTGATATCGTTTGATAATTCTTTGTAAATATTCAACAAAGACGGCGGTATCCGGATACCCTGACGGACGGAAAATGCCAAACCGTTTGCCTGCCCTTCTCCGTGATACGGGTCTTGTCCGAGAATGACGACTTTGACCCGGTCAAACGATGTCAGCCGGAATGCGTTGAACACATCAGCCGCCGGCGGATAGATGATTTGCCCTGACAAACGTTCCTGCCTGACTGCATTTAAAATTTCTTGAAAATACGGCTGCCGTTTTTCGTTGCCCAGCGCATCGTGCCAAGTGTCCATATCTGCCCTATCCTTTCAAATTCGGCTATACTGCTGATATCGCGTGATTTTGTCAAACGACGCGCTTTGTGGGGAAATGTATGACTGTATGGTTTGTTGCCGCTGTTGCCGTCTTAATCATCGAATTATTGACGGGGACGGTTTATCTTTTGGTTGTCAGCGCGGCTTTGGCGGGTTCGGGCATTGCTTACGGGCTGACCGGCAGTACGCCTGCCGCCGTCTTGACCGCCGCTCTGCTTTCCGCGCTGGGTATTTGGTTCGTACACGCCAAAACCGCCGTTAGAAAAGTTGAAACAGATTCATATCAGGATTTGGATGCCGGGCAATATGCCGAAATTCTCCGGCACGCAGGCGGCAACCGTTACGAAGTTTTTTATCGCGGTACGCACTGGCAGGCGCAAAATACGGGGCAGGATGTGTTTGAACCGGGAACGCGCGCCCTCATCGTCCGCAAGGAAGGCAACCTTCTTATCATCGCAAACCCTTAACACTCGGAGGAATTATGGAATTTTTCATTATCTTGTTGGCAGCCGTTGCCGTTTTCGGCTTCAAATCCTTTGTCGTCATCCCACAGCAGGAAGTCCACGTTGTCGAAAGGCTCGGGCGTTTCCATCGCGCCCTGACGGCCGGTTTGAATATTTTGATTCCCTTTATCGACCGCGTCGCCTACCGCCATTCGCTGAAAGAAATCCCTTTAGACGTACCCAGCCAGGTCTGCATCACGCGCGACAATACGCAGCTGACTGTTGACGGCATCATCTATTTTCAAGTAACCGACCCCAAACTCGCCTCATACGGTTCGAGCAACTACATTATGGCGATTACCCAGCTTGCCCAAACAACGCTGCGTTCCGTTATCGGACGTATGGAGTTGGACAAAACGTTTGAAGAACGCGACGAAATCAACAGCACCGTCGTTTCCGCCCTCGATGAGGCAGCCGGGGCCTGGGGTGTGAAGGTTTTGCGTTATGAGATTAAAGACTTGGTGCCGCCGCAAGAGATTTTGCGCGCGATGCAGGCGCAAATTACCGCCGAACGCGAAAAACGCGCCCGTATCGCCGAATCCGAAGGCCGTAAAATCGAACAAATCAACCTTGCCAGTGGTCAGCGCGAAGCCGAAATCCAACAATCCGAAGGCGAGGCTCAGGCTGCGGTCAATGCGTCAAATGCCGAGAAAATCGCCCGCATCAACCGCGCCAAAGGCGAAGCGGAATCCTTGCGCCTTGTTGCCGAAGCCAATGCCGAAGCCATCCGTCAAATAGCCGCAGCCCTTCAAACACAAGGCGGCGCGGATGCGGTCAATCTGAAGATTGCGGAACAATACGTCGCCGCGTTCAACAATCTTGCCAAAGAAAGCAATACGCTGATTATGCCCGCCAACGTTGCCGACATTGGTAGCCTGATTTCGGCTGGGATGAAAATCCTCGACAAGGGAAAAACTTCCCAATAAATATCACAATCAGTAGATATAAAAAATGCCGTCTGAACCTTGTCGGAAAAGTTCAGACGGCATTTTTATCCAAATCCAAAATCTCAAAATTAGCAGCATTTCTAATATAGGTCATATTGACTTATATTAGAAATATTTTTTGCTCCACAATTTTTAAAAAAGATTTTAATAGGATTAAATGAATAATAATCATCTAAAAGTTTAATAGCGACAACAAAATAATTATCTTTAGTTCGTTCTCCAAGAATTGTGTCTCCCCACCAAAACCAAACTCTGTTCTCAGGATGCATAGTTTCTGCCCAGTCACTCAATCGCCAGGGTTCGTATGCTGCCTTTTTAGCTTCTTCTAATTTTTGCTTATATGCTAATGAATAGAACCAATCACGTTCTTTTTCCACCTCTTCTATTGTAAGTTCTCGTGCAAAATTTTTGGTAAATTGATGCGGTAAAATTGCTTTCCATTGTTCTATATCATCAATCCATTTATGTTTCATATACAAATTATTGAATACAAACAACACTTCTTTTACTAATTTCCTAACCTCCTCCACATTGCCATCACATTCAATTACATAGGTTTCACCATAAGAATTCTCGATAAAATCAGGAAAAGCATTGATAAGAAGTCTTTCTCTCTCGATTCTAACCCACTCATAAAAAGATAAATTATCTGCCATTTTTTCCACTTCCTTTAATGATTTGGTTTTCAAAATTTCTAAAATCATGCGGACGAATACCAAATTGATTTGTTGCTTTAGTTGGGTCAGCAATAACAGGTCGTAATCTATTTGGGTCGTATGTTTTCACTTTATTTTCAGGTAATGCTATCTTATTCAAATCATCTACAAGAAAGTCTTAATATGGTTATCCCCATCCCCTTATTTGATAACGGACGTGGACTGCAGGTATCCATACTGCATTTTCGGATAAAAACAAAATATCCCTTTGGGAAACTTTATACTTCGTCAATGCCTTACCTGTTCAGATAAAAACTGCTGGCAAAATATTTCTGCACGCCCTCACGCAGCAATACCAATGTTACGGCAGCCAAAGGCAATCCTGCCAACATTCCGACAAAGCCCATCAGTTGTCCGAATGCCATCAGGGAAAAGATAACCCAAAACGGCGACAGGCCGATACGGTCTCCCACGATTTTCGGCGTAATGAAAAAACTTTCGAGAAACTGGCCGACGGCAAAAACCGCCCAGACAGCCAAGATGCCGTTCCACGAAGCAAATTGGAGCAAGGCGGCAACGGTGGCAAGCAGTAATCCTGTAAACGCACCGAGATAAGGGACAAATACTAAAATACCGGCAACCATACCGATGGCAAATCCTGAATCCAGCCCGACCAGCATCAATCCCAAACCGTAAACCAAGCCCATAATCAGCATCACCAGAAGCTGACCGCGTAAGAATTCGCC
Source organism: Neisseria lactamica NS19 (assembly GCA_000193795.2). Classification (GTDB taxonomy): domain Bacteria; phylum Pseudomonadota; class Gammaproteobacteria; order Burkholderiales; family Neisseriaceae; genus Neisseria; species Neisseria lactamica_A. Next base: position 29,850 of record AEPI01000035.1, on the reverse strand, counting down.
CAATACCTCGTTCAAATGACCTGTAATACGCGTATAAGTATCGGCAAAACGCCTCGGAACCAGTTTGCCTATGCCGCACGACCACCGCTGCCAATCCAGCAGAAAATAGTAAAGCAGCAACGGCAGCAGCATCAGATTGCCGATACTGCTGACGATATTGCTGCTCTGTCTCATCAAAACGGGAAACCACGCCTTAAGCGTGTTGCTCAGCTCACCCGTATGCGCCTGAAGCCATGCAATAACGGATGTCTGATCGATTTCCACATAACTGCCCACAGTGTCTTTCAACAGCGGCAACAGCGTATTTTGCATAAAACCTGCAAGTTGGGGCAAACGGGATACCATGCTGTTGAACTGTCCGACCAGCATAGGGACAATAATCAAAAGCAGCGCTGCAAGCAGCAGCAAGGCAAAAACCATTACAGTCATTGAAGCAACGGCACGGTTGAAACCTTTTTTCTGCAACCATTCAACCAAAGGATCCAACACATACGCCAACACTGCCGCAACCGCAAAGGGAGCCAGTGTATCGCCAAGTGCGAAAGCCAGCCATATCAAGACCGCAAGGAACACCACCGCACCAACCCAGGGTTTGATACTCTGCTTTTTTTTCTGATACATAACGACCCGTCCGGAAACTATTTTCATCATTATTATAGCAGAATGGGTTATATCGCAGATAAAGCCCGTGCCGTTCCGATAGCCTGTTATCACGGTTTGGGCTAAAATACCGCATATCTGATGCCGTCTGACAAAGAAAACCCCTGTTCAGACGGCATACCGTACACAACAAGGCAGCACATCATGACCGAACAAGAAAACAAAAAATCCCTCATTGAATTTCCCTGCACCTTCCCATTAAAAGTAATGGGGGCGGTTCATCCCGAGTTCGAGCAGGCGGTATTGGACACCGTCCGCCTCCACGCCCCCGACACGCAGGCGCACCACATCACCACGCGTCCGAGCAGCAAAGGCAACTATACCGGCGCCACCGTTCAGGTAAAGGTTGAAAACCAAGAACAATTGGACAACATCTACCGCGCGCTGACTTCGCACGAACTGGTCAAAGTGGTACTTTGAGATGAAAATCATACACAAAGGTTTGGTCGAATATCTGCCGACTTTTGAAGCGATGAAAACCTTTAATGCCGGACGGAATGCTGACACCGAAGACGAACTGTGGGTCGTCGAACACCCGCCCGTGTTCACACAAGGACTGGCGGGAAAACCCGAACACCTGCTGATTCGCGACGACATTCCCGTCGTCCAAATCGACCGGGGCGGGCAGATTACCTATCACGGGCCCGGGCAATTGGTCGTTTATACGATGATTGATTTCAAACGGCGCAAAACCAGTGTTAGAAACATCGTTTCCGCGCTTGAAAACAGCATCATCGCCACATTGGCAGAATACGGCATCGAAGCGGCGGCAGACCCCAAACGCCCCGGCGTTTATGTCGGAGAACGCAAAATCGCCTCACTGGGGCTGCGTATCAAAAACGGCTCCGTCTATCACGGGCTTGCGCTCAACGTCAATATGGATTTAAGCCCGTTTACCCACATCAACCCCTGCGGCTACGCCGGTATGGAAATGACACAAATTGCCGACCTCGTCCACTCCTGCCCCACGCCGGACGAAGTTGCCGCTAAACTGACCACACATCTTAAAACACAACTCACACCGAAAGCAGACAACAATGAGTGAAATCAAAACCGACGACCCAAAACGCGGCATCAAACTCAGAGGCGCGGACAAAACCGCCCGCATCCCCATCAAAGTCGTCCCCCTTCAGGAAAAACTGAAAAAGCCCGAATGGATACGCGCCAAACTCCCATCGCGCAAATTCTTTGAAATCAAAGACATTTTGCGCGAACAAAAAATGCACACCGTTTGCGAGGAAGCCTCCTGCCCCAACATCGGCGAATGCTTCAGCAAAGGCACGGCGACCTTCATGATTATGGGCGACATCTGCACCCGCCGCTGCCCGTTCTGCGACGTGGGACACGGCCGTCCCAATATGCTCGATCCCGACGAACCCAAAAACCTCGCCGAATCCGTCAAAGCCATGAACCTGCGTTACGTCGTCATCACCTCCGTTGACCGCGACGACCTGCGCGACGGCGGCGCACAGCATTTCGCCGACTGCATCAAAGCCATCCGCGAAACCAGCCCGAACACCAAAATCGAAATCCTCGTTCCCGACTTCCGAGGCCGCTTGGACATCGCACTCAAAATCCTTGCCGAAACCCCGCCCGACGTGATGAACCACAACCTGGAAACCCATCCCAGCCTGTACAAAAAAGCCCGTCCCGGCGCCAATTATCAACATTCTTTAGACTTATTAAAACGTTATAAAGAAATGATGCCGCATATTCCCACAAAATCCGGCATCATGGTCGGCTTGGGCGAAACAGACGAAGACGTGCGCGAAATTATGCGCGATATGCGGGCGCACAATATCGAAATGATTACCATCGGGCAATACCTCCAACCTTCAGACGGCCACCTGCCCGTCTTGCGCTACGTTACGCCCGAGCAGTTCAAAATCTTTGAAAAAGAAGCATACGAACTGGGCTTCAGCAATGCCGCCATCGGCGCGATGGTACGTTCCAGCTACCACGCCGACGAACAGGCGGCGGAAGCCTTGCGCGAAAGCCACGGCGGTTGCGGGCATCATTAAACTCAAAACACCATCCCAAAGTAAAAAACGATTCCCCGTCCCTACGCCTGCCGCGCCGTTTGGCACAAGCCGTACCCGCGTTAGCCGGCTATGCCGTCTGAAAGCCCTTCAGACGGCATAATTTGTTCTCCGAATCCGATGTAAATTCGGACACTATAGTGGATTAACAAAAATCAGTACGGCGTTGCCTCGCCTTAGCTCAAAGAGAACGATTCTCTAAGGTGCTGAAGCACCAAGTGAATCGGTTCCGTACTATTTGTACTGTCTGCGGCTTCGTCGCCTTGTCCTGATTTTTGTTAATCCACTATATTTGCAACTTTATGACGATAAGCCCGACCGGGCAGATATGAATCAACAACCGTTATTGAAATTGCCGAACTCCCGCATGATAATAATTTGCGGCGAATTGATGGGTTAGGGAAGATTTTTTTCCCAATTGAAAAATAACGATAAGCTGTTTATTGAAACCTATTTGCGCCCGGTTAACTTTGCCGGTAATAATCAGGGTATGCCGTCAGTTTTCTATTGACGATTTAATTCAAATTGCCTATATTTTGTCCTCACTATTCTTTACATTCCATCTAAGAAAACCCATCATGAATAAGCAATACTACAAGGTTATCTTCAATAAGAAACGCGGTTGCATGATGGCTGTGGCTGAAAATGTTAATCGTGACGGCAAGAGTGTGCAGGATAGTGGGGCGGCTTCGGTTCGAGTGAACGGGGCCGCTTCTGTTTCTTCAGCTTTGGCAGCCTTCGCTTTCTGTATGTCCGCCTTTTCTGCTATGTCGGCTTTGGGTGTTGCTATGGTTTCTCCCGCCCGTGCTTCCGACATCATTGCCGATAAATCTGCTCCTAAGTACCAACAAGCCGTTATTCTTCAGACGGCAAACGGCCTGCCGCAAGTCAATATTCAAACTCCATCTCCCCAAGGCGTTTCTGTTAACCGGTTCAAGCAATTCGATGTTGATAAAAAAGGAGCGATACTGAACAACAGCCGCAGCGATACGCAAACGCAACTCGGAGGCTGGATCCAAGGCAATCCCTATCTGATACGCGGCGAAGCGCGGGTGATTGTGAACCAGATCAACAACGGCAATCCTTCGCTGTTGAACGGCTATATCGAAGTCGGCGGCAAACGTGCCGAAGTAGTCGTTGCCAATCCGTCGGGCATTCGTGTGAATGGCGGCGGATTGATTAATGCCGCTTCTGTTACGCTGACTTCGGGTGTTCCTGTTTTGAATAACGGCAATTTGACGGGCTTTGATGTTTCTGCGGGCAAGGTAATGATTGATGGCAAAGGTTTGGATACCTCGGATGCCGATTACACCCGCATCCTTAGTCGTGCTGCGGAAATCAATGCGGGCGTTTGGGGTAAAGATGTCAAGGTGGTTGCAGGTAAGAACAAATTGGATTTTGACGGCTCTCTTGCTGAAACAGCTTCTGCGCCCTCTTTTTCGGATTCTGTTACTCCTACCGTCGCCATCGATACCGCCGCGCTCGGCGGGATGTACGCAGACAAAATCACTTTAATCAGCACCGATAACGCTGCCGTAATCCGTAATAAGGGTCGGATTTTTGCCGCAGCAGGCGGCGTTACTTTAAGCGCGGACGGCAAATTGAGCAACAGCGGTTCGATTGCGGCTTCAGATAAATCCAATACCGATGCTCAAAATAAGGGCTCGTCTTCCGCTGTTTCCATTCAAGCCGCCGCTATGCAAAACAGCGGCACCATCTCGGCTCAAGGCAAATTCTCCGCCCTTGCCGAAACCGCCGATATTCAAACAGGAAACCTGAACAATCAAGGCGGTTCGATTGATGCAGCCGAAATCGCCATTTCCGCCCGAACCGTTGATAACCGCCAAGGCTTTATCCGCAGCGGCAAAGGCAGTGTATTGAAGGTTTCAGACGGCATAAATAATCAAGCAGGCTTAATCGGCTCGACCGGTTTGCTGGATATTCGCGATACAGGCAGAAACAGCCTGAATATCAATAACGCCGGCGGCACGATTGTTGCGGGCAAAGATGTTTCCTTACAGGCAAAATCACTGGACAACGACGGCATATTGACCGCCGCCCGAGATGTTTCCGTTTCCCTTTATGACGATTTTGCCGGCAAACGCGATATTGAAGCCGGGCGCACACTCACGTTCTCCACCCGAGGCCGTCTGAAAAACACCCGTATCATACAGGCAGGCGATACCGTTTCCCTGACCGCCGCCCAAATCGACAACACTGCCGCCGGCAAAATCCAATCCGGAAACCGCACCGGATTAAACGGCAAAAACGGCATCACCAACCGGGGCTTAATCAACAGCAACGGCTTGACGCTGCTGCAAACCGAAGCCAAGTCCGACAATGCCGGCACAGGTAGGATTTACGGCAGCCGTGTGGCGGTTGCAGCGGATACCTTGCTGAACCGGGAAGAAACGGCTGACGGCGAAACCAAAGCGGCGGTGATTGCGGCGCGGGAGCGGTTGGATATCGGGGTGCGGAAAGTTGAGAACCGAGAGGCGGCATTATTGTCCAGCTCCGGCGAGCTTCATATCGGTTCCGTATTAAATGAAAGCCGACAGGCGCAAGGGACAAATACATCGCTGCACAACCGCAGTGCGACAATCGAATCATCGGGCAATATCCGTATCGCGACAAAGGATTTGCAGAATACCAATGAGCATCTGCGTTTCCATACGGAAGAAACCCATCGCGAACACCGTGTCGAATATCAGGCAGAAGGCAGGACGGAACGCTATCCGGAAGGTTCTCAAAAAGAGTCGGACTGGGAAATATTTGAAGACGAGTCTCTGCATATGCGGACTCCGGACGGCATCCCCCACTCCGTCTGGTACAAATACGATTACGACCGGATCACCGCCGAGAGCAAAATTACCGAATCCAAGCCCGCTCAAATCATCAGCGGCGGCAATTTGGTTTTAGATGCTGCCAGGCTGAAAAACCAAGACAGCAGGATTATTGCAGGCGGCAAATTAAGCGTCGGCACGCCCGAATCCGCATTGGACAATAATGAAACTTTGGGAACAAAAACCATAACCGATAAAGGGGATTTGCACCGTTACCACCGTCATCACGAGAAAGGTCGGGACGCTACAGGGCATAACCGGTCCCCCTATAAACCGGCACCCGAAGTCAGCTCCATCCGTATGGGTATTTCAGCCTATAAAGGAGATACCGCCCCCTCCCGACAACCGCCCGATGTGCCTAAAGCCGGTCAGGTAAGCGGCATTGCGTCTGCCGTTGTCGAAAACAGCATCCGTGCAGGACATAATCCGACGTTTACTTTACCGAACAGCAGCTTGTTTGCCATTGCACCAAACAGCAAAGGCTATTTGATTGAAACCGACCCTGCCTTTACCGGCTACCGCAAATGGCAAGGCAGCGACTATATGCTCGCCGCCCTGCAAAACGACCCTAACCATATCCATAAGCGTTTGGGCGACGGCTATTACGAGCAGAAACTGGTAAACGAACAAATCAACAAGCTGACAGGCTACCGCCGTTTGGACGGTTATACCAATGACGAAGAACAATTCAAGGCTTTGATGGACAACGGCATTACCGCAGCCAAAGAATTGCGGCTCACTCCGGGTATCGCCCTGTCTGCCGAACAGCTTGCCCGTCTGACTTCCGACATTGTCTGGCTGGAAAACGAGACCGTTACCCTGACCGACGGGAAAACTCAAACCGTATTGAAACCCAAAGTCTATGTCCGCGCACACCCCCGAGATATGAACGGACAAGGGGCGTTGCTGTCCGGCGGCGTCGTTGATATCGGCAGCGGTGTCATTGAAAACCGGGGCGGCTTGATTGCCGGTCGCGAAGCACTGGTTTTAAACGCACAGAATATTAAAAATCTGCAAGGTGATTTGCAGGGCAAAAACATCTTTGCCGCAGCAGGCAACGACATCTTGAATACCGGCAGCATCGGCGCAGAAAACGCCCTGCTGCTCAAAGCGGGCGGCAATATCGAAAGCCGCAGCGAGACCCGCAGCAATCAAAATGAACAAGGAACGGTACGCAATATCGGCCGGGCAGCAGGCATTTATCTGACCGGCAGACAGAATGGAACCGTCTTGCTGGATGCAGGCAACAATATCGTCCTGACGGCTTCCGAGCTGACCAATCAATCCGCCGCAGGTCAAACCGTACTGAATGCCGGCCGCACTATCCGCCTGGATACGGCAAGCGTTTCCCGCAATCAGAACACTATCTTTGATTCCGGCAACTATGCGGTTCGCAAAGAACAAAGCGAAAGCGGCAGCACCATCCGCACCCGGGGCAATCTCAGTCTGAATGCAAAAGAAGACATCCATATCCGGGCGGCAGAGGCCGGCAGCGAACAAGGCCGTCTGAAACTGTCAGCCGGACGGGATATCAAAGTCGAAGCCGGCAAAGCCCATACCGAAACCGAAGATGCCCTGAAATACACCGGCAGAAGCGGGGGCGGCACCAAACAGAAGATGACCCGCCATCTCAAAAACCAAAACGGACAGACCGTATCCGGCACGCTGGACGGCAAAGAAATCATACTGGTTTCAGAACGCGATATTACCGTTGCCGGCGGCAATATTATTGCAGACAACCATACCGTACTCTCGGCGAAAAACAATATCGCCCTTAAAGCCGCCGAAGAACGCAGCCGCAGCGCCGAAACGGACAAAAAAGAAAAATCCGGCCTGATGGGCAGCGGCGGTATCGGCTTTACGGCAGGCAGCGAAAAAGACACGCAAACCAAGCAATCCGATACCGTCAGCCACGCGGAAAGCGTCGTCGGCAGCCTGAAAGGCAATACCCTGATTTCAGCAGGAAAACATTACACCCAAACCGGCTCGACCGTATCCTCGCCCCAAGGCGATGTCGGCATTTCCGCCGGAAAAATCAGCATCGATGCCGCACAAAACCGTTACAGCCAAGAAAGTAAACGGGTTTACGAACAAAAAGGCGTAACCGTCGCCATTAGCGTTCCGGTTGCAAATACCGCAATGGGTGCGGTTGATGCCGTAAAAGCAGTCAAAACCGTAGGCAAAAGCAAAAACAGCCGGGTCAATGCCATGGCTGCCGCCAACGCCTTGAATAAAGGAATAGATTCCGGCGCGGCGCTCTATAATGCCGCCCGAAATCCCAAAGAAGCAGCCGGTCAGGGCATCAGCGTATCCGTTACCTACGGCGAACAGAAGAACACCTCCGAAAGCCGCATCAAAGGCACGCAGGCGCAAGAGGGCAAAATCACCGGCGGCGGCAAAGTTTCCCTGACTGCTTCAGGCGCAGGCAAAGACTCCGGCATCACGATTACCGGCTCCGATGTGTACGGCGGCAAAGGAACACGCCTCAAAGCAGAAAATGCCGTTCAGATTGAAGCCGCCCGTCAAACGCATCAGGAACGCAGCGAAAACAAATCCGCAGGCTTTAATGCCGGGATTGCCATCGCCATCAACAAAGGCGTGAGCTTCGGCTTCACAGCCGGAGCGAACTACGGCAAAGGTTACGGCAACGGCGACGAAACCGCCTACCGCAACAGCCATATCGGCAGCAAAGACAACCAAACCTCTATTGAAAGCGGCGGCGATACCGTCATCAAAGGCGGTCAGGTTAAAGGCAAAGGCGTTGACGTAACGGCAAAGGACCTGCATATCGAAAGTTTGCAGGATACCGCCGCGTTTAAAGGCAAACAGGAAAATATTTCCGCCCAAGTTACGGTAGGCTACGGCTTCAGTGCCGGCGGCAGCTATAACCGCTCGAAAAGCAACTCGGATTATGCATCCGTCAACGAACAAAGCGGTATCTTTGCAGGAGATGATGGCTATCGGGTTCGCGTAAACGGCAAAACCAGATTGGTCGGCGCCGCCATTGTTTCAGATGCCGACAAATCAAAAAACCTGCTGAAAACAAGCGAAATCGGGCATAAAGATATTCAAAACCATGCTTCGGCGGCTGCTTCCGCCTTGGGCTTGAGCGGCGGTTTTTCATACAGCCCCAAGCCTGCCGGCGGACAGTATTCCACCAAAAAAGAAGCAGAAATCGGTAAAATCGGCGACAAACCGGTCAGTCTGATGCGTTTTGACCAGGTTTCGGCGAGAGACGACGAATTGAACGAAAAATATCGGAGCGGGCGTATTGAAAAAGGGGAAACCTTTAAAGAAGCAAATTTGAATCAAAACAACGCCGGCGGTCTGAAGTTCGGTTTGAAGCAAAACGATATACACAGCAATGACAAATACGCCTTGGCAAAAATGGGTTTGGGCAATCTGTTGGGCAATGCCGGAGAATCAGAAAGCCGCCAATCCCTTACCCGTTCCATCATCAGCGAGGGAGATTGGCAAATTGCTTCCGCGCAGGGAAGGCAAAATATTGCCGGTATCGAAAAAGGCACTTCATCCGCACATAAGGCATTGGCAAAAGCAGACCGCGAAGGCTTGCTGAAAGAAGTCGAACTCAATAGGGATATTGCCAAAGAGTTTGTCAATGAAACGCTGATCGGCGGCATTGCAGACGAAGCATACCGCAGCCAGTTTATTGCAGAACACCGCCTGATGACCTTTAAAATGGATGAAAACGGCGAGCCGATTGAAGATAAGCAGCTTGAAAAGGATATGAAAAAAGAGTTCAATCAATCATCAAAATTGAAAAAAGAATTTGCCTTATTTGAAGATTATTGGGAAGCCTATAAAGCTATGGGGGGAAATATCTACGAATTACGCGAAGTATCCGACCAGGAACGGAAAAATCTGAAAACCGCCCGCTACACCGACCCGGAAACCGGCAAAACCGTCGAAAAAATCGTTGTCGGCGTCAACGGCATTTTCAATAATATACAGGCGGCTGCCAAATTTGCCGCCCAGCAATATGTGGGGCGTTTCAATCCTGAAAAAAACCGATATGAACGCACCTATCAAAATGTTTATTTCCTGCACAATCCGGAAACCAATGGGCGGGGTTTTTCAAAATTGCCCGAAATCGCCGTTGCGGGCTTTCATAAAATGCTCGAAGGCGCAAAAATAGGCAATAAGACCATTATCGGATTGGGCAATTCAGGCTTGGCTTTGGGCAATATTATGGAAGACTACGGGAAAGATAAAAACGGTCTGTTTATCGGCTCGCACAGCCGAGGAACATTGGTGGTCGACAATGTACTCAGCACCTTGAATACCCGAGCCAATCGGGATAAGAAAATTTTATCCAATACCGAACTGAAAATGGTCGGTCCTGCCGCCAATGTTGCCCGGGCAGATGAAAGGCTGTTTCAACTGCAGCAGGGGGTAACGACCCCCAGAACGGCAGATTTCGCCCATCAGTCCATCCAAATAGAAAACCACGAATTAGACCTTATCGGCATGCTGATTGGCAGAAATCCGGCAACAGTCGGAACCAATACCCAGCAAAAAAGCCAATGGCAGGCTATAAGGGATATTATAGGGGATTACACCTCGCCGCATAATTGCTACGGTATGGCTAATAAACGATGTGCAACAGATGGTTATCGAGACCCTAAAAATGAGCAAACCCAAAGTCCGACAGGTGTATTTGAAAGAGGAGCGTCCAACGAAATCAAAATTATGTATCGTCCTGTACGCATTTATGATCTGCAACATCCGAAAGGAAAAACAAAATGAAATATATCGTATCAATCTCTCTGGCTATGGGCTTGGCTGCCTGTTCGTTTGGAGGATTCAAGCCGGCACCCGATGATTCGATATACTGGAAGTATTCCCGTATAGAACAGGAATATCCGGCACAGATGAGTAAAAATATCAATTTAGGCATATATTCTTATGAAGAATATAGCAAACAAATCGATGATTTTTGGGCTAAGCAAAAAAAAGACTGGAAAGATTGCGACTATGACCCAGTAGATGGGGGCGGTGGGAGTGAAGCAGATGCCTGCATGAGAAAAAGAGGCTGGTATCGTGTCGGTAACGACATTTATCCCGAAAACAAAAAATACGAATGGCCTCGCGAGAACTGAAACAAGGCTGCCTGAAGGGGAATCTTTCAGGCAGCCTTGTGTTATCGTTACGACAGTGCTTGAAACCTCATAATCCGTTTTCCTTTTTCACTCCCCCGGTGGTACAGCCACCTCATTTCACGTTTCGGAAACAGATACGCCATCATCCTTTTTATCATACGGCTGTCGCCGAAAGGTGCGAACCAGTTGATAAGCCACATTCTGTTTCCGCTGCGCCAGTTTTCCGGGTGATGCAGAACATCATTGGATTGGAGATATTGCCGTTCGGTTTCTTCATCGAAATAAGCCCAAGTACAGTAGGCGACGGGGTGTCCGTTGCTGCTGAACAAGGCAAATTGCCCGTTTTTCAATACCGGTAAGATATTGACAGCGGCTTCTTGTACGCCGGCATGCTGATAAACAGGCGAAACTGCCCACAACCATACCAACGCGCCGAAGGCTTCGGTTTCATTGAATGCCTCCTGTGGGAACAGTTCCGGCGAAATAATGTCGATATTTTCTATCTTCATGATTTTAATTTTAAATTTAAGTTTTCATAAGGTTGGGAATGAATAGCTGATATTGCCCGGCAGTCGCGCACTTCGTCCTAAAATACCGGGCCTCTTCAAAGCACCTGCCGCAAACACATCATACGACAGATTGCCCTTCGCATTAAACACGCCTTCAAACCGACAGCCGCCCCGGACAGCGTTTGCCGGGGCCGGTATGCCGTCTGAAAGCCCTTCAGACGGCATAATTTGTTCTCCAAATCCGATAATCTCAAAAGAATCTGTCGGTTAATGAGAACGATTCATTATAAATTTTGATAAAAAACCGTACTGTATTTGCTTTTCGCTATGGTTAACAAGTGTAAATGTTCTTTATGGATGAGATGGATTCTTAGTTTTAGCAGCACAAAAAACCGATAAAAAACAGCATACTGATTTGGAAAACATCGGGGAATACGCCCTATCTCTTTTGATAATTGTTTGTATTTTAAATAGAAAATTTGTCATGCCGACAGCTTTTGCATACAATGCACGCATCCCGAACAGCGGTACAGACGCTGTTCAGACATACCGAAACCCAAATAAAGAAAAGAGAAATATTATGCAAGGCAATCAAACTGTTATTGATTATATGAACGAATTGTTGTCCGGCGAGCTGGCGGCGCGCGACCAATACTTCATCCATTCCCGCCTCTACTCCGAATGGGGCTACACCAAACTTTTTGAACGTCTCAATCACGAGATGGAAGAAGAAACCACACATGCCGAAGACTTTATCCGGCGCATCCTGATGCTGGGCGGTACGCCGAAAATGACGCGCGCCGAACTGAATATCGGCACGGACGTGGTTTCCTGCCTCAAAGCCGACCTGCAAACCGAATACGAAGTGCGCGACGCTTTGAAAAAAGGCATCAAACTGTGTGAAGAAGCACAAGACTATGTTACCCGCGACTTGATGGTTGCCCAACTGAAAGACACCGAAGAAGACCACGCCCACTGGCTGGAACAGCAGCTGCGCCTGATCGAGCTGATCGGCGAAGGCAACTACTACCAAAGCCAACTGTAATCCGTATTCGGAATAAAAGGAGTCTGATATGAAAGGCGATCGTTTGGTTATCCGCGAGCTGAATAAAAATCTCGGCCTGCTGCTGGTAACCATCAACCAATACTTTCTTCACGCCCGTATTTTGAAAAACTGGGGCTTTGAAGAACTGGGCGAACATTTCTTCAAACAGTCCATCGTTGAAATGAAAGCTGCCGACGATTTGATCGAGCGCATCCTCTTCCTCGAAGGCCTGCCGAACCTGCAAGAGCTGGGCAAGCTTCTGATTGGCGAGTCCACCGAAGAAATCATTGCCTGCGATTTGACCAAAGAACAGGAAAAACACGAAGCCCTGCTTGCCGCCATCGCCACGGCAGAAGCGCAACAGGATTACGTCAGCCGTGATTTGTTGGAAAAGCAAAAAGATACCAACGAAGAACACATCGACTGGCTCGAAACCCAACAAGAGCTTATCGGCAAAATCGGTTTGCCCAACTACCTGCAAACAGCGGCGCAAGAGGACTAAAACACAAACCACTGCCAAATACAGCAGTCCCTGCACCATCAGACGGCATATCCATAAACGGATATGCCGTTTTTCTTTGCCGGTTTGCGAATATAGTGGATTAAATTTAAACCAGTACGGCGTTGCCTCGCCTTGCCGTACTATCTGTACTGTCTGCGGCTTCGTCGCCTTGTCCTGATTTAAATTTAATCCACTATAAAATCTAAATTGATTTGAATCAATACTCGATAACGGTTTTTGTTTGATAATACCGATATGAAATTCAGATTGCTTGTTTGCTGTTTCCCAATCTGTCTGATTTTATCTCTTTCCTCTTGATGTGTGTGTGTTTGGGTGTGGCTGCCGCCACCCCTTTTTTTCAGTCTTTACGTGAAGTAAAATCCGTAATGGCAAATTCTTAATTTTAACTATAGTGGATTAATAAAAATCAGGACAAGGCGACGAAGCCGCAGACAGTACAGATAGTACGGAACCGATTCACTTGGTGCTTTGACACCTTAGAGAATCGTTCTCTTTGAGCTAAGGCGAGGCAACGCCGTACTGGTTTTTATTAATCCACTATATTTATCCGGAAGCAAAAGATGGGCAACAAATTGACTCCGCCTGCCGAACTGCCTGACGAACAGGATTTGCGGGCGGTATTGGCATACAATATGCGGCTTTTCCGCGTGAACAAGGGTTGGTCGCAAGAAGAATTGGCGCGGCAATGCGGTTTGGACAGGACTTATGTGTCGGCAGTCGAGCGCAAACGCTGGAACATCGCCCTGTCGAATATCGAAAAAATGGCGGCGGCTTTGGGCGTGGCGGCGTATCAGTTGCTGCTGCCGCCGCAGGAGCGGTTGAACCTGATGACCAATTCCGCCGGTGCCGAGCATATGCCGTCTAAAGACGCTATTTGACCGCCGAACCGTCCGCCTTCCTTTTTCCCCGCCAATCGAAAGAATAAAAAATGCCTGCAAACCTGTCTTCAGCATTGGAAACCTTCCGGCAGCAACGCGATGCCGCCGAAGCGCATTATTTGAAAGCCAAGCGCGTGCCGGTATTTTTCAGGGAACATACGGCGGCAGTCGAAACCTTACTGGCGGCATTGTGGGCAGAACATTTTCAAAACAGCGCGTTATGCCTGATGGCGGTGGGCGGCTTCGGACGCGGCGAACTGTATCCCTGTTCGGATGTGGATTTGGCGGTTGTCTCCCCTGCCCCGCTTTCAGACGGCATTCGGGAACAGATTGCCCGATTTGTCCAAACCCTGTGGGACTGCAAACTGATGCCGTCTGTAAAAAGCGGCAGCATTGACGAACTGTGTGAAAGCGTGCGCGACGATATTACGGGGGACACGGCGTTTTTAGAGGCCCGTTTTTTGTTCGGCAACCGCCAAACGGCGGACGAACTGGCAGAAAAAATGAACGCGCAACGCAATGTGGCGGCGTTTATCGAAGCAAAACTGGTGGAGATGGAACACCGCCACGCCAAATCGCAAGGTTCGGGGGCGGTATTGGAACCGAATATCAAAAGCTGTCCGGGCGGTTTGCGCGACATTCACACCCTGCTTTGGATAGCGAAGGCGCAAGGCTTGGCGGCCAACCTGCCCGACCTGCTCAAACAGCGGATTTTGACGCGTGCCGAAGCCGGTATGCTTTCGCACGGCTACCGCCGCCTCGCCCACATCCGCATCCGGCTGCATTTAAACGCAAAGCGCTCCGAAGACCGCCTGCTGTTCGATTTGCAGCCGCAAGTTGCCGAAAGTATGGGTTATCGAGATGAAAACCGCCGTCGTCAAAGCGAAGAACTGATGCGCGTGTTTTACCGTGCGGTCAAAACCGTCAAACAACTGGCCGGCATCCTCACGCCTATGCTGCAAAACCGCGTTTCCTCCGCGCCGATGCGCGTTACCCTGCGGATTGACGACGACTACATCCAAGTCAACAACCAAATCGCCGCGCGGCACACCGATATTTTTTTCAGGCAGCCCGAACACATTTTCAAAATCGTCGAAATCATGCAGCAGCGCAACGACATTACCGCGCTCGAACCGCAAACCCTGCGCGCTTGGTGGGGTGCGACGCGCAAAATCAACCGCAGCTTCTACCAAAATCCCGAAAACCGCCGCCGCTTCGCCGGTTTCTTCCGCAACGGCAACGGGCTGACCCAAACCCTGCGCTTTCTCAACCTCTACGGCGTGCTGGGCCGCTACCTGCCCGCGTGGGAAAAAATCGTCGGACTGCTCCAACACGACTTATTCCACATTTATCCTGTGGACGACCACATCCTCGCTGTCGTCCGCAACGTCCGCCGCCTTGCATTGGATATGCACAGCCACGAGCTGCCCTACGCCTCCGCGCTGATGCAGTCCTTTGAAAAACAAGACATCCTCTACCTCGCCGCCTTCTTCCACGACATCGCCAAAGGACGCGGCGGCGACCACGCCATACAAGGCATCGCGGACGCGCGCCAATTTGCCGCAGACCACTTCCTGACCGGAGAAGAAAGCGACCTGCTCGCCTGGCTGGTCGAAAACCACCTCCTTATGTCTGCCGTCGCCCAAAAAGAAGACATCCAAGACCCCGACGTACTCGATGCCTTCTGCAAACGCGTGCAAACCCACGAACGCCTCAGCGCGCTCTACCTCCTGACCATCTCCGACATACGCGGCACCAATCCCAAGCTGTGGAACGCCTGGCGCGCCAGCCTGCTGGAAAGCCTGTTCCACGCCGCCGGACGCTGCCTCGCAGGCAACGGCGGCAATCCGCACGCCCTCTTCGGCCGCCGCCGGCAGGAAGCCGCCGAATTGCTCACCCGCGCCGCCGTCCCCGAAAAACAGCAGAAAAAACTATGGAACGCGCTCGGTTCTGCCTATTTCGCCCGCCATCAGTCCCGCGAAATCCTGTGGCACGCCGCCAACCTCGTACACGATTTTGAAACCCCCATCGTCCGCAGCCGCATCCTGCCCCAAAGCGACAGCTTCCAAGTGATGGTCTTTATGCCCAACGGCCCGCGCCTGTTCGCCCGCCTTTGCCGCATCTTCAGCCGCCACGGCTTCGACATCCTCGCCGCCCGCGCCTTTATCACCGAACACAACTACATCCTCGACACCTTCATCGTGCAAATCCCCTCGCAGCACGCCCCCGAAGACTACCCCGACATCCAAAGCGCGCTCGAAGCCGAACTCAACAGCTTTATCCACGGACACACCGTTGCCGAAACCCAAAGCCGCAGCCGCCGCATCAGCCGCCGCAGCCGCTATATGCCCATTGCGCCGAGCATCACCATCACCCCCGAAGAAGACTATCCCGACTGGTATTCCGTCGAAATTACCGCCGTCAACCGCCCCTTCCTGCTCGCCGATATGGCGGAAGTCTTTTTCGCCCACAACGTCAGCCTGCGCTACGCCAAAATCTCCACACTGGACGAACGCGCCGAAGACAGCTTCATCGTCTTCAGCCCCGATTTGAACAACCCCAAAATCCAGTCCTCATTGAAGCAGACGCTGCTGGAACAATTATCATAACGCCCGCCTTCAGACGGCATTCCGCCGCCGCGCCGTATGCCGTCTGAAAGACTGGGATATTGTAAACAATCTAACGAAAACGTAATGAACTTATCCAGCAAGGCGTCTATGTTCCTAACCCTAAATTACACCATACAAAAGAAATATCTAATATTTGGAAAAAAGAAACAAATGATTTTTTACCGGGGGAAAGTACCACAGTAAGTTTTGGATATTGGGGTGGGAATATTAAAATTATAAGAACAATAGATGGTAGATGGGCAGTAGAAACAGGTATAGGTACACCAGATGCCTCTTTCAGTCGTGGTACAACATATCGATTGAGAAAACAATGAATGGAGTAAATAATGGTAAATAAAACATGGTTACGATTAAAAGTAAAATTAGGAGAGTTTTGTCTTGGGGCTATTCCTTTATTGATTATTTTGGTTTATTTTGGAGATACTAATGGAAAAAAATGATGGTGAGATTGGAATAGCTAAAATCAAGCAAACCCATGCAACTAATTTTATCTCTGATATATCGAGAAGAATGGGATCTGCAACATGGGATTTGGGTAAGCCACGTATCAATCAAAGTAATGAATTTAAGTTTTCTGATGGAAAAATTAGATTTCTGCAATGTTCTCCTAATACTAAACATAATATAGAGCAAGTATTTGAGCAATACCGCTATTTAATAATTAAAGAACATAAAACCTTTGGAAAATATTTTTGCATTGATAACAATATTGTTATAAACATAGATTCGTTTGGGAATGGCTGTGATTTAATATTTTCAACTCAATGGGATAAGTTATATTCAAATTGTTCTGAAATACTCTTGGATTTAGATTAAGCCGGCGTAATAAACTGCCAAGCCGTTAGCAACGTGCTATAATGCCGTGCATCTTGCACAAACTGAAAGACCGAGCATCATGCGTATCGTAGAAAAAGCCTATACTTTCGACGATGTCCTGTTGGTTCCCGCACATTCGACCGTGCTGCCGCGAGACGTTAAACTTCAAACCAAGCTCACCCGCGAAATCACCCTCAACCTCCCCCTGCTTTCCGCCGCGATGGACACCGTTACCGAGGCGCGCCTCGCCATTTCGATGGCACAGGAAGGCGGCATCGGCATCATCCATAAAAACATGCCGCCGGAGATGCAGGCGCGCGCCGTTTCCAAAGTAAAACGCCACGAAAGCGGCGTGGTCAAAGACCCCGTAACCGTTGCGCCGACGACGCTCATCCGCGAAGTATTGGAAATGCGCGCGCAGCGCAAACGCAAAATGTCCGGCCTGCCCGTCGTTGAAAACGGCAAAGTCGTCGGCATCGTAACCAACCGCGACCTGCGTTTTGAAAACCGCGTCGATTTGCCCGTTTCCGCCATTATGACCCCGCGCGGACGCTTGGTTACCGTCCCCGAAGGCACAAGCATAGACGAAGCGCGCGAACTGATGCACACGCATAAAGTCGAACGCGTTTTGGTTCTGAACGAAAAAGACGAGCTTAAAGGCTTGATTACCGTTAAAGATATTTTAAAAACCACCGAGTTTCCCAACGCCAACAAAGACTCCGAAGGCCGTCTGCGCGTCGGTGCGGCAGTCGGCACCGGCGGCGATACCGAAGAACGCGTCAAAGCCTTGGTGGAAGCCGGCGCGGACGTGATTGTCGTCGATACCGCCCACGGACACAGCCAAGGCGTAATCGACCGCGTGAAATGGGTCAAAGAAACCTATCCGCACATCCAAGTCATCGGCGGCAATATCGCCACCGCCAAAGCCGCTTTGGATTTGGTTGCCGCCGGCGCGGATGCCGTCAAAGTCGGTATCGGTCCGGGTTCGATTTGCACCACCCGTATCGTGGCAGGCGTGGGCGTGCCGCAACTGACCGCAATCCACAACGTCGCCGAAGCCCTCAAAGGCACGGGCGTTCCCCTGATTGCCGACGGCGGCATCCGCTTCTCCGGCGACATCGCCAAAGCCTTGGCGGCAGGCGCGTACAGCGTGATGCTCGGCGGTATGTTTGCCGGTACGGAAGAAGCACCGGGCGAAATCGAACTCTACCAAGGCCGCTCGTACAAATCCTATCGCGGTATGGGTTCATTGGGCGCGATGAGCCAAGGTTCTGCCGACCGCTACTTCCAAGACAAAACCGACAGCGCCGACAAATACGTCCCCGAAGGCATCGAAGGCCGCGTTCCTTACAAAGGCCCGATTGTGAACATCATCCACCAGCTGACCGGCGGTCTGCGCTCCAGTATGGGTTATTTGGGTTGCGCCAATATTGCCGAAATGCACGAAAAAGCCGAATTTGTGGAAATCACTTCCGCAGGTATGAGCGAATCGCACGTTCACGACGTTCAAATCACTAAAGAAGCACCGAATTACCACCGCTGATTTAAACAGCCTTTCATGACAAAATGCCGTCTGAACGCCGTTTGCGCCCCGATTGCAAAATACCGCCTGCCTTTAAAACGGCGGTAGAAACAGATGCAATCTTTCAATACGGACATTGCAATTTGCTGGAAATAATGCGTCGTCCGCCCACACCAAAAAATCAGGCGGCGGCTTCGGGAAAAGTATGTGCCGCCTCCTCAAGCCGCCCCGCCGGAATTATGATTTGCCTTTCCGTTTTTTTACCTTTATCGAAACCGGTTTCTTTGCCTTTTTCCCCGATTCGGCAGCGGCAGGCAAGCCCCTTTCCCTTACTTTGCCGCCTCGGGCTGGTTTTTTCTCGGTAGCGGTTTTCGGCTTCCCTTTCCCCGCCGCCCCTGCCGGTTTGGCAGATGCGGATGATTTGACCTTCCGCCGCCTGCCGCTTCCCCCGGCAATCAAGACAAAATCAACTTTGCCGGTATCCAAATCAGCACGAGCCACTTTAATGGCAACCCTGTCCCCCATATTGAAACGGATGCCGCTGCGTTCGCCCTCTATCGCCATAATTTCGGGGCGGAAGTTGAAATAATCTTCACCCAAATCGCTAATATGCACCAAACCGTCGATATAAATATCGTCCAAAGTCACAAATATTCCAAAATTTGCCACGCCGGAAATTTTGCCTTCAAATATTTCGCCGACCTTATCGCGCATATAATAAGTTTTCAGCCAATTTTCCACATCGCGGGCAGCATCGTCGGCACGGCGTTCGCAAAACGAAGTATGCACACCCAAAGCCTGCCAGCTTTTACCCGGTTCATAATTTTGTCCATTTAAAATCGCTTTGATGGCGCGGTGGACGGTTAAATCAGGATAGCGGCGAATAGGCGAAGTAAAATGGGCGTATGCTTCGTAGGCAAGACCAAAGTGTCCGTCGCAATGCGGTTCGTAAGCCGCCTGCCGCATAGAGCGCAACATCATCACTTGCAGCAATTCGGCATCCGGCCTGCCTTTGAATTGTTCGGCAAGCGCGGCATAGTCTTTCGGCGACGGGTTGTCGCCGCCGCCAAGTTGAAGCCCCAACAAACCGAGCTGTTCGCGCAGGGTAGCGAGTTTTTCGGGGGTGGGGCCCAAATGGTTGCGGAACAAAGCCGTATGTTTGTTTTTCAGCAAAAACTCTGCCGCGCAAACATTCGCCGCCAACATACATTCTTCAATCAGCTTGTGGGCATCGTTGCGGACAACGGGCACGATTTTTTCAATTTTGCCGTTGCCGTCGAAAAGCATTTGCGTTTCTGTGCTTTCAAACTCCACCGCCCCGCGCGCCAGACGTTTTTTCTGCAAAATTTTAAACAGCTTGTAAAGCGTGTCGATTTGGGTTTTGAACGGATGTCCGATGCCGTCTGAAAGCCATTTCCAAACTTGGTTGTAAGTCAGCCTTGCGTGGGAGCGCATCACGGCGGGATAAAATTGATATTCCTTGACATTGCCCGCATAAGTGACGGTCATATCGCACACCATACACAAACGCTCGACATCCGGATTGAGCGAGCAAATGCCGTTGGACAGGTTTTCCGGCAGCATCGGAATCACGCGGCGCGGGAAATAAACACTGGTACTGCGTTCCTGCGCGTCCGTATCAATCGCATCATCGGGGCGGACATAATGGCTGACATCGGCAATCGCCACGACCAAACGGTAATTGCGCCCGATTTTCTCGGCAAACACCGCATCGTCGAAATCGCGCGCCGTTTCGCCGTCTATCGTTACCAAAGGCAAATCGCGCAAATCGACGCGGCCTTTCAAATCGCTTTTGCGTACATGGTCGGGGATTTTTTTCGCGGCTTTGGCACACGCTTCGCTGAATCGGTGCGGCAGATGGTGTTTGCGCACGGCGATTTCGATTTCCATACCGCTATCGGCATAATCGCCCAATACTTCGATGATTTTCGCCAACGCAGGACGGTTTTGCTCGGGATATGCCTCGATTTCGCCGACAATGACCTGGCCGGATTCGGGTTTGAAACACGCCACGCTGTCGGATTCCAAAACAATGCTTTGGTTCAGACGCTTGTCTTCCGCCTCCAAAATCGCCACGCCTCGATCCATATAGAAACGCCCGACCACTTTGCTTTGCGCGCGTTCGACAATATCCAGAACCGCCCCTTCGCGGCGGCCCCTGCGGTCGATGCCGGCAGGACGGACAGTTACAATATCGCCGTGCATAATGCCGCGCATCTGACGTTCATACAAAACAAAATCGCCGTCTTTTGAGGGCGTGAGCGGCACGGCGAAACCAAAGCCGTCTTTATGAGCCTCGACGCGGCATTTGACCAAATCCAATTTGTCCGCCGCGCAAACCGCGCCCCGGCGGTTGATTAAAACCTGACCGTCCCGCGCCATCGCTTTCAGACGGCGTTCAAAAAAGACATACTCGTCTTCCGTAATCGACAATTCGCGTGCCAAAACTTCGATTTTCGACGGCACGCCTTTACGTTCAAGCAGCTCGACAATCCATTCACGACTGGGCAAAGGATGCTCGTAACGCTGCTTTTCTCGGCTTAAAAACGGGTCTTTTTCCCGTAAATTTAAAAATTTAATATTTTTATTCATTTTGACCGTTGACATTCTTTTTGCGGACTATATAATAGCGACTTCTTTTGCGGAGGCACACTGTACCGCAAAATACTCAATAAAGCAAAGCCCGGGTGGCGGAATTGGTAGACGCGCCAGCTTCAGGTGCTGGTATCCTCACGGGTGTGGAAGTTCGAGTCTTCTCCCGGGCACCAAACCAAATACTTTGCTTTATTCAACATTTAGATTGACCAGGTGGCGGAATTGGTAGACGCGCCAGCTTCAGGTGCTGGTATTCTCACGGGTGTGGAAGTTCGAGTCTTCTCCTGGGCACCAAATAACAAATTATCCCGATAAGGATAATTTCCGCCATTAGAGAGGTGGATGAGTGGTTTAAGTCGCACGCCTGGAAAGCGTGTATACGTGAATAGCGTATCGAGGGTTCGAATCCCTTCCTCTCTGCCAAATACA
Source organism: Neisseria lactamica NS19 (assembly GCA_000193795.2). Lineage (GTDB taxonomy): Bacteria > Pseudomonadota > Gammaproteobacteria > Burkholderiales > Neisseriaceae > Neisseria > Neisseria lactamica_A. Next base: position 8,220 of record AEPI01000035.1, on the reverse strand, counting down.
AATCCCAAACTTTTACAGTTTGGGATTTTTTATTACTTACGTATTGATTTTTTTGCAGAAAACTAGTTACAACCCATTATCTTCCGTCACCATTGATTGCTATCCGTTACCGTTTTTTATGGTATGTTTTATGGTACGTTTTAACCACTTTTACCCGTACCACAAAAATACCAAAAATAATTACCCCACTTACTGCCGCCCAAGTAAAAAACGCCAAACCCAAAGACAGGCTGTACAAGCTGGCAGATGGCGGTGGGCTGGCGTATGGGTTAAACCGAACGGATCTAATAAGGTGTGGCGGTTTTCTTTCAACGGCGAAAACGGGAAACCGCAAACGCTGACACTGGGCGCATATCCCCTATTCAGTCTCGTGCAGGCGCGGGAATGGCGGGATGAACAGAAGCGAAAGCTCGCGTTGGGGCAAAACATCAAACGTGTAAAAGTACGGACGGTATATACCTTGGAGAAAATCGCCCGTGAATGGCACGAAAAATGGCGCAAGGGCATGGCTGAAAAATATACAGTCCAAGTTATGCGCAATTTTGAGCGGTATATTTTTCCCGTTATTGGAAACCGCGATATAAGACAAATCAAGACGATAGATGTTGTCGAATGCTTGCGCATTATGGAGCGGCGGGGCATTGCCGACAGCTTGCGGAAAACTAAGAACAGCCTGAATCTGGTTTTTTCCTATGCCGTAGGCAGCGGACTGATTGAGTACAACCCTGTTTTACAAATCGGCAAACAGGTGTTTGAAAAACCAAAAAACCAGCATATGGCAGCCCTCCCCCTTCAGAGCTTCCACTCCTGATAGATTTTTTAGAGCAGCGCAACGGGTTTGCCAATCCGACCAACCGCCTGAAAATCACGCCAACGACACGGCTTGCTATCTATTGGCTGCTACTGACTATGACGCGCGTACAAGAAACCGCACTGGCACGATGGGATGAAATAGATGAGAAATCGGGTCAGTGGATTATACCGACGGAACGGAAAAAAGAACGCAGAGAGCACATCGTCCCCCTCTCCACTGCTATGAAACAGATATTGCAGCAGGCGCGGGAACTGAACGTCAACGGCATATATCTGTTTGAAAGCTACAACTACCAAAGCCACATCAACAAGGAAGCTCCGCGTATGGCAATGCAGCGTGCAGGCTTGGAAACGACCGCCCACGGCTTGAGAAGTCTTGCCAGAACGTATTTGCGCGAAGAGTTGAACATCGACAACGACGTTACCGAGAAACTGCTTGCGCACTCTCTTGGCACAAAAACGCAAACCGCCTATAACCGTTCCGAACTGCTGAAAGAGCGTAGAGAAGCATTAGAAAAATGGGGAAACGTCATTTTAACGATGATGGGTAATTCACAACAAGAGTAACGCCGATGTGTGAAATTTTTGCCGTTTTTTGACAGCCGATTAAAAGCCGCCTGATTTTTCGGGCGGTTTTTGTATAAAACGCTTGATAATTATGTCTATACATAATATAATACATCCATTCGGAAAGCACTTAGCCCCGAGAGGCGGCAACCAATCGGGGCAAGTTAAGTCTGAATAGGAAGGAGCAGCAAAATGAATTGGAAACTGTTTATATTGCTGATAATTTTTCTTATTGCAAACTGTTCGGGAATGTAATTAGAAAATAGCTTTTAAACAAAGGGGTGGCAGAACACCGCGCCCCTTCCGATTCAAACCTGCTGCTATTCTAACTCAATCTTATAAAAAATCAAGGATGCCCTATGGTTGATGAAAAACTGGCCGAATACCGCAAACGGGCGGCAGCCAAGCGGACGATAAAAAATGTTTCTTTCAATAACGAAACCGAGAAAGATTTACTCGAGTTTGCAAATAAAATTGATTTTTCCCAATGGGTTAAGGAAAAAATCCGCGAAGAGGTACAAAAATAGCCCGTCCGCCGCCAAGCCGCAAACTTGGCGGCTTTTTTGTTGCCGCCCCTTGACGGGCAGTCTGATTTTATTTAAAGTCCTTTCCGTGGCGTAGAAACCACACTACAGCGGCAATCACTCCGTCAATGTGATTTTTTCATGTCTATAGTTTTCTTTCCTTGTTGTTTGTTTCGATAGCACAGCAGAAAGTTTCTATGACCGCGTGGGCGACGAATACAATACCCGTAAGGGGAATAAGTCCGCCCTACTGTAGAGGGTTTCTAACCACGCGGTCGCCCGATCCGGGCATTTAGAAAACTTCTACAGGACTATCAAAATGAACCAAGTTCAATCTTTCAATTTCGGCAATGTCTCCGTATCTTTCCGCGATGACGGTTATTTGAATGCAACTGCAATCGCTGCACATTTCGGCAAGCGTGTTCCTGATTTTATTAAAACATAGCAAAATCAAGAGTATATAAATGCGCTTGCTGAACATATAAGCAAAACGACAAAAAATCGTCTTGGATAGAAATCAATTAGTTATCGTCAAGCATGGCGGCAATAATCGCGGCACATGGCTGCATCCCAAACTTGCCATCCACTTTGCCCGTTGGCTTAATCCGAAATTTGCAGTTTGGTGCGACGAGCAAATTGAAGCTTTACTTAACGGCAAAGTTTCAGACAACCTCCCCGCCAAAACCACAGCCGACGACCGTACCGGATTGCGCCAAGCCGTCGCCGCGCTTGTCAGACGCAAAGGCATAGACTACTCCTCCGCGTACAGTATGGTACACCAACGCTTCAACGTTGAAGCCATTGAAGACATCCCTGCCGAGAAGCTGCCCGAAGCCGTCGCCTACGTTCACGCGCTGACGCTGCATACGGGATTGGTCGGCGAAGTCCTCGACCGCGAACCGCTGCCTGCACCGCAACCTGCCCTGCCCATAAGCGGCAACTCTTTAGCCGACATTGCCGCTATGGTTTATTACGGCACATGGATGATTGAATTGGGCAAAGACGTTTCCTTACCGCTGAGGCAGCTCGGCTGCAAACAGGCGGTTACGATGTGGACGGTTTGGCACGAAACCCGTTCACGCCTGAAAAGAGCCGTCGCAGCCCTCGAAGTGTTGCGGGAATATGCGGACAAAGACACCTCCGACCGCATAGCCGTATGTCTTGAAGGCATTTACAGCAAGGCTTCGGTAAGGTAAACAGAAAATGCCGTCTGAAGTTCAGACGGCATTGCCCAAGCCGCCGGAAAAAGCTAAAATGCCGGCAACAGACAAGGAGCAGGTATGCAAAACCAAAACATCCGTCCCGTAAAAATGGAACTCAAAGGCGAAGCAGGCAGGCGCGTACTGCTGGCCGCCGCCCGCCGCATTGCCAAAACCCACCAAAAAGCCATTAAGGCACTGGCCGACAAATGATAGACGGCGAACTGGTCGCGCTTATCCATCAAACCGTACTGGCGGATGAAGCGGGTTTGAAAGGGCGGGCGGATATGGCGCGGCTGGAAGGCGCACTGTCGCGGGTTGCCAACTGGCAGCAATACGAAGACCTGCAAAACATCTACGAAATTGCCGCCCTCTATGCCCAAGCCATTGCCAAAGCCCACGCCTTTCCCGACGGCAACAAGCGCACCGCCCTACTGACTATGCTGACCTACCTCGATTTGCAGGGCATCAGCATTGCCGCCGACCAAGGGCTTGACGACTTGATGGTGGACTTGGCGGCAGGGAAAACCGACTTCAAACAACTTGCCGAAACCCTGCGCCGGCTGGAAAAAGAATAAGCCCGCCTAAAACCGATGCCGTCTGAATTTTCAGACGGCATTGGCATTTTTGTCCGGCAGTTGTTGCAAAAAATGCAATCGCTGCGCCCTTCGTGCAAACAAAACGGCAAAAATTTACCACGTCCGCGCGATATATAAAAAATCGGGGGAATTTTTGACACGTCCCCCGATGCAACCGTCAACCCAAAGTTGACGGTTCAGTTATTAAGTTTTACTTAATAACTCACGCCTCGCTTTTACTTGCCGCCGCGATTCCTTTGGGAAGCGTGTATCGGGACGGATCAGGCGGCAGCAGTTGACCGCCTTTTGACGGCCAGCGGTAACTTGTCGCCCGTGATTTCGGGAATGACGCAATGTTCACGCCGTCCGACTGGTTGCCGCCAAGTACGAGCAGGTTTCCCTTGCCGTCTTCGCCCACGACGAAACCGACATGACCGCCGCCCTGCCGCGTGAACGTAACCACGCAGCCGTAGGCAGGTTGTTTGAGTTGTAAACCAAAAGTTTCATACTCCTTCGCGCGAAACCAGTTTTTAGGCAAATCGCGCCCGCCTGCCTTTAGACAGTGTGCAACAAACACGCCGCACCACGGCGTGGAGTCGTCCGTCCACCACGCGCCCAAATCCTTCAGCCACGCCGAAATAACGAGGTTGTTTTTCGCACCGACCGCCTCTTTCAAACCGATGTGTTTTCGGGCTTCTTCAATCCATTTCAATTCCTGCATTTCTTTTTTCTCCAAAATGTTACCAATCTTTTGCGTCCAGATGGCGCAGCCGCCATGTCTGCGCCATAAAGTAGGATGCGACACCTGCGTTTAAAAGAACCTCGTACGGGTTATGCGTCTGCCCCGACAGGACGGATGCGGCCACGCCGGTTGATGCGGCCAGCAGCAGGGCGTGTATCCATAACTCGGGCTGCTTCATCTTCCATTGCTGCACGCTCAGGCGGCAGCCGCAATGGGCGATAATCGCCAACGATGCGAGTATGTTGATACTGCTCATAAACATAGATTCATCCCTCCGTTTTTTTCTTGACCCACGACAGCACATAATCGCGCAGCAGCGGCATCAGCCACGGCCAGCAGCCGCCGATGGCGACGGGCAGCAGCGGACGCAGCAGTTCCTCGCCGCCGTCCGACAGGCCGATGTGTTTTGCCGTCCAACCCATCAACAGGGGGGTAAGCGCACCCGCCAACAGCATGGAGAGCATGATGGAAAAAAAGCCCGCGCGGCGGGTGGATGCGGGGCGCAAACCCTGCACCACCGCACCCGTCAGACCGCCCAATATCAGCGCGTCCAGCGGCAGGCCGAACAAAGTACCGGCGATGCCGATTACACCGATATTGACCAAGTAGCCGCCGGCGGCGGCAGATGTCTCAAATGGCATGGTTTCCTCCGTAAAAAAGGCCGTCTGAAACGGCCTGTCATCTCTCTTAAAAAATTACATTTTGCCCACACTCTTTGCCGACGCGATGGCTGCCAAGTCGTTCGGCGAGAAACGCCAGCCGTCGGGGATGCCCATAACCGCCGCGCAAAATTCGGAGCAAAACCATTTGTCGGGGCGTTGGCGGATTTTTAAAACCGTGCCGATTGCGCCCGCCCAGTCGTAATGTTTGCCCCGCGCCTGCTTCCAGACGGCGGCGAGGTCGTCGGCGGTAACGCCGTGCAACGGTATCAAGTCCCATTTTTCAGACGGCAAATCCATTTCTTTGACGCGCACGCCGCCGTCCCGTATCGAGGACGAATAGCAGGCATAGCCGCCGCCGGGCAACGGTTCGGCGATTTCACAGTGGGAGTAAACCCCGCGCGTGATTTTGCGCGTTATCCAATCGCCGAGGCGGGCTTTAATTGAGGCGATGCCCCAGCCGTCGCGGTTGCCTTTGTACAGGGCGAGATATAAGGTTTTTTGCTTCATAACGCCTCCTAGATGATAAATTAATGCGTAAAAGTGTTGACTATTTACTTGCTTTGTGTAAAAATACACACATTAAGACAACCAAAGGAAAGGATATGCAAAGCCGCGAACTGATTGCCCTGATTGAGGCGGACGGCTGAAAATTGGTGAGAACCAAAGGCAGCCACCATCAATTCAAGAAAGAGGGCGTGCCTTGGCTGATTACCGTCAGCCATCCTGAAAAACAGGTATCACGCCATCAAGTAGCGGATGCCCGCCGCAAATCAGAATTAAAGTTTTAAGCCTGCCCCGCAAGGGGCAGATACCGCATATCCGAGAAAGGAAGCTATGATTTACTATCCCGCCGCGCTGTTCCAAGACGAAGGGCAAAGCAACTGGGGCGTGATTATTCCCGACCTGCCGGGCTGCTATCCTGTCGGCGATACGGTTGCCGACGCGCTTGCCGATGCCAAAGCCGCCGCGATGTTCCATCTCGAAGGGCTTTTGCAGGAAAACCTGCCGATTCCCGAGGCGCAAAGCATAGAGGTTCATCGGGACAATCCCGATTATGCCGATGCGGTGTTGTGGACGATGGTTGAAGCGGACGATGCCGCATTAACCGGACAGGTGCGGTTTAATGTCAGTTGGCCGCAACATATCCTCAACCGTGTTGATGCCTACACAGCCGCCCGACACGAAACCCGTAGCGGTTTTTTGGCGAAAGCCGCCTTAAAGGCGATGCAGCCTTAACTTCCGGCCCGATTTTTTCAGGCTTTTTTGTTGCCGATGCCGTCTGAAGCCTGCCGAAGCGGACGATGCCGTCTGAAGCCCGCCAATCCGTCGCTTTCGTCATTCCCCCAACACTTCGTCATTCCCGCGCAGGCGGGAATCCAGGTCGTTCGGTTTCGGTTTTTCCGATGGATTCCTGTTGCGTTTGCGTTTCTAGATTCCCGCTTTCGCGGGAATGACGGAGGTTGTGGGAATGACGGATTGTGGGAATGGCGGAAAGCGGCGGTAATGGCGGGCTGAAGCACGCCCTATGCCCCTGTTATTCGCGGTAGTTTTCCGTCCAGCCGTCGGAATAGTCGTAGGTTTCGGGGTCGTCCGACTGTTCCATTAAAGCGCGGTGGCGTTCGGCGTTGGCGAAGTCTTGTTGTTCGTCGGCAAGCAGCTTGAGGCTCAACTCGTCCAAGAGGGCGCGGGTCAGATTGACGAAGCCGCCGTCCATCGTCTTCCACTTCAAATCTGGCGGCAATTGGGGGAGCGTGCGCATAAAGGTGTATTGCTGCCGCGCTTCGTCCGTGCTGTGAAACCACTTATCGACAGACTCGACATACACGCCGCCCCGGAGGTTTTCGTGGCGTTTTTGTTTGATTTTTTCCCACACGGCGGCGGCGGATTCGGCTTTTTTGCGGGCGGCTTCGGCTTTGCCGATGTTCCATTTTTTGCCGTCCCATCGGTGGTATTCGGACGGTCGCGGCGGGGTCAGGACGGGGCGGCCGTCTGCGTCGGCGGCAATCTGCCCGCCCTGCGCCTGTCCTGCCAAAAGGGCGGCGTATTCTTCGCCGCCGACGGCAACCGCGCCTTCGGGGACGCTGCCTAATGTGTCGTCGTAAAAGCCGTTTTTGAAATAGATGGTCATTTTGGGGGTTTCCTTTCGGGTGTTGACATTTGTTAACGGTTTGTCTAGTATCGGTGCATATCCGGTTTGGAGGCGGCTGTGAAAAAACATCCCGACAAGCATATCCGCGCGGCTTTGGAATACGCGCAAGCCCACGGTTGGGTCATTGTGCCAGCGGGCGGGTCGGCGCACGCGTTCTGCCGCCTGAAGTGCGTGCGCGGACACTCGGGGCATATGATGAGCGTTTGGAGTACGCCGAAAAGCCCGGAAAATCACGCGCGGCAAATCCGCCGTAAAATCGACGAGTGCAAGGAGTGAATATTATGCTTTATCGTTTTTCCATCTTAATCCGCGATGCCGGGGCTGAAACGGAGGGTTTGGAAGACCGCCTGTTTGAAGCCGGTTGCGCCGACGCGCTTGTTTGTTTTGCCGGCCGGTCGGTTTACCTTGAGTTCGATCGCGAGGCGGAATCGGCAAGGGCGGCGGTGGACTCGGCGATGGCGGATATCCGCCGCGCGGGCTTTGCCGATTTGGTGCTTCAGGAATCGGGCTATGCGACGCTTGCGGAAATGGCGGCGCGCTCGGGCTTGAGCCGGGCGGCTTTGTCCAATTATGCCAACGGCAGGCGGGGGGCGGCGTTTCCCGCGCCGGTTTACGGCGTGGCGGGCGGTTCTGCCCTGTATTCTTGGCGCGAGGTGGCGGCGTGGCTGTATCGGCACAATCAGTTGCAGCGGCCGCTTTACGAGGTGGCACAGGTTTAGCCTTTTTCCTTTCTTTGTCCGCACGGTTTGCCCGTGCGGTTTTTTGTTGACTATGCCGTCTGAAGCCTGCCAATCCGCCGTTTTCGCCAATCCGCCGTCCCTCGTCATTCCCGCCGCTTTCCGTCATTCCCGCGCAGATGATATGTTGCCCGTCAACACAAAATAAAAAACAAAGTTGCAATATACTGATTTATATTGTTATTTTTATTTACGTTTATTTACGATATGCAAATGCACGGTTACACAAATATATTCGCGTAACCGTTT
>AEPI01000036.1 GCA_000193795.2 Neisseria lactamica NS19 | reverse complement strand
ATCGGGAGCAACAGAAACCACCCTGCCGTCATTCCCGAGACAGCGGGAATCCAGTCTGTTCGGTTTCAGTTTTTTTTGAGGTTTCGAGTAACTTCTAAACCGTCATTCCCGCGCGGGCGGGAATCTAAAAACCCAACGCGGCAAAAATTTATCGGAAACAATAACAATCTTTTCACCGTCATTCCCGCACAGGCGGGAATCCGGAACGTAAAGTCTAAAGTAACCGCTTTACCCGACAAGTTTCCGCACCGACAAACCTAGATTCCCGCCTGCGCGGGAATGACGGATT
>AEPI01000037.1 GCA_000193795.2 Neisseria lactamica NS19 | reverse complement strand
CGGGGGGAGTTCTGTTTTTTCCGATAGATTCCTGTGGTTTTTTAGTTACTGGGTTACTGGATTTTCCGCCTGTTTATTTTGCGGCTTCGATTGCCGCTATTTCTTTGCGGAGGTGTTTGATCGCGGGGGTTACGATGGCGACAAACATTGCTTCGCGGACGCGTCTTTGGGCGGGACTGCGCATCAGGTAGCCTTTTGCACCGGAATGCAGGGCGGCGGATTGGGCGGCGGCAAGGGCAAGTACGGCGGCGGCTTCGCGCAGCTTGAGGGTGGCGAGGTTGTCGGGTGTGCCGCTCCACGCCAAGCCGGCGAGCCGTTCGGTTTCTGCCCACGCGCCGTCCAACCTTGCCTTGAGGCTGTCGTAGCCGTCGTCGAGGTAGCGGTTGACTTCGGCGTTGACGATGTCGGCGAGGCGGATGATGCCGAGGCTGCCGTCAATCACGCCCGCGCCGATGCCGATTTGCAGGAGGATAAAGCCTGCTTTGATGCTTTGGATGTAGCCGGCAAACTGTTCGGGCGCGGCGATGATGTCTTCGTCGGGGATAAATACGTCTTTGAAGTTCAGGCTGAAGGTGCGCGTGCCTTCGAGGGCGCAAAATTCGGGGCAGTTTTGCAGGCTTACGCCTTCCCATTGCCCGCCTGTGATGAACATAACGTAGTCGCCGCCGATTTGGGCGGTATTCGCCCAAATGTGGTCTTCGCCGATGTTGGACACCCACGGCAGCGCGCCGTTGACTGTGTAGCCGCCGTCCACGCGTTCGGCTTGGAGGTTGTGTTTTTCGATGCCGGCAAGGTGTTTGACGGTATTGGACATTCCGGTGCCCGCCAATACTTTGCCTTGCAGGATGTCGGCGAGGTATTTGTCTTTGACGGCTTGGTTGGGCGTTTGGTGCAGATACCACGCGCAAGCCGCCTGACACCACGCACTGAAGGAGGTTGCGCCGCATTCTTTGCCGATTTCGCGCAAGACGGCGATTTGCGTTGCCAAACCCAAGCCGTTGCCGCCTTCGGCTTCTGTACCGACTGCGCCGAATCCGCCGATTGCGCCGAGTTCGCGCATAAATGCTTCGGGGTAGTATCCTTTGCGGTCGATGTCGTCCACTATGGGTTTGAGCTTGGTTTTGACGAGTTCGGCAACGTTGGCAATCAGGGTTTGGGCGTTCATCTTTGTTCCTTAAGGTTTTTGGGGAAAATCGGGGCGCGCCTGATGCGCGACTGCTTTTCCTGCCGCTTGGGCGGCTTGTTTTTGTTTGAGGGGGTGTTTTTAGAAAACCGCCTGCATTCAGGCGGTTTTGTTTGCTTAGGCGTATGCCTGCAATTCGGGGTTGATTTCGGTTTGGGCAAGGTTGTTGACGTAGTTGCACAGGGTTGCCAAGGCTACGCCCATCACGACTTCGACTGCCTGCTGCCGGTTGTAGCCCGCATCGAAAAATGCTTTGAGTTCGTCATCGGATACCGCGCCTTTTTTCGCCATTACGGCTTGGGTAAAGGCGGCGAGCGCGCCGAGTTTGGCATCGTCAAATTCGCCTGCCGCCAAAGCTCGCGCGGCTTTGACGGATTGTTCGGACAGGAGTTTTTTCAGGGTTGCGAGTTTGGTGTGCCCTGCCACGCAGAAACCGCATTGGTTGGTGCGGGCGGCGATGATTTGGATGACTTCGACTTCACCGGCGGTCAGGCTATTGGCGGCATTGAGCTTGCCTACCTCTTGGTAAAACGCCAAAGCTTCAGGGGCATTGGCCAATACGCCGATGAGGTTGGGAATAAAGCCGTTGTTTTGCAGTACGGCCGCTACGCGCGGTTTGGCAGCTTCGGGGGCGGTTTCGAGGGTGTGTACGGTTAAACGTGCCATGTTTCTTTCCTTATTTGCAATATTATTGAAGGGATGGACGCATGGTACGCATTTCGGAATGAAATGGGAAAGACTGATTGGTTATGTGCCGCAAACGAAAAGTTATAAGAAATGCCGTCTGAAGCCTTTCAGACGGCATAGCGGGGAAACGCGCCTACCTGCCGCCGCGCCCGAAATATTGCGCCAATGCGGCTTGGGGGTTGGCGGCTTCGATTGTTTCGGGCAATTCGGTATAGCCGCGCGATAAAAGGTGGCGGGCATAAAGGTTGTTACCCTTTGCGCCGAACCAGACGGAAACCGCCAAGCCCAATACGTTAAACGCCGAGTCTGTGGCGGGCGTGTCGCCGTAAACCAGTTGGGCAAACACCGCCAATACGAACATCGCGCCCGTCAGCCCCAGCCCCAAACCCCACATTCTTTTGAAACACGCCCACAGCGTGCCGAACAAAAGGCCCGGCCACGACCAGCCTTGTTTGACGGCCTCATACGGCAGGGCGGGATGTGTGTAGATTTTGTATTGTTGCATCTTATTCCTTAATGATTCAAACCCGCCTCCCGGGCGGAATCGGGGGCTGCCCGTGTGCCGGCATACGGCTTGAACACGGTTGCACGCCGGGGAGATTCAAACCCGACAATGCCGTCTGAACGGTGTTTCGCCTTCAGACGGCATTGCCTGCCTTCAAAGCGGACGCGCTTATTCCGCCCAGTTTTTCTTTTTGCTGGTTTTGCCGATGCCCGGATTGAAGCTGTTGGTCGGGTCGAGTTTGCGGTAAAACTGTTTGAGCGCGGGCTTGGCTTCGTATAAATGGCCGACGTTGTGCTCGGCAGGATATTGCGCGCCGCGCCGGTCTAAGAGATGCAGCATTTCGTGTTCCAACGCCATGCAGTCGTTGCCTTTTTTGATGATGTAATCCTGATGGAAAACGTGGCACATAAAATGCCCGTAATACAATTTATGGATGATTTTATTGTCGATTTCCGGCGGCAGTTTTTCAAACCAATCGCGGTCGTCGCGACGCAGGGCAATGTCCAGCGCGACCAAGTCTTCCACTTCGCCGTCGTGTACGGAACGGTAGCGGATGGCGGCGGAAGCGACGGCGAAACGGTGCAGCATCGCGGCTTGGGTTTCTTCGGCGTTGCATTCGAAAAACGCGCCGCCGTGGTGTGCAAAATACTCTTTCAAAAACGCGCGCGCTTCATCGACGCCTTTTCCGCCCATTTTCAGAATCAGATGGTGTTCGTATTTGTCGCGGTAATCGCGCATGGATTTGGGCAGGTGGTCGGGCAGAAGTTTGCTGACAAACTGCATGGCTTTGTCGGAAAAATGTTTGGGCAGGAAGCTGACTTTTTTGCCGAACCTGTCCACGCGTGCCTTCAAATCAAATAATTTCGGCAGTTGGTGCGTACCGAATTTTTTGATGACGTAAAACGTGTCTTTACCGTACACGTCGGCAATATCGAAAGCGTCGCGGTGGATGTATTCGCCGGAAACGGGCAGACTTTCAAATTCGCCCAAGGCGGCGCGGCGGATGTCGGTCAGTTCGTTGATATCGTTCGTGCCGATGTAGAACACGGCGGTTTGTTTTTCTTGCGGGAAAGTGTCCAAGCGGACGGCAAACACCATCAGTTTGCCCGCGCAGCCGGACGCTTCGTAATGCCGCGCCGGGTCGGCGTTGAAACGCGCGGCGGTCGGTTCGTCCACTTGGCGGACGTGTTCGCAATAGGCATGGTCGTGCCCTTTGCCCGCGTCTTGTTTGATGTCTTTGTTTTGATAATGATGACCTTGCAGGTTGGTCAGGATTTCTTCGGGCGTGTCGCCCAAGTCTATGCCCAAGTGGTTGACCAGCTCCAGTTTGCCCTCTTCGTTGATTTGTGCGAACAACGCCATTTCCGTATAAGCCGGGCCGCGCTGCACCAATGCGCCGCCGGAGTTGTTGCACACGCCGCCCAAAACGGACGCACCGATACATGAAGAGCCGATAACCGAATGCGGTTCGCGCCCCAAAGGTTTCAGCAGCAGTTCGAGCTGGTTCAGGGTCGAACCGGGCAGGCAGACGACTTGTTCGTTGTTGTTGATGGTTTGGATGATGTTCATCCGCATGGTGTTCACAATCACGATGTCGCGGTCGTAATCGTTGCCGTCGGGGGTCGAGCCGCCCGTCAAACCGGTATTCGCCGCCTGCGTAATCACAATCACGTCCGCCTCGACGCAGGCCTGCAAAATTTTCCACATTTCCAGAATGCTTCCGGGGCGCACCACCGCCAATGCCCTGCCCTCGCCGAAACGGTAGCCTTGGCGGTATTGTTCGGTTTTCGCGGGGTCGGTAATGATGTATTTTTCGCCTACGGTTTGGGTCAGGCTGCTGATTAATTGCGAGGCGTTCACGGTACTCTCCTATCGGGATAAGCGGCGGCGCAAATCCCGGTACGCCGCCGTATGTTCAATTTGGATATTTTGGTGCGGCAAGTTGCACGCTGCAAATTATTTTTGGTTAAAGAAATAATGCAATTTGATATTTTTGGCATTTGCCGCGTTTTCCAAATCGGCCTTGTCGCTTTCGCTGTCGCCCATCATATAAACACTGACATTATTTCCGACTTTCTTTGCATGGTTTAAGGAATAAAGTGCGGTCGCCTTATTAAGCATTTGGCTGCTTCCCGCCACGCCGACGTTGATATTGTCCGCGCTGAGCATTTCAATCATATTTGATGCCGAAGGCGATCCGGATGTTTTAATCATTCCGACAGCCATTGCATCGGAAAGTGGGTTATTTGTCGCGGGAACCTGCACAACGACAGAACGTTCTCCCTGCGGCATTTCAACCATCAGCCGGCCGACATTGACACCTGTTGCGCAAGCTGCAAGCATACCGGTGAGGGTTATCATTAGAAGTTTTTTCATTTGCCTACTCCTTTAGTCTTTAATCAAACTGCCCTGTTCGCCATAAACTTGAAATTGAATCATACTCCCATTTGTATAGGGCCGGTTCTTCCTTGGCCTGTATGGATACATTGTAATGATGCGTTATGGCAAAGTAAAGAAAATGCCGTCTGAACGGCTTTCAGACGGCATCGGCGGCGATACGGGAACGCCAGAACATCGAAGCTCCGGCGTTTCAAATAGGGCGGCGGGCCAAACCCCCGGCACTGGCTCATCAGAGTGGGCTGCTGGCTTCCGCCCCTGACCCGGTGTTCCGATTTGCCATGCGGGGAGACCCGCCTCAAGAAGCCGCACATTATAGCGGTTTTTGGAAAAAACTCAACCGTTTTGATGCGGTCATACGCCGGAAACGGCATCTGAAGTTTATATTTGATAATATTGTCGACAATTTCTCAAAGCGTCATTTTGTTTCTATAAGGGTATTTCCTGTTTCGGCATTGAAAAATATCAAAAATTGAACTACATTATCGCCTTTTCAAACTCGTCTGAAACCGACTTTTCAGACGGCATTCAAATAAAAACTGCCAAACACGGACACACCATGACCACGACTACCGCCCCGCAGCGTATTCGGGAAATCCCCTACAACTATACTTCTTATACCGACCGCGAAATCGTCATCCGATTATTGGGCGACGAGGCGTGGCAAATCCTGCAAGACTTGCGCGGACAGCGTAAAACCGGGCGTTCGGCTCGGATGTTGTTTGAAGTGTTGGGCGATATTTGGGTGGTCGTGCGCAATCCGTATCTGGTCGATGATTTGCTGGAGCATCCGAAACGCCGCGCCGCGCTGGTGCGGGAAATGCGCCACCGTTTGAACGAAATCCGCAAACGCCGCGACGACAATCAGCAAGTCGATGTGTTGGTGGCGGCGGCAGAAAAGGCGGTCGAGCGTTTTGATAGTAGTTTTGACGAAACGCGCCAAAAGCGGCAGCAGATTTTGGAACGCTTAAGCAAAATCACCAAGCCGCACAATATTATGTTCGACGGGCTGGCGCGGGTAACGCACGTTACCGATGCGACCGACTGGCGCGTCGAATATCCGTTTGTCGTCGTCAACCCCGATACGGAGGCGGAAGTCGCGCCTTTGGTGCGCGCCTTAATCGAGCTGGATTTGGTCATTATTCCGCGCGGCGGCGGCACGGGTTATACCGGCGGCGCGATTCCTTTGGACGCGAATAGCGCGGTCATCAATACGGAAAAGCTGGACAAGCATCGCGGCGTGGAATTTGTCGAACTGGCGGGCTTGGACGGCAAACATCCGATTATCCATTGCGGCGCGGGCGTGGTAACGCGGCGGGTGGAAGAAACCGCGCATCAGGCGGGTTTGGTGTTCGCCGTCGATCCGACTTCCGCCGACGCGTCCTGCGTAGGCGGTAATGTGGCGATGAACGCGGGCGGTAAAAAAGCCGTACTGTGGGGGACGGCGTTGGACAATCTCGCCTACTGGCAGATGGTCAACCCGCAGGGCGAATGGCTGCGCATCAAACGCGTGCGCCACAATTTCGGCAAAATCCACGACGAAGAAACCGCCGTGTTCGACGTTCACACGCTGGATTCAGACGGCATCAATATTGTTAAAACCGAACGTTTGGAAATCCCCGGCCACAAATTCCGCAAAGTCGGTTTGGGAAAAGATGTTACCGACAAATTCTTGAGCGGCCTGCCCGGTGTGCAGAAAGAAGGCACGGACGGCATCATCACAAGCGTCGCCTTCGTGTTGCACAAAATGCCGAAATACACGCGCACCGTGTGTATGGAGTTTTTCGGCACGGTCGCCAATGCCACGCCGTCCATCGTCGAAATCCGCGATTTCCTGCTTGCCCACGACAGCGTGCGGCTAGCGGGTTTGGAACATTTGGACTGGCGTTATGTCCGCGCTGTCGGCTACGCCACCAAAGCGGCAGGCAAAGGCCGGCCGAAAATGGTCTTGTTGGCGGACGTGGTTTCAGACGACGAAGCCGCCGTACAGGCAGCCGCCGAACACATCTGCGAACTCGCCCGCGCCCGCGACGGCGAAGGCTTTATCGCCGTGTCGCCCGAAGCGCGCAAAACCTTCTGGCTCGACCGCAGCCGCACCGCCGCCATCGCCAAACACACCAATGCCTTTAAAATCAACGAAGACGTGGTGATTCCGCTGGAGCGGCTGGGCGAGTATTCAGACGGTATCGAGCGCATCAACATCGAGCTTTCCATTCAAAACAAACTCAAACTCTGTGCCGAATTAGAGCAATATCTTTCGGGCAAACTCCCCATCGACAAAATGGGTACGGACCTGCCGACCGCCGAACTTTTGGGCGAACGCAGCAAACACGCCCTAGCCCACGTTGCCGCTGTCAAAGAACGTTGGGACTGGTTGCTCGCCAATTTGAACGCGCCGCTTGCCGACTATAAAGCCCGCTACGGTGCAGCCGTCCACGCCGCGCCCGAAGCCAAAGACAATGAAAGCTGCTTTACCGCATTCCGCGATTTCCGCCTGCGCGTGTCTGTCAAAGCAGACGTAATGAAGCCGCTTTCTGAAATCTTCAGCGGCAAAACCGATACCAAAATCATCGAAGGCCTGGGCAAAATCCACGCCAAAACCGTGCGCGGCAGAGTCTTTGTCGCCCTGCATATGCACGCCGGCGACGGCAATGTCCACACCAATATCCCCGTCAATTCAGACGATGCCCAAATGCTTCAGACGGCATACCGCAGCGTCGAGCGCATTATGAAAATCGCCCGTTCGCTCGGCGGCGTAATTTCGGGCGAACACGGCATCGGCATTACCAAGCTCGAATTTTTAAGCGACGAAGAAATGCAGCCGTTTTGGGACTACAAAAACCAAGTCGATCCCAAACACACCTTCAACCGCCACAAACTGATGAAAGGCTCGGACTTACGCAACGCCTACACGCCGTCTTTCGAGCTGTTGGGCGCGGAATCGCTGATTATGGAAAAATCAGACCTCGGCACGATTGCCGATTCCGTCAAAGACTGCCTGCGCTGCGGCAAATGCAAACCCGTCTGCTCCACCCACGTTCCGCGTGCCAACCTGCTGTACAGCCCGCGCAACAAAATCCTCGGCGTGGGCTTATTGACCGAAGCCTTCTTATACGAAGAACAAACCCGGCGCGGCGTTTCCATCAAACACTTTGAAGAACTGATGGACATCGGCGACCACTGCACCGTGTGCCACCGCTGCGTCAAACCCTGCCCCGTCAATATCGACTTCGGCGACGTTACCGTAGCCATCCGCAACTACCTTGCCGATTCCGGCCACAAACGCTTTGCGCCGGCAGCTTCAATGGGTATGGCGTTCCTGAATGCCACCGGCCCGAAAACCATCAAAGCCCTGCGCGCCGCGATGATACAGACCGGCTTCCCCGCGCAGAACTTTGCCTACAAAATCGGCAAAATCCTGCCTGTCGGCACGAAAAAGCAAAAAGCCGAACCCAAGGCAACCGTCGGCAAAGCCCCGATTAAAGAACAAATTATCCACTTCATCAACCGCCCGCTGCCCAAAAGCGTGCCCGCCAAAACACCGCGCTCCTTATTGGGCATCGAAGACGACAAAAGCATCCCCATCATCCGCAATCCGGCTGCGCCTGAAGATGCCGAAGCCGTGTTCTACTTTCCCGGCTGCGGTTCGGAACGCCTGTTCAGCCAAATCGGGCTTGCCGTCCAAGCCATGCTCTGGCACGTCGGCGTGCAAACCGTCCTGCCGCCCGGCTATATGTGTTGCGGCTATCCGCAGGACGCGGGCGGCAACAAGGCAAAAGCCGAAGAAATGAGCACCAACAACCGCGTGGCTTTCCACCGTATGGCGAACACTCTCAACTACCTCGACATCAAAACCGTCGTCGTCAGTTGCGGCACTTGTTACGACCAGCTCGAAAAATACCGCTTTGAAGAAATCTTCCCCGGCTGCCGCATCATCGACATCCACGAATACCTGCTCGAAAAAGGCGTGAAACTGAACGGCGTGAAAGGTCAGCAATACCTCTACCACGACCCCTGCCACACACCCATCAAAACCATGAACGCCACCCAAATGGCAAGCAGCCTCATGGGGCAGAAAGTCGTTTTAAGCGACCGCTGCTGCGGCGAGTCCGGTATGTTCGCCGTCAAACGCCCCGACATCGCCACACAGGTCAAGTTCCGCAAACAAGAGGAAATCGAGAAAAACCTCAAGGAGCTGCCGCAGGGCGAACCCGTCAAAATGCTGACCTCCTGCCCCGCCTGCCTGCAAGGCTTGAGCCGCTACGCCGACGACAACAATATGCCCGCCGACTACATCGTCATCGAAATGGCGAAACACATCCTCGGCGAAAACTGGCTGGACGAGTTTGTGAAAAAAGCCAACAACGGCAGCGTGGAAAAAGTGTTACTGTAACAATGGGCACGGAAATGCCGTCTGAACGCCGAAAGCCTTCAGACGGCATTGTTTGAACCCAATACCTACCCAAATCATGATTGACGGACAAACAAACAAACCTAAACAAAAAAACCGAATCATCCTAGCCCCGATGCAAGGACTGGTAGATGATGTGATGCGCGACCTGCTGACACGGATAGGCGGCTACGACGAATGCGTCAGCGAATTTGTACGCATTACCCATACCGTACATTCCCGCGCCACATGGTTAAAATATATCCCTGAAATCGCCAACGGAAACAAAACGTTTTCCGGCACACCCTGCACGGTCCAACTTCTGGGCAGCGATGCGGACAATATGGCGGCGAATGCGCTGGAAGCCGTCCGCTTCGGCGCGGACAAAATCGATTTGAACTTCGGCTGCCCCGCACCCACCGTCAACAAACACAAAGGCGGCGCAATCCTTTTAAAAGAGCCGCAACGGATATTCCATATCGTCAAAACGCTGCGCGAACGTTTGCCCGCACATATTCCGCTCACCGCAAAAATGCGGCTCGGCTATGAAGACAAAAGCCCTGCTTTGGAATGCGCCTGCGCGATTGCCGAAGGGGGCGCGTGCGGACTGACCGTACACGCGCGCACCAAAGCCGAGGCTTACGAACCGCCGGCGCATTGGGAATGGATAAGGAAAATCCGCGATACCGTCAATATTCCGATTACCGCCAACGGCGACGTGTTTACGCTTCAAGACTATATCGGCATCAAAACAATCAGCGGCTGTAACAGCGTGATGCTGGGACGCGGCGCGGTCATCCGCCCGGATTTGGCACGCCAAATCAAGCAGTATGAAAGCGGTTTAAGCGTAAGAGATACCGATTTTGCCGAAATTTCCAAATGGATACGGCTCTTTTTCGATTTATGCCTGGCAAAAGAGGCAAACAACAAATACCCGATCGCCCGCCTTAAACAATGGCTGGGTATGATGAAAAAAACGTTCGATCCGGCGCAAACGCTGTTTGACCGCGTCCGAACGGTTAAGGATGCGGATGAAGTACGCCGAATCCTGAACGCATTCGAGCAAGAAATGAATACTTGAGTATGTATCCGCTCCAAAGCAAATGCCGTCTGAAAATCTTTCAGACGGCATTTCCTGTCTTTATTGCCGTTTTTCGTCCGTATCCGGATTTTTGTTTTTCAGCTTCGCACCCAAGCCCAAACGCCTTTCATAATCCGATTGGGGGGTATCGTCTTCCTGCATGCCGAATGCGCTAGCATTGACCCACAGCGACAGCAGCGAAACGATAAAGGCGAAAAAGCCGACTACATACCAAAACATTGCCCCTCCCGATTTGTTAAAATCATATCAAATACGGTATGGAATCTACCACAAGCCTATGGTCAAATAAATCTTCTACCCACATTATTTCATTCATTTACTTTGGAAATAAAAAAGGACACCTGAAAATTTTGCAAAACTTTTCAGATGCCCCGATTTGACGGATTCGAATCAGCCGCCGCACGCACCGCAGCAGCCGCCCTCGCTGTGTCCGCCTTTTTTATCGTCGCCGGCAACGGGCAATTCGACTTCTTCGTTTGTTTTTTCTGCATCTTCAGGCAAGTCGTTGACTTTGATTTTAGCAGTTTCGCTCATTTCGCCACCTCGTGGAAAACAGTTTAAAAGATTCGGAAATATAGCATGTTTAACCTAAGCATGAAAAGGGGAAGCCGTATGCGAAATGCCGTCTGAAGCCGGGCAGGCCTTCAGACGGCATTTTACCGCCGGATCAGATATATCGGACTTCGATAATGTCGTATTCGCGCACGCCGCCCGGAGCCTGGACTTCCGCCGTATCCCCTTCTTCCTTGCCGATCAGGGCGCGGGCAATCGGTGAGCCGACATAGATTTTGCCCTGTTTGATGTCCGCTTCGTCTTCGCCGACAATTTGATAGGTAACGTGTTCTTCCGTTTCTAAATCTTCCAGCGTAACCGTCGTACCGAACACGATTTTTCCTTCGGCGTGGATTTCGGTCGGATTGATGATATGGGCAACGGAAAGTTTGTGTTCCAACTCGGAAATGCGGCCCTCGATAAAGCCTTGGCGTTCTTTGGCGGCTTCGTATTCGGCGTTTTCGGACAAATCGCCGTGCGATCTGGCCTCGGCAATCGCTTCGATGACTTCGGGTCGCGCCACGCTTTTGAGCTGCTGCAATTCCTGTTTCAGCAATTCCGCACCGCGTACGGTCAGGGGGATTTTTTGCATCGGTCTTTTTTCTCCATATTCCGGCACACCGGTTTGCGGCAGCAAGCATACCGCGTACCGTCTTGCTTTGTGCGCCCGGATATTAAAATAAAAATACAAGCCGCCCGGAAAATCGGCGGCTTGTCTGTCGTTGAACAGCGGCTATTCTACCAAATTCTATGTTTCAACACATAGGGCGGCACATAAAGCACCGCCCTATGTGTCGTCCTGATTTGGAAGAGGTTGCGCCCCTCTCAAATAAAGTCTGATTCTACCACCCCGAAGGACGGATGTCCAAGTGGGCGGGGTTTCAACCGAAAAGGAAACACGATGAAATTGGCAATCGTGCCGTGCCGCCTGCAGACGCGGTAAGTCCGCAACAAAAGCCGAAAATATGCCGGCAAAAAAATTTTAGAAACAAAAATTTAAAAATAATAATTTTTCGGCACAAAAAGCCAAGTTTTCCATTTTTGGGATTAAAAATGCCGGCATCGCGGTTTTTCAGACGGCATCCGTATTCAGTATAATGCCCGCTTTCCTATTTACGTTTTACGTTTTGCTATGACCGAATCCATCCGCCTCCCTGCCGCCCGGCTCAAACCTTCCACCGTCGCCCTGCCCGGCTCCAAAAGCATCAGCAACCGCACCCTGCTGCTTGCCGCCTTGTCCGACAATGCTTGCGAAATCCATTCCCTGCTCAAATCCGACGATACCGACCGTATGCTCGAAGCACTCGATAAACTCGGCGTTGAAATCGAATATCTTGCCGAAGGCCGTCTGAAAGTACACGGCACGGGCGGACGTTTCCCCAATCGGGCTGCCGATTTGTTTTTAGGCAACGCGGGAACGGCGTTCCGTCCGTTAACCGCCGTGCTTGCCGTTTTGGGCGGCAATTATCGTCTGCACGGCGTGCCGCGTATGCACGAACGCCCTATCGGCGATTTGGTCGATGCGCTGCGGATTGCCGGTGCCGACATTGAATATCTCGGCAAGAAACACTATCCGCCGCTTCATATCGGCGAACGCCAAGACAACGGCGAACGCGTGATTCCGATTAAAGGCAATGTGTCCAGCCAGTTTTTGACCGCCCTTTTGATGGCGTTGCCGCTGACCGGCCAAGCATTTGAAATCCGTATGGTCGGCGAGTTGATTTCCAAGCCCTATATCGATATTACATTGAAACTGATGGCGCAATTCGGCGTACAGGTTGCCAACGAAGGCTACCGCGTCTTCAAAATCCCTGCCGATGCGCGTTACCATGCGCCCGAACATCTGCACGTCGAAGGCGATGCCTCCGGCGCGTCCTACTTCCTCGCAGCCGGTTTGATTGCCGCCACGCCCGTCCGCGTGTCCGGTATCGGCGCAAACAGCATACAGGGCGATATCGCCTTTGCCCGCGAGCTGGAAAAAATCGGTGCGGACGTGGTTTGGGGCGAAAACTTCGTCGAAGTCTCGTGCCCGAAAGAACGCGCTGTCCGGGCCTTTGATTTGGATGCGAACCATATTCCCGATGCCGCGATGACCCTCGCCATCGTCGCGCTTGCCACAGGACAAACCTGCACGCTGCGCAATATCGGTTCGTGGCGCGTCAAAGAAACCGACCGCATCGCCGCGATGGCGAACGAGTTGCGCAAACTTGGTGCAAAAGTCGACGAAGAAGCCGAAGCAATCCGCATCACACCGCCCGAAACGCTGACACCCGATGCCGTCATCGACACTTACGACGACCACCGTATGGCGATGTGTTTCTCGCTGGTTTCGCTGTTGGGCGTACCCGTCGTCATCAATGACCCGAAATGCACCCATAAAACCTTCCCGACTTATTTTGACGTATTCTCTTCGCTGACCGAAATAGCGTAAATAAGGCGGACAAATACCGTCTGAAACCCGAAAACAGGGCTTCAGACGGCATTTTGCCGCGATTCTGGCGCGATGGGCGGCTTATTCTGTGAAGAAGGTGTATGCGCCGAGGTAGTTTTTGGCGTAAAACGGCGTGGAGAGTTTCTCGGTTCGGACGGTTTTGCCGCTGCTTGGCGCGTGGATGAATTGCCCGTTGCCGATGTAGAGTCCGACGTGCGAGTAGCGGTGCGCGCCGCCCGTATTAAAAAACACCAAATCGCCCGCCTTGAGGCGGCTGTCGGGGATTTTTCGGCCTGCCGCCGCCATATCGCGTGCGGTGCGCGGCAGGTTGACGTTGAGGGCGTTTTTGTAAACGAATTGAATCATCCCGCTGCAATCGAAGCCGGTTGCGGTGCTGCTTCCGCCCCATTTGTAGGGCGTGCCGATCAGTCCGAGGCTGTGGAGCATCAGTTCCTGCGCTCCTTGCGCGCGGTCGATGTGGCTGATGCGGACGGGTTGGATCTGCCGGACCGGAGTCCGTATCCCGGCTGCCGGTTTGCGGTGTTTGCCGGGGCTTGAGGCGCAAGAGGCGAGGACGAATGCGCCAAAGCAGAGGAAAAGGGTTTTGCCGGTCGGATGCATGGTTTTTCCTTTGTGGGCTTTTGTATAGTGGATTAACAAAAATCAGGACAAGGCGACGAAGTCGCAGACAGTACAAATAGTACGGAACCGATTCACTTGGTGCTTCAGCACCTTAGAGAATCGTTCTCTTTGAGCTAGGGCGAGGCAACGCTGTGCTGGTTTTTGTTAATCCACTATATGCCGTCTGAAGGCGTTTCGGGCGGCATTCCTATAATAAACCTTCGATGGGCAGCAGGGATAGGATTTTTGCGGCAATGCGTTTCCAGAGTTTTGCTTCCGGCTCGTTCGGATAGGTTTTCCGAGTGGCGGGATCGTACCATTGCAGACGCTTGTGTTTGTCGAGGGTAACGCGGTAGGCATAGGCGGGCGTGGTATCGGCAAGGGTGCGCGCCATTTTGCCGGCGATCCCGGGGCTTTCGATAACCACGCCCATCTCGGTGTTGAGGCGTGCGGATCGGGGGTCGAGGTTGAACGAACCGATAAAGATGCGCCTGCCGTCCACGATAAAGGTTTTGGCGTGCAGGCTGGTTACAGAGCTGCCGGTCAGCCCTTTGTCTTTGGCGGGGAGGACGGCGTGGCCGGGCCGGAGTTCGTAAAGGTTGATGCCGGATTGAAGCAGGGGTTTGCGGTATTTGGCGTAACCGGAATGGACGGCGGCAACATCGGTCGCCTGCAGCGAGTTGGTCAGGACGGTTACGTCTATGCCGTTTTGCACCAGCTTCGCCAACGCCTGCGTGCCGGCCTTTGTGGGGACGAAATAGGGCGAAACCAGATAGACGCTTTTTTCGGGTTGTTTGAGCGCGTCTTGCAGCCGGTCGGCAATCGGCGGTTTGCGGCGGTCGCGGTCCAGCCCTTTGGCGGGGTCGTCGCTGATGAGGCGGGTTTGGACGCTTTGCCAGCCGATGCGCCCCGCCTGTATTTTTCGGTAGAGGGGGGACTGTTCGACGGTTTCGCGATAGCGGAGGAGCGTCTGTCTGGATGTTTCGTCGTCGTAGCCGAGTGCTTGAAGCCCCTTGCCGATGTCGCCGCTGCGGATGATGCGTGTGGCGTTATGGGCGGAACGGCTTGCCCAGTAGTGGTCGAAATCCCGGGAAACTTCGCCGACTACCGCGCCGGTGGCGAGGATGTCGAGATCGGCGAAAACGGTGTCCCCTCCGGCTTTAAAATATTCGTCGCCGATGTTGCGCCCCCCGAGTATGGTGGCGCGGTTGTCGGCGGTAAAGGATTTGTTGTGCATACGGCGGTTGAGGCGGGGGAAGTCGGTCAAATAGCCCAATGCGCGCCATTTGCGGAAAACGAAGGGGTTGAACAGGCGCACTTCGATATTGGGATGGCTGTCGAGGGCGAGCAGGAGGTCGTCCAACCCGCGCGTGTTGTTGTCGTCCAGCAGCAGGCGCACGCGCACGCCGCGTTCTGCGGCAAGGTACATCAGGTTGAACAGCAGCCTGCCGGAAATGTCGTTGCGCCAGATGTAGTATTGCAAATCGAGGCTGTGTTCGGCGGATTCGATGAGGGCGGCGCGCGCGGCAAAGGCTTCGTGGGGGTCGTCGAGCAGGTAGATGTCGGACAGTCGGCTGTCGGACGGGAAATGGCGGATGTGCAAAACTTTGTCCAAGCGGACGGGCGCGGCAGTGTCGAAATGGCGGCTTTCCGTGCGTTCTTCCAAAGGCGGCAGCCAGGCGGCGCAAGAACAGAGGAAAAGGCATAAAAGGAGGAGGCTGCGTGTTTTCATGATACGCAAGACCGCCAACTCGGGCAGCGGGCCGGTACGGCGCATAATGCCGATCCGAAGATAAAGAGGGCGATTAAGCCAAAAAAGACTTTTTTCGCTCCGAACCTGTCCGCCAAATAACCGCTCAAAGGCATCAGCAGGGCAACGGTCAAAGCATAGGAAACAACCGCCAACTGCATATTTAAAGGCGGCCCGCCCAAATCGGCGGCAATTTCGGGCAGGGCGGTATTTAAAATAGCCGCATCCGGCATCTGCATAAAAATGGCAACCGCCGGCAGAAGCGGCAGGCCGGAAGACGGGGAGCGGGCGGATAAGGCGTTTTTTTCCATAAGGCGATTGTACCCCATTCTCACACCGCGACCGCTTCCAAATGCCGTCCGGACGCGGAAAAACGCAAGCCTTACACGTTTACAAATAAATGAAACGCCGTTCTATTATAATGATTACTATTATCAAAAAATGGGGAAAGTAAGGTGCGGCAAGCATCGGCGTGGGGAGCTGCAAGAAAAATCAGATTATTTTTTAAAATTAGACTTGACCCGCAACAGTCAATTACTTAAAGTAAACGCTTACCTTTCTACAGAGAAAAACGGGTTTCCCGTTATCAAAAAAAAATGAGCGCAACCATTCCCCCAAAAATCATCCGATACGACAGCAATCCGACCGATGTCTATTTTTTCGGCACCTGCGTCCTCGATCTCTTTATGCCCGAAGCAGGCATGGATGCCATTACCCTAATCGAGCAGCAGGGCATACGCGTCCATTTCCCGATGGCGCAAAGCTGCTGCGGCCAGCCTGCCTATTCATCCGGCCATCCGACCGAAGCCTTTGATGTCGCCAAAGCGCAACTCGACCTCTTCCCTGAAAACTGGCCGATTGTCGTACCGTCCGGTTCGTGCGGCGGTATGATGAAACACCATTGGCCGACGCTGTTTAAAGGCAGCGAGTACGAGGAAAGGGCTGTGGATTGCGCCGGCCGCATCATCGAGTTTACCCATTTCCTGCTTGCCATCGGCTACAAGCCCGAAGACAAGGGCGAACCGGTCAAAGTCGCCGTCCATACTTCCTGCGCCGCACGCCGCGAAATGAATGTCCATCTTTCGGGCTGGCAGTTGATTGACGGTATGGAAAACGTCGAACGCGTCGTTCACGACCACGAAAGCGAATGTTGCGGCTTCGGCGGCACATTCTCCGTCAAACAAGCCGACATTTCCGGCGCGATGGTAACTGACAAAGTCGCCGCGCTGAAAGAAACCGGCGCGACCGAAATCATCAGCGCGGACTGCGGCTGTATGATGAACATCGGCGGCAAAATCGCCAAGGACGAACCGGATATGCCGCGTCCGAAGCATATCGCATCCTTCTTGTTGGAACGCACCGGAGGCAAAGTATGAGCGCGCGCGAAAATATTTTGGCAAAACTGAAAAAAGCCGGCGCGTTGCCGATGGAAGAGCCTGCGGTTTTTGATTATTACCGCGAAAAGGGTGTTTCTTGGGACAGCGAGGTCGAGCGTCTGAAACATTGGGCTGCCGCAATGCGCGCCGTCAAAACCGAAATTTATTGGGTCAGCAAATCCAATTGGCCGCAAGTATTCCGTCAGGCCGCCGAAGGCAAAGGCTTGAAAAACATCCTGCTGCCGTCTGCGACCGAACACGGACAAACCGCCCGTGCCGCGCTGGCAGGCAGCAATATCGAACCGATTGCCTTCGAGCGCGAAATCGATACTTGGAAAACCGGGTTTTTCACGGACATTGATGCAGGCTTCAGCGGCGCGCAATGCGGCATCGCCCGCACCGGTACGCTGATGCTGTTTTCCAGCCCCGAAGAACCGCGTACTTTAAGCCTCGTCCCGCCCGTGCATTTCTGCCTGTTCGATACGGCGAAAATGTACAACGAGTTTCACAACGCCGCCGAAGGCGAAAAACTGGTTGAAAACGGTATGCCGACCAATGTTTTCCTGATTTCCGGCCCGTCCAAAACCGCAGACATCCAGCTGACGCTTGCTTACGGCGCGCACGGCCCGCGCGATTTGGTCATCCTCGCCATCCTGCCCGACCACATTTCCCCTGCCGATTTGGAGGAAAACGCATGACTACGCAAACCATCAAATTTCATATGAAGCCGGAAACTTTCAAACAAAACGCTGCAATTTCCCTTCAAGACAAGCCTTTGCGTAAAAGCCTGCGTACCGCGATGGATATGCTGATGACCAAGCGCAAAGCCGTTTTGACCGACGAAGAAGAGCTGCAATGCCTGCGCGATTTGTGCGAACACATCCGTCAGCGTTCCCTGTCCAAATTGCCCGCGCTGTTGGAGCAGTTGGAAGAAAACCTGACCAAGCTGGGCGTGAAAGTGCACTGGGCGGAAACGCCTGCCGAAGCCTGCCAAATCATCCACGACATCATCACAGCCAAAAACGGCAAACTGATGGTCAAAGGCAAATCAATGGTCAGCGAAGAAATCGAGCTGAACCATTATCTTGAAGCAAAAGGCATTAAAGCGGTGGAAAGCGACTTGGGCGAGTTTATCGTCCAAATGGCGGGCGAAAAACCGACCCATATCGTGATGCCTGCCATTCACAAAACTAAAGAACAGGTGAGCGAACTTTTCCACCAAAATCTTGGAACTCCGCTGACAGACGACGTGGACCAACTGACCGGCTTCGCCCGCAAAGCCCTGCGCGATATTTACAGCACTGCCGATGTCGGCTTGAGCGGCGTAAACTTCGCCGTTGCCGAAACGGGTACATTATGTTTGGTGGAAAACGAAGGCAACGGCCGCTTGAGTACCACCGTTCCGCCCGTGCATATCGCCATTACCGGCATTGAAAAAGTAGTTGCCAAGCTGTCGGATATCCCACCCTTGTACAGCCTGCTGCCGCGTTCCGCCATCGGTCAGAACATCACAACCTATTTCAATATGATTACCGGTCCGCGCCGTAGTGAAGAATTAGACGGCCCGCAGGAAATGCACTTGGTTCTGCTCGACAACGGCCGCAGCCAGGCCTATGCCGAAGATCAAATGCGCCGCACCCTGCAATGTATCCGTTGCGGTGCGTGTATGAACCATTGCCCGGTTTATACCCGTATCGGCGGCGCGGCATACGGCACCACCTACCCCGGCCCGATTGGCGAGATTATTTCCCCGCACCTGTTGGGTCTGGATGCCACCCGCGACCTGCCGACCGCCTGCACGATGTGCGGCGCGTGTGTGGAAGTCTGCCCGGTACGCATCCCGATTACCGAACAAATGCAGCGTTTGCGCGTTGAAGCACAGCGTTCGCCGACCGAAACCGTGCCTCATCCCATCCGGGGGCAAGGCGCATCGCATACCTTCGGCGAACAAATGGCGTGGCGCACATTCAACGGCATTTTCAGCGGCAGCAAAACCTACCGCGCCTTCGGGTGGGCGGCAACCAAGTTCCGCAACCTGACCCCGCGCAAACAGTTGGGCTGGACGGACAACCGCGTACCGATGAAACCGGCGAAGAAAACCCTGCACGAACTGATGGCGGAAAAAATGCGCCAAAAAGAACCGGCATAAACAGTTGTTTGCAAAAATGCCGTCTGAAACCCGAAAACAGGGCTTCAGACGGCATTTTGCCGGCAAATACCGATAACCTATAAATAATCTGCCTTATCCAATAAGCCTGCCAAATACGAACCTTTAAGCCAAAAATTTTGATGGTACATCCGGATTCCGTTAATGGAAAAAGGTTTTTCAGTAGAATCAGAACCGGTTCCCCTTAAAAATACCGCATACTGCCCTGCCTTTGGAAAGTTGGGTACTTCCTGCTGAATGCCTGTCTTATTCATTTTTGGGCTGCCGTCTTTCCGATACAGTTTTTCACTGATTAATTTTTTCTGATTAATCAATTCCCGTACCCTTTCCCAGGTTTTCCGTACCTCGCCGTTTAAAAAATCATCATCAAATACAATGCGTTTAAAACCGATAAAGACATTATTTTCATATAAATCATTAGGTTTTTGTTCCTCAAAAACAGCAAACAGAAACTTCTGCCCGGCAAAAAACGAGTAAATGAACGAAGCCTCAAAATCAATATCCTTATCGGTCCATTCTTGGAAATCCACCCTAAGGAATTTGATATCTTCCGTCCTTTTTCCCTGCCGGGTAAGTGTGACCGTTTTATAACAAATATCAAACTTATTAAACAATTCAATATCTTCCAGTTTAGAAGCCATATTACTGAACATTCGGGCAATGATTATAGAAGAAGCCTGTTTGCCGACTTTCCCATTCTTTGCCAAAGGCACACCTAAATCATCCGCAATTTCTGAAATTGTCTTTCCCCGATATCTGACTGACAAATTTGATAAAACCTTATCCAATTCTTGAAAGCTGGAAAAACCCGCCTGCGGTAATAATGGCGCAAATTCTTTACCGAAATAACTTCTGGCAATCGTTGTTACAACTGCCGTTTTTAATCTGAACCGGGGGTTATTGGGATACTTTGGCGCAGTATCCAAATACGCCATTTGATTTCTAAGTTTGGAAATCTTGGGATATTCTGTTTCTTTATCCAGATTGTTATTGATAACGTTTGCCACAAAATCCCTAACGATTTTCCAATCGTTCTCAATGATTTTCCGATCCTCCGGACTGAACCGGTAAAAGTGGAATCCTTGAATCGGAAAATCAGCATACTCCGAAGCCGCAACGGTAGTAGGAGAATCATACAGATAATATACTAGAAGCATTTCCCGCAATTTATGCCACAACGGGGATTGGTAAAAATCAGTCTGCCCTGCGATTTTATCTAACGAAACTGCCGTAATGCTCATAGGCTCTTTTGCCGCCAACCGATACCCTGATTTATCCCTTTTACCCACCCTTTTCAAACCGGTCGTTTTCAACTCCACCGGGATACCGTCCACCAACAAATCAGGTTCTGACTTTGAATCTGCCGGATAACCCAAAACCGATTGCTCTACCACATCGCCGGCAATACCCGTTATTTTAGGGTTGGCGATGGTCTTGTCGAACACCTTATTTTTATCAACTTCGCCCAAAGTCTTGCCCACCGCATTATTTAAAATACTTTCAAGCTCTATTCTCTTAAAAATATGATTTGCCATAATCATCTCCTTAATATTGTCCCAGTATACTTCAAACTTGATCGCACCTTAAAAATACTATAAAATAACAAACAATTAAATTACAGGAACAATATGAATATCCTCGAACTTTTTGCCGGAGTCGGCGGATTCCGCATCGGACTTGAAAACGCAGACCCATATTTGTTTGAAACAAAATGGGCAAACCAATGGGAGCCGTCAAGGAAATCACAAGATGCCTTTGAGGTGTACGACTACCGTTTTCCAAACAGCCGCAACCTCAATATCAGCATATCCGAGATTTCGGACAAAACCTTTTCTGAAATGGATGCCGATATGATTGTCGGCGGCTTTCCCTGCCAAGACTATTCGGTCGCGCGAAGCAGGAAAAACGAGCAAGGTATCGAAGGGAAGAAAGGGGTGTTGTTTTGGGAAATTATCCGCGCCGCACGAATCATCAGACCCAAATACCTTATTTTGGAAAATGTCGACCGCCTGCTGAAAGCACCATCCAAACAGCGGGGGCGTGATTTCGCCGTTATGTTGGCTGCCTTTAACCGGCTCGGATATTCCGTCGAATGGCGCGTCATCAATGCTGCCGAATACGGGCGCGCCCAACGCCGAAGGCGTGTTTTTTTCTTTATTTACCGCAACGATACGGATTTTGCATTACAGACAGACCGGTTGTTCGAATCCGAGAACTCCCTGCCGCAGGAAAGCAGGTATGACGGCTATATTTTTAAAAGCGGGCTTTTTGCCGCACAATTCCCCATCAAACAGACACCTCTGAAAAACCGCCGTGCTTACTGCAAATTATCTGAAGATATGGTCGAAATTTCCGATAATTTTTCAGGTGTATTTTGGAATGCGGGCATTATGCGGCACGGGCAATGCTACTCGGTCGAAACAGAAGCCGATTATGGCGGGAAACCCATCACGCTCGGCGAAATAGTGCAGCCCGAAAGCGATGTGCCTGAAAAATATTTCCTGACAGATGCCGCCAAATTGGAAAAGTTCCGGTATTTGCGCGGCGCGAAAAAAATCGAACGCGTTTCTTCCGACGGGCATACCTACATTTACTCGGAAGGCGGAATGCCGCCCTACGACGATTTAAACCTGCCGGGGCGTACGATGCTGACTTCCGAAGGGACGGTCAACAGATCGACGCACCTTTTGAAAATAAACGGAAAACACCGGCTGCTGACACCTGTCGAAGCTGAAAGGCTGCAAGATTTCCCCGACGGCTGGACAGCCAGAAAGAAACTTGCCGACGGCACAGTTGTCGAAGTTTCCGACAAGATGCGTATGTTTTTTATGGGTAATGCGCTGGTTACTGAAATCGTCAGGAAAATCGGGGCGTTCGTTTCAGAAATTGAAAAACGCACAGATTGTCGGGTGAAATTCTTCCGGTAATGGATTCCGGCAAACACAAATGCCGTCTGAAACCCGAAAACAGGGCTTCAGACGGCATTTTTGTGTTCGCGGACGGCGGGTGTTAAATCTGTTCCAATTCCATATTCAAAACAGCCTGTTCCTGTTTGGCTCGGAAGTCTGCCAGTTTTTGCGCCAGTTCGGGGTTTTCGTTGGCGAGCATAGAAACGGCAAACAATGCCGCATTCGCCGCGCCTGCCTCGCCGATGGCGAATGTGGCGACGGGTACGCCTTTGGGCATTTGTACAATCGATAAAAGCGAATCTTCGCCGCGCAGGTATTTGCTGGGGACGGGTACGCCCAAAACGGGAACGGTGGTCTTGGCGGCAACCATACCGGGCAGGTGCGCCGCGCCGCCCGCGCCGGCGATGATGGCTTTGATGCCGCGCTCCCGTGCGGTTTCGGCGTATCGGAACATTAAATCCGGGGTGCGGTGTGCGGAAACGACGCGCGCCTCGTATTCTACGCCGAAGTCTTCAAGAAACTGCGCTGCCTGCCGCATAACGGGCCAATCGCTGTTGCTGCCCATAATGATGCCGATTTGTGTCATAAATCCTCCTTGGTGCGGATGGGGTAAAAAGCGGAAAAATGGAAAAAACTATCGTTTGCGTATGGCTGAGGCGGCGCGTTTTGCCGCCGGGCTGCCCGGGTAAGCCTGTATCAGGCCGCGCCATGTCGCCCTTGCAATGTCTTTCTGCTGCAGCCTGTATTGGCATTCGCCGATTTTGAATATGGCTTCGGGCGCGGTTGGGCTGTCTTTGAAACGGTTGGCGTAACGCCCTCCGATTTCGATGACGGATTCGCAGTTCCCCATACGCGCCCTGCTTTGCAGCAACAGGTACATACTGCGTTGCGCGATGCTGCCGCCGTCTCCGCCGTCCGCACCTTTCAACAAGGCGGCTGCGGCAGAAAATCTGCCGTTTTGATAGTGTTTGAGCGCCTGATTGTAGAGGCTTTGCGCGGTCGGGCCGGCATATGCGGACACCTTGCCGCCTTCTGTATCAAGGTAATGCTCTTTCAACTTGCGATCGTCGAGTTTTTGGACGTATGTCCTGCCGGAAGGGTGTGTTTTCGTATGCTCCAGTGCTTTGACTTTCCCGTTTAAGGTTTCCACTTCGTCCGACAGGCGGATAATCCTGTTTTCCAGATAATCCAAACGGTCTTGCAGAGTGGGAACGGGATAGGGAATGCCGTCTGAAGCATTTTCCCGTTCCGGCATTTCGGTTTGGCTGCCTGCCGGAACGGGTGAAACGGAAGCACAGGAGGCGGACACAGACAGCCAAATGATAAAAAGCGGTAATTTGGTCTTCATTATTTTTTCAGAAGCAGGGTCAAACCGTCGCCGACGGGCAGGGTGATGGGGACGATGCGCGGGTCGTTCGGCAGGTTTTGATTGAAATCTTTGAGGATGCCGACGCTGGGCGGCGCATCGGAAGCCGCTTCGCGCATCACCCTTCCGTTCAACAAAATATTGTCGATGGCAATAATGCCGCCTTGCCGGACGAGTTTGAGGCAACGCTCGAAATATTGCGGCGTGGGCGGTTTGTCTGCGTCTATCAGTGCCAAATCGTAGCTTCCGGCTTCACCCTGTACAATCAAATCATCCAATGTCAGCAATGCGGGTTGCAGGTGCAGGCTGATTTTATGTGCCACACCGGCCTCTTTCCAAACCTGACGCGCCGTATCGGTAAAGGTTACATTGATGTCGCAGGCGGTAATCCGCCCGTGTTCTGGCAACGCCAATGCAAGCGCGGTGCTGCTGTATCCGGTAAACACGCCGACTTCCAGATATTTTTCCGCGCGAATCAGCTTTGCCAGCCAAACCAAAACCGCCGCCTGTTCGCGCGCAATCGCCATTTTGCCCATACGGTGATGCTCGGTCTTCTCACGCAGCCGCGTCAAAACGGGATGTTCGGGTTCGCCGATGCTGTTCAGATAGTTTTGCAGGTCCGGTGCGACATTGGACAGATTGGTCGTCATTTCGGCGGGTTCAGTCTTGGTAATAGGTATAAGGTTTTTTCGCTACTTTTGCCGCCTCGAAGTTTTCCTGTTCTTCGGGATTGAGTTCGACATCCCACAAAAGCCCCCTGTTTTCCAAACGCTGCTGTTCCAACTCAGGTTTTTCTTCAATCAGGCGGTTGAGGAATTGTGTGGCATCGGATTGGTAGTGATACATCTTTGTGCTCCAATTTTACGGAATATGGCGTGATTATACTGGTATTTTCCAAACGGGATAAACGGCTTTTATCAAGAATACGGGCAGAAAGATAAGGGGTTTTATTATAGAATAAGACGTTTTTTGCAACGGAAGCCCGCCTTATGTCCCGAATCGCCGCCCTGCCCGACCATCTTGTTAACCAAATCGCCGCCGGCGAAGTGGTCGAACGCCCTGCCAACGCCTTGAAAGAAATCGTTGAAAACAGCATAGACGCAGGCGCAACGGCGATTGATGTCGAGCTGGCGGGCGGCGGCATCCGCCTGATTCGCGTCAGCGACAACGGCAGCGGTATCCATCCGGACGACATCGGGCTTGCGCTCCACCGCCACGCCACCAGCAAAATCAAAACCTTAAACGATTTGGAACACGTTGCCAGTATGGGCTTTCGCGGCGAAGGCTTGGCAAGCATTGCCTCCGTCAGCCGCCTGACCCTGACCAGCCGTCAAAAAGACAGTTCGCACGCAACCCAAGTCAAAGCCGAAGACGGCAAACTCAGCAGCCCCACCGCCGCCGCCCACCCCGTCGGTACCACCATCGAAGCCGCCGAACTCTTCTTCAACACCCCCGCGCGGCGCAAGTTTCTCAAGTCCGAAAACACCGAATACGCCCACTGCGCCACCATGCTCGAACGCCTCGCGCTGGCGCATCCGCACATCGCCTTCTCGCTCAAACGAGACGGCAAACAAGTGTTCAAATTCCCCGCCCAAAGCCTGCACGAACGGATTGCCGCCATTGTCGGCGATGACTTTCAGACGGCATCCCTGGAAATCGACAGCGGCAACGGCGCATTGCGGCTCTATGGTGCGATTGCCAAACCGACTTTCGCCAAAGGCAAAACCGACAAACAATACTGCTTCGTCAACCATCGCTTCGTGCGCGACAAAGTCATGCTTCATGCCGTCAAGCAGGCATACCGCGACGTATTGCACAACGCGCTGACGCCTGCTTTCGTCCTCTTCCTCGACCTGCCGCCCGAAGCCGTGGATGTCAACGTCCACCCGACCAAAACCGAAATCCGCTTCCGCGACAGCCGGCAGGTGCACCAACTCGTGTTCCACACGCTCAATAAAGCCCTTGCCGACACACGCGCCGACTTGACCGAAAGCGTCGGCAACGCAGGTCAAGTGTTGCATGACATTACCGGTGTTACGCCTGCCCCAATGCCGTCTGAAAGCGGCGGCGAAAATCTGTTTGCTCGCGCATCCGACTACCCGGCGGGCAACAAACCCGATATGCGTAATGCCTTTGGTGCATCAGGCAAAACCGCGCCTATGCCCTATCAAGCCGCTCGCTCGCCGCAACAACGCAGCCTGTCCCTGCGCGAAAGCCGCGCGGCAATGAATACTTACGCCGAACTCTACAAAAAAACCGACGACATCGACCTTGAGTTGAACCGATTAGAGCAGGCACGTTTCGGCAATATGCCGTCTGAAACGCCTACTCCCAAAACAGATACGCCGCTTTCAGACGGCATCCCGTCCCAATCCGAACTGCCGCCGCTCGGCTTCGCCATTGCCCAATTATTGGGCATCTACATCCTTGCCCAAGCCGAAGACAGCCTGTTGCTCATCGATATGCACGCCGCCGCCGAACGCGTCAACTACGAAAAAATGAAACGCCAACGGCAGGAAAACGGCAAGCTGCAAAGCCAACGCCTGCTTATTCCCGTAACCTTTGCCGCGTCCCACGAAGAATGCGCCGCCCTCGCCGATTATGCCGAAACGCTGGCAGGTTTCGGCTTGGAATTGTCCGATATGGGCGGCAACACCCTCGCCGTCCGCGCCGCACCCGCAATGTTGGGCAAATCCGACGTTGTCTCGCTCGCCCGAGACGTATTGGGCGAACTCGCCCAAGTCGGCAGCAGCCAAACCATCGAAGAACACGAAAACCGCATCCTTGCCACTATGTCCTGCCACGGCTCGATCCGCGCCGGCCGCCGGCTCACCCTGCCCGAAATGAACGCCCTCCTGCGCGATATGGAAAATACGCCGCGCAGCAACCAGTGCAACCACGGCCGTCCGACTTGGGTCAAACTGACATTAAAAGAACTGGACGCACTGTTCTTGCGCGGACAATAAGCCCCATTCGTGGGGCGGTGCGAAAAATGCTAGAATACGCGCCCGGACACGTCCCGGACGGACAAAACGCTTAACCAAAGGAAAAATATGGCTTATCAAGTTCTTGCACGCAAATGGCGGCCGAAAACCTTTGCCGGTTTGGTCGGTCAGGAACACGTCGTCAAAGCCTTGCAAAACGCCCTGGACGAAGGCAGGCTGCACCACGCCTACCTGCTGACCGGCACGCGCGGCGTAGGCAAAACCACCATCGCCCGCATCCTTGCCAAAAGCCTCAACTGCGAAAACGCGCAACACGGCGAACCTTGCGGCGTATGCGAAAGCTGCACCCAGATTGATGCCGGCCGTTATGTCGACCTGCTGGAAATCGACGCCGCCTCCAACACCGGCATCGACAACATCCGCGAAGTATTGGAAAACGCCCAATACGCGCCGACTGCCGGCAAATACAAAGTCTATATCATCGACGAAGTGCATATGCTTTCCAAAAGCGCGTTCAACGCTATGCTCAAAACGCTGGAAGAGCCGCCCGAACACGTCAAATTCATCCTCGCCACCACCGATCCGCACAAAGTCCCCGTTACCGTCTTGAGCCGCTGCCTGCAATTTGTCTTACGCAATATGACCGCGCAACAGGTTGCCCGCCACCTCGCCCACGTCCTCGACTGTGAAAAAATCGCCTACGCCCCCCCCGCCCTGCAACTTTTAGGCCGCGCCGCCGCCGGTTCGATGCGCGATGCCTTGAGCCTGCTCGATCAGGCGGTTGCCCTGGGTTCGGGCAAAGTCGCCGAAAGCGATGTCCGCCAAATGATCGGCGCGGTCGATAAACAATACCTCTACGAACTCTTGACAGGCATCGTCAACCAAGACGGCGAAGCCCTGCTGGCGAAAGCGCAGGAAATGGCGGCGTGTGCCGTCGGCTTTGACAACGCCTTGGGCGAACTCGCCATACTGCTGCAACAACTCGCCCTGATACAGGCAGTCCCCTCCGCCTTGGCGCACGACGACCCCGATTCCGATATTTTGCACCGCCTCGCCCAAACCATAAGCGGCGAACAAATCCAGCTTTACTACCAAATCGCCGTCCACGGCAAACGCGACCTCAGCCTCGCCCCCGACGAATACGCCGGCTTTGTCATGACCCTGCTGCGTATGCTGGCGTTTACGCCCTTGGCGGCAGCTTCGTGTGATGCAAACGCCGTGATTGAAAATACAGAATTAAAATCCCCATCGACGCAAGCCGCCGAAAAGGAAACCGCCGCAAAAAAGCCGCTTCCCCCTAAGGCAGAAACCGCCCGAACACCCGTTCAGACGGCATCCGAGCCTGCAATGCCGTCTGAAGGCAAGGTTGCCGAACCGGCTTCCGCTCAAGAAAACAATGATGTTCCGCCTTGGGAAGATGCGCCGGACGATGCAGAAACCGAAGCCGGCGCGACGGCGCAAGCATCGGCAACGCCGCTTCAGACGGTATCCGAAGCCGAAATATCGCCTGACAATCAAGTTTCCAAGAACGAGGCAGCCGGCAACGAAACCGTGGCTTCCTTGTCCGAAGTGCCGTCTGAAAACCCTGTTCAGGCAACACCGAATGATGAAGCCGTTGAAACGGAAGCATTTGCACACGAATCCCCTGCAGAACCTTTCTACGGTTACGGCTTTCCGGATGATGGCAGCCCTCCGGAAGACGGCGCAGAAATCCCGCCGCCGGATTGGGCATACGCCGTCCCTGCCGATACCGCAGACGGAGGCGCGGACGAAGAAGCAGAAGCGGGCGGCATCGGCGGAAACAGCACGCCATCCGCCCCGCCGCCCGAATTTTCCACCGAAAACTGGGCAGCCATCGTCCGGCATTTCGCCCGCAAACTCGGCGCGGCGCAAATGCCGGCACAACACGCCGCGTGGACGGAATACCATCCCGACACCGGCCTGATGGTTTTGGCAATGACCGCCGAAGCCCGCGCCACCGCCGACAAAAAACGGCTCGACAAAATCCGCGACACCCTTGCCGAAGCCTACGGGCTGCAACTCACGCTGCAAACCCGGGACTGGCAGGACGATGCCGGACGGGAAACCCCCGCGATGCAGGACAAGCGCGTCCAAGCCGAAGATAGGAAAAAAGCACAAGCATTGCTCGAAGCCGACCCCGCCGCACAAAAAATCCTCCAAGCATTCGGCGCGCAATGGCAGCCCGAATCTCTGGAATTGGCTGCAAACCGGCCGTAAACAGATATAATGCCGCCTGAACATTTTCAGACGGCATTGCCGTTTCCCCCATTCATTCAAACACAAACAGGAGTTTTCAGTATGTTCGGAAAAGCCGGATTGGGCGGCCTGATGAAACAGGCACAGCAAATGCAGGAAAACATGAAAAAGGCGCAAGCCAAACTTGCCGAAACCGAAGTAGAAGGCGAAGCAGGCAACGGCTTGGTCAAAGTCGTGATGACCTGCGCCCACGTCGTCCGCAAAATCGACATCAGCCCCGATTTGATTCAGGAAGCCGCAGACGACAAAGAAATGCTCGAAGACCTCGTCCTTGCCGCATTCAATGCCGCCTCCGACAAAGCTGAAGAAACCACCGGCAAAACCATGGGCGCGTTCACACAAGGGCTTCCCCCCGGTATGGGCGACTTCTTCCGCTGATTCCCCAAAACCGCAAATGCCGTCTGAAATCCCGTTCAGACGGCATTTTCCGTTTGACAGACAGCGGGCAGGCGGATACTGTTAATATATTAAAAACACAGTCTCGCCCGACAACATCATGCTTGCCCAATTCCAACAAAACCTCACACCGAAACAGGCAACCGCCGTCGGGCTGCTTGCCGTTGCCTTTTGGAGTTCGGTCATCGGACTCATCCGCACCGTCAGCCTGCATATGGGCGCGGTCGGCGGCGCGGCGATGATGTACAGCCTGGCAACCGTGTTGATTTTGATGATTTTCGGCAGACCCAATCTGCGCCGTTTCAGCAAAAGCTATCTGTTTTGGGCAAGCCTTTTCTTCGTCGGCTGCGAACTGTGCCTGTCGCTGTCCGTCGGTTACGCCCGAAACGCGCGCCAAACCGTCGAAGTCGGCATGGTCAACTACTTATGGCCGACCTTTACCATCATCGGCGCGGTATTGTTCAACAGGCAGCCTGCAAAATGGTGGATTGCCTTAGGCTTTATCCTGTCTTTCGCCGGTATCGCCGTCGTATTGGGCGGAGAAGGCGGATTTTCCGTTTCCAGAATGATAGCCAATATACGCACCAATCCGACAAGCTACATTATGGCGCTTTCGGACGCGCTGTTCTGGGCGGCATACTGCACGCTGACCGCACGCGTCAAAGCACAGGGCAATGCCGTCGGCTTCTTTTTCCTGCTCGTTTCATGCGTCTTGTGGGCAAAATACTTTTCAGACGGCACAGGCAGCCTGAATTTCGATACCGCATCACTGCTCTACACAACCGCCGCCGCATCCTGTCTGGGTTTGGGTTATGCCGTTTGGAACATCGGCATTTCGCGCGGCAACATGACCGTTCTTGCCGGCGCATCCTATTTCATCCCGATTTT
The DNA here is from genome assembly GCA_000193795.2 of Neisseria lactamica NS19. Taxonomy (GTDB): domain Bacteria; phylum Pseudomonadota; class Gammaproteobacteria; order Burkholderiales; family Neisseriaceae; genus Neisseria; species Neisseria lactamica_A. The sequence continues at coordinate 14,464 of AEPI01000037.1, read as the reverse complement.
TTCTGCCTGCATTTCATCCTTCCTGCTGCAAACACCCCTTCCCGTCGAATTTTGGCAGGGCGCGGCAATGGTCTGCTTCGGCTCGTCCGTCTGCTGGCTGGCAACGCGAAGCGGTAAGAAAACTTAGGCGGCTGTCCGAACCCATACTCGAAACGGAAAATGCCGGCCGAATCCGGACAAAATAAACCAAGCCGGCAGACTGCTCAAAAAAAACGGTACTTCGCAACAGAAGTACCGTTTATCGGGATTTCAAGTTTTATTCTTCGGGACGCTCGCCGTCGGTTTCGTCCTGCGTCCCTTCGGTGATGTGCATTTCCACGCCGTTCAATGCACGGATTTTCGCATCGATTTCATCGGCAACCTCAGGATTTTCCTTCAACCAGACGCGGACGTTGTCTTTGCCCTGACCGATTTTCGCACCGTTGTAGCTGTACCAGGCTCCGGACTTGTTGATGATGTCGTTCTTCACGCCGATGTCGATCAGTTCGCCCTCCCAGCTGATGCCTTCTCCGTAGAGGATGTCAAACTCTGCCTGACGGAACGGAGGGGCGACTTTGTTTTTGATGACTTTGACGCGGGTTTCGTTGCCCAATACTTCTTCGCCTTTTTTGATGGATCCGGTACGGCGGATGTCGAGGCGGACGGAAGAATAGAATTTCAGCGCGTTGCCGCCGGTCGTGGTCTCGGGGCTGCCGAACATCACGCCGATCTTCATCCGGATTTGGTTGATGAAGATGACGAGGGTGTTGGTTTTTTTGATGTGTCCGGTCAGTTTGCGTAATGCCTGACTCATCAGGCGGGCCTGCAGTCCGACGTGGCTGTCGCCCATATCGCCTTCGATTTCGGCTTTGGGGACGAGTGCGGCGACGGAATCGACGACTACCATATCCACACCGCCGGAGCGCACAAGCGTATCGCAGATTTCCAAAGCCTGTTCGCCGGTGTCGGGCTGGGAAAGGTAGAGTTCTTCGACTTTTACGCCGAGTTTGCGGGCGTAAACGGGATCGAAGGCGTGTTCGGCATCGACAAAGGCGCACACGCCGCCGTTTTTCTGGCATTGGGCGACGGCTTCAAGGCAGAGGGTGGTTTTACCGGAAGATTCGGGGCCGAAGATTTCGACGATGCGCCCGCGCGGCAGGCCGCCGACTCCGAGGGCAAGGTCTAATCCGAGCGATCCGGTGGAAATGACTTCGAGATTTTCTTCCTGCTGGCTGCCGTCCATTTTCATGATGGCGCCTTTGCCGAAACTTTTTTCGATTTGCGCCAGTGCGGCGGCAAGGGCTTTGCTTTTGTCGTCTGACATTGGGGTTACTCCGGAACAAATGCGGTATGTGGGATGCGGCGCAACACGGGCTGCGGCGCGGGGTGCGTATCGTTTTCCCGATGTGCGGGCTGTCGGTAATGCCGCTGCTTCACGGGGCTGCCATTATCGCATATTTCCTTGTTTGCCGATACGCGGCAGGACGCGGCGGCTTGTGCCGGAACGGTGTCCGGATGCCGTCTGAAAGGCTGCCGGCTTTGTTATAATGGCGGCTGTTTTTTCTGTGTGTGCCTGTTTTATGTGTTCCTGCCTTGTTGTCAAAAATACCGTTATCGGAAGCGGACGCACCAAAATCGCCGTGCCGCTTGTCGCCCGAGATGCCGCCGGTTTGTCCTCCGTACTGCCCCAAATCAAAAACCTGCCCTTCGACATCGTCGAATTTCGCGCCGATTTTTTGGAATGCGCGGGCGGCATTGGCGAAGTATTGCGCCACACGCAGACCGTCCGCGACGCGCTGCCCGACAAACCGCTGCTGTTTACGTTCAGACGGCATAGCGAAGGCGGCGCGTTCCCGTGTTCGGACGGTTATTATTTCAAACTGCTCGACGCGCTGATTGAAAGCCGTCTGCCCGACATCATCGACATCGAGCTGTTTTCCGGCGAAACCGCCGTCCGGCGCGCCGTGGCAAATGCTCAAAAAAACGGTATCGCCGCCCTGCTCTGCAATCATGAGTTTCACCGCACGCCGCCGCAAGAAGAAATCATATGCCGTCTGAAACAGATGGAGGACTGCGGCGCGGACATCTGCAAAATCGCGGTGATGCCGCAAAGCGCGGAAGATGTGCTGACTTTGCTTTCTGCCACGCTCAAAGCGAAACAGCTTGCCGCCAAACCGCTTGTTACGATGTCGATGGGGCAGACGGGTGCGGTCAGCCGGCTTGCCGGACAGGTGTTCGGCTCAAGCATCACGTTCGGTTCGGGAACGCAAAACTCCGCGCCGGGGCAAATCGGCGTATCCGCCCTCCGTGCGGCACTCGACTGCCTCGAAAGCGGCGCAGACTGATTTCAGACGGCATCAAGACACAATGAAACTCAACCCCCAACAGCTCGAAGCCGTCCGTTACCTCGGCGGCCCCCTGCTCGTCCTTGCCGGCGCAGGCAGCGGCAAAACCGGCGTGATTACGCAAAAAATCAAGCATTTGATTGTCAATGTCGGCTATCTGCCGCATACCGTTGCCGCGATTACCTTTACCAACAAAGCCGCTGCGGAAATGCAGGAGCGCGTCGCCAAAATGCTGCCCAAGTCGCAAACGCGCGGGCTGACGATTTGCACCTTCCACTCTTTGGGCATGAAGATTTTGCGCGAAGAGGCGAACCATATCGCTTACAAAAAAACTTCTCCATCCTCGATTCCACCGACAGCGCGAAAATCATCGGCGAACTTTTGGGCGGCACGGGCAAAGAAGCCGTATTCAAAGCGCAGCACCAGATTTCCCTGTGGAAAAACGATCTGAGAACGCCTGAAGACGTGCTTCAGACGGCCTCTAATGTGTGGGAACAACAAACCGCGCGCGTGTATGCAAGTTATCAGGAAACGCTCAAAAGCTATCAGGCGGCGGACTTCGACGACTTAATCCGCCTGCCCGCCGTGCTGTTGCAGCAAAACAGCGAAATACGCAACAAATGGCAGCGGCGGCTGCGTTATCTGTTGGTTGACGAATGCCAAGATACGAATACCTGCCAATTTACGCTGATGAAGCTCTTGACCGGCGCGGAAGGTATGTTTACCGCCGTCGGCGACGACGACCAGTCCATTTACGCTTGGCGCGGCGCGAATATGGAAAACCTGCGCAAAATGCAGGAAGACTATCCGCAGATGAAGGTCATCAAGCTGGAGCAAAACTACCGCTCCACCGCGCGCATTCTCAAAATCGCCAACAAAGTCATCGAAAACAACCCCAAACTCTTTACCAAAAAACTTTGGTCGCAGTTCGGCGAAGGCGAAATCGTCAAAGTTGTTGCCTGTCAAAGCGAGCAGCACGAAGCCGACTGGGTTGTCAGCCAAATCGTCAAGCAGAAGCTGGTCGGCGGCGATAAAACCCAATACGCAGATTTCGCCGTGTTATACCGGGGCAAACATCAGGCGCGGATTTTCGAGGAAGCCTTACGCGGCGCGCGCATCCCCTACCGGCTCTCCGGCGGACAAAGCTTTTTCGACAAAGCCGAAATCAAAGACGTGTTGTCTTATGTGCGGCTGCTTGCCAACCCCGACGACGATCCCGCCTTTCTGCGCGCCGTTACCACGCCCAAACGCGGCATCGGCGATGTAACGCTGGGCAAGCTCAACGCCTACGCGCACGAACACGAATGCAGCCTGTATGAAGCCGCGCAAAACGAAGAAGCCCTTGCCGCGCTGAACAACACCAACCGCCAACACCTGCAAGCCTTTATGGATATGTTCGGCAACTGCCGCGCCAAAGCCGAAACCAGCGAAGCGGGCGAGTTCATCGGCAGCCTGCTCGAAGAAATCGGCTACGAAAACCATTTGATGCAAAACGAAGAAGGCAAGGCAGGCGAAATCAAATGGCGCAACGTCGGCGAATTGGTATCTTGGTTCGCACGAAAAGGCGGAGAAGACGGCAAAAACATCATCGAACTCGCCCAAACCGTCGCCTTGATGACGCTTTTGGAGGGAAAAGACGAAGAAGAAGCCGATGCCGTCTCGCTGTCCACGCTCCACGCCGCCAAAGGTTTGGAATATCCCTATGTTTTCCTTGTCGGTTGCGAAGAAGGCGTTTTGCCGCACAACGACAGCATCGAAGAGGGCAACGTCGAAGAAGAACGCCGCCTGATGTACGTCGGCATTACCCGCGCCAAACGCCGGCTCACGCTGACCCACTGCGTCAAACGCAAAAAACAAGGCATATGGCAATTCCCCGAACCCAGCCGCTTCATAGACGAAATGCCGCAGGAGGATTTGAAAATCCTGGGGCGCAAAGGCGGCGAACCGATTGTCAGCAGGGAAGAAGGCAGGCGCAACCTTGCCGATATACTCGACAGGCTCGACAACATAAAAAAAGGCGGCGCGGCGGATTAAACCGGAGCCGCAATGCCGTCTGAAAGCCCTTCAGACGGCATATTTTTTGAACGGCGTGCGTCAAGCGGTTTACGCCCACAAATCCTGCTGTTGGTTTTTCGGCACAAGCCTGCCGACACCGATACCGATGAGGCGGAACGCGTCTTCCGTCTGCGGCGGGACGCGCGCCGTCAACATTTGCGCCGCCTGCAGTAGGGAGGCGCAGTCGGGCAATACGGAGGAATAAGTCAGCGTGCGCGTGATGATGCGGAAATCGTAGGTCTTCAGCTTGAGCGTTACGCTTTGGGCTTCGACGTTTTTACGCGTGATTTGCCGCCACAGGTCTTCGGCAAGATGGGGCAGGTGTCCGGCAGCCTGCTCAAGCGGCAGGTCTTCGGGCAGGGTGATTTCTGTGGAGATTTGGAGGCGTTCGCGTTCGGCTTCGACGGGGCGTTCGTCCGTACCGCGCGCCAAATCATAGAGGCGGTAGCCGTAGCGTCCGAAATGGTTTAAAAGCTCTCCGCGCTCGAAACGGCGCAAGTCGCCCGCCGTCCGCATACCCAGCGACTGCATTTTTTTCAGCGTTACCTTGCCCACGCCGGGGATTTTGCCCAAAGGCAGTGTTTCCAAAAAAGCCATAACTTTGTGCGGCGGCAGGACGAACTGTCCGTTTGGTTTGCGCCAGTCCGAAGCGATTTTCGCCAGAAATTTATTCGGCGCGATGCCTGCGGAGGCGGTCAGACCGGTTTCTGTGAAAATGGCGGCGCGGATTTCTTTGGCAACTTCGCCGGCGTAGGGGATATTTTTGAAATTACGGGTCACGTCAAGATAGGCTTCGTCCAGCGACAAGGGTTCGATCAAGTCGGTATAACGTCTGAATACGGCGTGAATCTGCGCGGAAACCTGACGGTACAAATCGAAATGCGGCGGCACATACACCGCTTGCGGACACAGCCTTTTCGCCGTTGCCACCGACATCGCGGAATGCAGCCCGAACTGGCGCGCCTCATACGATGCGGCGCAAATCACCGAACGCGCGCCCTCCCACGCGACGACCACCGGCCGCCCTTTCAAATGCGGCTGTTCGCGCAGCTCTACCGATGCGTAGAACGCGTCCATGTCGATGTGGATGATTTTGCGTGAAGACATCGGCTCTGCTGAGGATAAAAGGGATATTCTACTGCCGGCATCGGGCAAATTCCAAATATACGCCCCGATATAGGAAGCCGTCCGCATCCGCAGCGTTGGAAACAGGCAAACACTGGCAAACAAAGCCGGCAAACGGATAACGGCATATTGCACGATTGCCATTCAAATACAGGAAATGCGGAAAAAAACACCCAAATTGGCTATAATCCCGACAAACACACTCAAGGACAACAACATGGCAGCCTCGCCCGAAGCAAAATTCACCGAAGAAAAGATTTTGTGGATTAAACACCACACGCCGAAACTCATCACTTTCGCCATCAGCCGTCCCGAATCCTACCGTTTTAAAGCCGGACAGTTCTCCCGACTCGGTTTCTACGAAGGAGAAGGCTTCATTTGGCGTGCCTATTCCATCGTTTCCGCAGAATATGCCGACACGCTCGAATATTTTGCCGTACTCATCCAAGACGGCCCCATGTCGGCCCGTTTCGCACAAATGCAACAGGGCGACACCATCCTGCTCGATAAAAATGCCACCGGCTTCCTCCTGCCCGAACGCTTCCCCGACGGCAAGGATCTGGTCATGCTCTGCACCGGCTCGGGCATCGCCCCCTTCCTTTCCATTCTCGAGCAACCCGAAATCCGACAACGTTTCGATACTGTCAACCTGATACATTCCATCTCTTTTCCCGAAGAATTGATTTTCAACGACCGGCTCGCCGCTTTGGCAAACCACCCTTTAGTCGGCGAATACCAACACACATTCCATTTTGTTCCTGTTGTTACCCGCCTTGCCTACCCCGATGGCTTAAGCGGGAAACGCATTCCCGAACTCTTAAAAAACGGCAGCATCGAACAGGCGCTGCATACCAAATTCACCCCGGAATCCACACGGTTTATGATTTGCGGCAACCCGGAAATGGTCAAAGACACTTTCCAAACGCTGCTCGACATGGGTTACGCCATGCACCGCAACCGCATTCCCGGTCAAATCATGATGGAAAACGGCTTCTAAAAACCACCCTGCTTGTCCGATGCCTCCGGACGGACAGGCAAACCGACACGGCACGCAAACCGCGTCGGCAAAAATGCCGTCTGAAGCCTTCAGACGGCATCTTCGAATACATTACCTGCAAACGGCAACACATTCCGACCCAAACCGATTAGGCAATCAATACGAACGGCTGCTTACATACTTGCCGGCTTTCACCGGGCAATATCGATTTAACCGATTTCCTTAATATTTTTCCTGTCCGTTTTAAACTTCGCCTTAAACGCATCCGGTAAATCTTTATCGAAATACCAAAGCCCGTCATCCATTTCCAATGCGCCGCCCATTCCGTGCAGAACAACTTTTTCCCCCGTCAAAGGATCGGTTTCGGTAATTTCCACCTCATGCATTTTTCCCCAATCCAAGACAGGCAATTTGTGTGCAAACGCCAAAACCTGTTCGTCAGAGCGGACGCACTCCTTATCGCATCGGCCTGAAACATATACGGGACAAGGCTCATCCCCTGCATAACCGTCCGGCAGGATACCGGCTGCGGCAGGACACAATCCGTATGTTTCCGCCCACGACGACAAAGCCCGTCTCGCCGCCTTTTTATTGGCAAATAATCCTGTAGGCGGATTATCCGTCACACCGTTTTTCAAAGCTGCTGTTTTCGCATTCAACATGCCGTCTGAACCTTTTTCAAACCTGACAGTCGTAAATGTTTTAAGCAGATTTTTGGCAGATACATAACAACCCGAATGATAACGACCGACCAATTCCGCTTTAATCTTATATGCATGCAGGCTGCCCAATGCGGGAAAAAAACGGACTTCCTCCGTATTACACCAATCAAACGGGACTTTTCCGGCATCCAATAAAGCCGAAACCTCGCTATATACCCGTTCAAACGTACCGATGTAATTTACTTTCCCTCCGCCGTCAAAACAGGCAAGCACCCCCATACCGTCAGGCAAACCGTACAACTGTTCCCTCAACCGTTCGGGCAGCGCGGCAGGCAGCGGTTTCGGGTTCATCAAACGGAAACACTGCCTGATCCATGCCTCGACCCCGTGTTCCGACAGACTGTATTCCAAATAATCGCACAATGCCGACACATCCGCCATCGCACGGTGCCTGTCGTCCACAACAATCCCCAACCTTTCGATGATACTGTCCAGGCTGTGCTTGTAAAATTGCGGATACAGACACCGGGACAGCTGCACACTGCACAAAGCAGGCGATGAAAATCCGATACCCGCACGATGAAACTCATGCTTTAAAAACGTATAGTCGAAACGGCTGTTATGTGCAACCAGCACACAACCCTTCAATACCGAAAACAACTCGCCGGCAATCTCTGCAAAAACAGGCGCATCGGCAACCATGCCGTCTGAAATCCCCGTCAGCCCCGCCACAAACTGCGGAATCGGTTTTTGAGGATTAACCAACCACTCATGCCTCACCACCCTTCCCTGCTCAAACTTGACCAAAGCCACTTCGGTTACCCTGTCTTCATACAGATTGCCGCCCGTCGATTCCAAATCGACCACGGCAACCGGCATTCCAAACCGTAAAAACGCCTTTTCCAGCAAGGGCCAACGGGAAGCAACAATCATTTTATTCTCTTTAAATTCAAACAACAAACCGATATTTTACACTTTTAAGGCATTTCATCCAACAAAACAATTGACAGAATCCGACGATTACCCTAAAATTCAAATCTTTCTTGCAGCGCACCCGTAGCTCAGTTGGATAGAGTATCTGGCTACGAACCAGAGGGTCGGGCGTTCGAATCGCTCCGGGTGCGCCAGTAAGAAAATACAATATGCGCCCATCGTCTAGCGGTTAGGACATCGCCCTTTCACGGCGGTAACCGGGGTTCGATTCCCCGTGGGCGTGCCAAATTCCAAGTCCCCGAGATTATCCCTCGGGGATTTTTTATTGCCTCGGCAACCCGTTACCATATCTTTACCTATCCCCTTCATCGGAATCTCAGACGTAATCAAATCATATTCAAACCTTTGCCGTGCAAGCCGATATCCCATAATCGGATACGGTGTCCATCCAACATTTTGTCCAATTATAGTGGATTAACAAAAACCAGTACGGCGTTGCCTCGCCTTGCCGTACTATCTGTACTGTCTGCGGCTTCGTCGCCTTGTCCTGATTTTTGTTAATCCACTATAGTACCGGTATAACAGCATATTCCGAAGCTTCTTCTGCTTTTCTGTTTACCACCGTAATATTTAGAGTATAATACCAAATTTGAGCAATGGTTCTAAGACAGTTAGAACCATTTTTCATGAGCCTGACCGATTCGTATACTCGGAGAAACTGATGCAGAATATTTTTGACCCTTTGATTATTCGTGGAAAATCCCTTATCCCCATCGTACAGGGCGGTATGGGGGTCGGTGTTTCCGCATCGGGTTTATCCAGCGCGGTGGCGCGTGAAAACGGCATCGGAACGATTGCCAGTGTGGATTTGCGCCACCTTCACGAAGACCTGCTCGCCGAATCCCAAATCAATCCGAGCGAGGAGAAATATACGTCTTTGAACTGTACCGCATTGGACAGGGAAATCCAAAAAGCCAAAAGTGCTTCAGAGGGAAAAGGACTGATCGCGGTCAACGTGATGAAGGCAGTCAAAGACCACGCCGCCTATGTCCGCCAGGCTTGCGAATCGGGGGCGGATGCGGTCGTGATGGGTGCCGGTCTGCCTTTGGATCTGCCGGAAATGACCGAGGGCTATCATAAGGATGTTGCCCTTCTGCCGATTCTATCCGAATCGCGCGGTATTAATATCGTCTTGAAACGTTGGATGAAAAAAGGCATCTTGCCCGATGCGATTGTGGTCGAACATCCTGCCCACGCGGCCGGACATTTGGGTGCATCAACCGTCGAAGGCGTAAACGATGCCAAATTCGACTTTAAACGCGTGATTGAGGAAACGTTTGAAGTTTTCAAAAGTTTGGGGCTGGAAAGCGAAAAAATCCCGCTTATTCTTGCGGGAGGCATGGCAAATTTTGAAAAAGTCAAAACCGCCCTAAAGAACTGGGGAGCCTCCGCCGTTCAAATCGGTACCGCTTTTGCCGTTACCGAAGAAGGAGATGCACACCTTAACTTCAAGAAAACGCTTGCCGGTGCGGAAACCGAAAAAGTAGTCGAATTTATGTCTGTTGCCGGTTTGCCGGCACGCGGCGTACGTACCAAATTCCTAGACAGCTATATCAGGCGTGAAAGCAAACTTCAGGCAAACGCCAAAGCCGACCCGCGCCGCTGTACCCAAGGTTTAAACTGCCTGACCAGCTGCGGCCTGCGCGACGGGCTTTCCAAAGCAGGGCAATTCTGTATTGATATCCAGCTTGCCGCCGCATTCCGTGGAGAAGTAGATAAAGGGCTGTTCTTCAGAGGTAAAGACCCGCTGCCCTTCGGCAATGCCATCCGCACCGTCCGTGAGACGATACAATATCTGCTAACCGGGAGCGAACCTGTTGCAACAGTAGGACGCTGATGTCAAAACAGCCGATGCCGCACAAAATGCCGTCTGAAGAGCTTTCAGACGGCATTTGTTGCTCTATATTTATTCTGCCTGCTTAGGCAAATTGCCGTGTAAAACCGACAAACTCCTCTTTTTTCGATTTTGCCCTACCTGAATCGATGGCTTCCCGTGCGGCAGATATGCCGTCTGAAAGCGAAGCCGCGACATTTCCGGCATATAGGGCGGCGGCGGTGTTGAGCAGTACGATATCGCGCGCCGCCCCTTCTCTTCCTTCCAGCACCTCGTTCATTTTCAACAAAGATTCCTGAGTATCGGCAACTTTGATTTCATCCAAATTGCGGCGGGTTTCGATACCGAAATCTTCGGGGCTGATGTCGTATTCGCTGATTTTTCCGTCTTTGAGTTCGGCAACGCGCGTTTTGCCGGTTAAGGTAATTTCATCCAAGCCGCCCTCCCCGCAAACGACCAAAACGTGTTTGGAACCAAGTTGTTGCAAGACCCGCGACAAAATGCCGCACAAATCGGTGTGGAATACGCCCAAAAGTTGGTTTGACGCGCCCGCTGGATTGGTCAATGGGCCCAATATGTTGAAAATACTTCGGAAACCGAGCGAACGGCGTACCGGGGCGACATACCGCATAGCACTGTGGTGATTGGGCGCAAACATAAACCCGATGCCGGTCTGCCTGATACTTTGGGCAATCTGTTCGGGAGTCAGGTTGAGGTTTGCGCCCATCTGCTCCACCACGTCCGCCGCGCCGCTGGAAGATGAAACGGAACGCCCGCCGTGTTTGGCAACCTTCGCGCCTGCCGCTGCGGCAACAAACATCGAAGTTGTCGAAATATTGAAGGTTTTCGCACCATCCCCGCCCGTACCGACGATATCGACCAGCCCATCCGCATCCTCCAACGGCACTTTTGCCGCAAACTCGCGCATCACGGCGGCGGCGGCGGTAATCTCGGAAACGGTTTCAACCTTGATACGCAAGCCGGTCAAAATCGCCGCAATTTGTTCGGGCGGCACTTTTCCGCTCATCATTTGGCGCATCAAGTCGGTCATTTCATCGTAAAACAATTCATTATTGCTGATTAATCGTTCGATGGCCTGTTGCGGTGTAATCATTTTTTTGTCCTTAATTTGCATTCAAACAGAAAACAGCAAAAATGCCGTCTGAAGGTTTCAGACGGCATCGCGTCAGATTGTTTGAGGTTTAAAGTTTTGAAATTCAACTAAAAAATTGTTTAACATATCATGTCCGTGTTCGGTCAAGAGGGCTTCGGGGTGGAACTGCACGCCCTCGACGGCATATTCCTTATGACGCACGCCCATAATCTCGCCGTCGTCAGTCCACGCCGTGATTTCCAAGCAATCCGGCAGCGTGCCGCGTTCGATAACGAGGCTGTGATAACGCGTACAGGTAACAGGATTGGGCAAACCTTTAAACATACCCTTGCCCGAATGGGACACGGGCGACACCTTGCCGTGCATCAGCGTTTTGGCGCGGACTATCCTGCCGCCGAACGCCTCGCCTATCGTCTGATGCCCGAGGCACACGCCCATAATCGGCAGCCGGCCGGCAAAATGGCGCATCGCCGCCACAGAAATCCCTGCTTCTTTGGGCGAACACGGGCCGGGGCCGATAACGAGATATTGCGGATTCAAGGCTTCGATTTCTTCCAACGTAATATCATCGTTGCGGCGCACGGCAACTTCCTGCCCCAATTCTGCGAAATACTGGACGATGTTGTAAGTAAAACTGTCGTAATTGTCGATAAACAAAAGCATTTTTAATCTGACTTACTGTTAACTAAAGGTTGTTGTCTGTCTCTGCCGCAAGATGCCCGCCTTCTTCCCGAACAGGTTTGGAAACCCGGCGGCGCATCCCGCTTTCCGAAAGGTACGCCATTTTGCCACCTTTTCGACCGTTCGGGAACGTACCGTTTTTATGCCCTCATAAATTTTGCTTATCCGATAGCCAAATATAGCGGCGTTCGTGTTCACATCATTAACTTCCCTAAAATTAGGGTTAATACAAATTAACGCCATTAAATACCACAACCCTGTCATTTGGGAAACCTTTGCCTATGCCTTGGGTTTTCTCAAAATCTTATGATATAAAAAATGCAATGTTATATAATAACAGACTTTCAAAATGCGACGAGAAGCCAAAATGGCACAAACCACACTCAAACCCATTGTTTTATCTATTCTTTTAATCAGCACCCCTATTCTCTCCCAAGCGCATGAAACCGAGCAGTCGGTTGACTTGGACGAGGTTACCGTCGTCGGCAAAAGCCGTCCGCGCGCCACATCCGGGCTGCTGCACACTTCGACCGCCTCCGACAAAATCATCAGCGGCGACACCTTGCGACAAAAAGCCGTCAACTTGGGCGATGCTTTGGACGGCGTGCCGGGCATTCACGCCTCGCAATACGGCGGCGGCGCGTCCGCACCGGTAATACGCGGTCAAACAGGCAGACGGATTAAGGTGTTGAACCATCACGGCGAAACCGGCGATATGGCGGATTTTTCGCCCGATCACGCCATTATGGTAGATACCGCCTTGTCGCAACAGGTCGAAATCCTGCGCGGCCCGGTTACGCTCTTGTACAGCTCGGGCAATGTCGCGGGGCTGGTCGATGTTGCCGATGGCAAAATCCCCGAAAAAATGCCTGAAAACGGCGTATCGGGCGAACTCGGATTGCGTTTGAGCAGCGGCAATTTGGAAAAACTCACGTCCGGCGGCATCAATATCGGCTTGGGCAAAAACTTTGTATTGCATACCGAAGGCTTGTACCGCAAATCGGGCGATTACGCCGTACCGCGTTACCGCAATCTGAAACGCCTGCCCGACAGCCACGCCGATTCGCAAACGGGCAGCATCGGGCTGTCTTGGGTTGGCGAAAAAGGTTTTATCGGCGTAGCGTACAGCGACCGTCGCGACCAATATGGTCTGCCTGCCCACAGCCACGAATACGATGATTGCCACGCCGACATCATCTGGCAAAAGAGCTTGATTAACAAACGCTATTTACAGCTTTATCCGCACCTGTTGACCGAAGAAGACGTCGATTACGACAATCCGGGCTTGAGCTGCGGCTTCCACGACGACGATGATGCACACGCACACACCCACAGCGGCAGACCGTGGATAGACCTGCGCAACAAACGCTACGAACTCCGTGCCGAATGGAAGCAGCCGCTCCCCGGTTTTGAAGCCCTGCGCGTGCACCTGAACCGCAACGACTACCACCACGACGAAAAAGCAGGCGATGCAGTAGAAAACTTCTTCAACAACAAAACACACAACGCCCGCATCGAGTTGCGCCACCAACCCATAGGCCGTCTGAAAGGCAGCTGGGGCGTGCAATATTTGGGACAAAAATCCAGCGCGCTTTCCGCCATTCCCGAAACCGTCCAACAGCCGATGTTGATTGACAACAATGTCCGCCATTACAGCTTTTTCGGTGTAGAACAGGCAAACTGGGACAACTTCACGCTTGAAAGCGGCGTACGCGTGGAAAAACAAAAAGCCTCCATCCAGTACGACAAAGCATTGATTGATCGGGAAAACTACTACAACCAGCCCCTGCCCGACCTCGACGCACACCGCCAAACCGCCCGCTCGTTCGCACTTTCGGGCAACTGGTATTTCACGCCACAACACAAACTCAGCCTGACCGCCTCCCATCAGGAACGCCTGCCGTCAACGCAAGAACTGTACGCACACGGCAAACACGTCGCTACCAACACCTTTGAAGTCGGCAACAAACACCTCAACAAAGAGCGTTCCAACAATATCGAACTCGCGCTGGGCTACGAAGGCGACCGCTGGCAATACAATCTGGCACTCTACCGCAACCGCTTCGGCAACTACATTTACGCCCAAACCTTAAACGACGGACGCGGCCCCAAATCCATCGAAGACGACAGCGAAATGAAGCTCGTGCGCTACAACCAATCCGGTGCGGACTTCTACGGCGCGGAAGGCGAAATCTACTTCAAACCGACACCGCGCTACCGCATCGGCGTTTCCGGCGACTATGTACGAGGCCGTCTGAAAAACCTGCCGTCCCTACCCGGCAGGGAAGATGCTTACGGCAAGCGTCCCTTCATCGCACAAGCCGACCAAAACGCGCCGCGCGTTCCGGCTGCGCGCCTCGGCGTTCACCTGAAAGCCTCGCTGACCGACCGCATCGATGCCAATTTGGACTACTACCGCGTGTTCGCCCAAAACAAACTCGCCCGCTACGAAACGCGTACGCCCGGACACCATATGCTCAACCTCGGCGCAAACTACCGCCGCAATACGCGCTATGGCGAATGGAATTGGTACGTCAAAGCCGACAACCTGCTCAACCAATCCGTTTACGCCCACAGCAGCTTCCTCTCTGATACACCGCAAATGGGCCGCAGCTTTACCGGCGGCGTGAACGTGAAGTTTTAAAATCGGACAGGCAAACAAAAAAGGTCTATAGTACG
>AEPI01000038.1 GCA_000193795.2 Neisseria lactamica NS19 | reverse complement strand
TCGCGGCAATCTTTCCCAAATCCCTTAGTCTTCTAAAATACAAACCTTGCGGCTTGCCGCCCTCTCTCTGGCTCTCTCCCGCAGGGAGAGAGGACTATGATGCCCGCCGGCGGCATCGCGCCTTGCGAAACCATAAAATACCCGAATCGTCATTCCCGCGCAGGCGGGAATCTAGGACGTAGAATCTCAAGAAACCGTTTTATCCGATAAGTTTCTGTGCCGAAGGGTCTGGATTCCCGCTTTCGCGGGAACGACGGCGCATAAGTTTCCGCGTGGGCAAATCCGGATTCCTGTCTGTGTGGGAATGACGAATCCATCCGCACGGAAACCTGCACT
>AEPI01000039.1 GCA_000193795.2 Neisseria lactamica NS19 | reverse complement strand
CGGCAATCTCTTATGGTACGGCGAATACACCGCTTGGGGTCGTCTGAAAAAGAATGAGCGGGTTTACAAGAACGCGCATCAGCCGTTCCGACTTCAAAACCAGTATTATGATGAAGAAACCGGACTGCACTACAACCTGATGCGCTATTACGAGCCTGAGGCGGGTCGGTTTGTGAATCAGGATCCGATTGGGTTGCTGGGTGGGGAGAATCTTTATTGGTTTGCACCGAATTCCATTGGGTGGATTGATACCTTAGGTTTAGCACGTAGAGGAACTTACAGAGGAGAGAGAGGGAGCCATAAAGGAGGAGAAACTAATCACTCTCCAGCTTGGGGAGCATATAAAGATTTACCAAATAGACCATCTTATGGTTCTGCACCTGCGTATCATATGGATAAAGCAGATCATAGAGGCATGTCAAGTACAGGGAGTTCAACTACTGCTCGTCGTTGGAGAGCGCAACAAAGACAATTTATTCTTCAGGGTCGATGGGATTTGGCTATGGAGATGGATATTATTGAGACTAAGAGGAAATTTATAGATAAATATGATAAGAGATTGAGAAGGATGGTGCGAGAAGCTGTTAGACAGAAATTAATCACTAAATATCAAGCATCTAAACTAAGAAAGGTCATTGGAAAATGCAAGTGAATGAAGTTAAAATTATTCCTTTTAAAGGCATAGATTTAGGTAATCGTTTTTTTCAACTTGGAAATACGATGGAGCAAATTATTGCTAAATATGGAGAAGCAGCAAAGGTTATACAAGATAACATTCTTAAAATTACTTCTGAATATAGAGATGCCTGCACATTAGAATATAAAAATAATAAATTAGTTAGCATTATTTGTAGTAAACATCTGAATCCAATATTCGATAATTTAAATCTTTTTGAGCCTGAAAATATTAAAAAATTAAAAGAAGAATATGATTGCATTGATGGAAAAGCATATATTACATTTCCCACTTTAGGTATTTCCATAGGTGGCATGTCCAAAAAAAGGATACCTGAAGGTAAAGTTGTTATAGTCTTCGTAAAAGAGGAGATAGATACTTATGAATTTTTTGCTAATGAGGATTGAGAAGCTGTTGCTCGCCTAGATCTAAGCCTTATAGCTTATATGAAACTCTTTTAGGGCATATACAGAACATAGGTATGTGATTCCTGCTTCCCAGCAAGCCGTAGCCCGGACAAAACCCTCAGTCCCGACGTAGGGTGTGTGCGGTACGCACGCACGCGATTTCTGTTTTTCAGACGACCTCACTATCTTCTTTGAGGTCGTCTGAATCATCTGGCTCTTTAACAATCTCATATTGGTCGGCTGGGACGGCAAAATCACCGCCTACGGCTACGATGCCGCCGGACAACTGGTCCGGCAGACCGAATACGGCCAAAGCACCGATCAAGGCCGTCTGAAAGACCGTCCCGAGACTTGGCACATCCACCGGTTCAAACGCAACATCCTCGGCCAACTGATCGAAAAACAAAGCCGCAAAGTCTCCGGCCGCAACGGACAAAGCAAAGACGAAGGCATCAGCCGCACCCACTTCGTCTGGGACGGAACGCGATTACTTCAGGAGTACACCTACAAAGGCAGCTACGCCTATATCTACACCGACCAAGACAGCTACGAACCCTTAGCCCAAATCTTCCAGAACAACCAAGACGAAACCCAATACCTCGCCTATTTCCATACCGACCAAATCGGCATACCAAGGGAGATGACCGATATCCACGGCAATCTCCTATGGTACGGCGAATACACCGCCTGGGGTCGTCTGAAAAAGGACGAGCGGGTTTATAAGGATGCACATCAGCCGTTCCGACTTCAAAACCAGTATTACGATAGGGAAACGGGACTGCATTACAACCTGATGCGCTATTACGAGCCTGAAGCCGGGCGGTTTGTGAATCAGGACCCGATTCGTCTAGTCGGTGGGGATAATCTGTACAGGTTTGCACCTAATACCTTTATGTGGATTGACCCATTGGGTTGGATTCCACGTCTACCAACATGGATGCCGACAAAGCGTGGCTATCAAAGACAACATCTTATTCCATTTTCGTTTAGAAACCATCCTATGTTTGCACAAAGTGAAGCCGCTCGCGAAAAACCGACGCGATTTTTGAGATAATCTGCTCAGTTTTTTATTGCAATATTTGCAACTAATTTGCAATTTTTAAAAAAGCGACATTATCGTCGCTTTTTGTTTTACCAATTACATATGGCCAGCTCGCCGCTTGTTTTACCGGTTTTGTCTCTGCCAACCGTATAGGCAAGCTCAAGCGGGGTGATGCGGAAGTCTCTGAACAACTCCCTTATATCAGGATGGTCGTTGATGGATAACATGACCTTGCCTTTGCTCTCTGCCATTACCTTGGCCAGTAATTCATACTGCTCCCAGTCAAATGATTGATCATAGCCTGAGGTCTGCCAATATGGTGGGTCTGCGTAAAAGAAGGTGTGCTCACGGTCATATCGCTTGAAACAACGCTCCCACGGTTCGTTTTCAACAAATACACCGTTCAGTCTGGTTTTGGCAGCGGTCAATTTTGCTTTGATTTGAGAAGCGTCCCACGCTTTTGACGTGGTGGCCGTGCCAAAATGTTGATGGACGGTCTTGCCGCCAAAAGCATTATGTTGAAGGTAGAAGAACCGAGCGGCACGCTGAATATCGGTCATGCAATCAGGCGGGGTGCTTTGCAGACGGGCAAATACCTCGCGACTGGTCAACGTCCATTCAAACTGGCGGACGAACTCGTCAAAGTGGTGCTGTACTACACGGTAGAGATTGATGAGCTGTCCGTTGATGTCGTTAAGTACCTCTACTTTAGCAGGCGTTTGGCGCATGAAGAACAACGCCGCGCCACCGGAAAACAGTTCGACATAACAAGAATGCTCGGGAAACATGGGCAACAGGTGTTTTGCCAGTCGTCGTTTGCCGCCCATCCAAGGAATAATCGGTAGAGTTTGTTGTGTTTTTTGCATCATATATATACTCCTAATTTGCGGCATTCGGGCTGCTCGGAAACAGAATTAATATGATGCTCAACGGCACTCTGCTGATTTTTAGTTACTGAATGAATTGATGTTTTTACAGCGTGCACATTTGATTTGCACGTATCCGCTGCCTTTGGCAAGCAGTTTGCCGCAGTATTTGCAGCGCATTTCGCGGAAAATTTGCATTTGCACTCACTCCCATATCACGGATAGAATGCCCCGGTCTCTAGAGACTAAGGCGGCCTTAGAAGTCAATGCAGGGTTGTTCTGCTTGGCTGGCGTAGCGGTGTTCCCGCACCACTACGTCGCCGTCCCACTTATTGCGTATACCCGCCCCTGTGGCGGGGTTTTTATTGCGCCTCCCGTTGGAATAAAGCGGGCACGATGGCGGCGAGGTCGTTGGGTGACCATCGCCAGCCTGCGGGCAGCCCCAGTGCGGCGGCGCACCACTCGGAGCAAAACCAGCGGCGGCGGTTATGCCGCAGCCCGAAGGCGATGCCCAATGCGCCCCTCAGGTCGTAGCCTTGGCCTTGGGTTTCCTCCCATACCCTTTGCAGACGTTCGTGCGCTTCGGAGGTTGGCTCCATTTGGATTAAGTCCCATTTAGCCTCAGGCAGCGGCATTACTTTACAGCGTACGCCGCCATCCCGGATAGAAGCGGAGTAGCACTCGTATTCCTGCCCTGTTGCCGTTTCAGGTAGCCTTACCGCAACCTCGCAATGTGAGTACAGACCGCGTGTCAAAACACGGGTCAGCCCATCGGTAAACCGTGCCGCCCACACGCGCCAGCCTGTGCCGTCGCGGCGGCCTTTGTATAAGGTGAGGTAGATTTGCGACTGATTCATTTTGCCACCTCCTCAAGCTCTGCGGCGGGCTGCTCATTAAAGTTTGCCGTCCAGCTACCGCTGTAGTCATACTCCAGAGGATTTTCGGCCTTGAGCATGGCGGCTTTATGGCGTTCGGCATTGGCAAAGTCGGCTTGTTCGTCATCGTGCATGGTCTGCATGATTTCACGCAACAGTTCGGGAGTAAGCTGCAAGAAGCTGTTGTCCATCGTCTTCCAGTTGATGGGCTTTTTAAAACCGCCCGTTACGCTTTCCAGTGCCAAAGCCAAATATTGCAGGCGCGTGGCATCGTCGGTCTGAAACCACTTGCCGACCGATTTGGCGTACACCCCGTGGCGCAGGTTGTCGTGGCGCTTGGCCTTGATTCGCTCCCACACCTCATCCTGCTGCTCGGCTTTGAGCCGGGCGGCAACGTCAGGAGGCAATACACAAGCCTTAGCTTTGTCATCCCATGTTTGATGCTCATTCTCTCGCGGGGTAAAGGTCAGTTCGTCAGGTAGCTCGCCCACCTGTTCAATTTGTACTACCGCACCGTCTGCCGTGCGGTAAGCCGTCTTGCCGCGATGGTCGGGCAGGTATTGCCGGGCGTTTTTTTCGGGCTGCCAGCGGGCGGCGAAGCCTGCGCGGGTTTCAGGAGGTTCGGCGTCCACGCAGCCGGCGGGAAGCAGGTAGCCGCCGTCTGCGGCCAACGGGTCGAGGTCGGCCTCGGTTTGGTGCAGGTAGAGGTTGTCGGCATCCAACTGGCAGACGGCCTTGGTGGACGGGTATTGGTTTTCGCTCATGATTTTCCCTTTCAGACGGCTTTAAATTTTGATGCAGGCCAACAATGCGATGTTGCGCGGGCGGTTTTCGGATGCGGTAGGAACGACGCGCGAGGCGTCAAAGTCAAACGCGGCAGGGATGTTTCCTCCGTCGCTGATATCGGCTGTCCATTTTTTCCATTGTTGCCTGCTTATGGCCAGCGCACCCGTGGCGGTGGACTCGTCAAAGAGTTGCCGCCCTTGGTGGCTGCCCGAATCAATCGAACCCGTGATATTGCGGATGGCGTCGCCTTGTGCCGAGCCAAACGCACGCCCACGGTCTATACCGCGACCGTCGTCCCAGCCGCGCATAAATTCGCCGCGCAGGTCGGGCAGGTTGAAGGTGGTACTGCCGTTGCCCGCTCCGTAGGTGATACCGATGGCGGCAAACAAGGCGGCATAGGTAGTACGGGATACGGCGGCGCCGTTGGCCTTGAGCCAGCCTGCGGGGGCGGTTCGCCCGGCGAAGTACAGCACCGCGCCGCTGGGTATCATGCCGGTGAGGTCGTCCACATTGAGCAGGCGCTTGCCGTCATAGCGCAGCTCGCCGTCGTTGCGCATGGAGAGGTATTTGCCGCTCTTCTTGTTGTGGAGATATGAATTTACGTTGTTCGATCCAATTTGCAGGTATTGGTTGGCGTTAAAGTCGCCTACGCTGTCGGCTACAATCGCGCCTTTTTTCAGGGTGGTAAAGCCGGTAAAGGTTTTGTCGCCGCCGATTTCTTGGTTGCCGGTGGTTTTGACGGCTCCGTCTGCTGCTTCTTTAGCGGCGACGGCTTTGTCGTAGGCATCCTTCACCGCCTTCGGCGTGGCGGCCAGCTCTTCGCTGTCGCTGTCAATGGCAGACGAGAGCTGTACGATGCCGGCATCGGTGGTGCTGGCCGCACCCGGTTTGTACTCCTCCTGCTTCTTCTTCAAATACTGCGTCCGTGCGGCCAGTTCCTTGGCCTGCCGGTTGGCAATGCCGTTCGGCCCGCCCAATACCGGGTCGGTGGTTTCCAGCTGGTAGATACCTTCCGCCCATTGCGGGTTGTTCAGTTCTTCCGTGATATTCGCCATTTAAGCTGCTCCAAAGTTAAAGTTGCCGTCGTAGGCCGCACGCCCGTTGTAACGCAGAGGGACAGCCTGATAATCCAAGGCTGCCAACAGGCAGCGTGCCGGTGCAAAGGCGGCCAGCGTTTTGCGCAACAGCGCGGCCTGGTCGTTGGTAATCACTCCGTTCATGATGATGCGGTAGTGCGCCCAGTAGCTGCCGGCACCGTAAACATGGCTGCCGTTGTAGTTGATGCTGCCGTCGTAGGTTTGGCCGTTCAGCCCTTCGATAATCCGCACCTCACCAAACCCGAGCCACCGCACGATTTCGCGGATTGCCCACGGCGTGCCTTTGTAGCGGTGCAACTCGTAGGCACCCTTAATCAGCTTGCGCCGCGCGTCGTCGGATTCGGCCAACCAGTAGCCGTCGGCACCCAAGATGCTGCAGCTTTCGGCCAAGAGCGGCAGGTGTTCGGGGGCGACCAGATCGACCAGGCGCGGCATCAGCTGCGGCAGCTCGGCCAAATCCAAACGCAGTCCCAATTCGGCCAGCGCGCGGGCGCGTTGGTCGCGTTCGATGACGGCGGCGTAGGTTAGCTTGGCCATCGCCTAACCCTCCGCCGTTTGTGTGGCAATGCGGATGGTGGTACCGGTGCAGCGTGCCCACTGGTCGGGCTTGACCACAGTCAGCGGCAGGTTATGCAGCACCACGTTATAAACACCGGCCACTTTCAGCGCACTCATGATGTCCAGCGGCACGATGTCTAAGCCGAGCCGGCTGCGGCGGGCGGCTTCATACACTGCCCATGCCTGCTCGGCCGCCGCTTTGGCGGTGCGGGCATCGGTGCCGGTAAACAGAGTCAGCTCGGCGTCCAGCGTGTAATCGACGGCGGTCGGGGCTTTGACCACCACCGTATCGCACAGCGGGCGGCGTTTCTCGGCTGATAAGGCAGCCTGAATCTTGCCAATCAGCTCGGCATTGGGCAGACCGTCTTTGGCCAGCACGGTCACCGCCACCCGCCCGCCTATAGGCTGGCCGCCGCCGTCGGTATCGTTGGCCACGTGCACGTCCACCACCGCCGGACTGGCCTGCCGCGCCCAATATTGGTAGGCACCCACCGGCCCGGCTACGCTAAAGCTCTCCGGTGCCAGCAACACGCGCTCGCGGTAGGCTTCGTCGTCTTCAATTTCCACCCCGCCGGCGGAAACGGTAGTGTTGCTGACGGCCACATCAATCGTCGGATGCAGCCGCTCGGCCAAGCTGTTGATTTGTCCGACCGACCAGCCGTTGCCGACTGTGCCGGTTTCGGTGCATTCGGCGGCCACTTCGGTGCTGCTTTGGACGGCAGTCAGCAGGGCGGCTTCGGTGGTGACAAAACTGGTCTGCCCGGCATTGACCCGCGTGTCCTTGGGTACGGCAATTTGTTCCAAACCACTCAATACCGCAGTAAAGCGCAGGGTGGTCAAAGCCGGCTGCGCCAGCAGGCGCGGGGTGGACACATCATCGCCGCACAAATCCAGCATCAGACCGGTGGCAAAGCGTGGGTGCTGCTGGCGGTAGGCTTCATTGATCGCTTTGCGCGCCAATGTCTCGCGGTAGGCATAGGTATTGATCAGCAGCCGTTCGATATGGGCGGGCTGCAGGGTTTTGCCGCTGCGGGCTTCATAATCGGCGATGGTTTGAGCCAAGATTTCGGACAGATCGTCCGAAACCACTTTGACGTCCTCGCGTTTTAGCTTGTTCAAGTCCATGCCGCCTGCTCCAATCTGATGTCTGTGCTATAAATCTCGCCCGCCGCCTCATCGGCGATGCGCCAGTAAACCGTCATGGTCAGATGAGGCGCAGCGCCGCCGAAAATAATGTCTTCGACTACTACCCGCTTCTCCCACGTCTGTATGGCCAGCACGGTTTCGCGCACGATATTGGGGACAAACACGTCTTCCGGCGTGTCCAGCCATTTGTAATGGTCGGAGCCGAAATCGGGACGGGTAACGTCCGCACCTTTGCGGGTCGATAAAATATTGCGGATACACTGATCGATGTCGTCCGCGCTTTCGGGCGCGAGCTGCC
Organism: Neisseria lactamica NS19; assembly: GCA_000193795.2. GTDB lineage: Bacteria > Pseudomonadota > Gammaproteobacteria > Burkholderiales > Neisseriaceae > Neisseria > Neisseria lactamica_A. The sequence goes on along the minus strand of AEPI01000039.1, from coordinate 76,483 downwards.
AGTGTTTCGAGATAGGCGCGGCGTAGAACATTAAAAAATCCCTGTATCGCTTATAGATACAGGGATTGTAGAGAAGGCCGTCTGAAACGCCTTTTAATGCGGTTTAATGATTTTTAGGCTCACCGGTTTGTCCGCCGGAATCGCCGTCATGGATGTGCTTGCCGATGTTGACGCCGTTGACGATGAGGTCGCCGGTGATGTTGACTGTACCATTGATATTTGCCGCCACGCCGCCGCCGTCATTGCCGGCTACCAAACCTGCGGTATAAGTCAACATCCCTTTTACTGTCGCATCGCCCGTGATTTCCGTCTCCGGCGATTGGATGTCTACTTTTTTCGCCGCTTTGATTCGGACTTTACCCGGCGTCTCAACGACCACCTCGCCGCTGCCCCGGTCGTGCGAGATGACCGTGCCGTTGGTAAACCGCTTGACCCATTTGTTTTGGTCGGATACCGGCGGCTTGTCGGCGGCATTGTAAATCGCGCCGATGACGCAGCCGTTTTCGCCGCGCGCGTCTAGCAGGCAGACAACCAGTTCGCCCACATCGGGGAGGCTGTAAAAACGGTTGCCGCCCGCCGCCGGTGTCACCATCGGCAGCCAATCGGTTTCCATGTCGTCGAGTACGGGGATTCGGACGCGCAAACTGTGGGACGCCTCATCGACTGCCGACACAATGCCGAATTGCAACGTTGCCGTAAAATCATGGGTTTGCACTGTTTTCCTCCTCATCCGAGACATATTCCGTCATCTTGATTTCGATTTCCGTCGTATAGCCGCCGTGGCGCGAAAAGTCATGCCGCGACTGCTTGACCAGATATTTCCCCGAAAACTTGCCGAATCCTTTCAGCCGTACCATTTGACCTGCCGCCAACAGCGCATTGCCGACCAGTGTAACCGTGCCCGCGCATTGGTCGTCCTGCGCATCTGCCAATTTGGCATCTGCCCTGGCATTTAATTGCGCCGCGCTCTCACCCTTATTCGGCACGATACGCAATGTATCGCCCGTGCTGCCGTGTTTGGCTTTGCCGCGTCTTGATTTGCTGCTGCGGCTCGCCGACACGGTCTGTTTGGATTTCGGGTCATAGCCTTTGACATCTACTTTGGACGGCACACCCTTAATCAAATCGCGCAGGCGGATACGGATGATGTCCTCGGGTAATAATACGGCAACGGCAGGACGCTGTTTTAGTTCGGCGTTATCGGCAAATACCAGTTTGTTGCCGACGATTTTAAAGCTGTGGCCGTACTCCTTCGCCAAACGTGCCAAAAACTCAATATCTCGTTCCTGATACTGCGTCACACGTTTGATGGGGATGTTTTTGACCGTACCCGTTACTTCCAGCTTCAGACGGCATGCCACCTGACGGACAATGGCGGCCAGGGTCGTGTTTTCATACGCCTTGCCGCGCAAAGTGCGGCTGGACTTGGTAATCCCGGTCGATAAGGCCTTCAGGCTGACAGTTGACGGCGGATGGTTGTATTCAATCTCGGCAATCTCAAATTTGCCGAAAGAGACTAGCCCGGTAAATTGGTCGCCCAAGCTCAAAGACAAAGCATCGCCCTGTTCGGGATACCAATTACGCAGCCAGCGGCCGTCCGTATCCTCAAACTCAACCTGCAATTCGTCCGACTGCCCCTCAAGGTAATCGGTATAGCTGCACGAAATCAGATACGGCGCGACGTCTGCCGTTATATCCTTATCTTCGTAAGACAGGACAAAATCGGGCATGGTAACCGGATGGGTACTGCCGCCGCCGTCAAGGCCTTTTGATTTTAAAAACGCACCTAACGCATCCACGGCGGCAACTCCTCTTGGTTGTTCTTCGGTTTGGTTTCGAGCACGGGGACAAAGACCGTCAGACCGCCCGTAAACTCCTCCGCCAAAGGCAAGTGCGGATTGGCGGCAATCAGACTGTCAATCAACAGCGCGTTGCCGTAATGCTTGTGCGCAATCAAATCCCATCGGTCGCCGTCTTGGGTGGTGTAGCGTATGACCGCACTCATCATTTATCCTTTCTTGCCGCAAGATAGCCGGTCAAAGCCTGGGCGGCGGCAGAGCCGTTTGCCAGCGCATCCGATGCTTCGGCTACGCCGTTTTCCACCGCATCCAACCAACTTCCTACCGAACCGCCCTCATAACCTGCCCGTAATGCGCCGACGGCTCCGCCCAGCCGGTTGGCCGCTTGTCCGGCCTGTGCCGCAAATTCTGCCGCGCCTTTCAGGTCGCCGAAAACCGCCGTTACTTCCGGCAAGGTATTGAGCCTTCCTAAAGTGCTGCCACCGACATTGAGTGCGTCCCCCAACAGGTTTAATGTCCCTGACGGGTCGTTTTTCAAATCTTTGGCCGCGCGTATCAGGTTTTGCATATCGGCTATGCCCGATTCCGCAGCGCGGTAAACCTTGATGCCTTTTTCGACCGCCCTCACTACATCCGATGCCTGAGCCCGAACGCTCTCCGGTAATAAGGACAGGAGCGGATTTTGCCTGCCCGACTTGACTGCGGGCGTAGACAGGGGATTATTCGGGTCGCCGACAAACTGGGTCAGCTCCACATCCAATTCCCGCGCCGCCGTCCGACCTTGCGCGTCCTGAATCAACGTGCGCTCCGTCAGCCGCTCAAGCACAAACCATCCGACAAAACGGCCGCTGCCATAAACCAAAGACACCGCCTGCTGCGCCTCCAAAGCCGACAGCAGCCCCTTATAAGCCGTGTCGGGATTACCCAGCCGCCAATGCAGCTTGAGCGAAAAACGCAGCGTCGTCAGCTCGTTTTGTAAGGCCTGCAGCCGCGGTCGGCCTTTTAAGACCTCATGTTTGGCAAAGTTTGCCGAATGTTCTACCTCAAGCGATGTGAAGCTGTTTAAAAGCTCAAATCGCACATCACCCAACATCGCATACATCAATAAGCCCTCCGTGCTTTGTCGTCCATCATGCGGCGGAACATTGCTTCGAATTCACGCAAGCCCATCTGCAGCGCAGCCTCAATTTGCTGAGAATTACCGCCCGGCACATTGACGGTAGGGTTGTAATTGATGGTCATCCCACCCGCCGCCTGAGTATTGCGTGCAGACGCAAATGCCTCGCCGCCCGCAGACAACCGTGCCGCCAGCGCGCCAATATGGTCGGCAAAACCGCTTTTCAGACGGCCTGCCGTATCGGCTACCGAGGCAATCGGACGCGCCGCGCCAGAGTCCAAACCGATTTGCAGGCCGTCCATCATCCATCCGCCAAATCGGCGGAAAACGCGGCTGGGCGAATGGATGCCCATCACGCCGGCAAATGTTTGTTTGAGCGATGCCGCCTTTCCGGCAAACCATGCCTTGACCGACTCGAATTTGGACTGCAACCCGTTCCACAGCCCTTGGATGATGTTTGCGCCAAACTGCGTGAAGCTGGACGGCAACTGCACGCCGAACCAAGACATAACAGAGGCAAACGACTGATAAAACAACCCTAATGGAGACCAGTTGATAATCTGCGCCGAGATATTGCCTATGCCGCTGCCGAAAAACGCCTTGATTCGCTCCCAGCAAGTACCGAAAAAAGACATGATTGTATTGGCTACGCCGCCGACAAAAACGCCCAGGTCTTGCCACAATGCTTTTGCACCGCCGACTACACCATCCCAGTTTTTATAAAGCATATAAGCGGCAACACCGATAAGCGGCAACACCGAGAAGTGCTAAAGCAATGCCGATAGGCGACATTAATAAGAATCTACCCAAACTCATCAAACCGCTACCCAACAGTGTCGCCGCCGTTTTTGCTAGACCGAAAATACGGGCCAGCACACCAATGCCTGATTTAAACCTGATAACAGTGGCAAGCCAGTCAACACCTAGCAAGGCTTTTGCAAGCTTGAACGACACCATCAACCCGGACAACTCATTCCCGATAAAGCGGAACATAAGCCCACCAGCCTTCAATGCGGCAAACCCTGCCGCAAGATGTACGAAGGCGGATACAATTTCGGGATTTTTTGATGCCCAATCTGCAAAACTGTTCATGATTGGGCGGATGGTCGTCATCAGCTGATTGAGCGCGGGCAACAATACGCTGCCCGCTGTGATACCGACTTCCGTCAAACTATTTTTAAAGATTTGCCAGTTGTTTGCCGTCGTGGCGGCGCGGGCGGCAAACTCTTTATCCATACTTCCGACAAATGCAGGTTTACCGTCTTTTGAGGTTTTTTTGAGTTCGTCGATTGATTTCTTATAGGTTTCCAACCCGCTAACCAATACTGCGACATCATCGGCATATTCCAAACCGAACAAATCGACCAGTGCACCCATTTGGTTTTCTTTCGGCAGTTTTCCAACCTGCTTCAGAAAATTCATCAATGCCTGTTCTCCGTTTTCGGAAATTGCCTTCTTAAGCGTCTTGGATTCCAAACCCATATTTTTCAGGGCTTTTTGGAATTTCGCGCCCTGCTTGTCCGCAGTCATCAGTTTGGTCAGCATCCCGTTGATTGCCGTACCGGCGATTTCAGGCGTTTTGCCCAAGCTGATAAACGCATTGGACAATGATGCCGTCTGAATCTCAGTTAACCCGAACTGTTTAGCGACACCGCCCACCCGACCGAGCGTATTGATAATATCGCCCGCCTTGGCAGGGCTTGAGTTGGACGAATGATTGACTGCATCGCCCAGTTTGCCGATTTGACTGATTGGTATTTGATAGACATTGGCAAGTTTTGCCATACTGTCCCCCGCCTGTTCGGCAGACATATCGAACGCTACCGACATTTTGGCGATGGTCTCTGTGAATTTAGGCAGGTCTTTGCGCGCTACACCTAGCTGGCCGCCTGATGCAGTGATTTTTGCCAGCTCTGTCCCTGCCATAGGGATAGAGCGTGTCAGGCGCAAGATGTCTTGCTCCATTTCCTTAAACTGCTTGGGCGTATCAAAATCAACGACCTTTTTGACATCTGCCATTGCCGATTCAAATTCGACCGCCAGTTTTACCGGGAAGGCCACCCCGGCTACAGCACCGGCCACTCCCCAAAATTCATCTTTGATCGCGCGGCGGCGGTCGTAATGAGCCTGCTTCTGCTGCTGCAAACCGGCAACAAGGCTGCGTTTGCGGTTAATTTTGGCGATAGTCTCACCAAGCCGGACATATTCCCGCCTAAGCTCGCCAACCCGTTCCCGGCTCATCCGCAGGGGATTTTGCAACGTTTCTCCAAGCAGGTTTTGCCGTGCCGCCAGACCTTTGACTGTTTTATCCAAAACATCCAAAGACGACTTGACTGATTTGATACCGGCAACTGCACCGGCAGCCGATGCGCCGATAGTAATGCCTAAAGAAAAACCGCTTGCCATATGTCTGCCTGCAATTTAGAATTTGTTCAAGAAAAGAAAGGGGTTGCCATGTATATCGACAGCAAATATGAAACCGTGTTCGACCGCGTCAGCGACCTGGCGGCAAAAGGTCTGTTTGCCGTTTATATGCTGGTCATTACTTGGGCTGTGATAAGCAATACGCCTGCCGATCTTGCCGTTATATTGCCCGTCCTGCTGCTGGCATGGTTTTTCGGGGCGGCAGGCTGGCTGCTCGTCGGATTTATTCCGACATTGATTGTCGGCGTACTGGCCGGCGGTTTATCGGCTTTAATAATATTTATTAAAGACAAAATCCAAAACCGTACCGCGAACGGCACGGCTCTGAAATTCTAAATCCCGCCCCTCCGATAACCCGCCTTCATTTGGCGGGTTGCTTCTTTCTGCCAGTCTTCAAATTCGTCCAATGGCAGCGCGTAAACCTCGGTCACGCTCCAACCGAACCACCATGCCAAATCAGCAGCGGCAGACAGCAACTGCCGCTGCGCTTCGGCCTTTGAAAGAGGAGGACTATTTGTCTTGGTCGGATTCCGTGAAGCGGCGAAACGTTTCCTGCAACTGTTTCCAATCCGCCAAATCCAAACAATCCAAGTCTTCGGGAATCATGCCTGTCATGCGGGCAAACAGGGCCAGTTCTTGCTCCGCCTCATTCGTCAGATGCGAGACGGCGCGCAAATTACCCACGCACAAGCGGCGAAGCGTTACCTGTTCCAACATCTGACCCGTCGCCAGCCGTACCGGATATTTCAGTTTCACAACGGTATTGACACCCAAATCCGCCTGCATCTGTTTTGCTTCGTTCATTTCGTTCTCCAAAAATAAAAAAATCACCGTATCGGTAAAGATACGGTGATTGTGTCAAATGCCGTCTGAAACGGCTTTTAAGACGGTTTAAAGCTTATGCGCCGATGTTTTTACGCATTTGGTTCAAAACGTCCTGACCGTCCACGCGGTAGATGTTTTTGAACGCGTTGTAGTACAGCACTTCGCGACCACCGACGACTTGGCGGACTTCTGTCGCCTGGAAGGTGGAGCTGAATTCCGCCTTTTCCTTCGGCTTATAGCCGCCCAGGGCGTTTTTGGAAAACATTGCCGTTACCGTGGTTACGATGGGGACTTCTTCCGCCAAACCCGACGCGTTGAAGGTTTGCAGGTTGCCGCGCACCATCAGTTGCACAGCTTTAAACGGGTTGGATGCCTTCTTGGCCACCTCGGGATAAAAGCTGTTCCAAGTAACTTCACCTTCCAGGGCTTCTACGCCGTTGGGCAGTTTGATGGTACCGACCATACCCAAACCGGTATGGTCGTCCTGCCCAAACTCAAACTCGGGCAGTTTGAACTCGGATGCGTTACCCAACAGGCTGTTGCCGTCGATATAGACGTTGGCATTGTAGATTGCATTGATTGCGCTCATCTTGTTTCCTTTCTTTTTTCAGACGGCATTAGGACGCAGAAACCAGATTGGCCAGGTATTTGCGGGTCATCACGCTGGTATTGGTCAGACGCTCGGCAGGCAGCTTGGGTGTGTAGTCGTACACAATCGGCACTTGGCCTTTGCTGAACGCATCCGGCAGGTCGTAGTCATAGTCCAAACCGACCGAGAAGCCTGTGATGGAGCGCAGCGTGCCCAAATAGGTGCGTACCGTTTCAATCAGGCTGTCGATTAAGGCATCGTCAATCGGGCGGTCGACGTATTGCAGTTCGGCGCGGCGGATGGACTCGTCGATGATGTCGCCGGTGCGTTGCGCCACTTCAAAGTTTTTGATGTGCGAAACCGCCGGGAAGCAGGCAAGGCGGTTGCCCCACATCCGATAGCCTGTACCGTAGCTGTTGAATACGGTGGTAATGCCTTTTTCGTTCAGCCGGTTGGTTTCTGACTGAGGGTCGTCCGTGCGGGCGGTCAGTCCGATTTCCACGCCGGTCACGCCCAAGAGTTCGCGGTTGGAGATGCTGTACCAGTAGCCCTGTTCTACATCGGTTTTCATACGCAGGCCGGCGGCATGGACAGCGAGACTTTCCAGACCCAAGAGCCCGATGACGTAGGGATAGAAGAGCTGACAGCGGTCGGACGAAGTTTGGAAATTGATGCTGCCCAACGGCCCGCGTCCTTCCAAAGCCTTGCCCAAGCCTGTGCCTTTCGGTGCGGCGGCATAGGAGATGGCTTTCAATTTGCCGGCAATGATTTCCATTGCCGCGCGAACTCCGGCACTGCCGTCATACTCGGGGGCGATGATGATTTTCGCGTCCGCGCCTTGGCGGTTGAAGCCTTCGGTCAAGAGTTCCAAACCGGTGCGTTTTCCTGTTGCTGCCACATATGCACCGATAATGTCAGCTTCGGTCACTTTCGTCGGGTCGGTATAGGTGTAGCTGATTTCCGGGGCGGACGGTTTGGTTTTGAACACAATTTCGCCCGTCAGCGTATTAATGGTGTAGTGCGTGTTTTCGGTCAGTGGGCTGTTACCGTCTGAAACCGCGTAGCCGCTTTGCAGGGCAGGCTTGGCGGTTTGGGCTGTCAAAGTGTCAGGATCAACCGTCAATACTTCGTTGCTGACGCTTGTCTTATGTTTGGCGGGGTCGCAGACGTTGACAACATAAGCAACGCTGCTGCCGTAGCGCGTCCAAATGTGTGCGGCATCGGGCAGGGTAAAACCCTTTCCGGTCAGCTCGCCGCCGAATGGGGCAAAGTCTTTTTTCGTTTGGCACACCGTCAGCTCGTTGACCGCGCCGACCGGCGCAGTGCCGACGATGGCGGTAATTGCGCCGTCAACGGTATAGACGGGATTGGAGCCGCCGTCGATGCGGATGGTCTCCGTGCCGTGATGGTAGGCTGCTGCCATGATGGATACTCCTATTTTTTAGGTTTTAAATCGGGGTTGAGGTCTTGGTTGGGACGGCGGTAGTGGGCAGCGATGAAGAGCGGGCGTTTTTCTTCACGGCAGACTTCAACCTGCTGAGTCTCAGTTTGCAAGACAAGCTGATACTGCCATGCACCCGCGTCTTCGTTCAAAAACTCCTCGCTGACAAGGTGGCAGGGCCGGCAGTTCGGCGGCACAAAACCAACCATAGCAAGACGTGTCTCATCTAAAATCGCCAGCGTGCCGTCATCCGCATTAAGGCTGCTGCCGAAAACGGTCAACACCAACCTGACATCGCGCTGCTGGGCAATGCGCCCGAGCTGCTCGATTTCGCCAAATTTACTGCCGCCGTAGCCGACCAAGATTGCTCCGGCGGGATGGATAAATTGGTATTCGGACGGACGCTCGGGGAAAGCCTCAACGCTGACCCACGGGATAGCGGTCTGCAAATGTCCTACTACCGCATCAATAATCGGACGTGTCGCGCTCATCGTATTTCCTTTTCGGTTGAAGCCCCGCCCCTTAGGGCGGTAGAATCAGACTTTATTTGGGAGGGGCGTAACCCTTTCCGAATCAGGGCAACACATAGGGCGGTGCTTTATGTGTCGTCCTGTGTGTTGAAACATCAGTAGCCTCCCAAATCCATTTTGTCGCGCGCTCGGACGTGATACGCGCCCGGCTCGGGTTGCGGCGGCTTGTCCGATGCGGCGATGCCGATGTGGATTTTGCCGTCGCGGATGGCTTCCAGCGTCTTAATGGTTGCGTTGTAGGCGGTTTCCAGCGGTTTCGGAAAGTCGGCGCGGTTGATGCGGCGGCTGTGCAAAAAATGGCGGGCGATGTTGATGCACAAAGGCTCCAACACCGTCGGCGTGTCCTTCAGCGGCAGCACATATCTGCCGCGCAGGTATCCGTCCACCAAACCGCAGGCATAACGCACTGCCGCATCAATGACCTGAGCGTCGGGTTCTGTCCCGCGCGCATTGTCGTTGGTCAGTTGCACCAACTCCATTTGGCCCATCGCAGCCGTCAAATCATCCGCGCCGATATACATGGCTTACTCCGCCCCTTCGGCTGCTGCCGATTTTTTACCGCGTTTCGGCTTTTCAACTTCGCCCGTAGGGGCATTGCCTGTATCATCTGACGGCGTATCTTCGGACGGCGGGGTGTCATTTTGTTGCGCATCCGGCTCTTCGCCGGTTGTCAGTGTCGGGGTAACGTGTGCCGCAACCGATTCGTACTGTTCGGCAGTCAGGCTGACGGTTGCGCCCGCTTCGACGCGGTATTCGTTGCCCGACGCATCCGTCAGAATCAGCGGCGTATTGGCAATACAGATTTTCATGATTCAGCCTTTCAAAAATACTTGGACGATTTCGCCCGCAGCCGTTGCCGCCGAGCGCGCGGTACCGGCAATCTTGGCATTACCTACCGCTTTGACCGCCGCGCCTTGCGCGTCGGCTGCCACCTCGTCGCCGACGGCAACCGTGCCGCCTGCCTCGACCAGTGCGATACCCAAGGCATCGACCGCCAGCGTATCGCCCGCATCCGCATCAAAAGTAGCAGTACCCAGCACTTTCACACCAGCGGCTGCCTGTTTGCCTGCAAAATCCACAAAGCGGTTTTTGACCACCTTGCCGGTTGTTTTGACCGTGGTTACCAAGACCACTTGTTTCGTTTGTGCCATATTTTCTCTCCGCAGGCCGTCTGAAGCCTTTCAGACGGCGTTTTACCGATTACGCAACCGCGTTTTCAAACAAGAAACCGCATGCACCGCCGACCACCGCCGCTTTGCGGATGTCGGTATAGCGCGCGTATTCCACCTTGCCGCCGACCTCTTCGTAGCGGTCGACTACCGGCATACCGCGACGGCGGAAGGTATAACCGAAGCTCGGCTCACCCTCGTCATTGCCACCGGAAGCCGTATGCGGACGCACAATCAGGCTGGCGAATTTGCCCCAAATATCTTGGGCGGCCTTATTGGCGGCAGGTGTAGATACCGCCTCGCCGACGATGATGTCGTCCAGCTCCAGCAGATTTTTCAGCTGCTCGACCGTGAGCAGGGACTTGCGTTCGTTTGCACCCAGTGCGCCGATGAGCTTCTCGTGGCGTTTCAATGCCGCCAACACGCTTGCACCGACTACCAGCACCGACGGGCGTACACCGCAGCCTGCGCGCACAGTCTCGCGGGCGGTTTCGATGTCTGCCAACGGATCAGAGTTTTTATCGCTCCATTTTTGGGTGGCGGCCAAGTCTTTGCTGAAACCGGACTGATAAGCCGATTTGTTTTGCAGGAGTGCGGCAGTTTCGATTTCTTGACGCAGCTGCACGCCCTTGACCGAGCGGCGTGTTGCCTTGGCGCGCTCGTCGTACATCGATTCCGCTTGTTCGCGGTAATCCACACCGGCGGCCAAATCATGCTCTTCCAACACGACCGGCATAAAGCTTGGCGAGTCCAGCGTAATCACATTCGATGCCGCACCGACTGCACGTTCGGTCTGATACTCGACAAACGAACCCTTGCCGAACACCGGCACACGCACGCCTTCTTTTTCAGTAAACACCACCGGGAAGATTTTCTCGGCAATAAAATCCGCCTGCTTGTAGCCTAGTGCGAGATTGGTCAAAACCGGATCAAGCCGGCCGCGCAGACCGCGCAAATGAGATGCACTCATGTTTTATCCTTTTTTAGGACAAATGCGACAACGTCGTCGCATTTGACGGGTTGATGATTAAGCAATAGTACGGCGGGCAGCCTCTTCGTAAGGGATGCCTTCCTTCGCCGCCAATGCCGATGCACGTTGGTGATGGCTCAAGGCTTCCGGATCCGCCGCTTCGGCAAAGTCTGCCGCCAATCCCGACGGCGTTTCACCTTTCGCCATCTCACCGCCCTGAATCTGCCTGGGCAGCACGGCGGTAAAAAATGCACGCAGTGCGGCAGACAAAGGCTGCTTCTTACTGCCTTCGCCGAAGTCGGCGGTTACGTCGTCAGGGTATTCGGCAAAATCCAAAACCTTGACGACCAAATCCTTGTCGGCAGGTTTCAGACGGCCTGCCTTGACCAAGCCTTCGGCAAATTCGGCATTCTGCTCGTGCGCACCATCGCGCAGGGCGGTATGCTGCTCGTCTTGCAGTTTTTTCAATTCCGCCTGCGATTCGGCAGCCTTCTTCTCGGCAGCTTCGCGGGCGGCCTTTTCTGCTGCAAGTTCTTGTTCCAGCGACATAGGGATCTCCTTGTTTTCATGGTTTTCCGGGGGTGGGGGTGATTCGGTAAATTCGGCAGGTTTCAAACCCGCCATCTTGAGCAGGCGGCGCAGCAGTCCGATTTCCTGCGGTTCTTCGGCAAACTCGACATAAACTTCGCCTTCGGCAAAACTGACGGGGGACAAACCCTTGACTGCGGGCGGTTGCGCGCCCAAAAAGCCCACATGGCGCAGCGTCCAAACGCCTGGTTTGGGATTGTTCAGGCTGGTCGGCGGGTAAAAACTCGCCGACACTTTTTTATATCGTCCGGCTTTAACCAAATCCGCAAAGCCTTCATCGACTTGGTCAAAGTCCGCCGTCAGTACGCCGTTCTCAGCTTTCAGTCCGCTGACCCAGCCGTAAGCCGGCGCGTCCGCCTTCGGGTGGCCGACCACAATAGGAGCCTCATGCACCTTCGGATCGTAGGCTTGCGCGGCGGCGGCAAGGTCGGCGTGCGTAATCGTTACCGTATTGCCGTTTGCATCGGTGCGCGTCCCTGCGCGGAAAATTTCATAGGACATAAAAAAACCTCATCAGATGGATGAGGTTATTGTGGCAAATGCCGTCTGAAACGGCTTTTAATCGGGTTTAAAACTTATTTCGGCAGATGTTTGCCGGAGGCAGTAAAAAACCGCCCCGAGGCGGGGCGGTACAGGCTAGATAAGGGAGAATAAAATCTTGAATATGCAGAGATAGGGAAGAACCCACAACCACCGCTGCCGGCGGCAGAAGAACCACATACCGAATAATGCCGTACAAAGTATCAAAACAACAAACCTGTCTCCCATAATGAGTGTTCGGACAATCTCTTTGTCCGCCGATACCCAATAGGCGGTAAACGGCAGGCAGTACAGGTAGGCATGCCATTTGCGGTTTACTGTCAACCTGTTCGCAAGCAGTTGGATCAGTTGGATAAATTCCATGATTCTCTCCGGCATATTGCGTTTAAATGCCCATCAAAGCCATTTCGAGGCGGCTTCTCCAGTTCAAAGCCGCTGTAACGATGCAACTGCGGTAACGTTTATTAGTTCGTGCAATTTCCACCAATTGCGTAACGGCGGCGTAGGCAGCCTCCCCAATCCATTCCAATACTGTGCCCAACGATTCGGGGCTCTTGGCGTAAAAAGTTTGGAATATTGCATCGGGTACGGTCATACCGATCGAACAGCGGATAATCGCCGCCAGCATCTCATCACAAATACCGGCAACTTCAGGCGTAATATCGTCCGCATCGGCACGGACGGCACCATTGTACACGCTATGGATAAAAACGGCATACAGTTGTTTTTCTTCTGTTGATAAAGACATATAGATTCCTTTCGAGGTCATACTGCCATATCGGCAGCAGGATCATCATGAATCTTTATCCATCCATAATCTTTTAATCGTGGCTAATAAAAAATACGCCAAATTTGCGTTTTTAGCGCGTTTCGGCTTCGGGGCAGGCAAACCCCCGTCCGCGAAGAGAAACGCAATATAAAATCGGTCAGGGCTAAACCTGACCGATGTTTTAATTATGCGGTGTGCTTACGAAAACAAATCTGCCTGTTTTTTCGCCCGCTCTGCCATTCCAACCTCCTTGACGATGCGGTAAACGTGCTGTACGGTCAGACCGTATTTTCGGGCGAGGCCTGCATGATTCTTACCGTCAAACTCCTTGTAAATTTGCATATCCCGCTCCGATACCCTGCCCAAAAGGTTTTTCGGGAAATAAATCAACTGCCCGCCCCAGTTGCTGGTCAGATGATGGGACAGCTTTTTAGATACTTCGACCGCCTGCTGCCGCTCCATCAGTAATACCGACATCAAGCAGGCGACTGCCTGGTCTTCCAAGTCCGCCACCAGCTCAGGCACTCTTTCGTCCGCCATTTTCCACCCTCACTTTCCACTTCTTCAAATGCTCGATGACCCGTATCGCGTCATCAGTTCCTAACCATCCATGATAATCTATGCCCGTCATGCGTTTGACAAATCTAGCCAGGCTCAATTCAGACGGGCTTCGCACCGCGCCCAAACGGTGCAGCTCCAACCAAAGCGCACGTATCTTTTTGACCTGCGCCTCCATCATGCGGTTGGGCATATGCACCGGCAAATCAGGCTTACTTGATGTCGCCTGCGCCTTAGTGGCAACCACAAAACCCCGCATCTTCATCGCCCGTACGGCAAGCTCCAGCTCCTCGACCGATAACTTGGTACTGCTCGTCTTGCCGCATGAAAGATTGGCGAGCAGCGCGCGGTATTCGCCGTCGTCCATCATCAACTGGGTTTTGGCTACATGGATGAGCCGTATCAACCGCTGTTTTTTCTGAGTACGGGTTTCCATTTCCAGCCCCCTAAGAACCTCAAAAAAGTGAAACGTTGTTTCACTTTTTTCATTAAAATCAATGAATAATATTATTCTAGCCTGAATTGAACCACTTGGCAAACATACGGAGCGGATAGAAAAAGGCCGCCTGAAACATTTTAGACGGCCTGTTTTAAAGAATGGTTTGTTTATCTGTTTACCGCTTCTTTCAAAGGTTTTCCGGCACGGAATTTAGGCGTTTTGGTGGCGGCAATCGTCAACGGCTCGCCGGTCTTCGGGTTACGGCCTTTGCGCTCGGCGGATTGGGCGACGTAAAACGTGCCGAATCCGACCAATGCGACCTCACCGCCTTTAGCCAGTTCCTGTTTGATTGCACCGATGACGGCATCCACCACTTTTGCCGTTTGAGCCTGGCTCAAGTTTGTTTCAGCAACAACAGCTTGTACTAATTCGGATTTATTCACTTTTTGACTCCTATTTAGATTTAAATGCGGCAGACCGTGCCGCGCGGTTTATTGGATATTGGCTAACTCCGGCTCTTTGCCGGTTACCTGTCGAATTTCACTCTTGAGGACAGCTAGGCAGATAAGACCTGCATTTTGGGCGATGCTGCCACCGTCTTCTTCATCCTGCGGCATCGGTTCGTCTGAAGTCAGCTTGACAAACAGGCCGCCCGGCTGATCGCTGATGAGGATGTTTACCGTCGCCATGTTCACACCTTCGCCACATCCAAATTCATCAACTGATACTCCCCATCCTCGCCGCGCCGGTACACCCGCACAAACGGTTTACTGATATGCACCTGCAAACTGTCGGAGAGCGCATCCATCGCCCGTTGCCATTTTTCATCCGTGATTTGCAGGCGTCGCAGGCCGAGGACGCGGGCGGTGCTGATATTGCCTTCTTTGTCCACCTGGAAAGCCGCGTTAATCAGCGTTTTCAATTCCGTTCGGCTGCCTTCCGTCCATTCGTTGATGCACTCGTCAATCAGGGCTTTGGCGGCAATCAATCCCTCGTCAAATACCAGCGTGTCCTGCATGGCAAGGTTGACGCGGTACGCGCCGTCGAAGCTGTGCAGGCTGATATTGCTTTTCTTGCCACCGACAGATACGTCATAGCGGTCGGCACTCAACTGTACAAACGCTGCGATATCGTCCATCGCCCCGCGTTTGAACGCAATGAGATTATTCTGCACCGCCTGCGCCCTGCCGACAATCTCATTGACCAGCTCGTCGCGCAAGAGGTCGATTTCGCGGATGTTTTCCACCGCCACCAGATTGCCTTTTGCGTCCCTGCGGTATCGGTCCATATCCAAATCGTTCATATTTTTTCCTTTTTCCATTCGTTGTAAATCTTTAAACACTCATCCACCGACCGATGCCCCGGCCCGTGTATCCAATCCCTGTTCATGCAGGGTGCGTTTTTCAATCTGCCGACCATCTTTTTCAGTTCTGCCGATTGCGTCTTGCCGTATTCCGTCGGACGGTGCTTCTTTTCCAGCCTCGGCACCATCCTGATTTCGGGCGGCGGCAGGTGTTTGATAAGGTCGGCAGGGTTTGGCCACTCTGACGAGGATGCCGCGATATCCCTAAAGGCTGCCTGTATCCTGATTTCATCCTGTTCCGGTTGCCACGACCATCCGCTCAGTATGCCCAACCAAAGTTCGGCGACTGCCGTCAAATCCGCCGAAGCGGGGCGGCCTTTGAGGTTCAGGGCGGCGAGCATCATAAAACCCTGCGCGATTGCTTTTTTCAGCCAGTTATTGTTCACCTCCATTTGACCACTCCATCAAACCGCCCAACCCGCTCCTCAATTTGGTGCTTGCCACCTCTCTCGTAGGAGAGGGTTGGGGAGAGGGCAAAACCGCCGTTCCCGCTGTCTTTTCAGGCGACCAAAACGTGATGTTTTCCAACAAATAACCGTGGCTGGTCAGCGGCGGTGTCAGTTTTCCCGCATCCCGTGCCTCAAGGCATCGCGTTGCCGCCCAAATCCAAGCCTCGCGCGGGGCCGGGTACGTTTTGCGGTTACGCACGATTTCTCCCTCCCGTATCATCGGCGCAATCTCACCGATGAGCTTTGAAACTCGGTTAAAACTTAAATCCTTTTCAGCGGGGCGAAACAGCGTCAGATACCGCAATACCGCCTTAAAAAGGTCGTCTGAAATGCCGGTCAGGGCAATCAGTGCTTCGCGGGCATCGTCATGGGCGATTAATACATCCAAGCTCATCACCGCGCCGCAGGTGGGGCAGCGTACCTTCATTGACTTCGCTCCGTCCAAAACTGTTGCGCCCATACCGCATCTGTTTGACGCGTATCCGTCGCCTTCCAGTATTTGCTATCTAAAATTTCAGGTGCTTTAGGCCATTCGCCGCGCCATCCGGTTTGCGATTCGTATCCGGCAAACGGCGCAGAGGGCTGTTTGGATTTGGGCGGGGTGTGCCTGCCGCCCTGACTTTGCCAACATTTGGCGCACACATCAGAGCGCACGCGTACACATTTTGTCGCATCAAAACGCCGGGCAAACGCCGCTTCCGGCTTGTTTTGTCCGCAAATCTTGCATTTTTTCAGCTTGGTAAGCGTTTTTTGGTTCACTTTCCGTCTCCTTTTAGGATGGCTTTTGCGCCGTATTTCGCCCTAATTTCGGCGATTGCCCGTTTCAGTGCTAGTTTGCGTATCCGTTTCGGGGGTCGTTTACGGTTCATACACCACCCCCCGCATCCGCTCCTCGTCACTCATGCGTTCGTATATGCCTTCAAACCGTGCCGACTCCTCGTCTGCCGCACGCCGCATTGCCTCCATCTTGGACGGCTCCGCCGCTTTGAGCGCAGGCTCGGGCGCGCAGGTATGCAGTGCCAACACCGCCACTACCCACCAGATGCCCGTCAGCAGCCCCACCGTAACCCACCGCCAAAACGCCGCGCTGCACCACGCCGGCAGCGCGTGCCTTTTTAAAACTTGCATTTCGGATTTCCTTATAAATCAAACAGTTATTAAAATAAAAGGGTAAAAAATATATAGCCGTATCAAGGGCTTGTATTTTTCAAACCACAATCGGACACACAGTTTTCATCGGTACTGTCCCTTGTCGTATTCGTTTATCTGCACGGGCGGATGCCGCCGGCAGGGTTCTGCCCTTACCGCCTGCACCACAATGACGATGGAGAGCAATACGATGACAACAGCCGGTCCAATTTTGTTTCTTTTCATCTCACACCCCCCGCACCATATCGCCGTCAACCATCTCAAAACCAAGCTCCGCCGCCTGATTCATCGCTGCCGCCACCAAGTTGTTGACCGCCAGCGGATAGAGCAGGCTGTTGGTTTCCAATCCTTTGCTCGTGCGGCTTTTGACTGTCAGACGCTCGGCAACCGCATCAATCGCGCTTTGGTCTAAAATCTTCGCCATGTCCGCATTGACGCGGGCAAATTTGTGCTTGAGGTAGCCTTCGAGCTTGCCGTCGGTCAGCGGCAGGAGCGTCACCACTTCGCAGCGTTGCACCACCTCGCGCACCGCAGGATTGTTTTCGCTGAGTTTTTGCGCCAACTCCGTCTGACCGATTAAGACAATCCCGAGCAGGCGTTCAAACCCGTTTTTCAGCTCAAAAAAGCGTTTCAGGTGTTTCAGGGTCGGCAGCGGCAGACCGTGCGCCTCCTCAATCAAGAGCAGGTGTTTGTTGCCTGCTTTCGCGCTTTCCGACAATGCGCGGTGGATTTGTCTAAAACGTGCTTCCGGGCTGCGTTTCGGGCCGGTCCCGGGCGATACCGCCTCCAAAACGGCCTCGGCAATATGTACCGCCTTAAGCGTTTTTCCTTTTTGGTCGTTGTCCTCCATCGCCAAGACATAAGGCTCGATCAGGATAATTTGTCTGCCTTCGCGGTTGATGCGGTCTTGCAGGTCTTCGCGCAGTGTGGATTTACCCGCGCCGCTTTCGCCGACCACCGCCACAAAACCGCCGTGGCAGGCCGTCTGAAACATTGCCTCGCGCACATAGCGCACATCCGATGTCATATACACATCGTCCGCAGACTGGATTTCGTCGTTAA
This sequence comes from Neisseria lactamica NS19, assembly GCA_000193795.2. Classification (GTDB taxonomy): domain Bacteria; phylum Pseudomonadota; class Gammaproteobacteria; order Burkholderiales; family Neisseriaceae; genus Neisseria; species Neisseria lactamica_A. The sequence continues at coordinate 58,702 of AEPI01000039.1, read as the reverse complement.
ACGGATCGCGGAATAGGCTAAAATGTTGTTTTGCCGCTTGGTTTAAAGTTGCTTTTCGTAGTAACATCTCATTGTCCTTGTCTTCGTCAGTTGCTTGGGCAGGTGCGGCTTCCGGCTCGTTTCTCAGGCTCGCCGGGATTTCCGCACCATTCGTTTCAAAAAATTGTTTCAATTTCCTTCGCAGCTCGGCTGCGTTTTTTTTCGGCCATTGCCCGTGATTGACCACCGCCACCAGCATCGGCTTGCTGCATCCGATTTCGGCGGCGGCCGCCGCATAGGATTTGCCGATTTTCTGAAAACTCTGTTTCATCGCGTTCTCCTAACCGGTTTTCAAAAGTTTCAGACGGCATCTTGTCCGGATGCGTTCAAACGCCTCTTCCAGCCTGCCCTCGGTCACATCGTCGGGGTAGTATTTGAGGATGACCGACACTGCCTGTTTCCAGTCGCCGCCGTCTGCCTCGACGCGGGGTTTTAAGCGTTTGGCGATTTCAACCTTGCTCAATACCTGCTCCGAGACCTCCATCCGGTTGTACGCCATCTGCTGTCCCTGTTTGGGCATAAAGAGCGTATTGCGCGCGGCGAGCGTATCTTCCTGATGCTTGTACGGGTCGATTTCACCGCCAAATGGAACTGCCTTGCCTTTGCGTTTGGCGGCTGCCGCCTCCAGCGTTTCCGCACCCATCGCCAGCTTGTCCAGCTCTTTGCGATGCTGCTGCGCGTCCGTATCGGCAGGGGCTTTGTATTCCGCCCCGATGACTGCCGCATCGGCTCTGAAGCCCATCTCGTCAAATACCACTTCGGGGACGGATACCCAAACCTCGTTACCCTCCGCGTCATAAGTGGCGACCCTCGCGCCGTTTACCTCCCAAGGATTCTTACCAACCAAAACCTTCTGACCGACCAAAATCCCCTTGATGCCTTTCACGCCATATACCCGCCCGCCGAAACGGATTTCCAAATCCGCCGAGACTTTCGCCTCTTTCGGCGCGCTGATGGCAAGCTCTCGGCAATACTCCGCAGGCGGCGGCAGGATGAGCTGTTCGGGTTTGATTTTGTTCCACGCCTGATAACGGGTCATGCCGTGGCGGCTGTGCTTTTGCGTACCGTTGTAGTAACGCATCCAGCGTTCCGATAAAGCATTGAGCTGTTCGATGTCGTGTACCTCGGTAAAGCGCAGTCCGCTCTCAAATGCCGTCTCGACAATATCGTTGGCTTTCTCGACTTGTCCCTTGGCACGCGGATTGCCCGGCTTGTTGATTTGCACGTGCACATCCAACGACTTGCACAAATTTTTAAACGCCGCCGAAGTATTCGCGCTGCCCGGGTCAAGCATGACCATGCGCGGTACGCCGCGAAACGGGTCTTTTCCAATATCTTTTTTCACCTGCATCATGTAGATGAAAAAATCACAGAGGTTCGCACTGGTTTCTCCACCGAAGTAATAACGCACCGAAATCGTGCCGGAGGCATGGTCTGTCCCCGTGTACCGCCAGACGCGGTCGTTTTCGATTTTGACGACGTTTTTCGGCTTGTTTTTATAAAACTCCTCTTCCTTCATCACCCGCAGCCCCGTATCCTTGCCCTGGCGCGGCAGGTAATACAAAACGCACAAACTCGGGTCGATTTGCCAACAATGGTTCGGGTGTTCCGATTTCATGCGGCTGACGGGGTCGGGCTGCAAAAGCTGGTCGGGGTGCAACTTGTATTCGCGCAGGGCACGGATAATGGTGTTTTCAGAAAGGGGGATGACTTCCCCGGTTTCCCCATCAATCCGCGCCGCCTCGATTTTTCCGTTAGCTCGCAGCATTTCCACCGCCTGCCGCACCGACATCAACCGCTTGCCGTTGCGCCTCATCGCCTCCACCAAAACCGCCGAAATCCATTTGGCTTCTTCCGGCTTCAGCTCCGTCTTGCCCGCATCGCTGCGCCGTTTGCGCTCGGGTTTCACCGCCACCGCTTCCAGCTTGCGGTATAAAGCTGCCAAACTCATATTCAATTCTCCTGCCTGTTGTTTCAAATACGCGCTGCGTTTGCCTCTGTCGAGCCGCGCAGCCTGTTGGCCGACTGCCGCCAGCCGCTCCAAAAGAGCCGCATTCATTCCGCCTCCTGCTGTTCAGACGGCAGCCATTCCGGTTTCACCGTTTCCGGAGCATGTGCCGGCAGATTGAAGTTTTCCCGCAAAATTTCGCAGTCGAGAATGATTTGGTTCAATGCCCCAACCTGACCGGCGCGGTGATCCAAACCGTGCGCTGTTCCGTGTGCATTCATCTGCTCGAACAAATCTTTCAGACGGCTGATTTGCGAACGGATACCCACCGTCAATGTCGAAAGGTTCAAAGCCAGCTCGCTGCCCACATCTTCCGCTTCCGGCTCTTTGACCGTTTTCTTGCTGCGTTCCAGTTTTTCCGCATACTCGTCAATCTTTTTATTTTTATCGGCAATCACCTTGTCTTTCGCTTCCGCCGTTTCGCGGCTTTCGCGCAGGGCGACGCGCAGTTCGTTGCGGGTCATACGGTCAATGTCGTCCAGCGTGTGGCCGTTGATGTCGCCTCCTTCCGCCAGTTCGATGAGTGAGTCGTCATCTTCAACTAAGAGTTCGAGCAACTTGGATTTGCCCAAATCCATCAACTTTGGTTGGGCTGCTTTCATTTTTGGGTCAATGAAACGCAGCGTGGCGTTCATCAATCTGGTTACCTCTCGAGTGTGTAGGCCAAATTCATGCTCCGCAATTTCACGAAACCTACCGTGCGGGGTATGTTCTTTAATAATGATGAGTGCGCGTCCCAATTCAAACATCCCTTCCATCGTTTGGCGTACCGCAAAACGGCCACGCTCAATCCAGATAGCCTCGTTATAAGTTTCACCGTTGGCAAATTTCGCCATTACATTTGCACTGTGTAAGGCCAATTCGGCAGACGAAACATCAACCGTGTGCCCTAAAATTTCTGCTTCCATGTTTTTTCCTTTTCCGTTGTTTCAAAATGGACGCTGGCGTCCATTTTGGATTACCAGACATTGCTGGTGCGGTCGTGTATCTCTTTCAGCTTCGCCGTCAGCCTTTCCTGCTGCTGCCGGAAGCGTTCCGAAATCTGCAGCGTCCGCACGCTGTAGGCATAGTTGCCGTTGTCCAGCCGTACCGCCAGCCCGGCTGCCGTCAGGTCTTCCAAATCCCGGCTCACCTGCGTCGCCGTCAGCCCCAGGCCGTCTGAAAGCTCCTTATTGCTGATGCCGATTATCGGATGCGCGTCCATCGCCAAAAACACCCGCAACAGCCGCTGCGCCTTTTTACTTACCGCCATCCGCATCCTCCTTATTTCAGTCCCAGCTTCTTGGCAATTTCATGCCCCTTGCCGTAACTTGCTTTAGAGAAACCGTTTAATACACGGATTACTTCTTGCGGACGGTAACCGTTTGCCCTTGCCCAACCGGAAAATGTTATGCCGTCATTTTTAAATTTTTCTTTCACTTGCGCTGGTGTTAATGTCATGTTTAAGCTCCTTTCCTTAATCGTCTCGTCGCGCTCTCGGAAACCTACTTTTACATCGTCAATAGTTTTTTGACTTTCTGGAAATCTCAATTTCTCCGGTTGGGATTTGAATCGTTTAAATTGCACATCAGCTTGTTTATATTTAAGTTTCATTTCTCAACTCCTACTTCATACCTAATAACTTGGCAATTTCATGCTTTCGCCCGTACTTGGCTTTGCTGGCTCCGTTCACGACCTGATAAACCTCATTAGGGCGGAAGCCATTTTCTTTCGCCCAAGACGAAAAAGTCTTACCTTCTTTAATGAATTTTTCCTTTACCTGTTCGGCAGTTAGCACCATTTTTTCAGCTCCTTATGCTACAATTAAATACGATTAATAAGATTTAAATCTCATTTTGAGATTATTTTAATCTCAAAATGAGATTTTGCAAGGTGTTTTTTATGGGAACCAATCAAGCGGTTGATTACGAAAGAAAATTAAATAGAGCCAAAGAGATTTTGGGTGTCCAAACAGACAAAGACTTTGCCGAATTAATCGGTATCAATCCAAAAACGTTTAGTAGAAAAAGAAGGCGGTTCGAGTTTCCCGAGACTGAACTTCGTGCTTTTGCCAATAAAAATGACTTGTCGATTGATTGGAACTATCTGATGACAGGAGGGCTTATCCGGTTGGGTGCGGCAATAGAGCATTTACCGAAACTGGGCGAGTCGATTTCAGGAATATTGGGAGGCCGTCTGAAAGAAGATGAGGAGGAGTTGCTTGCCCTGTTCCGCGAAGCGGCAGCTGCCGACCGTGAAATGATTCTGATGGTTGCGCGCAGGGCAGAGAAAAAAGCAGCAGAAAATACTCAAGTTTCAGCCACGCATAAAACAGCGTGATTTTTAAACCCAAAATGGAGACAGTCTTATGTTTGACTTTGAACAACAAATCAAATGGGGTGAGCGAGCGGAAGAAATCGTTAAAGAGGCAGCCATCCAGAACAATATCGAAATTCCCGAACCTTTGGCTTCGGCATTAGCTAAGGCGGTAAAAGTGCATTATCTAAGCCAAGCTGGTGTGTTTTCTTTGGTAGAAGCCTATGCAGATACGGTAAATCCAACTGAAAAGGAAGTAGATTACCAAGCAATCAGCAAAGAGCTATTTGAAAAATAAAAAATGCCGTCTGAAATCTTCAGACGGCATTTAGGACACTCCGGCATTCCGGCTGCTCCGGTGTTCTGTGCGTATTATCTGCCCGCATCGCCGTTTTTTGCTTTTAACCTCCATTAAAAGCCCATTCAGACGACCTTTCCTAAAATCCCTGTATTGATTTCAACCTCAATACAGGGATTTTTCCATGTCAGACAAATTCAACCAATTCATTGAGCGCGTCCTCTCCCACGAGGGCGGTTACGTCAACCATCCTCAAGACCCCGGCGGCGAGACCAACCGGGGCATCACCAAGCGTACCGCAATGGCAAACGGCTTTACCGGTTCGATGCGCGCCATGACCCGCGAACAGGCTATCGGCATTTACCGCAAGGCGTTTTGGGAGCGTTACTGCGCCGACCAAATGCCAGAAGCGGTCGCGTTCCAATTTTTTGATGCCTGCGTCAACCACGGTTACGGCAATGCCGCCCGTATGCTGCAACGCGCCGCAGGCGTGGCGGACGACGGAATCATCGGCGAAATCAGCCTCAAAGCCATCAATTCCCTTCCCGAAAACGACCTTTTATTGCGGTTCAACGCCGAGCGTCTGGTCTTTTATACCAAGCTCGGTACGTTCACCTCTTTCGGCAAGGGCTGGGTACGCCGTGTGGCGCAAAACCTGATTCACGCGTCTGCAGATAACACTGATTAAAGGGAGACAAACCATGTCAAAAAAGTCACTCATCGCCCTAATGACCGCAGCCATGCAGCCCGATTTCAGCCACAGCGACCTAGGCATTCGCTACGCCATGCCGACTCAGGGATGTTGGACGCAAGCCCACCGCAAGAGCGGGGTAGCCGCCGCGAAACGCGCAGCCAAAAAAAAGCGTCGCAAATAACTGCCTTTTTCCGATGGCTGGGCGGCTTGGTCTCTAATCCGGCCACAGGAAAAATCAGCCATACCAAACTATGGGCAAACGTGGCAGCCGCTTCTATGACTTATAAGTTCTCGCAAACCGCTGATGCCCCCGAATGGCTTTGGTGGGCATACGGCGCGATGGTCGGCGGGTATGCATTAATCAAACGCGGCATCGCCGCCGTACCGCAGTTGGCAGAAATCAAAAAATCCGCGAATGCGGAAGAATGGAGCGGCAATGATTGACTTTTTGTACAAAAACAAATCGGCATTGGCATGGCGTGCATTGATTGTTTTGGGCATTTGGCTAAACGGCTATCACTATGCCGCCGACAAAGCCGATGCCAAGCAAACCGCCCTGATTACCGCCTACCAAAACTCGTCAAAGGCGGCAGCCAAACAATACGCCGACGAGCTTAAAAAAGCGCAGGCGGAAACGAAGCGTTGGCATGACTTCGCGCAGCGTCAAAGCATTGAGCTGGCATCCGCCCTGAGCGAACTGGATAAAACCAAAAACACTTTACAGGAGCAAACGCATGACACGATTAAAAAAGACGGCAATGGTTTTAACAGTATCGGCTCTAACAGCCTGCACCTCTACAACCGTGCCTTCGGATACCCCGATTAAAACCGTACCGACAGTGGATTTGCCACCTGTATCTACCGGGCTGCTGGTCAAATACGAACGCCCCGAGCGTCCGACCGGCGGCTCACCCGAACAACTCTTGAACCATGCCGTGCGCTACGGTGAATACTGTCAAAAGCTCGAAATCCAAATTGAGGGCTGGCAGAACTGGTACACGAAAGGCCGTCTGAAAAATGACTGATTTTGCCGACCGCGCATCCGAACGCGAAGCCATCTTTCTCGCAGAATCCCTGGCAAAGCATCAACCGCCGTACCACGGGCAGGCTTCGCACTCTGAAACCACCGCCAGCCTAAGCCACTGTGAAGATTGCGGCAGCCCGATACCCGAAGCCAGGCAAAAAGCCGTCCAAGGCTGTACGCGCTGTGTTGTCTGCCAAGAATATTTTGAACACGGATTTCAGAGGTGAACAATGGAAAAAACCTTTATCCACATCGAATTTTGGCAGCTTGTCGGCTTTTTACTCTCCTTCCTCGGCATTTGTTTTACCTTCGGCAAAATGCTGCTGGCGCAATTCCGCGAGCAGCAGGACGAACGCCAAAAACAGCAGGAACGCCTGCAAGGCAAAGTCGAAATCATGGAAAACAAACTGGCGGAATTCAATGCCGGTCTGCCGCTGACCTATGTTTTGCGGGAAGACTACATCCGCAACCAGGTCGTCCTCGAAGCCAAACTCGACAACGTCGCCGAGAAACTCACTGAAATCTACAAAATGGAAAGCGTAAAGAAATGATTAGCCAGGAACTGATCGCCAAACAACGCCGCGAGGGGATGCGTTGGAACATCATCAACACCCTCAACAAAGCCCGTCCGCACACCACCAGCGAGACCTTCCTGCTGGACATCATGAACGCGATTTACCCGCAGACCACCGCCACCGAACTGCGCCAGCAGCTCGACTACCTTGCCGACCGCAAAATGGTCGAGCTGAATAAAGCACCGCACGGCTTGTGGTTTGCCGACCTGACCAGTTTGGGTGTCGATATTGCCGAATACACGGTCGAATGCCGCGCCGGTATCGCCCGTCCCGAAAAAGTGTGGAGCTGATATGGCCAAGCGCAGCACGATAGACCAATTGCCCGAAGCCGTCCGCCATGAGTTTGAGCGCAAACTCGTCGAAAACGGTTTTGCCGACTATCAGGCACTGGCGGAATGGTTGCAGCAGCAGGGCTACGAAATCAGCCGTTCTGCCGCCCACCGCTACGGGCAGAAAGTCCAGCGTCGGTTTGCCGCCATCAAAAACAGCACCGAAGCGGCACGCCTGATTGCCGAAGGCGCAGCCGATGAAGGCGATACACGCTCCGAAGCTCTGATGGCGATGTTGCAGACAGAGTTGTTTGAGGCATTGGTGCAAATCGGCGAAATGCCGTCTGAAGAACTGAACGCGCTCGACCGCTTCGGCATCATGAGCGAAGGAGCACGCAAAATCAGCGGTTTGATTACCGCCGGAACGCGCCTGAAAGAATATCAGGCAAAAGTTAAAGCCAAAGTCGAAGCCGCCGCCGAAAACGTCGCCAAGCAGGCGAAAAAAGGCGGGCTGTCCGACAGTGCTGCCGAAGCCATCCGCAAACAGATCTTGGGGATTGCGTCATGATTACCTGTATCAGACTTAAAAACAAACTTCCTCCCAGTCGTGGCAGACGCCATCCTTTAAGTAGGAATATCAAAATTTCCCAATCAACATGCCGAATGATTAGAAAGCAAATTCTAGGTATCGATGATGTCGCCTGAAAATAAAATCGAAGACCGCACCCCGATGGCACTGCTGCCTTATCAGCAGCGTTGGTGCGCCGACAACGCTCCCGTCAAACTCTGCGAGAAATCGCGCCGTATCGGTCTGAGCTGGGGCGAAGCTGCCGATACCGCGCTGCTTGCCGCGTCCGCGAAAGGGATGGACGCGTGGTATATCGGCTACAACAAAGACATGGCTTTGGAGTTTATCCGCGACTGCGCCAACTGGGCAAAATTCTATGGCTTGGCGGCAGGCGAAATCGAAGAAACCGAAGAAGTGTTTGTCGAAGGCGACGACAAAAAATCCGTCCTCGCCTTCGTCATCCGTTTCGCGTCCGGCTGGCGCGTTACCGCCTTGTCCAGCCGACCGTCCAACCTTCGCGGCAAACAGGGGCGCGTCATCATCGACGAAGCGGCGTTCCACGAGCAGCTTGGCGAGTTGCTTAAAGCGGCAATGGGCCTTGCTGATGTGGGGCGGCCAGGTGCATATCATCTCTACGCATGACGGCGTAGACAACCCGTTCAACGAGCTGATTACCGACATTCGTGCGGGCAAAAAGCCGTACGCCATCCACCGCATTACTTTCGACGAGGCCGTTTCAGACGGCCTCTACCGCCGCATCTGTCTGCGTTTGGGCAAAGAGTGGACGGCAGACGGCGAAGCCGCGTGGTGTAAAGAGATTCGTGATTTCTACGGCGACGACGCATCCGAAGAGTTGGACTGTATCCCCAAAAACGGCGGCGGCAAATGGCTCAACCGCGCCTTAATCGAAAGCCGTATGAGCCCTTATACACCGGTTATCCGCTACGACCAGACCGACGATTTCGGCCTCTTGCCCGAACCGCGCCGCGCCGCTGAAGTCGCTGACTGGATAGCCGACACCCTGCAACCGCTGCTCGACGGTTTGGATAAAACCCGCACCAGCTTCGTTGGCGAAGACTTTGCCCGCAGCGGCGACCGTACCGTCATCGTCCCTTTATTGCAGCAGCCTAATTTAAGCCTTAAGCCTCCGTTCGTGTTGGAGTTGGGCAATATGCCGTTTGCCCAACAAGAACAAATCATGAAACACCTGTTGCACGGCTTACCCAATCTGCGCGGAGCGGCATTGGATGCGCGAGGCAATGGTCAGTCAATCGCTGAAGCCATGCGCGACGAATTTGGCGCGGAGGTATGCGAGTCGGTCATGCTCTCGGAAAACTGGTACCGCACCCATACCGCGCCGTTCAAATCCGCCCTTGAAGACGGCACGTTGGATGCCATCCCCAAAGACGAAGACATCCTGACCGACCTGCGCGCCTTCGAGCTGGTCAGAGGCGTGCCGCGCATCCCCGATGTACGCACCAAAGGTCAAGACGGCAAAAAACGCCACGGCGACGCAGCGATTGCCTTTGTCCTTGCCCATTACGCCAGCCGCGAGCTGAATACTGGCCCGATACGCGTAACCGGCCGCCGAATCCGCCGAAAAAGCGCATTAACCAAAGGTTATTAAGGTATTTAAGAGTACATATCATGCCCAAACCCCACCTCAAACTGAAAACCAGTCAAGGCATCATGACCTTCAAGCCGCAGGATTTATCTGCACATCTCGCCGTTTCCCGCCCGTTTTTCAGCGGTTTCAACGGTTGGCTGCCGAATCCCGATCCCGTTTTGCGCAAAACGGGCAGACAAATCTCCGTTTACCGTGAGCTGATGCGCGACCCATTGGTCGGCTCGCTGGTGCGCCGCCGAAAAGCAGCTGTCGCCCGCCTCGAATGGCGGCTTGAGGGCGACGACACCCCTAAAAATGTCCGGGATTTTGTCGATAGCTGGCTGGCTGAAACCGATGTTTACCGCCTGATTAAAGACGTTTTAAACGCCGTTTTTTACGGCTACCAGCCCATCGAACTGATTTGGCGTACCGATTCTGCATGGCTGCCTGACAAAATCATCGCCAAGCCGCAAGAGTGGTTCGCCTTCAACGACGACGGCGAGCTGCGTTACATCCAAAATGGGCTGACCGATACCGTTCCTCCGCCTTATAAGTTTCTTTGCCCGACACATGAGGCAGATTATCTAAACCCCTACGGTTTGGGCGATTTGGGCTTGGTTTTTTGGCTGGTCACCTTCAAACGCGGAGGCCTTAAATTCTGGATGCAGTTCACCGAAAAATACGGTGCGCCTTGGCTGATTGGTAAAGAACCGCGTTCCAATACCCCGCAAGATACCGACAAACTGCTGGACGCACTCGAAGCCCTGATCGGCAATAGCGTCGGCACCATCCCCAATGATTCCAGCGTCGAAATTCACGAGGCAAGCGGCAAGGCCTCATCTATTGATGCCTACGACAAGCTCATCCGTTATTGCCGCTCCGAAATCAGCATTGCGCTGCTCGGACAAGACCAAACCACCGAAAAAGACAGCACGCACGCCAGCGCGACCGCAGGCTTGGAAGTAACGGACGACATCCGCGACAGCGACAAACGAATCGTGGAGACAACGTTCAATCAGTTGATAGAGTGGGTAATAGAGATAAATTTCGGAGACGTTGTCCGTCCGAAATTCGTATTGTTTGAGAACGAAGAGAACGGCACCAAAGAACGTGCCGAGCGGGATAAGATGATGGTGGATGCCGGTGCCAAGTTTACCAAGCAATACTGGCAGCGCACATACGGTTTGGAAGACGGGGATTTGCTTGAGGGTGCTCAGACGGCATCGGGTGCGCCATCCGCCGATTTCGCCGAGGGTGATTGGACGGATGCGGGTTTGGTCATCGACACCCTCGCCCCCGACGTAGGCCGTCTGAATGAACAGGGCGAACGGCTGACTGCCACCCTGGTATCCGAATTAAGGCAGGGCGAAACCGCCGAAAACCTGCTCGACCGTCTGTCAGCCGCCTATCCGAACATGGACGATACCGCCTTGCAAAACGAGTTGGCACGCCTGATTTTCCTTTCCGACTTGGTCGGCAGGATTGAAGTGGTACAGGAGCTTAAATCATGAACCCCGAAGAGATTAAAGCCGTCTTCGGCATGACACTGGAAGCCGCCGTCGCCTATCTCAAGCAAAAAGGCATTGCCGTATCTTGGGACTGGCAGGACATATTGGACGACGCGCACGCCACTGCCTTTACGGTGGCCAAAACCGCCAAAATGGATGTGCTCTCCGACATCTATTCCGCCGTCGTCGATGCCGCCGAACAAGGCCGGACGCTGGAGGAGTTCAGCCGCGAACTCGCCCCCGTTCTACAGCGCAAAGGCTGGTGGGGCAGGCAGGAAGTTCAAAATCCCGAAGGAGAAACCCAAAGCGTACAGCTCGGCAGCCCCCACCGCCTGAAAACCATCTATCTGACCAATATGCAGTCGGCCTACATGGCGGGTCGCTACGCCGAAATGATGGACGCCGTCGACACGCACCCTTATTGGCAGTACGTCGCCATCAACGACAGCCGCACCCGCGAAACCCACCGTATGCTGCACGGTCGCGTCTATGCGGCCGACGACCCGGTGTGGGACAGCCTGTATCCGCCCTTGGATTACCGTTGCCGCTGCCGTGTCAAACCCCTGTCCCGCAGTGTGGGAGAAAGCCGTGTCCAACCCAGACCAACTCTTGAGTCTATCACCGTCAATATAGGCACGAATCCCTATACCGGTGAGGAACGTTACGCACAGCGCACCGGCATTCGTATCAATAGAAAATTTATCGCCCCCAATGCAGGTTTCAACGCCGGCCAAGGCAAAGCCATGCTGTCCCGTATGGCGAAAATTGCAGTGGATAAGGCGCAGGCAACACATCCGGACATCGCCCGCATTGCCCTGAAAACCATGATGGGTAACGACAGATTCAAAAACGCCCTATCCGCCGCTTCGTTGGCATGGGTGCTTAACCTCTTGAAAGGCTGACCATGCTCGAAATCAAACTCGACGCATCCAAACTCGAACACGGTTTAAGTACACTGCTCAAAAACGCCACCGCCACCCGCACCATGATGCGGGGCATCACCACCGAGTTGCTGTCTATAACCGAAGAAAACTTCGAATCCGAAAGCTGGGGCGGGCAGCGGTGGAAACAAAGCCGGCGCGCCGCAGACGAGGGAGGCAAGACCCTGCAAAAAAGCGGGCAACTTGCCGCTAGCCTGACTACACAGGTTGGCAGCAACTATGCCCGCATCGGCAGCAACAAAAAATACGCCGCCATCCACCACCTCGGCGGCCAAGCGGGGCGAGGTCACAAAATCAACCTCCCCGCGCGCCCCTATCTCCCCATCAACGGCAACGGCGAACTCCAACCCGGTGTCAAACGCCGAATCCTAGACATCGCCATCGCCGCCCTCAAAAAAGGACTCTGACAACAAAAAACGGACGATAAAAATACCGTCCGTTTTTATTGCAATATTTGCAACTCCCTTGCATTTTTTCATCCCACAAAATCCCCCGTCATCCTCTTTCATCCCGTTTTTCTCATCAACCCCTATATATTTATCTCATTAGGTTTCAAGGGGGTAGGCGGTTTATGGGATGCCGTCTGAAACAGCAGGTGTTTCAGACGGCATTTTTGTGTTTTGGCGGGTTTAGGCTTTTTTGCGGCGGCGTTCGCCCGGCAGCAGCATGTCCGCCCATTTGAGGATGTTGGCGACTTCGGCGGGGTTGAGTTCGTAGAACTGTCCGCGTTTGAGGCGGTTGGGCAGTCCGATGGGGCCGAAGCCGACGCGCACGAGGCGGCTGACGGTGAGGCCTTGGCTTTCGAATATGCGGCGCACTTCGCGGTTGCGGCCTTCTTTAATTACGACGTTGTACCATTTGTTCGCGCCTTCGCCGCCTTGTTCGTAGATGCGTTCGACTTTTGCCAAGCCGTCTTCGAGCATCACGCCTTCTTCGGTGAGGACGCGCATTTGTTTGCCGGTCAGCCCGCCCAGTACGCGCACGGCGTATTCGCGTTCGACTTCAAAACTGGGGTGGGCGAAACGGTGGACGAGTTCGCCGGAGGTGGTGAGGATTAAGAGTCCGCCGGTGTTGATGTCCAAGCGTCCGATGGCGACCCAGCGGCTGCTGGCGGCCTGCGGCAGGCGGTCGAAGATGCTGACGCGACCCTGCGGGTCGTCGCGGGAGACGATTTCGCCTTCTTGCTTGTAATACAGGATGATGCGCGGCAGGCGGTCCGCCCATTTGAGCTTGATGATGCTGCCTTTGACGGTAACGTGGTCGTCGGGGGTAACTTTGTCGCCCAGTTGCGCGGTTTTGCCGTTGACCGTTACCCAGCCGTTGGTAATCCATTCTTCCATTTCGCGGCGTGAGCCGACGCCTGACGCGGCAAGCACTTTTTGCAGGCGTTCGGGTTCCATGCGCGACAGGTCGCTGCGGCGTTCTTTCAAATCGCGCGCGCGTTCCATAATTTTTTGGTTGGGATTGCGGACGACGAGTTTTTTGGCTTTGGCGGCGCGCTGTTTGGGGGCGTTTTGCGGCTTGATGCCGTCTGAAGCTTTTTGTCCGTAAGGTTTGGAAGCGGTTTTGCGCGTTTCGTCTTTGGGGCGGGCTTTGCTTTTGAACGGTTTGGCGGTTTTCTTGGCAGACGGGGCTGCGCCGTCGCGCCATTGGCGTTTGCTGGTGGGCTGTTTGGACATCATTTTTCCTAACTCGCCTGATAAGGCGGTTCTTCTGCGGCGTGTGCGGCAGGACGGGTTGATAAAATGCCGTCCTCGTTCGGACGGTTCGCTATTGTACCTGATGCGGCGGGTTTGCGGATGAAATCGTCGCTGCGGCTTTGGGGGCAAAGTTTGTGCAACGGTTGAAATCGGTTTGCGTGCGGGGGTAGAATCTTTTAAATGACAAGAGGAGCGGTAAATGGATTTGCACAATATTCGGGAAGATTACAGCAAACGGGAATTGTCGGAAGCCGATTGCGCCGACAATCCGATCGAGCAGTTCGAGCGGTGGTTGGACGAGGCGGTACGCGCACAGGTCAACGAGCCGACGGCGGTCAATGTGGCGGCGGTCGACGGGCGCGGCAGACCCAACAGCCGTATGGTGCTGCTGAAGGAAGTTAATTCTGAAGGTTTTGTTTTTTTTACGAATTATCATAGCCGAAAGGGGCGTTCGCTGGATGCTCATCCATTTGCGGCGATGACGTTTTTTTGGCCGGAGCTGGAGCGTCAGGTACGCGTGGAAGGGCGTGTTGAAAGGCTGGCGGAGAAGTTGTCGGACGAATATTTTGAGAGCCGCCCGTATCAGAGCCGTTTGGGTGCGTGGGCAAGCGCGCAGAGCGAGGTGATTCCGAACAAGGCGGTATTGGTGGCAAAGGCGGCGGCGGTCGGACTCAAACATCCTTTGCACGTGCCGCGTCCGCCGCATTGGGGCGGCTATATTGTGATTCCCGATTTGATTGAGTTTTGGCAGGGCAGGCCGAGCAGGCTGCACGACCGCATCCAATACCGTTTGCTGGATGGCGGCTGGATACGCGAGCGGCTGTCGCCTTGAATTGGAAAAAATGCCGTCTGAAAGCCGGAATCGGGCTTCAGACGGCATTTTTTCATGGGGAAAATACGGACGGGAAGTTTTTTGTGTTCCGAACGGAAAGCCCGAATCTTCTTTATATAGTGAATTAAATTTAAATCAGGACAAGGCGGCGAGCCGCAGACAGTACAGATAGTACGGCAAGGCGAGCCAACGCTGTACTGGTTTTTGTTAATTCACTATACCGGGGAATTATGATGCGGACGGCGTGAATACGTCGGAGAAAAATAAGTTTTCCGGCAGTTTATGCTGTTGCACAAACAGGTTTTTTGCTTGTTCGGTCATGGCCGGGGAGCCGCAGGCAAATACTTCGTATTCCGACAGCTCGGGGTGGTCTTGTGCCGCGATGTCTTGTACGTGGCCTTTTCTTCCCTGCCAGCTTTCTCTGGGGCGGGACAATACGGGGGTGAAGCGGGCGTTTTTCAGACGGCATACCAACCCTTGTGCTTCTTCGAGGGCATACAAATCATCTTGATGACGCGCGCCCCAGTAGAAATGGACGGCGCGGCTGCTGTCTTGGCGGATAAGGTCGAGCAGGATGCTGCGGATAGGGGCGTAGCCTGTGCCGGTTGCCAGCAGGATGACGGGTTTGCCGCTGTCTTTCTGCAAGGTAAACGAACCGAGCGGACCTTTAACGCGGACGATGCCTTTTTCTTTGACTTTGGGCTCGCTGCCGAAAATCATTTCCGAGCAGACACCGTTTTCGCGTCTGCGGATGTGCAGTTCCAAAATGCCTTCTTGGTCAGGCGAATTGGCGATGGAATAGCTGCGGCTGACGTTGCCCGGCAGCAGTAAATCAATGTATTGCCCGGCATAAAAAGCAAACGGCGGGGATTTGGGCAGGGCAAGTTTCAAGAGGGCGACATCGTGTTTGAAAACTATGCTTTCGATACGGGCGGGCAGGGTGCGGACGGGTAGGGCATCGGCGTTGTAACCGGGGATGTTGATGCTGATGTCGCTTTGCGCGGTGGTGCAGCACATCAAAATCTTGCCTTGCACTTTTTCTGCTTCGGATAAAGCCTGTTCCGAGTGTCCGCCCATTTGAATATCGCCGCTGACCAGTTCGGCCTTGCATTGCCCGCAGACACCGCTTTTGCAGGAATGGGGCAGATTGAGGTTTTGACGGGCGGCTGCTGCTAAAACGGTTTCGCCGTCGCCGGCGGCAAAGGTGGTTTGGTCGGACAGGGTAATGGTGTGGTTCATAGAATATTGTTTTTTATGCTGTTTTAATGTGTGTTCAGGCTGTGAAAATGCCGTCTGAACGTCGGATTTGGATTTCAGACGGCATCTTGCTTATCAGGCAAGTTTGGCTTTGATCAGCTCCTGCACCTGCGCGGGGTTGGCTTTGCCTTTGCTGGCCTTCATTACTTGCCCCACAATCGCATTCAGGGCTTTTTCGTTGCCGGATTTGAATTGTTCCACGGCTTTGGCGTTGTTTGCCAGCACTTCGTCCACCATCGCTTCAATCGCGCCGGTGTCGGTCATCTGCTGCAAACCGTGTTTTTCAATGATTTCGGCGATGGTGGCTTCGGGTTCTGCCCACATGGCTTCAAAGGCTTTTTTCGCCAGTTTTCCGCTTAATGTGCCGTCGGCGATTTTGCCTACCAGTGCGGCGAGGCGCGGGGCGGTAATCGGGCTGTCGGCAAGTTCCAAGCCGGCTTTGTTCAGCGCGGCGGCGAGTTCGCCGTTCATCCAGTTGGCAGTCGGCTTGCCCTGTCCGCTTTCTTTGGCGGCTTCTTCAAAATAGGCAGCCTGTGCGCGGCTTGCGGTAAGCAGGCGCGCGTCGTATTCGGACACGCCGTAATCCGCCACGAAACGTGCCGCCATTTCTTTCGGCAGCTCGGGCATTTCTGCTTTGGCTTTTTGCAACCTGTCGTCTGAAATGATGACGGGCAGCAAATCGGGGTCGGGGAAGTAGCGGTAGTCGTGCGCGTCTTCTTTCAAACGCATCACGCGGGTTTCGCCTTTTTCCGGGTCAAACAACATGGTTGCCTGTTGCACTTTGCCGCCGTCTTCCAAAATCTCGATTTGCGCTTCTACTTCGTAATTAATCGCCTGCTCCAAGAAACGGAAGGAATTGAGGTTTTTAATCTCGCGGCGCGTGCCGAATTCTTCTTGACCTTTCGGACGGACGGATACGTTGGCATCAACGCGGAACGAGCCTTCCGCCATATTGCCGTCGCAGATGTCCAGCCAGGTTACCAAGCTGTGTAAGGCTTTGGCGTAGGCAACGGCTTCGGCGGCGGAACGCATTTCGGGTTCGGATACGACTTCCAACAACGGCGTGCCGGCGCGGTTCAAGTCGATACCGGTCGCTCCGTTCAAGCCCTCGTGCATGGATTTGCCCGCGTCTTCTTCCATGTGCGCGCGAGTTACGTTGATGGTTTTCACATCGTTGCCGACCACGATTTCCAATTTGCCGTGTTCGACAATCGGCAAATCCAACTGGCTGATTTGATAGCCTTTGGGCAAGTCGGGGTAAAAGTAGTTTTTGCGGTCGAACACGTTTTTCTGATTGATTTTCGCATCCAAAGCCAAGCCTAATTTAATGGCTTTTTCAACGACTTCTCGGTTCATTACCGGCAGTACGCCCGGCAGCGCGCATTCCACTACGCCGGCGTGTGCGTTGGGTTCTGCGCCGAATGCGGTCGATGCACCGCTGAAGATTTTGGATTTGGTGTTCAATTGGACATGGATTTCCAAGCCGATTACGGTTTCCCAGGTCATGTTGAAGCTTTCTCAAACAAATTTCTGATTAATGGAATTCTCGATATCATCGAGCATTTGATGGCGTTTCCTATACATCGAACGTTTTTTGCTCTCTATTTCTGTTTCTGATTTCCTAGGGAAGCTTTGCGGAAGAGACCAATAACCGTTGCTTAGTTTTTGTCCTTGGACAGACTGCCAAAACTCATTGTAATTAATTAACACCCTTTTTTTTAATTTCCAGCGGATTTTAACATGATGTTCTTGTGAAATCCCAAGCAGGCTGTTAATCCCAAAACGCGCGGCCAGCAGTTGTAAAACGATAATCATGAATTGCTGCGGGCGCAGACCGTGCATGGTTTTGGTTAAAGAGCGCACGATGTCTTTTGCGTCTTCACCGGAGGGACCCTGTACCGAAGTAATGAGCAGCCCGTTGTCTTTTGTGAAAGCAAATGTCGACGTGTAAAGGCGTTTCCCTGACTCGTCCCTCAAGGAAACAGCCCAAAAACCTTCATTGCTGCAGAGGTCGTTGCGATTCAGCTGCAAGGTTAAATGATCGGTTATTTGGGCTAAAACATAAGGTTGTTCCTGGTTGAATTTTTCAATTACAGAAGAACTGAATAACTTTTCCGCCCTTGTCAAATCGGTGATTAATGCCTCCAAACGGTCTGATGCAAAGATAAACCTCTTGTCCAAGTAGGTATGTATCAACGGATAGCTTACTGCTGCAAACTTTTGGAAAAAAGTGCGCCAGCATGGGGAGACATTGATGAAATTTTCAAATTGTTTAATTTGAGGAAGTGCGGCCAAGCAGCGTATTCTGAATTTTAAATGCCTAAATCCATAATACGAAGAGGTTGTAAATATTTCCTTAAAACCGGGAAAGGTATAGCGGGTCGTCATAGGTGTCCAACATAAGCATAATTGTTTACGGAGTATTACAGCGTGCAACCGATATGCATGGTGTAAGAATTATTCCATATAACCTTTTCAAATTGTTTTAAATTCCGGAGGGCGGAATTTTTTAAGATGATTTTATTTACAGGTTTTTTGATGCCAATCGCTGTTGAGTTGGATTTGATGCGCCGCACCGAGGATTTTGGCTTCGGAGAAATAGTTGCCGATAAGCTGAACGCCGACGGGCAGTCCGCCGTCGCTGAAGCCTGCGGGCAGGGTCAATGCGGGCAGTCCGGCGAGGTTGACGGCGATGGTGTAAATGTCGCTCAAGTAGGTTTCAACCGGCGAAGCATCCGCTCCGATTTTTGGGGCTGCAGTGGGCGCGGTCGGCGCGAGGATGAGGTCGCACCGTGCAAATGCCGTCTGAAAATCATCGGCAACGAGGCGGCGCAGTTTTTGGGCTTTGAGATAGTAGGCATCGTAGTAGCCGTGCGACAGTACATAAGTGCCGATCATGATGCGGCGTTTGACTTCGCTGCCGAAACCTTCGGCGCGGGTTTTGCCGTACATTTCTTCCAAATCGCCGAATTGGGCGGCACGGTGTCCGTAACGTACGCCGTCGTAACGTGAAAGGTTGGTGCCGGCTTCTGCGGAGGCGAGGACGTAGTAGGCGGGGATGGACAGCTTGGTTTGCGGCAGGGAAACTTCGACCAATTCCGCGCCTTGGGTTTTCAGCAAATCAATGGTGTTTTGCAATGCCGTCTGAACATCGGCGCTGTTGCCTTCGCCGAAATATTCTTTGGGCAGACCGATTTTCACGCCTTTGAGCGGTTGGTTCAAATCTCGGGTGTAGTCTTCTTTTTCACGTTCGAGACTGGTGGAGTCTTTGGGGTCGAAACCTGTCATTGCATTCAACAGAATCGCGCAGTCTTCGGCAGTTTGCGCCATCGGGCCGGCCTGGTCGAAGCTGGAGGCGTAGGCGACCATACCGAAGCGGGAAACCGTGCCGTATGTGGGTTTGATGCCGGTAATGCCGCAGTGCGATGCGGGTTGGCGGATGGAGCCGCCCGTGTCCGAACCGAGCGCGGCAGGGGCGAGGCGTGCGGCAACGACGACAGCCGAACCGCCGGAAGAGCCGCCGGGGACGTGTTCGGGATTCCACGGGTTTTTGGTCGCGCCGTAGAACGAGTTTTCATTGGTCGAACCCATAGCGAACTCGTCCATATTGGTGCGTCCGAGCGTTACCATACCTTCGTCGAGCAGGTTTTGGACGACGGTCGCGGTGTAGGGGGAGATGAAGTTGTCGAGCATTTTGGACGCGCACGCGCTGCGCCAGCCGGTTTGGCAGAAAATATCTTTGTAGGCGACGGGCACGCCGGTAAGCGCGGAGGCGTTGCCCTGCGCGATACGTTCGTCGGCGGCGCGGGCTTCGGCGAGGGTTTTTTCGGGGTTCAGCGTGATGTAGCCGTTGAGGGCGGGATTTTTTTCGGCGATGGCGGCGAGGTATTCGTTTGCCAGTTCGACGGCGGAAATCTGTTTGGACTGCAACAGGCTGCCCGCCTGTTTCAATGTATATTGGGTCATAAATCTTCCATCCCTAAAGGGTTTCAGGCGGTATTTTTGATGCCGTCTGAAGCGTATTCGGATTATTCTTCGATAACTTGCGGTACGATGTACAGGCGGTTGCGTACTTCCGGTGCGACCGCCTGATATTCGGCGGCGCGGTCGGTTTCGGTTACTTCGTCTTCGCGCAGGCGCAGGGCGGCCTCGTGCGGGTGCGCCATCGGTTCGATACCGTCTGTGTCGATGTTTTGCATCTGTTCGACCATAGCGAAGATGTCGTTTAATTCTTGAAGCGATTTTTCTTTTTCTTCCGCAGTCAGGTGCAGTCGGGAGAGTCGGGCGATTTTGTCTACGTCGGCAAGTGTCAGTGCCATGAAAAGCATCCTTGTCTGATGGTAAAGATACCGTCGTTCGGGTATGATGGGGCGTATTGCTTGAATTTTTAATTATAACGGAAAAATCCGTTGCGGCGGCAATTTGCAGCATCGGATGCCTGCCGCACGGGTTTGAAGGAGGGGGAAATAATGGGATTGGGTATGGAAATCGGCAAGTTGATTGTGGCTTTTTTGGTGCTGATTAATCCGTTTAGCGCGTTGTCGCTTTACCTTGACCTGACCAACGGGCACAGCACGAAGGAGCGCAGGAAGGTCGCGCGGACGGCTGCTGTCGCCGTGTTTGCCGTGATTGCGGTATTTGCGCTGATCGGCGGTGCGCTGTTGAAGGTTTTGGGCATCAGCGTCGGTTCGTTTCAGGTCGGCGGCGGGATTTTGGTGCTGCTGATCGCCATTTCGATGATGAACGGCAACGACAATCCCGCCAAGCAGAATCTCGGCGCGCAGCCGGACACGGGGCAGGCGCGCCCCGCCCGCAATGCCGGAGCGATTGCCGTCGTGCCCATCGCCATACCGATCACCATCGGCCCGGGCGGTATTTCGACCGTGATTATTTACGCTTCGGCAGCCAAAACGTACAGCGATATCGCGCTGATTATCGTGGCCGGTTTGGTGGTCAGTGCGATTTGTTATGCCATTTTAATCGTTGCCGGGAAGGTCAGCCGCCTGCTGGGCACGACGGGGCTGACGATTTTAAACCGCATTATGGGTATGATGCTGGCGGCGGTATCGGTGGAGATTATTGTGTCGGGACTGAAAACGATATTCCCGCAACTGGCAGGTTGATTCGATGTTTCACAGTGTCAATGTATTTACGGGCGAAACGCTTTACCGCCGCCCTGCTCAAGATTATGCGGAGTTTGAACGGCAACTGGCGGATTTGAAAATGCGCGGCGGGGCGTTCGCGCAACTGGGCGTAACCGAACGTGCCGCGCGTCTGCAAAAATTTGCCGGCCGTTTGGAGGCGGAGAAAGAGCGTTTTGCGGAAATGGTGTGCGAAGAAGTCGGACGCTGCCTGCACGAATGCCGTGCGGAAATCGGCAAGTCTATCGAGCTGATACGCTATTACGCCCGCCTCGCCCCCGAACTGCTTGCCCACAAAACCATTGCGACGCAGGCGAGTTTGAGTCAGGTAAGGTTTGAGCCTTTGGGCGTGGTGTTTGCCGTCATGCCTTGGAATTACCCCGTCTGGCAGGTATTACGCTTTGCCGTACCTGCCGTTTGCGCGGGCAACGCGTGCGCCGTCAAACCCGCGCCCAGCGTGGCGCGTGTTAGTCAGGCGTTGTTCGATTTGGTTTCAGACGGCATTCCTTTGGCAGGCGCGTGGCTGGATGAGGCGGACACACTCAAAGCCATCGAACACACCGATGCGATGGCGTTTACCGGTTCGACGCATACGGGGCGCATCCTTGCGGCACACGCGGGCGCAAACCTCAAGAAAACCGTGTTGGAGCTCGGCGGCAGCAACGCCTTTATCGTGATGCCCGATGCCGATTTGGAACGCGCCGCCGCAGAAGCCTGTTATTCCCGTTTCCGCGATGCGGGGCAATCGTGCAACGCCGCCAAACGCATCATCGTAACTGAAGCAGTAGCCGACCGCTTTATTCCGCTGTTTCTCGCCGAATGCTCCAAATTGAAAATGGGCGACCCCAAACATCCCGATACCACGCTTGCACCGCTGCACCGCGAAGATTTGCGGAACCGGGTTCACGAGCAGGTCGAAGACGCCGTTTCAAACGGCGCGGTGTGCCTGACCGGGGGCAAAGTTCCACAGGGGCCGGGATGGTTCTACCCCGCGACTGTTTTAGACAGGGTAAATCCTGCCTGTAGGGTTTGGCATGAAGAAGTATTCGGCCCCGTGGCCCTGATTTTGCGTGCCGAAAACGAAGAACACGCCATCGCCCTTGCCAATGATTCCCCATTCGGGCTCGGCGCCTGCATTTATACCGCCGATACTGAACGCGCCTGGCGGTTTGCCGAAAAAATACAGGCGGGATCGGTATTCATCAACCGCCATACCAGCAGCGATTTGCGCCTGCCTTTCGGCGGAGTCAAAGATTCCGGTTACGGGCGCGAATTGTCCGAATTCGGGCTGTACGAGTTCGTCAACGTTAAAACCTACTGGCAGAAATAAACAAACCCCGTGCCGTTTCAGACGGCATCGGGTTTGCGCTAGGGCTGATTAACGGCAGTATTTGTTCACATCGTTATTGTATTTCCGAATCAAATCATCCTTGTTTTTTGCATTTGAATTTCCCACCGCCTTCAGGTTCATTTTTGAAATCCGGCAGTTTTCTTCTTTGTTCTGCCGTTCGGTTTCGGCAATTCTTTTCTTTTCTTCCTCAAGCTGCCGGTTTTTCTCGGCAGTGTCGGGATTGTTTTCCTGTGCCGCGCCGTCTGTGCGCTTCCCTACGTCGGCTTGGGCGGGTTTGACCGCCGGTTTGGTTTGGCGCGTCCGCAGGTTTAAGATTTGGCTTTGGTCGGGATGAAGCTGTTTCGGCACATCCGAATAGCTGTTGCCGCCGCCGTCCTTCCAGGTAAAGACGGCGGCTCCGGCAGGCGGGATGGTCAGGAAAGAGGCGAGGGCAAATGTGATGACGGATAAAGAAAAGTTCATTAGGGTTTCCTTGATGGTTGGCTGCCGGGCAGAATCATGACCGGCTCCAGCGGTGTCTTTTCCGGGTTCGGGTCAAAGTGGGGAAGAAGCTCCGCCTTATATGGTGCTTTATATATTGGGGTAAAACAGATTCCCAAAAATATCATTGGAATATGCTTATGCTACCGTATATTTCGACAAAGAAAAAGAAAATTGCAGCCCGGCGCGTATAAAATCCGATGAGACGCGTGATTCTGCCTTTGGTGTTGAATCGGTTGAATCTGCGGTATTTTGATATTTTTATAGTGGATTAACAAAAATCAGGACAAGGCGACGAAGCCGCAGACAGTACAAATAGTACGGAACCGATTCACTTGGTGCTTCAGCACCTTAGAGAATTGTTCTCTTTGAGCTAAGGCGAGGCAACGCCGTACTGGTTTTTGTTAATCCACTATAATTGATGAAATGCCGTCTGAACGCTTTAAAAAGGGTTCGGACGGCATTTTGTTTAAACCGGTTTATTTGCGTTGCAATACGGCGGCAAAAAAGCCGTCGGTTTGGTGTTTTGCCGAATCGAGGCGCAGGTATTTTCCGGTATCCAAATCGACCTTCAGGCTTTGCAGCAGTTCGGCGCAGTTGACGGGTTCAAATTCGGGATGTTCGGAC
Source organism: Neisseria lactamica NS19 (assembly GCA_000193795.2). Lineage (GTDB taxonomy): Bacteria > Pseudomonadota > Gammaproteobacteria > Burkholderiales > Neisseriaceae > Neisseria > Neisseria lactamica_A. The sequence goes on along the minus strand of AEPI01000039.1, from coordinate 35,489 downwards.
AGGAAACGTTCGATTTGCAACTCGTTTTCTTCCGGCAACACGCTGCAGGTGGCGTAAACCAGCCTGCCTTGCGGTTTCACCAGTTTGGAGGCGGCATCGAGGATGCTGTGCTGCTGTTCCAAAAGGTTGGCGACGGTCTCGGCGGATTGGCGGTATTTGAGGTCGGGATTGCGGCGCAGCGTGCCCAAACCGGAGCAGGGCGCGTCCACCAACACACGGTCGGCTTTGCCTGCCAGTCGGGCGATACGGGTATCGTGTTCGCTGCTGATGCGTTCGGGGTGGATATTGGTCAGTCCGGCGCGGGTCATGCGCGGTTTGAGGTTGGCAAGGCGTTTTTCGGCGATGTCGAAGGCGTAGATTCTGCCTTTGTTCGCCATTTGCGCGCCGACAGCCAAGGTTTTACCGCCTGCGCCGGCGCAGAAATCGACAATGATTTCGCCGCGTTTTGCACCCACCAATAAGGCAAGCAGCTGGCTGCCTTCGTCTTGGACTTCCAGCGTGCCGTCTAAAAACAACTCGTGTTTGTTAAGCGCAATTTTATTTTTCAGGCGGATGCCCCAAGGCGAATAAGGCGTGGCTTCTGCATCGGTACTTTCGGCTTGCAACAGAGGTAGCACTTTATCTCGTTTGCCTTTCAAGGTATTGACGCGGATGTCGAGCGGGGCAGGTTGGTTGATGCTGCGGCCGAAGGCGAGGATTTCTTCTTCGCTCCAATGCTGTTGCAGTTGTTCCACCAGCCATTGCGGCAATTCTGCGGCGGTATTCAGGCCGTCTGAAAACTCGGTTTTACGGGCTTTCAAATTGCCGAGGAACTCTGTTTCTTCTTCATCAAGCAGGTCTTTGATTTGGCTGATGTTGGTGCTTCTGCCGAGAACCAGTGCGGCGAGAGCGGCTTTGCGCGGCTGCGCGTGCGGACGGCGCAGGGCAGTGCTGATTTTTTGATAGTGTCGCAGCGCGGCAAAGGCGGTTTCGGCGATTTTGTGGCGGTCTTGGCGGCCGAGTTTTTTGTGTTCGCGGAAATAGGCGGAGAGGACGGCATCGGAAGGCTGTTTGAAAGTCAGCATTTCAGCCAAAACTTTGGCGGTATGGTCGAGTTGTACGGCGTTCATAATGTAATGGGTTCTCTTAAAGTTGGGAAAGGGTTTCAGACGGCCTTCATAATGCGTTCGATTTCGTGCCAAAAGCCGTCCGGCCGACATTCCAAAACGGCAATCAAGCCTTGGTCGATACGGCGGATTTCGGTTTCGTCCAATGTTTCGGTTTCGGCAACACGCGCAGGCGCGAGGTAGGCCATACGGTCGAGCAGGTGGTAGCGGGCTTCTCGGCGTTCAAACCCGTATTCCGCCCAATCTTGAATATAGACGCCGCGCCAGCCGTATGGATTAAGCGGCGGCTCAAAGGCGTTGAAACCTTGTGGAAAAAATCCGATGCCGCGCACGATGGAAACGGGTCGGACAGCGGACGGCAGTTTGTGCCGCCGCAGGGTTCGGATGCCGTCTGAAGTGCGGAACAGGGCAAGTTGGGCGGACAGCTTGGCGGCTTTGGCGGCGAGCGTGTCCCGGGGGTCGGATCCGCGCATCCCTTCGGGCTTGCCCGTGCCGCCGCCGTAATATTTGCAGGTCAGCTCGATGTGGCAGGGTTCGCCGTTTAGCGTTGCCAAAAAATCTGCCGCGCCCTGCGTGCCGCCGTCTGAATCGGAAACCGTCAGGTTGTGTGCAAGAAGTTGGGCGTGCGGCGCGTTGGCAAACCAAAAAGCCAGCAGATTTTCGGCGTAAATGCCGAGACGGTGTCCGAACGGGGCGCATCGGGCGAGATGTTCCTTCAGCGGCGCGGGATCGGCGTCCAATGCCAAAAGGTAACGGAAACCGTGTTCCCCCAGTAGTTCGCGCACGCCCAATTCGCAGCCGCTTTGCCACAAAGGCGGCGCAGTCAGCAGCGAGGCGAGGTCGCGGACGGGGCGGGCGGTGAGTTTCCACCATAATGCGTCTAGGGCGTAATTCATTGTTTTCCCGTATTCTGCCTGACCGGAAATGCCGTCTGAAAACCGGATTCGGACGGCGCGGATTTAAGGCTGCCTGTCCTTCAGGCGGTGTTGCAGCGTATTGAAAAAACCGCGCAGGATATCGATGTCTTCGGTTTGCGTGTTGGCGCGTCCGAACAGGCTCTGCATACGGCGCATCAGGCGCTCGCCGTTGCGGCGGTTGAAAAAGCCGATGTCGTTCATCACGTTTTCCATATGGGCGACCATGCCTTTGATTTGCTCGTGGGTCGCGGCGTGGTCTTCCTGTTGCAGGTGGGTCATGGGCGAACCGGTTTGGCTGAAGATTTCGTAACACACGACCTGCACGGCTTGGGCGAGGTTGAGCGAGAAATAGTCGGGATTGCCGTTGATGGTCATCAGCCGGTTGCAGGCTTGGACTTCTTCGATACTCAAGCCGAAAGTCTCGTTGCCGAAGACGAGGGCGACTTGTTCCCCGCGTTGCGCCGCCTGCAATAATTCGGGCACTAAATCGCGCGGCGTTTGCAGCGGCGCGGTGATTTCGCGGCGGCGGCTGGTCAGGGCGCAGGCGATGGCGGTGTCGGCAAGGGCTTCGTCCAGCGTGGCGACGATTTCGGCATTTTCCAAAACGTCTGCCGCGCCGGAAGCAAGGATGAAACTTTCTTCCGGTAATGCAAACGATTGCGGATGCTCCGGATCGAACACGGGCGGATTTTCCGTCATCGGCGTTGCCATCAGATTGGGGGCGACGATGGTCAGTTTGTGCAAACCCATGGTTTTCATCGCGCGCGCGGCAGAGCCGATATTGGCGGGATGGCTGGTGCGCGTGAGGATGATGCGGATGTTGTCCAGATAAGCGGGCAGGGCGGGTTTTTCGGAAGCCATATTTTGTTTTCTGTTTGTACGGGAATCGGGTATAATGCGCCATCTTTTTGTTTTCAGACGGCCTTTTCTTATGCCGTCTGAAATGTTCTTTAACAGCGTCGGAAACGATAGACAGCCTCTTGTGTGCCTTGCTCGGCGCATTGGGGCGTATTTTACCCGAATTAGGAAGAAAACCATGAATCCGTTTTTAAATACCGCTTTCAAAGCCGCCCGCAAAGCAGGGCAAATGATGATACGCGCCGCCGGCAATCTGGATGCCGTCAAAGTAGACAGCAAAGCATTCAACGACTTCGTTTCCGATGTTGACCGCAGCTCCGAGATGATTTTGGCGGAAACGCTCAAAGAAGCCTATCCGCATCACAAAATCACTTGCGAAGAAGGCGGCTCTTACGGTAAAGCCGCCGCCGAGTACGAATGGATTATCGACCCGCTCGACGGCACGACCAACTTCCTTCACGGCCATCCCCAATACGCCGTCTCTATGGCTCTTTTGCACAAAGGCGTGTTGCAAGAAGCTTTGGTGTACGCACCCGAGCGCAACGACGTATATATGGCTTCCCGAGGCAAAGGCGCGTTGCTCAACGACCGCCGCATCCGCGTTTCCAACCGCATCGAATTGAACCGCTGCCTGATCGGTACCGGCTTCCCCGTTGTCGATCAAAGCATGATGGACAAGTATCTGGCGATTTTGAAAGACTTTTTGTCAAAAACCGCCGGCGGTCGTCGTGAAGGCGCGGCTTCTTTGGATTTGTGCGCCGTAGCGGCCGGCCGTTTGGACGGCTTTTTCGAGTTTAACCTCAAACCTTGGGATATTGCCGCTGGCGCATTGATTGTCCAAGAAGCGGGCGGTATCGTTACCGATATGTCGGGCGGCGAAGGCTGGTTGGAAAGCGGCGATATTGTGGCTGCCAATCCCAAAGTATTGGCGCAAATGCTGAAAATCATTTCCGCACACGTTTAAATTTCAGCCCGCTCCCGGAAATACGGGAAAACGGGCAGGTATGCCGTCTGAAGTATCGAGCCGATATTTCAGACGGCATTTTTATTGGCGGCGGGGGCAGGACGGCGGAAACGGCCAAATGCCTGAAACTGCCGAGGATGGAAACCATATCTGATTAAACGGAGAACCCCGTGCAATTTGTCTGTTTCCCGTTCAGTCGTTTAAAGGCGGTTTGATGGAAGCCAAATCGACTGTGGCAGAAAACAGACAGCGGAGTATAAAAATAAACCAAGTTTTAACAGTCAGATAACTTTGCCCCATAAAATTTCTTTGGAATAGTTTTGATTATCAAATATAATTTTCGCACCCAATATCTGACCAATTTGTTTATTTTTATATTTATTCCTTAAATACTTAAAAAAGAGAGCGTTTTCATGAACAAAAAACTTGCCTTAATGCCGCTGTTGATTTTGAGCGCGTTTTCGTCTGCCGCCGACAATGTTCCGCAGCAGGGCGAACTCGGACAGGTTCATGTCCGAGCTGACGCCAAACGCGTCAAAGCCGCCCGTTCTTACTCCATCGCCAGCGACGGCGACTTGCGCGACCGTGTGAACTTGGGCGTATTGGGCAAAGCCAACGCCTTTACCGCGCCGATTACCGTCGTCAACTACGACGAACAAGCCCTCAGCAACACCGAAGCGCGTACTTTGGTGGATGCCGTAGCGAAAAAAGACGCTTCCGTTTGGCAGTTCGGCGGCGAAAGCAACACGCTGACCGGCCTGTATTTCCGAGGTTATCAGCTTGATGCGCGCCAATTCAGCGTCAACGGTTTGGCGGGTATGTACGGCACGCAAGGCACAGCCAGCGTGCAAGTCGGCTCCGCGCAACTGATTAAAGGCGCGTCCACCGCCGTAAACGGTATGGACCCCGAAGGCGCGGTATCCGGCTCCGTCAATATCGAAACCAAAAAAGCCGCCGATGAAGGCAACCGCAAAATCGGTTTGGGCTATTTCAGCAACAGCCGCGTCCAAGGCACGTTCGACTTGGGTCAACGTTTCGGCGAAAACAAAGAATTCGGCGTGCGCGCCAACGGCAAACTGCGCCACGGCGACACTCCGCGCCACGGTTACAGCGAGGACAATAAAGAATTTGCCTTAAATGCCGACTATCGCGGTGAAACACTGCGCGTGGCGTTCGATTCCATCTACGCGAAACGCAAAACCAACGGCGGCCGCGCGCGTATTCAGGATATTCAAAACGCCGGCGGCCGCTTGTTTGACGCGCCCGACGGCAAAACCAACCTGCTGCCTGCGTGGAACTGGCAAAACACCGTCGGCGAAACCAATATGCTGACCTTTGAATGGGATGCGTTTGACAATGCCCAAATTACCGGCGGTATCGGCTACAACAAAGCGCGCTATTACGGTACGCTGATTTCCCCGACCGTTTGCGGTACAGGCGGTGCGAGCAGCCAAACCGCAACCTGCACGACTGCCAACCAATACCATACCGGCACGGCGAAACTGACCGACCAATATTTCCGCACATTGAGTATGAACCTGACCGCACGCGGCGAATTTGAAACCGGCCCGGTAACACACAACTGGAGTACGGCTTTCGACCGCATCATCCGTCAACGTGCAACGATCGATGGTAGTAAAGCCGGAACAAACAAGGCAGAAGTGAAGGCAAACGAAAATATTGAGCATCAATTGGCATCGTTTACAGCCGACTATCCCAATTCTTGGAAGAACTCCGCCACCAAGGATGCCAATATCAAAGTCAACAGCCTTGCCTTGTCCGATACCTTGGGTTTTGCCGACAACAAATACCGCCTCACTTTGGGCGGTCGTTTCCAAGCGGTTGAATACACCGACAAGAAAAAATCACAGAGCGGTAATGCCAAACGCTTCAGCCCGATGCTGATGGCGGCGTGGGTGCCGCAGCCCGATTTGGTGGTTTACGGCAATTATATGGAAGACCTTGAGCCTGCCGACATCAAAGACGACGGCACAGGCGACACCACGATGGCGAAACCGCGCGTCAGCCGCCAGTTTGAATTGGGCGTACGCAAAAACTGGGGCGATTTTGTTACGACGTTGAACGCGTTCCAAATCAAACGCCCGGGTTACTGGAGGGGTAATACCAAAACAGGTACTGATTTTGCAGCATACAAAGCAGCAGGAGGCGAGGCAGGCGACGAGCAAGGAATGGAACGCAGCCGAGGTATCGAGTTCAACGCATACGCCAATCTGTTAAACAAAACCCTGCGCCCGACTTTCGGCCTGATGTACTTGCAATCGACCGTGAAAGAGTATCCAAATTCACGCGATATGCTGGTTAACGGCGTACAAGTTGCCAACCCGCGCGTGATTGCCAAAGCGGGCGTGGAATGGGATACCCCGTTTGCCAAAGGTTTGACCTTGAACGGCAACGTTTCGTATTTCGGCAAGTCTTACCAAGATACGAAAAAACAATACGCCTTCCCGTCTTACATTTTGGTTGACGTAGGCGCGCGCTACAAAACCAAGCTGGGCAAAAATACTTTGACCGTCAGCAGCTCGGTGGAAAACCTGTTCAATAAAAACTACTGGCAGGTACAGCGCGGACAATTCGACCGCAGCTTCGCCGTCGTCGGTATGCCGCGCACTTACTGGCTGAAGGCGGAATTGGATTTCTAATTTCCCCACATCCGGAAAATGCCGTCCGAACAGGTTTCAGACGGCATTTCTTTTAAAGAAATATGGCGGGATACGCTTAAATAATGCTATTCTAGTGCCTTTGAAACCTGCTTGTTTGAAGTGATGAAAAAACCTTTGATTTCGGTTGCGGCAGCATTGCTCGGCGTTGCTTTGGGTACACCTTATTATTTGGGTGTCAAAGCCGAAGAAAGCCTGACTCAGCAGCAAAAAATATTGCAGGAAACGGGCTTCCTGACCGTCGAATCGCACCAATATGACCGCGGCTGGTTTACCTCTACGGAAACGACGGTCATCCGTCTGAAACCCGAGTTGCTGCATAATGCGCAGAAATATCTGCCGGATAACCTGAAAACAGTGTTGGAACAGCCGGTTACGCTGGTAAACCATATCACGCACGGTCCTTTTGCCGGCGGATTCGGCACGCAGGCGCACATTGAAACCGAGTTCAAATATGCGCCTGAAACGGAAAAAGTTTTGGAACGCTTTTTTGGGAAGCAAGCTCCGGTTTCCCTTGCCAATACCGTTTATTTTAACGGCAGCGGTAAAATGGAAGTCAGTATTCCCGCCTTCGATTATGAAGAGCTGTCTGGCATCAGGCTGCACTGGGAAGGCCTGACGGGGAAAACGGTTTATCAAAAAGGTTTCAAAAGCTACCGCAACGGCTATGATGCCCCCTTGTTTAAAATCAAGCTGGCAGATAAAGGCGATGCCGCGTTTGAAAAAGTGCATTTCCATTCGGAAACTTCAGACGGCATCAACCCGCTTGCTTTGGGCAGCAGCAATCTGACCTTGGAAAAATTTTCCTTAGAATGGAAAGAGGGTGTCGATTACAACGTCAAGTTAAACGAACTGGTCAATCTCGTTACCGATTTGCAGATTGGCGCGTTTATCAATCCCAACGGCAGCATCGCACCTTCTAAAATCGAAGTCGGCAAGCTGGCTTTTTCAACCAAGACCGGGGAATCTGGATCATTTATCAATAGCGAAGGGCAGTTCCGTTTCGACACGCTGGTGTACGGCGATGAAAAATACGGCCCGCTGGATATCCATATCGCCGCCGAACATCTCGATGCTTCTGCTTTGGCGGTATTGAAACGCAAGTTTGCACAAATTTCCGCCAAAAAAATGACCGAGGAGCAAATCCGCAATGATTTGATTGCCGCCGTCAAAGGCGAGGCTTCCGGATTATTTACCCATAACCCGGTACTCGACATCAAAACGTTCCGATTCACGCTGCCGTCGGGAAAAATCGATGTGGGCGGAAAAATCATGTTTAAAGACATGAAGAAGGAAGATTTGAACCAATTGGGTCTGATGCTGAAGAAAACCGAGGCGGACATCAGAATGAGTATTCCTCAAAAAATGCTGGAAGATTTGGCGGTCAGTCAGGCAAAAAATATCTTCAGCGTCAATGCCGAAGATGAGGCGGAAGGCAGGGCGAGCATTGCCGATATTAATGAGACTTTGCGCCTGATGGTGGACAGTACGGTTCAGAGTATGGCAAGAGAAAAATATCTGACTTTGAACGGCGACCAGATTGATACTGCCATTTCTCTGAAAAACAATCAGTTGAAACTGAACGGTAAAACGTTGCAAAACGAACCGGAGCCGGATTTTGACGAAGGCGGTATGGTTTCAAAGCCGCAGCAGTAATGGGTCAGATGCCGTCTGAAATGTTCAGGCGGCATTTTGTTGTATTGGAAACTGCCGTTTCCAACCATTCCTTCAGATAAGCCGTGCCGGATTCGTTTTTATGCAGGCCGTAGGGAATATTTTAATCCGCTGTAAAACAGAAAATGCCGTCTGAACATTTCAGACGGCATTTGCTTAAATAAACCTTATCGGCTGTTTATTCGGTCGGATTTATTTTTTCTTTTGCGCAGGCAGGTCGGTACAAGTACCCAGAGCCACTTCCGCAGCCATACCGATGGATTCGCCCAAAGTCGGGTGCGGATGGATGGTTTTGCCGATGTCGGCCGCGTCGCAGCCCATTTCGATGGCGAGGCAGACTTCGCCGATCATATCGCCGCCGTTGGGGCCGACGATGCCGCCGCCGATAACCTGTCCGGTTTCGGCATCGAAAATCAGCTTGGTAAAGCCGTTGTCGCAACCGTTGGCAATCGCACGGCCGGAAGCCGCCCACGGGAAGCTGGCTTTGGTGATTTTGCGGCCGGAGGCCTTGGCGGACAACTCGGTTTCGCCCACCCACGCCACTTCGGGAGAAGTGTAGGCAACGCCCGGAATGACGCGCGCGTCGAAGTAGGCTTTGTGACCGGCGCAGTTTTCGGCGGCAACGTGGCCTTCGTGAACGGCTTTGTGTGCCAACATCGGCTGACCGACGATATCGCCGATAGCGTAGATGTGCGGCACGTTGGTACGCATTTGTTTGTCCACTTCGATGAAGCCGCGATCGGTTACGGCAACGCCTGCTTTTTCCGCGCTGATGAGTTTGCCGTTGGGCGCGCGGCCGGCGGCAACCAGTACGGCATCGTAACGTTGCGGCTCTTTCGGTGCGTTCGCGCCTTCAAAGGTAACGTAAACGCCGTCTTCTTTAGGCTCGACTGCAACGGTTTTGGTGTTGACCATAATGTTGTCAAAACGGTATTCGTTTTGTTTTTGCCATACTTTCACCAAGTCGCGGTCTGCGCCTTGCATCAGGCCGTCCATCATTTCAACAACATCCAGGCGAGAACCCAGCGTGCTGTAAACCGTACCCATCTCGAGGCCGATAATACCGCCGCCGATAATCAGCAGTTTGCCCGGTACTTCTTTCAGCGCCAATGCGCCGCTGGAATCGATGATGCGCGGATCTTCAGGGATGAAAGGCAGTTTGGTTACGCGGCTGCCTGCTGCAATGATACAGTTTTTGAAGGCAACGATTTTTTTCTCGCCGGTAGGGGCTGCTTGTTCGTACGCGTCGCCGGCAGTCAGCGACACTTCCAAGTGGTGCGGATCCAAGAATTGGCCGTCGCCTTGGATAACGTCCACTTTACGGCCTTTCGCCATACCGGCCAAACCGGTAGTCAGACGGGAAACCACGCCGTCTTTGTAGGCGCGCAGCATGTCGATATCAAGTTCCGGCTCGGGGTATTTGATACCGTTGGCAGCCAAGTGGCGTACTTCATCGATAACGGCGGCATTGTGCAACAGGGCTTTGGAAGGGATACAGCCGACGTTCAGGCAAACGCCGCCCAAAGTTTTGTAACGCTCGACGATGGCGACTTTCAAACCTTCATCGGCGGCGGCAAATGCAGCAGAATAACCGCCGGGACCGCCGCCCAATACGACCACGTCGTATTCGGCATCGGCAGAACCGCCGAATTGTGCGGCTTGCGGAGCAGGAGCGGCAGTTTTAGGGGTTTCTTGCGCCGGGGCGGCAGCCGCTTCGGCTTTAGGAGCGGCTGCCGCGCCTTCGGCTTCAACGACGACAATCAAACCGCCTTCGGAGATTTTGTCGCCCACTTTAACTTTAACTTCTTTGACTACGCCCGCAACTTCGGCAGGCACGTCCATCGTCGCTTTATCGGTTTCCAAAGTAATCAGGGTATCGTCCACGGCAATGGTATCGCCCACATTTACTTCAACCGCGATAATATCTACATTTTCGTGACCGCCAATGTCGGGCACTTTCAATTCAACTAAGCTCATGTCTCATCTTTCTGAATGATGTTCAAACTTCCTTTTCAGACGGCACAGACCGCTATGCCGTCTGAAGCCGATCGGGTTACAGGGTAATGCGGCGGAAGTCTTTTAACAGGTTAGCCAGGAATACGGTGAAGCGCATACCGGCCGCGCCGTCGATGACGCGGTGGTCAAAGGACAGGCTCAACGGGCACATCAGGCGGGGAGCAAATTCTTTGCCGTTCCAAACCGGTTTGATTTGGGATTTGCACACGCCCAAGATGGCGACTTCGGGAGCGTTCACAATCGGCGTGAAACCTGTGCCGCCGATACCGCCCAAGCTGGAAATGGTAAAGCACGCGCCTTGCATTTCTTGCGGTTTGAGCTTGCCTTCGCGGGCTTTTTTGGACAATTCGGTCAATTCTTGGCTGATTTGTTTCAAGCCTTTTTGATCCACGTCTTTGATGACGGGAACAACCAAGCCGTTCGGCGTATCGGCTGCGAAACCGATGTTGAAGTAGTTTTTCAGCACCAGGTTGTCGCCGTCCAAAGAAGCGTTGAATTCGGGGAAGGCTTTCAGCGCGGAAACGGAGGCTTTGATAATGAACGCCAACGGGGACAGTTTCACGCCTTCGCGTTCCCATTCTTTGTTCAGCTGTTTGCGGAATTCTTCCAATTCGGTCATGTCCGCTTCTTCGTGTACGGTAACGTGCGGGATGACTACCCAGTTGCGGGACAGATTTTGACCGGAGATTTTCTTAATGCGGGACAGTTCTTTAACTTCGACATTGCCGAATTTGGAGAAGTCCACTTTAGGCCATGGCAGCAAGTCCAGACCGCCGCCCAAAGACGCGCCGGCTGCGGCAGGTTTCGCCGCACCGCCCTGCATAACGGATTTCACAAAGGCTTTGATGTCGTCGCCCACGATACGGCCTTTCAAGCCGGTACCTTTGACTTGACCCAAATCCACGCCCAATTCGCGCGCCAGTTTGCGTGCGGAAGGACCCGCGTGTGCTTTGGCAAAAGCGGCTTCGTCGATTTTGGCGGCAGGTGCAGCAGGTGCAGGTGCGGCGGCCGGAGCGGTAGGAGTTGGAGCGGCAGCCGGTGCAGGTGCGGCAGCTTGAGCAGGAGCAGGAGCTGCTGCGGCAGAGCCGGCAGTTTCTACTTCGATAATGGCAGAGCCTTCGGATACTTTGTCGCCGACTTTCAGGAATACGGCTTTAACCACACCGGCGGCGGTACAAGGTACGTCCATCGTCGCTTTGTCGGTTTCCAAAGTAATCAGCGTGTCGTCTTCGGCAACGGTATCGCCAACTTTAATTTCGACGGCGATTACATCTACATCGGTATGACCGCCGATGTCGGGGACGGCTACTTGGACGGTCGCACCGCCTGCGGCAGCGGGTGCGGCAGCAGGCGCAGATTGCGCTTCAGCGGCAGGAGCCGGAGCGGCTTCGGCAGCGGCGGCACCGGTTTCAACGGTCAAAATTACGCCGCCTTCGGAGATTTTGTCGCCGACTTTGACTTTCACTTCTTTCACGACGCCGGCCGCGTCGGCAGGTACGTCCATCGTGGCTTTATCGGTTTCCAAGGTAATCAGGGTGTCGTCAACGGCAATAGTGTCGCCCGCTTTGACTTCTACGGCGATAATGTCGACGTTTTCATGACCGCCGATATCGGGGACTTTGATTTCTACGATACTCATTTGAGTTCCTTTAATCTTTTTCAGTTGGATGCCGTCTGAAAACTGCTTCGTACGGCATCGGTACGGTTTGTCTGCTCAAACCATTCGGGCATTCGGTTTTCAGACGGCCTGATGTCGGAATTAGGCAAACAGGCCGTCTGAAACATCAATCAGCGTTTCCAGCTAGGGGCTGAATCAGCTTTGATGCCGTATTTTTCGATGGCTTGCTGAACGGTCTCTTTGCTGACTTTGCCTTGTTCCGCCAATGCGGCCAGTGCGGCAACGGCAACGTTGTAGCGGTCCACTTCGAAGAAGCTGCGCAGGTTGGCGCGGCTGTCGGAGCGACCGAAGCCGTCAGTACCCAAGACGTGGTAATCGTTCGGGATATAGGCGCGGATACGGTCGGCATAGCTGCGGATGTAGTCGGTAGCGGCAATCACCGGGCCGTCATGACCTTGCAGCTGGGAAGTAACAAACGGTACTTTTGCAGTTTCCAAAGGATTCAGGCGGTTGAAACGTTCCGCTTCGACAGCGTCGCGGTGCAGCAGGTTGAAGGACGGGCAAGACCAAATGTCTGCTTCTACGCCGAAGTCGGCTTTCAGCAGATCGGCACCGGCAATCACTTCTTGCAGAATCGTACCGGAACCCATCAGTTGGACTTTCTTGTCGCCTTTGCCGCCGGCTTTCAGCAGGTACATACCTTTGAGGATGTCTTGTTCCGCACCTTCCGGCATATCCGGATGGGTGTAGTTCTCGTTCATCAGGGTGATGTAGTAGAACACGTCTTCGTTATTGGCATACATACGGCGCAGACCGTCTTGTACGATGACGGCGACTTCGTATTGGAAGGTCGGATCGTAAGAAATGCAGTTCGGAATCAAATCTGCTTGAATATGGCTGTGGCCGTCTTCGTGTTGCAAACCTTCGCCGTTCAGCGTCGTACGGCCGGCAGTACCGCCCAACAGGAAGCCGCGTGCGTGCATATCGCCTGCCGCCCAAGCCAAGTCGCCGATACGTTGGAAACCGAACATAGAGTAGTAGATGTAGAACGGAATCATCGCAAAGTCGCTGTTGGCGTAGCTGGTTGCAGCCGCAATCCAGTCGGCCATCGCGCCCGGTTCGTTAATACCTTCTTGCAAGATTTGACCGTCGACGGATTCTTTGTAGAACATCAGTTGGTCTTTATCTTGAGGGGTATATTGTTGGCCTTTGGGGTTCCAAATTCCGTATTGGCGGAACATACCTTCCATACCGAAAGTACGGCTTTCGTCGGGAACGATAGGTACGACGCGTTTGCCAATTTTTTTGTCTTTCAACAAGGTTGACAAAATGCGGACAAATGCCATAGTGGTTGAGAATTCGCGGTCACCGCTGGATTTCAGTTGGGTATCAAATGCGGACAGCTCCGGCACTTCCAAAACTTCTTGGGTAGGTTTGCGTTGGGGCAGGTAGCCGCCCAAGGCTTCACGGCGCGCGTGCAGGTATTTGTATTCTTCGCTGTCGGGAGCAAAAGTCAGGTAAGGCAGGTCGCCGCTGTCGATTTGCTCGTCAGTAACAGGAATGTCAAAGCGGTCGCGGAATTGTTTCAGAGACGCTTTGTCCATTTTTTTGGCTTGGTGGGCAACGTTTTGACCTTCGCCGGATGCGCCCATACCGTAACCTTTAATGGTTTTCGCCAAGATGACGGTAGGTTTGCCGTCGGCGTGATTGGCTGCGCGGTCGTAAGCGTTGTACACTTTTTGCGGGTCGTGGCCGCCACGGTTTAATGCCCAAATTTCGTCATCGGTCATATCTGCGACCAATGCTTTCAGTTCAGGGGTATTGAAGAAGTGTTCGCGAACGTATGCGCCATCTTTGGATTTATAAGTTTGGTAGTCACCGTCCAAACACTCTTCCATACGTTGGCGCAGGATGCCGTCTTTGTCTTTCGCCAATAGGCGGTCCCAACGGCGGCCCCAGATGACTTTGACGACATTCCAGCCGGCGCCGGCAAAGTTGCCTTCCAGCTCTTGAATGATTTTGCCGTTACCGCGTACCGGGCCATCCAAACGCTGCAGATTACAGTTGATGACGAATACCAAGTTGTCCAAGCCTTCGCGTGCAGCCAAGGCAATCGCGCCTTGGCTTTCGGGTTCGTCCATTTCGCCGTCGCCGCAGAATACCCATACTTTACGGCCTTTGGTTTTTGCGAGGCCGCGAGATTCCAAGTATTTCAGGAAACGTGCCTGGTAAATCGCCATCAACGGGCCAAGACCCATAGATACGGTGGGGAATTGCCAGAAGTCGGGCAAGAGGTGGGGGTGCGGATAGGAAGGCAGACCTTTACCGGCAACTTCTTGGCGGAAATTATTTAATTGGTCTTCGGTCAGACGGCCTTCGACAAAGGCGCGGGCATAGATGCCGGGGGAGGCGTGTCCTTGGAAAAAGACCAAATCGCCTTCTTCGCCTTCGCCTTTGGCTTTCCAGAAGTGGTTGAAGCCGACTTCGTACATGGTGGCGGCAGATTGGAAAGATGCGATGTGCCCACCCAGTTCCAAATCTTTCTTGCCGGCGCGCAATACGATGGCGGCGGCGTTCCAGCGCACGAATGCGCGGATGCGGTGTTCGATGTTTTGGTCGCCCGGAATGCCTTTTTCGTTTTCAACCGAAACGGTATTCAAATACGGGGTGGTCGTGCCGTGGGGCATACGGACACCTTTGTCGCGGCAGTATTTGACCAGGTTTTCCAAGAGGTATTGCGCGCGTTCGCCGCCTTCGTATTCGAGGACGGAGCTTAACGCATCCAGCCATTCTTGGGTTTCAATGGGGTCAACATCGTGTAATTGGGTGGACATAGTACCTATCCTTTATGTTGAGTGTTAAATCGGCAGGGCGTGTACGGCTTGCCCCTTTATTTTCGTTAGTGAAAAACAATAAGCAAAAAACGAAAATTTCCAAACCAGACCGAAACGGGATAATTAATCCTAATGTTTTCAAAAAATTATAGAAGCCTTGAAAACAAGGGGATATTTGTAAAAATGTCCGGCCTGTTGCAGGTGAAATCCTATCAGTAATCAAGCCTGCCGGCAAATAAGCCTGCCTTTGAAGCCGGGCTGCGCTTTTGCCGAACGCCTGTCCTGCAGGAAAATTTGTTTTATTGTGAAAATATTTTGCCTTATTTTGATTGTATTTTTTCGGAATGGTGTGAAATCAGATAATCCGTTCCCTGCCTGCAGGGTTGCCGCCGATGAAAAATCTATGCACAGGCTTTGTGGATAATCGTGTTGATAAATTTGGCGTAAGGTTAAAAAAGTCTTACACAACAAATGTGCGGTTATTTTGATGAAAAAATAGGCATAGTTAAATATATTAAAATCAAACAGTTATATTAATTATGGTGTTTTTCGTATGTCCTGCACCGGCCCGGCTTGCGCGCCTCCGGTTGCGGAATGCCGCCGGATTTGTGGCGGGCGGTGCAAAACCTGCTTTTTTCGCGTTACAATCTGCACCCGACTTACTTTTGAATCTGCCTGTTTGGAAAAATACTTTTATGAAAGCCAGCCAATTCTTTATCTCTACTTTAAAAGAAGCCCCTGCCGAAGCCGCGCTTGCCAGCCACAAGCTGATGATTCGCGCCGGTCTGATTAAGGCTAACGCATCGGGTCTTTATACTTGGATGCCGATGGGGCTGCGCGTGTTGCGCAAAGTCGAAAACGTCGTGCGCGAAGAAATGGCGCGCGCGGGCAGCGTGGAGCTGCTGATGCCGGTGGTGCAGCCTGCCGAGCTGTGGCAGGAATCCGGCCGCTGGGAATTTTACGGTAAAGAACTGCTGCGCCTGAAAGACCGCCACGACCGCGATTTCTGTATGGGGCCGACTTGTGAGGAAGTCATCGCCGACATCATGCGCAAAGAAGTCAACAGCTACAAACAACTGCCGAAAAACTTTTACCACATCCAAACCAAATTCCGCGATGAAGTGCGCCCGCGTTTCGGCGTGATGCGTGCGCGCGAGTTTGTGATGAAAGACGCTTATTCCTTCCATGCCGACTACGCCTCGCTTCAGACGACCTATGATGCCATGTACGACGCTTACTGCCGCATCTTTACCCGTCTGGGTTTGGCGTTCCGCCCCGTCGCCGCAGACACCGGCAGCATCGGCGGTACGGGTTCGCACGAGTTTCAAGTGTTGGCGGAAAGCGGCGAAGATGTGATTGCGTACAGCGACACATCCGATTACGCCGCCAATGTCGAGTTAGCACCGACCTTGCCGCTTAAAGGCGAACGCGCGACCGCACAGGCAGAGCTGGTCAAAGTACACACGCCGAATGTGAAAACCATTGATTCATTGGTTGATTTCCTCAGCATTCCGATTGAAAAAACACTGAAATCCATCGTGGTTGAAGGCGAAAACGAAGGCGAACTTGTCCTGCTGCTTTTGCGCGGCGATCACGCGTTCAACGACATCAAAGCCGAAAAACTCGCAGGCGTGAAATCGCCGCTGACGATGGCAAGCCCTGCCGCGATTGTCGAACAGTTCGGTGCAAACGGCGGCTCGCTCGGCCCTGTCGGCTTTGCAGGCAAAGTCTATGCCGATTTCGCTACTGAAAAAGGTGCGGACTGGGTTATCGGCGCGAACGAAGACGACTACCACTATACCGGCTTCAACTTCGGACGCGATGCCGCCGAGCCCGAGTTTGTCGATTTGCGTAATGTGGTCGAGGGCGACGAAAGCCCCGACGGGCAAGGCCGTCTGAAACTGGCGCGCGGCATCGAAGTCGGACACGTCTTCCAGTTGCGCGACAAATATACTAAAGCGATGAATGTCAGCTTCTTGGACAACAACGGTAAATCGCAAATTATGGAAATGGGCTGTTACGGCATCGGCATCACCCGCGTCGTTGCCGCCGCCGTCGAGCAGAACAACGACGAAAAAGGCATCATCTGGACCAAAGCGATGGCGCCGTTTGAAGTCGTGATTGTGCCGATGAACTACAAAAAATCAGATACTGTGCGCGAGGCCGCCGACAAAATCTACGCCGAACTGCTGGCGGCAGGCGCGGATGTATTGCTGGACGATCGAGACGAACGTGCGGGCGTACTGCTGAACGACTCCGAGCTTTTGGGCATCCCGCACCGCATCGTCATCGGCGACCGCGCTTTGAAAGAAGGTAATGTCGAATACGCCGAACGCCGCGACAACGAAGCGCAACCGGTGCCCGTCGGAGAGATTGTTGCGCGTGTAACCGCTTCATTAAATGCGTAAACTTGCCCGGATGCCGTCTGAACGTGGTTTCAGACGGCATTTTTACAGCCGCCCCATTATTTCGGTGCAGGCGGTAAGCCGGAAATTTGAGCGGGGCGGAATCAAATGTTTCCGGAAAATCAAATCCCGCAATTCACGCGCGTTTATCCGGTGTGGCGGCAGGCGTTGCCTGTTTTTGTTGAAGAGGAAGGTAATGTGGCTTCAGTATTTTTAGAAGGGGAAGCAGTCGCAGTGGGCAATATTTTCTGCATCGGCAGGAACTATGCCGCCCATATCGAAGAGTTAAAAAACGAAATACCGTCCGAACCCGTGGTATTTATGAAGCCGTCAGGAAGCATTTTGAACAGCGGCGGCACAATCTTGCTGCCCGAGTTCAGCAGGGATGTACAGTTTGAGTGCGAACTCGTGCTGCTGGTCGGTCAGGATGCGGACGGTATGGGGGAGGGAGCGGATATTTTGGAATGCGTGGCGGGGTACGGCGTGGGTTTGGATTTGACTGCGCGGGACATCCAATGCCGTCTGAAGGAAAAAGGGCTGCCTTGGTTGAAGGCCAAAGGGTTCAGGCATTCCGCGTGCGTGTCGGATTTTGCAGCGGCAGTCAGAATCGGAAATCCCGATAAGATGTTGTTTTCAATAAAACAAAACGGCGTATTGAAACAGCGCGGGAATACCGGTTTGATGATTTGCCCGATTCGGGAAATTTTACACAAACTGGCGGCGGATTACGGTTTGGGGAAAGGGGATTTGGTGTTTACCGGAACGCCCTCCGGCGTGGGCGCAATCGGTGCGGGGGACAATTTGGCATTGGAGCTGGACGGCTTGGTGCGCGCCTGTTTCACGGTAGGGCGTTAACCGCGCCGCCTAACCCTCGCGCCCGTTGAAAATTTCCACCGCGCCGCCCTCGAAAAAACCGTGCAGGATGGCTTGCGCCGCCACTTGGTCGAGAACGGATTTCCGTTTCTTACCAAAAACTTGCGCTTCTGAAAGCAGGCTTTCCGCATAGACGGAAGAAAGCCGTTCGTCCACCCAATAGACGGGAAGCCCGAACCTGCCGTGCAGCCTGCGTCCGAACTTGCGGGACAGATGCGTTATTTCGTGTTCCGTGCCGTCGGTATGGACAGGCAGACCGACGACGAAATAACGCGGCTGCCATTCTTCAACCAGTTTGGCGATGGCCGCGAATTTTTCATCGTTGCTGCTGCCGGTAACGGTACTCAAAGGATGCGAAAGCCCCAATTCCGCATCGCCTTGCGCCACACCGATGCGCGCTTCGCCGAAGTCGAACGCCAATGCCGTTCCTTTTGGGATTTTATGCATGGCCGGCTCCCGAAAACAGGGCGAGCGGGTTGATGCCGAGTTTGGCAAAGGCGGCGGCATAGCGGTGTTCGTAGGGAATGTCGAACAGGATGTGTTCGTCGGCGGGAACGGTCAGCCACGCATTGTCGGCAAGTTCGCGTTCGAGCTGCCCTTTGCTCCAGCTCGAATAGCCTATGCTGATCAAGGCTTTGTCAACCGCGCCCTCGCGGGACATATTTTCAATCACGTCGCGGGAAGAAGTCAGCGCGATGCCGTCTGAAATGCCGATGCTGCTTTGCCAGTTGCCGACCGGCGTGTGGACGACGTAACCGCGCTCGACCTGCACCGGCCCGCCCATCATCACGCTGTCGTGCTGCATCCGCATGGGGATGTTTTTGCCGGTGGCGGAAAAAATCATGTCCATCGTAATCGGAGAGGGTTTGTTGATGGCGATGCCGAGTGCGCCGTCTTCATCGTGTTTGCAGATATAGACGACCGATTGTGCAAAAAACGCGTCTTCCATATCGGGCATGGCGACGAGAAAGTGGTTGGACAGGTTCATATCAGCGTTTGTCGGGATTTTCTATCGGGTTGGAAATCATGCAGGCGCCGGCAAGCAGTTTGCCGGAAGTATCGGCTTGCACCCCGTCGGCTTGCGGTATGCCGCTGCCGAAACAGGAAACCGCGCCCAACGAATTTTTCGGCGAACCTTGGACGATTTTATCGCTGTACACCAAATAGGCGAAGGCTTTGCGTTTGGGGTCGTAATAACGGACAATCTGCCGGCTCTTGAACGCGAAACTCGCACCGCGCTTGAAAACTTCTTTCGGTTTGCGCACGGCGGTTTCGTCAAAAGAAATCGAAGATGCCGTCTGAACGCACGAAACCGATGAGTCGGACGCGTCTTCTTCCAAATTGGCCATTTCCTTCAAGCCGCCTTTTTTTGCATACGAAATATAACAGGTAAGCCCTTGAACGTCGGAATCGTCGAATCCTTCCACTTCGATACGGTCGTTTTTTCCCAGCATATTGAAAACGGTACTTGCCCGTCCGATTTTATCGGTTTCGCCGCTGCCGCAGGCAGTCGGCAGGACGGCGGCAGACAGCGGTAGCAGTCTGTTCATCAAAATTTCCTTATCGGTTGAATCCCCGTTTTCCGTGAAGGCGGCAGGGCTTGCTTTGTTTGGAGGGGCGCACGCTCCCAAATCGGGCAGCATACGGTATGCGGCTTCATGTGCTGCCCTGTGTGCCGGAACACAATATCTGTTGCAGCATTGAAAATATGCCGCACAATATAAGGCTGTTTGAGCCGATTGCAAGTATCCGCGCAAAGAAGGTGCAAGATTGGGCAAACGGCATTTTCAGACGGCATAACTGACAGTATAATCCAAACGTCCGGCTGCTTTCGTGCAGCCTTCAGTATTATCCAACTTTTTCCGAAGGCCGAACCATGCAATACAAACCCCTCCTGCTCGCCCTGATGCTTGTCTTTTCCACGCCCGCCGTTGCCGCACACGACGCGGCGCACAACCGTTCCGCCGAAGTGAAAAAACAGGCGAAGAACAAAAAAGAACAGCCCAAAGCGGCGGAAGGCAAAAAAGAAAAAGGCAAAAATGCCGCAGTGAAAGATAAAAAAACAGGCGGCAAAGAGGCGGCAAAAGAGGGCGAAGAGTCCAAAAAAACCGCCAAAAACCGCAAAGAAGCAGAGAAGGAGGCAACATCCGGGCAGTCTGCGCGCAAAGGACGCGAAGAGGATAAGGAATCGAAGGCGGAACACAAAAAGGCACATGGCAAGCCTGTGTCCGAATCCAAAGAAAAAAACGCAAAAACACAGCCTGAAAACAAACAAGGTAAAAAAGAGGCAAAAGGACAGGACAATCCGCGTAAGGGCGGCAAGGCGGACAAAGATACTGTTTCTGCAAATAAAAAAGTCCGTTCCGACAAGGACGGCAAAGCAGTGAAACAGGACAAAAAACACACGGAAGAGAAAAATGCCAAAACCGATTCCGACGAATTGAAAGCCGCCGTTGCCGCAGCAACCAACGATGTCGAAAACAAAAAAGCCCTGCTCAAACAAAGCGAAGGAATGCTGCTTCATGTCAGCAATTCCCTCAAACAGCTTGAGGAAGAGCGTATCCGCCAAGAGCGTATCCGTCAGGCGCGCGGCAACCTTGCTTCCGTCAACCGCAAACAGCGCGAGGCTTGGGACAAGTTCCAAAAACTCAATACCGAGCTGAACCGTTTGAAAACGGAAGTCGCCGGTACGAAAGCGCAGATTTCCCGTTTCGTATCGGGAAACTATAAAAACAGCCAACCCAATGCGGTCGCCCTGTTCCTGAAAAATGCCGAACCGGGCCAGAAAAACCGCTTTTTGCGCTATACGCGTTATGTGAACGACTCAAATCGTAAAGTCGTCAAAGATTTGGAAAAACAGCAGAAGGCTTTGGCAATTCAAGAGCAGAAAATCAATAACGAACTGGCATATCTGAAAAAGATTCAGGCAAACGTGCAATCCCTGCTGAAAAAACAGGGTGTAACCGATGCGGCGGAACAGGCGGAAAGCCGCAGGCAGAATGCCAAAATCGCCAAAGATGCCCGCAAACTGCTGGAACAGAAAGAAAACGAGCAGCAACTGAACAAGCTCTTGAGCAATTTGGAAAAGAAAAAGGCCGAACACCGCATTCGGGATGCGGAAGCAAAAAGAAAACTGGCGGAAGCCAGGCTGGCGGCCGCCGAAAAAGCCGGGCAAGAGGCGGCGCGGCGAGGGGCAATGTCCAACCTGACCGCCGAAGACAGGAGCATCCAAGCCCCTCCGGTAACGGGTATCGGCAGCGCCGACAGTTTCAGCCGTATGCAGGGACGTTTGAAAAAACCGGTTGACGGTGTGCCGACCGGACTTTTCGGGCAGAGCCGGAGCGGCGGCGATGTTTGGAAAGGCGTGTTCTATTCCACTGCGCCGGCAGCGGTTGAAAGCATTGCGCCGGGAACGGTAAGCTATGCGGACGAGTTGGACGGCTACGGCAAGGTGGTCGTGGTCGATCACGGTGAAAACTACATCAGTATCTATGCCGGTTTGAGCGAAATTTCCGTCGGCAAAGGATATTCCGTTGCGTCCGGAAGCAAAATCGGGACGAGCGGATCGCTGCCGGACGGAGAAGAGGGGCTTTACCTGCAAATACGTTATCAAGGCCGGGTGTTGAACCCTTCGAGCTGGATACGTTGATCGGGAAAATAAAAAGGCAGGTTTTGCGCGGATTGTCCGGCGCGGCGCATCCCGTTGCAAACCCTGCCGTTTTCAATACGTTTTCAATGGCTGTGTTTCCGTTTTCGGGAAATCAAGAGAGAAAGTTAAAGAAGAATGTCGAAACCTGTTTTTAAGAAAATCGCACTTTATACCTTGGGCGCAATCAGCGGCGTGGCCGTCAGTCTGGCGGTGCAGGGTTTTGCCTCCGGGAAGGACAAGCGGGATAACGAAGTCCTGCCGGTCCAATCCATCCGCACAATGGCGGAGGTTTACGGTCAGATTAAGGCAAACTATTATCAGGACAAGCCTGATGCCGATTTGTTTGAAGGTGCGATGAAGGGTATGGTGGCCGGTTTGGACCCGCATTCCGAATATATGGATAAAAAAGGTTATGCGGAAATGCAGGAATCGACCAGCGGCGAATTTGGCGGCTTGGGGATGGAAATCGGGCAGGAAGACGGTTTTGTCAAAGTGGTTGCGCCGATTGAGGATACGCCTGCGGAACGGGCGGGGGTGAAAAGCGGCGACTTCATTGTGAAAATCGACAATGTTTCGACGCGGGGGATGACGGTCAGCGAAGCGGTGAAGAAAATGCGGGGCAAGCCGGGGACGAAGATTACTTTGACGCTGTCGCGTAAAAATGCCGACAAACCGGTCGTCGTCAACCTGACGCGTGCCATCATTAAAGTGAAAAGCGTCCGCCATCATTTGCTTGAACCGGATTACGGTTATATCCGCGTGTCGCAGTTCCAAGAGCGGACGGTCGAAAGCGTCAATACCGCCGCAAAAGAGCTGGTCAAGGAAAATAAAGGAAAACCGCTCAAAGGGCTGGTGTTGGATTTGCGGGACGACCCGGGAGGCCTTTTGAACGGTGCGGTCGGCGTATCGGCGGCGTTTTTGCCGTCTGATGCGGTCGTTGTCAGCACGAAAGGGCGGGAAGGTACGGAAGGCTTTGTGTTAAAGGCGCGTCCCGAAGATTATATTTTTAAAGCCGGAGCAGATCCTTTGGCGGGTATTCCTGCCGAGTTGAAAACGATTCCGATGACGGTATTGGTTAATTCCGGTTCGGCTTCCGCGTCGGAGATTGTCGCCGGTGCATTGCAGGACCATAAACGCGCGGTGATTGTCGGTACGCAGAGCTTCGGCAAAGGTTCGGTTCAGACTTTGATTCCCTTGTCCAACGGCAGCGCGGTCAAGCTGACAACGGCGCTGTATTATACGCCGAACGACCGTTCTATTCAGGCGCAGGGGATTGTTCCCGATGTCGAAGTAAAAGATAAGGAACGTGCTTTTGAAAGCCGCGAGGCGGATTTGGTCGGACACATCGGCAATCCCTTGGGCGGCGAGGATGTCAATAGTGAAACCCTTGCCGTGCCGGTTGAAGAAAATGCGGACAAACCCGCTGCAAAAGAAAAAGGCAAAAAGAAAAAGGATGAGGATTTGTCTTCAAGGCGGATTCCCAACCCTGCCAAAGACGACCAGTTGCGTAAGGCTTTGGATTTGGTCAAGTCGCCCGAACAGTGGCAGAAGTCTTTGGGGCTGGCGGCGAAAAAGCCGGTTTCAAATAAAGATAAGAAAGATAAGAAGTAGGCTTTGGCGATGCCGTCTGAAAGGATTTCAGACGGCATATTATGTTTGAAAGGACAGGTTATGAGCGATTTTTTACCGGAATTTGAACCGTTTGCAGAGAAAATTGCAGCCACGGCAAAACCCGTCGTACGTTTTTCTTTGAAGAAAGAGACAGTAAAACTGTGGGACAGCAAGGTCGGTGGCAGACCTTATCTGCCGGAGGGTATGGAATATCCCCAAAACGCCCAAGGACAACCGCTTTCCCTGTTGGCGCAAATCAACTTTGCCCAAATGCCGCATTTGCCGGACTATCCGACCGAAGGCATTGTCCAGTTCTTTGTCGACGGTTACGACGATTTGTCGGGCATGGATTTCGACGACTTGCGCGCCCAAAAGGGATTCCGTGTTTTGTACCATCGTGAAGTGCGGCAGGAAGGTTTGCGTTCGGATGTTCCGGCATATTCCGATTTCGGGGATTTCGGAGTCGGTCTGCCGTTTGGTGCAGAGGAAGAATTCCGCATGGTTTTTTCCGAACCGGAGACGCAATATCTGTCTTTCGATGATTACCGTTTCGATCAGATTTTTCCGGAAATGCGCAAGCTGATTCTTGAAAGGGTTACGGATACGGGTAACAACGATTGGCGGCTTTACGAGAACTATCGGGAAGCCTCCAATCAGGCGGGGCACTGTATTGGCGGTTATCCCTGCTTTGCCCAATACGATCCGCGCGGCGGCAGTTTGGAAGGCTATGAACTGCTGTTCCAATTGGAAAGCCAATATGATGAGAACGAAGGAATAGACATCATGTGGGGCGATATGGGCATCGGCAATTTCTTTATCGCGCCCGAAGATTTGGAAAAATGCGATTTTTCCAAAACGGCATTCACTTGGGATTGCGGTTGAGTTCAGACGGCATACGGTTGGGAATGTCTTTTATTCCATGCCGTCTGAAAGACGTTTCTGCCCCATCCCTACTACACGCTTTGTCCGCAAACGCATCACAGGCAAGATTATGGAAGTCATCCAATACCCCGATTCCCCCTTCAAACTCCACCAACCCTTCCCGCCCGCCGGCGACCAGCCTACCGCCATTGCCGGCCTGCTCGAAGGGCTTTCAGACGGCCTTGCCTACCAAACCCTGCTTGGCGTAACCGGTTCGGGAAAAACCTACACCATGGCGAACGTCATCGCCCAAAGCGGCCGCCCCGCCATCATCATGGCGCACAACAAAACGCTGGCAGCGCAGCTTTACGCCGAAATGCGCGAGTTTTTCCCTGAAAACGCGGTGGAATATTTCGTCTCCTACTACGACTATTACCAACCCGAAGCCTATGTGCCCAGCCGCGACTTGTTCATCGAAAAAGACAGCGCGATCAACGAACACATCGAGCAGATGCGCCTTTCCGCCACCAAAAACCTGATGACGCGCAACGACGTGATTATCGTCGCCACCGTGTCCGCTATTTACGGTATCGGCGACCCGACCGAATATCAACAAATGGTGTTGTCCGTCAAAGAAGGCGACACCATAGCCCAGCGCGACATCATCGCCACACTCGTTTCCATGCAGTACGAACGCGGCGATTTGGACTTCAAACGCGGCAGCTTCCGCGTGCGCGGCGACGTGATTGACGTGTACCCCGCCGAAAGCTCCGAAAACGCCTTGCGCATCAGCCTGTTTGACGACGAAATCGACCGCCTCGATATATTCGACCCGCTTTCAGGCAGCCTTATTCAACGCGTCGGCCGCTACACCGTCTTCCCGTCCAGCCACTACGTTACCCCGCGCGACACCGTCTTGCGCGCCTGTGAGTCCATCAAAGAAGAACTGTGCGAACGCATCGAATTTTTCGCCCGCGAACAACGCCCCGTCGAGCAACAACGCATCGAACAGCGCACCCGCTTCGACCTCGAAATGCTCTACGAAATGGGCTTCTGCAAAGGTATCGAAAACTACTCCCGCCACTTCTCCGGCAAAAAAGAAGGCGAACCGCCGCCCACGCTGATGGACTACCTGCCCGACAACGCCATTATGTTCATCGACGAAAGCCACGTTACCGTTACCCAAATCGGCGGCATGTACAAAGGCGACGCCTCGCGCAAACAAAACCTCGTGGACTACGGCTTCCGCCTGCCTTCCGCCCGCGACAACCGCCCGCTCAAATTCCACGAATTTGAAAAAGTCATGCCGCAAACCGTCTTCGTTTCCGCCACCCCCGCCAAATACGAAGAAGAACACGCCGGACAAGTGGTCGAACAAGTCGTCCGCCCCACAGGACTGGTCGACCCCCAAATCATCATCCGCCCCGTCGCCACCCAAGTCGACGATTTAATGAGCGAAATCAACGACCGCATCCAAAAAGGCGAACGCGTTCTCGTTACCACCCTCACCAAACGCATGGCGGAGCAACTCACCGACTATTACAGCGAACTCGGTATCAAAGTGCGCTACCTCCACAGCGACATCGACACGGTAGAGCGCGTTGAAATCATCCGCGATTTGCGGCTTGGCCTGTTTGACGTACTCGTCGGCATCAACCTCTTGCGCGAAGGCCTCGACATCCCCGAAGTCTCCCTTGTTGCCATCCTCGACGCCGACAAAGAAGGCTTCCTACGCTCCCACCGCAGCCTGATTCAAACCATAGGCCGCGCCGCGCGTAACGTGAACGGCGTCGCCATCCTGTACGCCGACAAAATCACCGACTCCATGAAAGCCGCCATCGACGAAACCGAACGCCGCCGCGAAAAACAGATTAAATTCAACGAAGAACACGGCATCGTACCGCAGCAGATTAAAAAACAAGTCAAAGACATCATCGACGGCGTGTACCACGAAGAAGACAGCAGCAAAGGCCGTAGACAAGGCAAAAACAAGGTTAAAGTCGGCGAAATCCACAACGAAGAAGACGCGATTAAAGAAATTGCCAAACTGGAAAAAGCCATGCAGCAGGCGGCTAGGGATTTGCAGTTTGAAGAGGCGGCTGTGTTGAGGGATAGGATACGGGGGATTAAGGAAGGGTTGTTGTTTGGGGCTGAGTAATAATAAACTGTATTTATTTAAATTAACACAGGAGTTTCAAATGCATCAAAATAAAGTGGATTCTTTAACTATTCAAGATGCAAATAATTTAATTTCAAATGCCATTCCTGTTATTACAATATTAGGAACAATATTTGGCGCTTTTATTACATATAGCTACCTAGATTCAATTAATCAAAAGAGTATTTTTCCCGATATTATTGGCGCGCCTTCTGCTTTTTTGAGTGTATCAATAGTGTTCTCTTTGATGCTATTTTGCATATTTATATCTTTATCAATTCCATACTCAATATTATTTTTTAATGAAAATAAAAAAGTAGAAAATAAAAAATAATTTATGGAATGAATCAATTATTATTTTGCTTCGTATTATGTTCTCCCATTGTTTTATTTTTAATACTTATGTTGATAAAAACATATATTTCGAAAGAGTTAAATAATCAATTAATTATTTTTTCAATGCTAATTTTCCCATTAATTATTTATTTGATTGGAGTCTTCTCTTATTTTATAAATTTAAAAATTTTAGGAATATAAAAATTAAAAATTTTTGGCAAGGAGTGGTTTTCTCCTTTTTCATTCCGATGCTAGCAAATTTCTATCCAATAGTATTTATATTTATTCCTATATCAAATAGCTGGATTAATATCAATTATCATGATATATTTTTTCTTTCTACTTTATTTTTACCAGCAATTGACATTATTTTATCATCTTTTATAATATTTAATGAACGTTTTTCAAGTAGAGAGAAAATTTTAGCAATCAACCTGTTTTTATTTATTATATCATTTTGTTTTTATTTATTATTGCAAATATATCAGATAATTTTCCATCTAGATTATTATTGCCTTTAAGAATTATTGAAAGCAATCAAGATTCATCATGGTATCTTGTTCATGGCAGATATAATGAAAAAGAAGTTAGCGGCATTGATACTTTTGATTTACATGCTATTAAACTAACTTTTTCATGTAATGAAAACAAAGATAAATGTTCTATGGCTGCTAATGGGCGTAAAAACGCCCTATATGGTTATATGGCTTGGAATCTAGGAGACACAAAGGTATTTTGTCCTGAATCAGTTTCTTTTCTTGAACATGATGGGGTAAGTAATACTGAAAAATCATCCAAATGCATTATTATAAAAAGTGAATTCATTCAAATTCTAGATGCGAATTATATATCTAATAAAAGCCTTGAAAATAAATAAGTGTAGCAAGCGTAGGTCGGATACTTGTATCCGACAAAACCTTTAACATTCCTATCGTTGCAATCCATTGCAGCAATGCCCAAAATGTCGGATTTGAGAATCCGATCTGCACAATCATTCTGAGTATATAACACTGTGAAATACCGTCGTTTTTACCGCAATGGCGGCACTGACTTTTTTACGGTTGCAACCAATAAACGGCAGAAGATTTTGACCGATGATGCGGTGCGTTTGGCTTTGTGGCAGGCGGTAATGGCGGTGCGCGAACGGTATCCGTTTGAAATTTTGGTATGGGTGTTGATGCCTAACCATCTGCATACCATATGGCGGCTGCCGGACAATGATTCTGCTTATTCGGAACGCTGGCGGCAGATTAAGCGGCACAGCCAATATTTAATCGGCAGCAATCTCAGGCTTTGGCAAAAACGCTTTTGGGAATATACTATCCGCGATGAGGCCGATTTTGCCTGCCATTTTGATTATCTGCATTTCAATCCGGTCAAACATGGCTATGTAGGACAAATTTCCGATTGGCGGTTTTCTACGTTTCACCGTTATGTCGAACAGGGTATTTATCCGCATAATTGGGGTGGCGGCAATGCGGACTTTTCTATTGAATACGATTAAAGTAATGTCGGATTTAAGAACCTGTATTCACAAACAACTATTTGATAAATTTTAATATTTGTGAAATATACCCTAGTTTGACAAAATTTTCAGCAGATAAATTCGTCTGCTCAAAATCTTTTGCTAAACGTCGAGACCAACCTAACCATGCAAGCGTTCGTTCTACAATCCAACGTTTGGGCAGGATATGCCAAGAAATATCTTGAATTTTCTTTGAAATCTCAACAGTTAAACCCAATTGCTCCGATACTTCTCGCTCAAATGTATTCCGATAACCTGCGTCTGCACAGAAACCTTTTAAACCAGGATAGGTCTCAAACGCTTTTTTTGCTACAAAAATACCTGCTTTTGTGTCATGAATATTGGCTGCATGAACCACAACAGACAATAGGTTACCCAACGTATCAACAGCTATATGTCGCTTACGACCTTTGATTTTTTTACCTCCGTCAAAACCTTTATCATGTGCGCCGGAAGCTGTTTTGACACTTTGCGAATCAATAATGGCATAAGTCGGCATCGCTTGTTTTTGATGGATTAAACGTTTTTTTGAACCAATGCCAAAAGAATCCTATCCCATAAGCCTGATTGGTTGGCTCTGCGATAGAAACTCCATACGGTTGGATAAGGTGGAAAATCATTGGGCAGCATACGCCATTGGCAACCTGTTTTGGTAATGTACAAAACGGCATTCACTAATTTGCGTTTATCCCATTTGTAGTGGCGTAGCCGGTTAAAATGTGGCTCAATCGCTTGCCATTGGGCATCTGTTAAGTCTGTTGGGTAGGATTTTCTAGTCATAAAGATATTTTATCATTTTTGTGAATGCAGGTTCTAAGAATCCGACCTGCGGAAAACTAAAGATTTCATGCGGGCTACGCTTGCTTACTAGATTTCATTTAAAAAATCAGGATTTTCAAA
The DNA here is from genome assembly GCA_000193795.2 of Neisseria lactamica NS19. Classification (GTDB taxonomy): domain Bacteria; phylum Pseudomonadota; class Gammaproteobacteria; order Burkholderiales; family Neisseriaceae; genus Neisseria; species Neisseria lactamica_A. The sequence goes on along the minus strand of AEPI01000039.1, from coordinate 6,506 downwards.
TAACTTGTAAATAAAACTCTCTATTGAGTCAGCTAACGGATTTTCCATATCCCATATCCAATAGACAGGTTGTTTAGGCTTATCTAAATTTCTCCTATCAAAACAAATAAAATATTCACTAAATCTTTCGAAAAATGGTACTTGATATGGCTCAATAAGAAAATCAGAAGAAATTTGTTCTGACTCCCCAATCAATATATCTAAAATGGATAAAGGATCCATAATTCGGTTATCGGACTTCGAGCGAATACTTCCACTTTCATTTACAGTAAGAAAACCATAGCCAATTTCTTTCCAAAAGCAGAATAAATCATATGGGATTTGGATATGCTTTTCTAACTCTAGAAAATCACTATCTGGTAATTTAAAAAATAGATTTTTCTCTTGGCATAATGAATATTCATCGAAATTATTCACAATAATAGAAGAATTCTTTATTCGTTCAAACATATTATCTATCCAAATGTTTTTGAAGATTTCTTAATGGTCCATCTGCCCGATGAATGCCGCCTTGATGCTGTTCAGCAAGCGTAGGTCGGATACTTGTATCCGACAAAACCTTTAAGATTCCCGTCGTTGCAATCCATTGCCGCAATGCCCAAAATGTCGGATTCAAGAATCCGACCTGCGGAAAACTAAAGATTTCATGCGAGCTACGGCTTGCTTCTTAATCGTCTCTAAAGAAGTTTTGAGCCTACCTACGTAATTTATTTATTATCTAATATTTTTATAGGTATTAATGGATTATTTTCCTCCCATGGAACTTCATAATCTGAAAAAATAGATTCTAGCGCTAGAATGAACGAATGATTAAGCTCAAATGGCAAATCTTCGCATTCGAATAGTTCGGGAATATAAAATTTAACTAAATCCAACCCTTTTTTTGTTAATGTAATTTCCCCAGAATACCATAATTCATTATTTTCCATACCAAAAGGATTTTGTTTTGCAAATTCCTGGCAAAACATGAATATCTCTTGTTTTTTATCAAATGTAAAAGGCCATAAAATAGCCAATTCACATACTAATAGCCGATATATAAATTCAACTGCAAATTGCCATTGCCATGTTTGCGGTTCGCGCCCTAGCGGTGCAAAAGATATCGGAGTAAGATCATCAAAGGCCAAATATTCAAATCCGCATTGTATTTCTTCTGCTGTTTCTTTATTCATAGTAAAACCTTATTTAGCTGGGAATTTAAATTTTAAACTTGTAGGCTTTCCCTTTTTACCAATATTTAATCGGCGGCAATCTCAGGCTTTGGCAAAAACGCTTTTGGGAACATACTATCCGCGATGAGGCCGATTTTGCCTGCCATTTTGATTATCTGCATTTCAATCCGGTCAAACATGGCTATGTAGGACAAATTTCCGATTGGCGGTTTTCTACGTTTCACCGTTATGTCAAATAGGGTATTTATCCGCATAATTGGGGGTGGCGGCAATGCGGACTTTTCTATTGAATACGATTAAAGTAATGTCGGATTCGAGAATCCGACATACGGAAAACTAAAGATTTTATGCGGGCTACGGCTTGCTTGTTGAATTTAATCATATTTATTTGAATTGAATTCTTTTATTTTATTGTGAGATGAAAATAGTATTTTCGATGAGAAACCCATGACTAAAATAGTATAGTCTTTATCATTCTTTATGAAGTAACAATTACCATATCCTGCAATATTTTTATCCCAAAAATCACAATATGATTTAGTAGTAAAATCAGTTTTAGTTGATATAAAATCAAAATTATTTGGGTAAGATCCATATTGCTGATAATATTTATCTATATTTTCTACTAAGAAATCAATCCTTTTTTCTAACATTTTGAGATTAATTTGTAATAATAAAATGTATAAAACTATACTGATTGTTATTATTTTTAAATAAGTCATTTTATTTTCCAGTAAATAGAGGTTTAGTTGTTTTGTTAACTATGCCTGAATGTACACCTAAGTCTTTGTTTGATAACGATGAATAATTAGAAAGCCGTAGCCTACATCACACCAACCGCGTGCGTAGCTATCACATACTACCTGCGGGCGGCACAAACTTTAAAACCGATGTGCATAAAACCTACTAAGGATGCGTGCGGTACACACGCGTTTTGCCGTTCAAACCATTGTTTTAAAAATTGTATCGAAACATCACTCGCTGCTTTATCTTGAAAAAATGCCGTCTGTAAGCAAACATGCTTCAAACGGCATTTTTTTATCCGGCGGTTTGTTAGCCCATCCGTTTGAATACCAAGTCCCAAACGCCGTGCCCGAGGCGTTTGCCGCGCGCTTCGAATTTGGTTTCGGGGCGGTAGTCCGGGGTGGGGGCGTAGTCTGCCGCCGTATTTTGCAGGCTGTCGAAGCTACTGAGGACTTCAAGCATCTGCCGTGCATATTCTTCCCAGTCTGTCGCCAGGTGGATATAGCCGCCGGTTTTGAGTTTGGGCAGTAGTTTGGCGATGAAGGGGGCTTGTATCAGACGGCGTTTGTGGTGGCGTTTTTTGTGCCACGGGTCGGGGAAGAATATGTGGATGCCGTCGAGCGAGCCGTCTTGCAGCATATTTTCGACAACTTCTACGGCATCGTGCCGCATCACGCGGATGTTTTCCAAATGGTTTTCGTTGATGAGTTTGAGCAGGTTGCCTACGCCGGGGCCGTGTACGTCGATGGCGAGAAAGTCGGTTTCGGGCAGCCTGCGGGCGATTTCTGCGGTTGCCGTCCCCATACCGAAGCCTATTTCGAGGATTTTGGGCCGGCTGCTTCCGAAACGGGCATTAAGATCGGCCGGTGTTGCTTGGTAGCCGATGCCGAAGCTGTCCCATAAGGTATCGATGGCGCGTTGCTGCGCGGCGGTCATATGGCTTTGGCGGAGGACGAAGCTGCGGATACTGCGGGGGGGGGCGGCTTGACGGTCGTTTGGTGTTTGGTTTTCGGCGGTGTCTGTCATAATGCTTTCGTGCGCTTGTGCAATCAGGATGCCGTCTGAATGTGAAATGTCTGTTCGGACGGCGGGAAGGGAAAGGGGCGATTATACCTGTTTCGTTTCAGCAGGGTAGGTGTAACGCTGTTCAGACGGCATTTTGCCACTGTTGCAGCAGTTCTTGCAGAACGTTTTTTTGCCCGTATCCATTGTTTATGGCTTCTTGCAGGTAGCGGCAGGCTTTTTCTTTGTCCGGCTTGACACCGTGTCCGCTGTAATGGATGCAGGCGAGGTTATAGAACGCCATACTGTCTTTATGCGCGGCGGCTTGTTCAAACCATTTGCGGGCTTTGTTGTAGTCGGCGGCTGCGCCCTGTCCGAAGTAATACATACTGCCCAGATTGGTTTGGGCTTTGCTGTGTCCGAGTTCTGCGGCTTCTGTGTAGAGTTTGAGCGCGGCTGCATATTCGGGCGCGCATTGTAATCCGTAATGCAGGGCTTGGGCTTTTTGATAAAGCTGCTCTGCCTGTTGCCGCCTGATGGCGGAATCTTTGATGCCGCCGTATTGGTCGGGATGGTTTAACGCGCTGTCGGATATGAGTTTCTGATACGCGGCAAGGCTGCCGGCTTCGGCTGCCTGCCGGTAATAATGCCGGGCTTTTTCTTTATCGGAAGCGATGCCCAGCCCGTAGCGGCAGATGTCGCCCAGTATCCGCAAGCCTTCGGGATGGCGTTCGGCGGCGGCTGCTTCGGCATGATGCAGGGCAAGTTTGTGGTTTCTTTCCAAATATTTGCCTTGCAGGTAGATGTCGGCAAGTGAGGTATGGGCATCGGGGTCGTTTTCCTGTGCCGCCTGTTGAAACCAGTAAACGGCCTCATCGGGGGCGGTAGGCAGGATGAGTTCGGCAAGCGGAGTGCAGGCGGGAATGTATCCTTGTTGCGCGGCGGCACGCAAATGATTGACGGCTTGTGCTGTGTCGGTTTGCGTCCCTTGTCCGAACCGGTATTGCAACCCGAGCTGCCAGTGTGCCGCCGCCAAGCCTTGTGCCGCCGCTTTGCGGTAGAGCAGGTGCGCCGTTTCAAAATCCGGCGGTGTGCCGTACCGGCAGTATTGGGCGAGCAGGTATTGCCCGTGGGGATTGTTGTTTTTTGCGGTCGTTTTTGCCCATTCGAGTGCTTCTTCAAAATGCCGGGACGCGTACAGCAGGTACATCAGGCGGACTTGCGCTTCGGGCACTCCTGCTTCTGCCGGAGGCCTGTAAAGCGATATCAGGGTTTCAGGGGGCGCGCCTTCCAATTCTTGGATATATGCCAGATTGTAACGCGCGTAGGGATGCCCCTGTTCGGCGGCGATGCGGAGCATTTTCATACCTTGTTCGCGGTCTTGGTAGGGGCTGTCCGCATCCATCAGGTGTTTTGCCAACTCGAATGCGGCGGCGGGATGACCTGCCGAGGCCGCTTCTGTCAGCAGTCGGCGGACTTCGGTAAAGTTATATTGTTTTTGAGAAAGGCAGTCTAAGGCCTGCCGATAGGGTAAGTCGGGATTGTTCATATCAGATCGTTTTCCGTTTTGTCGAATCATCGTTATTCGTTATGAAGTTAGGTTTATATCGGCACGCCGGCCTACTGTATCATATTTTTTTACAGACGGTTTTTGCTTGGGCGGCACACTAATGCAGGTGATTGTAAATGGTTTCCGCCAATGCCTTGCTGATGCCTTTGACTTGTTCCAAATCTTCTTTGCCGGCGGCAACGATGCCGCGCAGGCCGCCGAAGCGGGTGAGCAGGGCTTGGCGGCGTTTGCTGCCTACGCCGGGGATGTCGCTGAGGGACGAGGTAACGCGTGCTTTGTCGCGTTTTTTGCGATGCCCCGTGATGGCGAAGCGGTGGGATTCGTCGCGCACGGTTTGCAATAAATGCAAGGCCGGGCTATTGGGCGGCAGGCGGAAGACTTCGCCGGTAAAAGGCAGTATGAGTTCTTCCATACCGGCTTTGCGTTCGGGGCCTTTGGCAATACCGACCAAAGGAATGTGCAGTCCGAGTTCTTCCCATACCGATACGGCGACACCGATTTGTCCTTTGCCGCCGTCAATCAATACGACATCGGGCCATTTGACGGCTTCGCCGTTGGCTTCGGCTTCCTGCATTTTGCCGTAGCGGCGGGTGAGGACTTCGCGCATGGCGGCGTAGTCGTCGCCGGGTTTGGCGGTGGTGATGTTGTATCGGCGGTATTGCGAGGGTTGGATGTTTTGTTCGTCGTACACGACGCAGGAGGCGATGGTGGCTTCGCCTTGGGTGTGGCTGATGTCGAAACATTCGAGGCGGTTGAGGTCGTCTGAATTCATGTTCAGGATTTTTGCCAACTCGTCGATGCGGTGTTGCCGGTTGCTTTGTTGCAGGCGGCGTTGGGCAATCGCCATTTGTGCGTTTTGTTCCGCCATTTTCAACCGGGCTTTGCGTTCGCCTATGGTTTTGGTCACGAACTGCATTTGTTTGCCGTGTTCGCCCTCTAAGGCTTCTTTCAATGCGTCGGGGACGGGGAAGTTGCTGATGATGATGTCGGGTTTGTTTTTGCCCAGATAGTGTTGGGCGACGAAGGCTTCAGCGTAATCTTGTCCGTTTGGTTCGGGATCGTTTTTGGTGTCGGGGAAAAAGCTTTTGTCGCCGACGTGCCGCCCGCCGCGTATGCTGACCCAGTGTACGCAGACAAGGCCGTCTGAAACCGCCAGCGCAAGTAAATCGATATCGTTTGGGTTGTTCGGGTTTTTGCTGTCGATGAACTGGTTGCTCTGCATGATGCCGAGTGCTTGGATTTGGTTGCGGTAGCGGGCTGCTTCTTCAAATTGCAGATTGGCGGCGGCGGTCTGCATTTTGTGTTGCAGGGTACGCGTCAGTTCGTCGGTTTTTCCGTTGAGAAAGGTGGCGGCTTGGCGCACGCTGTCGCGGTAGTCTTCTTCGCTGATGTGTCCGACACAGGGCGCGGTGCAGCGTTTGATTTGGTACAGCAGGCAAGGGCGGTCGCGGTGTTCGAACACGCTGTCTTCGCAGGTACGCAGCATAAAGACTTTTTGCAATACTTGAATGCTGTCGCGCACGGCGTTGCTGTTGGGATAGGGGCCGAAGTATTGGTTGGGCTTTTTCAGTGCGCCCCGGTAATACGCCATTTGCGGATATTGATGACCGCTGAGCATCAGATAAGGGTAGCTTTTGTCATCGCGGAAAAGGATATTGTATTTCGGCGACAGGGCTTTAATGAAGTTGTTTTCAAGAATCAGAGCCTCGGCTTCGGAACGCGTGACGGTGGTTTCTATGTGGCGAACCTGTTTCACCATCAATGCGATGCGCGGCGAATGGTCGTTTTTTTGGAAATAACCGGACACGCGCCGCTTGAGGTTGACGGCTTTGCCGACGTATAAAACCTTGCCGCCTTCGTCGAAAAAACGGTACACGCCCGGCAGCTTGGGCAGGTTTTTGAGGAAGAGCGGGATGTCGAATTGTTCCGGAAAACGGTTTTCTGTATTCATCGTATTTCCTTTTCGGTTGAAACCCCGCCACTCGGACATCCGTCCTTCGGGGCGGTAGGATCAGACG
>AEPI01000040.1 GCA_000193795.2 Neisseria lactamica NS19 | reverse complement strand
TTCAATAGGATAGGTTTCTTCCTAACCGAAAAATAATTGTCTTTTCCCTTTCAAATAATTGAAATCAACAGATTACCAAACACAGCCTTGAATAAAAGGCATTTTGTCCGACTGATTAAGGTTGCACCAGAGGAATATTAAAACACAGCCAAATAAAAAATCCGGATTCGATACCGAACCCGGATTCCTACATCCGACAAAGTCAGGAAATAACGATTAGAATTTGCCGCCTGACTGGTTGACCATATAGTCAACCGCAGCTTTGACCTCATCATCGCTCAAATCGCCGCGACCGCCTTTTGCGGGCATCGTATTGAACCCTTCGATTGCGTGTTTGTGCAACGTATCCTTACCTTTTTTGATGCGGTCGGCCCAGTCGGCTTTCGTGCCGACGTGGGGAATCCCCGGAATCGCATTGCCGTGGCAGGCGGCACAAACTGTTTCATAAACCTGTTTGCCATCCACTTTGGCGGCAGGTGCGGCTTTTTCCTCGACTTTAGGTTCGACCGCGGCAGGTTTGGCTTCGGAAGCAGCTTGTACAGCCTCTGCGGGTGCAGATGCCGCCGGCTGCGCCGCAGGTACAGGTTCGGCTTTTTTCACCGGCGCTTTGCCGTCTTTGTTGGAAAGACCCCATACATAAGCAGTCATAATATGCAGTTTGTCTTTATCCAAGAAATGTCCCCAAGCGGGCATTTGGCTGCTTCGACCGTTGGTAATGGTTTCAATAATGGATTTTTGCGTACCGCCCCACAACCACACGTCATCAGTCAGGTTCGGACCCAAACCTTGGATACCTTGTCCCTTATCGCCGTGGCAAGTGAAACAGTTGGCAGGCGGACCGCTGAACAAGGCTTGTCCGCGTGCGGCACGTTCCTCATCATACTGGCCTTTGGATTTTGAAAGAGACATCACATAATGGGCAACGTCTTTCACACCTTCTTCGCCCAAAGCAGGCCCCCAAGCCGGCATAGTCGCAACACGACCTTTTTCAATGGTCTCGTGGATTTTATCGGGATCGCCGCCCCACAGCCAATCGCTATCGGTCAGGTTGGGGAAACCTTTGGAACCTTTGGCATCAGAACCGTGACACTGGATGCAATAAGTGTTAAACAGGTTTTGGGCGATTTGTTTGGCTTGAGGATCTTTCGCCACTTTTTCAATCGGCATATCCGCAAACTTGGCATACAGCTTGCCATATTGTTCGTCGGCTTTTTGAACCTCTTTTTCATATTGGTTATGGCTGGTCCATTTCAGCAGGCCTTTATAGTCGCCGACACCCGGGTACATAACCAAATAACCGATACCGAACAGCCACGTCAAAACATACAGCCAAAACCACCAGCGGGGCAGCGGATTGTCGTATTCGGCAATGCCGTCCCACTCGTGACCCGTGGTTTGTACTTCTTCGCCCTTCTTCGGACGTTTGACAACATTTTGAGACAGCAGCAGCCAAGCCAAAGCGATAAAGCTCAATAAGACGATGGCTGCAATATATATATTCCAGAAATTACTGGTAAATTGGGATGTTGTGTTCATTGTTTTGCTCCGTTGTCACAATATTAACGGTGTTCGCTTTTTTTATCTTGTGTATCTTGATTTTCATCAAAAATGCTGTTTGCGGCATCATCGTAGTTTTTCTTATTCCGCCTGTTGAAGACGATATAGAGTACCAACAGGAAACAGATAAAGACCCATACCGTAAAAAGAGCGCGAATACCGTTAATATCCATGATGTTACCTTACGTTTTTCAAAGCCAGCCCCAATCCTTGCAGATAGGCGACTACAGCATCCAGCTCGGATTTGTTTGCCAAGGCTTCGGGCGCTTTTGCAATTTCCTCATCACTGTAAGGAGTCCCTACCTTACGCAAAGCCTTCATGTTGGCAACGGTTGCATCGGCATCGACCTTATTGCGTGCAAGCCACGGGAATGCCGGCATATTGGACTCAGGCACGACATCACGGGGATTCAGCAGGTGGATACGGTGCCATTCGTCGGAATAGCGGCCGCCCACACGGGCCAAATCAGGGCCGGTACGTTTGGAACCCCATTGGAACGGATGATCGTAAATCGATTCTCCGGCAACGGAGTAGTGCCCATAACGTTCGGTTTCCGCACGGAACGGGCGAATCATTTGCGAGTGGCAGTTATAACAGCCCTCACGGATGTAAATATCGCGTCCTGCAACCTGCAGGGCATTGTAAGGCTTCACGCCCGGCACCGGCTGTGTTGCCGCCTTGGTAAAGGCCAAGGGTACAACTTCAATCAACAGACCGACACTGACTACAAGCAGCGTGAACACAATCAGAACGCCGATTTTTTCTTCAGCCAATTGTTGTAATTTCATTTTGGTAGCCTATCTTTCTTAGTATTTTAGTGGTGCTGTGTTTGGGAAACCGCAGGGATTTCGGCATCGACTGCTTTACCACCGATGGCTGTGCGGTACACGTTGTACGCCATAATGCACATACCACTCAGATACAATAAACCACCTGCAAAACGAATCATGTAGTAAGGCATGGTGCGTTTTACGGATTCGACAAACGAGTAGGTCAGCGTACCGTCATCGTTCAAAGAACCCCACATCAAGCCCTGCATCACACCGGCAATCCACATCGCGGCGATATACAATACCACGCCGATGGTCGCAATCCAGAAATGTGCTTCTACCAGTTTGGTGCTGTGCATCTGTTCTTTGCCGAAGAGGCGGGGAATCATGTAATAAACAGAACCGATGGTTACAAAGCCTACCCAGCCCAACGCACCCGCATGAACGTGCGCGACGGTCCAGTCTGTATAGTGGCTCAATGCGTTGACCGTTTTAATCGACATCATCGGACCTTCAAAGGTAGACATACCGTAGAAGGACAAGGAAACAATCAGGAATTTCAGAATCGGGTCTGTACGCAGTTTGTCCCACGCACCGGACAAGGTCATGATGCCGTTAATCATACCGCCCCAAGAGGGTGCGAACAGAATCAGGGACAGAACCATACCCAAAGATTGCGTCCAGTCAGGCAGCGCAGTGTAGTGGAGATGGTGCGGACCCGCCCACATATAGGTGAAAATCAACGCCCAGAAGTGAACGACGGACAGGCGGTAGGAGTAAATGGGGCGACCTGCTTGTTTGGGGACGAAATAGTACATCATACCCAAGAAGCCGGCAGTCAGGAAGAAGCCCACAGCGTTATGCCCGTACCACCATTGAACCATGGCATCAATCGCACCGGAATAGACGGGATACGACTTCATCAACCCTGCCGGGATGCTGATGTTATTGACGATGTGCAAAAGTGCGACCGCCAAAATAAAGCCGCCATAAAACCAGTTGGCAACATAAATGTGTTTTACCTTGCGTTTGGCAATCGTACCGAAGAATACGATAGCGTAAGCCACCCAAACCAAAGTAATCAGGATATCAATCGGCCATTCCAGTTCGGCATATTCCTTACCTTGGGTCCAACCCATAGGGAAGCTGACGGCGGCGGCAACGATTACCGCCTGCCAGCCCCAAAAGGTAAATGCCGGCAGCCAGCCGCCAAACAGGCGGGTATTACAGGTACGTTGGACAACGTAGTATGATGTGCCGATCAGGCCGCAACCGCCAAATGCGAAAATAACCGCATTGGTATGCAGCGGACGCAGGCGGCCGAAGTGGAACCAAGGTCCGATATTAGACAAGTCGAGGGCAGGAGCAAAAAGCTGGGCGGCAACGATAACGCCGACCAACATACCCACAATCCCCCAAACTACGGTCATGATGGCGAACTGGCGCACCACTTTGTAGTTGTAAGTTTGTGTGTCCATAAGAGTCTCCATGAATTTATGGGAATAAAGATTTTTATCCTGCCGCTTCCGCAGCCTGTTTAAGGTGCAATCGGGCAAGCGTAATTTTTTCTAAATTTAACATATCTGCCTTATTACGCCAAGCGGAATTACATTCGCGCCGCCGGCGAGCCCGTTGCTTAATCTGTTTTTTATTATATGTAAATCATATTGTTATAATAAATTACAACCCGACCGCCATTGCTTTTGTTTCCAATTTTCCCTTTTTGTGGCACTTTATTGATGTAGGTTAAGCTGCATTTTAAATGCATTTAATCCATCCCGTTTAACGATATATTTGATAGTTATGATTAATTATAGAATAACCCCCTCCCCTCTTGACCACGAGTGGCACATCCTGCTGACATTTGTGCAAGATAATGATATTCCTATGGAAATAAGCCTTCCGAATTGGGTGCCGGGCAGTTATCTGATTCGGGATTTTTCCCGCCACATTACATCTGTCTCCGCATCCTGCAACGGTATGCCCGTCCGACTCGTCCAGCTTGCAAAAAACCGCTGGCGTACCGCCGCCATACGCGGCGAGTGGCAAATCCGCTACACCGTATATGCATTCGATTTGTCGGTTCGAGGTTCTTTCTTGACGACGGAACGCGGTTTTTTTGACGGATCGTGCCTGTTTTTGAAAGTCGAAGGAACGGAAACGCTGCCGCACCGCTTGGAATTGACGGGCATTCCACCCGAATGGCGTATTGCCGCAACGCTGCCGGAAACGGGACGGTTTGCCTTTCAGACGGCATCTTATGCCGAATTGATCGACCGCCCTGTCGAGATGGGCTTGATTGAATTTTTAGATTTTGAGGCGGCAGCCATTCCGCACACGATTGCCTTAAGCGGCATCTATCCCGATTTCGACCGCGACAGGCTGGTTTCGGACATCAAAAAAATCTGCGAAACAGAGCTGGGGATGTTTTCCTCCCCTGCCCCGTTTCAAAAATATTTATTCCTGCTCCACGTCGGCGACCATATTTACGGCGGTTTGGAACACGCCGACAGCACCGCCCTGCTCGCCGACCGCCACAGCCTTCCGCCATTCGGTATGACCGATGCCGATGAAAACTATACCCGGCTGCTCGGACTTTTCTCCCACGAATATTTTCACGCGTGGAACGTCAAATCCATCAAACCTGCCGCATTCGTCCCTTATGACCTTGACAAAGAAAACTATACCGAACAACTATGGGCATTCGAAGGCATTACATCCTATTACGACGATTTGTTTTTGGCACGCAGCCGCACCATCTCGCCCGAATCTTATTTAAACCTGCTGGCGCAAGGCATTACGCGCGTACAACAAACCCCCGGCCGTTTGAGGCAGACCTTGGCGGAATCGAGTTTTACCGCGTGGAACAAATTTTACAAACCGGATGAAAACAGTCCGAACGCCATCGTCAGCTACTACCAAAAAGGCGCGCTTGCCGCATTGTGCCTTGATTTGCTCATACGGAACAAAAGCGGCGGCAGACATTCTCTCGATACGGTAATGGACAAACTCTATCAGGAGTGGGCGGATACGCGCGCGGGCATTCCGGAAAAATACTGGCAAATCCGCTGTCAGGAAATTACCGGCTTGGATTTGGAAGATTTTTTCCAAAAAGCGTTATACAGTACCGAAGATTTGCCGCTTGCCGAATGCCTGTCTGCCGTAGGAGTGGGACTGACCTTCCTGCCGCTTCCACGACAACACGGCGGCGGATATGCGGAACACATCTGCCCCGTTCCGCCGGCAGGCGATTTCGGCGCACGTTTCAAACAAAACACCGACCACATCGTCCTGACGCATATCCTTAACGGCGGCAGCGCGGAATCTGCGGCACTGTGTCCGCAAGACAAAATCATTGCTTTAGACGGTTATGCCTGCACCGACTTTGCCGCACAATGGACCCGATACCCTGTCGGTTCAAAAATCAACCTCCACTTCTTCCGTGCCGGCATATTGCGTCAAACCGTCTTGACGGTTCAGGCAACGGCGGCGGATACCGCACTTTTACACATCACAGACCGCAACCTGTTGGAAAACTGGTTGTTCGGTTAAACTTTCAGACGGCATTGCACACAAAATGCCGTCTGAAAACCAACCGCAAAGCAAAGGAAACAAAATGGCGATTCTCAAACTGGACGAACATCTCTACATCTCTCCACAACTGACGGAAACCGATGCGGAACAAATCGCGCAACTGGGCATCAAAACTGTCGTCTGCAACCGCCCCGACCACGAAGAAGAATCGCAACCCGACTTCGCCCAAATCAAACAGTGGTTGGAACAAGCAGGCGTTACCGGATTCCATCACCAACCCGTTATTGCACGCGACATCCAAAACCATGATGTCGAAGCCTTCCGACAACTCATCGGACAAGCCGAATATCCCGTCCTTGCCTATTGCCGGACCGGTACGCGCTGCTCCCTGCTGTGGGGCTTCCGCCGGGCGGCAGAAGGTATGCCGGTTGACGAAATCATCCGCCGCGCCCAAGCGGCAGGCGTGAATTTGGAAAACTTCAGAACCCGTTTGGAAGACGCAGCCGCCAAACCATAAAACCGGCCGATACAAAAATGCCGTCTGAAAGACTTTCAGACGGCATTCGTTCAAGCGTCAAACTTTATTGCGCCTTGGTTTCCGTTACAAAACCGATTTTGGTAATCCCTGCCTGACGGGCGGCCTCCAACGCTTTGTTTACATAATCGTATTCTACCGCCTTGTCTGCCGCAATGGCCACAATCACGTTTTCATTCTGCTCCTTGGCGGCTTTCAGACGGCTTTCCACTTCCCCGATTTCCACTTTGCTTGCAGAATCTCCGCCGACATAATAACCGCCGTTTGCATCAATCGTCAGGCGCAAGGGATCTTTAGGCTGTTTATCCTGCTTGTTTGCCTGCTCGGACGCGGTCGGCAGTTCCAAAGGGATGGAATGCGTCAGCACCGGCATAGTAATCATAAACACAATCAGCAACACCAGCATCACGTCCACCAACGGCGTAACGTTGATGTCGGACATCGGCGAATCGTCGCCGGAATTCATCGAACCAAATGCCATAATCAGCTATCCTTTTGATTAAGCAGGCGGACATGCAAATCGTGCGCCATCGCATCCAAATCCTGAGCCAGTGTTTTCGTGCCGCGATTGAGGAAGTTGTATGCCAACACCGCCGGAATCGCCACAAACAAACCCGCCGCCGTCGCCACCAGTGCCTCGCCGATCGGGCCGGCAACTGCCGCAATGCTCATCTGCCCGCTTTGTCCGATATTGATCAGGGCGTGGTAAATCCCCCAAACCGTGCCGAACAGCCCGATAAACGGCGCGGTCGCGCCGATAGAGGCAAGCGCGGTCATCCCGTAATCGAACCGGCGCATAATTTGAGCCATACTGTTGCGGATTTGAATAACCAAATACTCGTTCAACGGCAAAGCCTGCGCCAGTTCGGACGCTTCGCTCCGGCGGTAGTTGCGGTAAGACTGCAACGCCTCTTGCACCAGCTTGGACAAAGGCGCATCGACGGCGCGCACTTTTTCGACCGCGTCGCCCAAAGACAGAGTATCGCTCATATGCCGTTTGACGGCGGCGTTTCCTTTACGCGCCTGATACAGCTTGATGCAGCGCAAGACAATCAGACACCACGTTACGATACTCATCAACAGCATCAACACAAACACACCGATCAGGACGGGATCGCCCGATTCAAAAACTAATTTCAAATTCATAATGATTCCAACACTGAAAAAACCAATCAAACATCCAAGCTGCCGCAAACCGCTGCGGCAACCGCCTAATTCAATTCAAACTTGACGGGGACTTTAAACTCCGTCCAGGCATTGGCTTGAAAATGCCCGTTTTGCGCCGCCTTGCGTGCCGCATTGTCCAAACGGGAAAAACCGCTGCTTTTCACGACTTTGACGGACTCGACCCTGCCGCCCGGAGAAACCAAAACGCTCAAAACAACCGTACCCTGCTCGTCATTTTCCATAGAAAGCGTGGGATAGGCCGGGCGCGGGATGCTGCCATTGGCGCGTAAAGGATTGCCTTTGCTGCTGCCGGCACCTGTTCCTCCGCCGCTGCCGCCGGTTCCTTCCCCGTGTTCGCCTTTGGCTCCGCCGCTGCCTTTGCCGCCGCCTTCACCGCGCCCTGTTCCGTCACCTTTGGTACCGCTGCCTTTACCTTCCCCACCGTCCTGTCCTGCACCGGCTTTGGCGGGCGCATTGCCGGGATGTTCGGCAGGTTTTTCAGACGGCTTCTCTGCCGGTTTTTCCGCCGGCTTCACTTCCGGCTTAGGCTCGGGCTTCGGTTTTTCTTCAGGCTTCGGCTTTTCCTTGGGCTGCCGGATATCCGCATCCGCCTTTTTTGTAACCACCGGCTTCAAAACCGGTTTGGGCGGCTCGACAGGTTTGGGCGGTTCGGATTCGGGTTGCGGCTCGGGCGCGGCAGGCGCACCTGCGCCCTCGGGCGTACCGTCCCCTCCGCCAAAGTCGCCCAAATCGACAAATTCGATAACATTTCCGGACTCGGTCACAGGCAGCTTGTGCGCCTGCCAGAGCAATGCCACCATTGCCAAATGCAGCAGTGCGACGGAAAACACGACTGCGGGGGTTAAAATTCGTTCTTTATCCATAATTCGGGCATAATAATAGCAACAATTCCTATTTGCAACCTATTTTTATCATTCGCCTTTATATGAATACTGTTTTTATATTCACAAAATCCATATTGAAACAATATATTATGATAAATTCTCAGATGCCTGCGGACAAATGGGGCGGCTCTGCCTGTTTTCCCGTTCCAACAAAATCGGGTTAAATGATATATTGCCGCCTTTATCCGGCAGCCGGTTGCGGCTGCGTACCAACCTTATAAAGGAAAATTATGTTTCGGAACTTTGACTTGGGCGTGTTCCTGCTTGCCGTCCTGCCCGTACTGCTCGCCATTACCGTCAGGGAGGTGGTGCGCGGCTATACGGCGCGCTACTGGGGAGACAACACTGCCGAACAATACGGCAGGCTGACACTGAACCCCCTGCCCCATATCGACCCGGTCGGCACAATCATCATACCGCTGCTTACTTTGATGTTCACGCCCTTCCTGTTCGGCTGGGCGCGTCCGATTCCCATCGATTCGCGCAACTTCCGCAACCCGCGCCTTGCCTGGCGTTGCGTTGCCGCGTCCGGTCCGCTGTCGAATCTGGCAATGGCGGTTCTGTGGGGCGTGGTTTTAGTGCTGACTCCGTATGTCGGCGGGGCGTATCAGATGCCGCTGGCTCAAATGGCAAACTACGGTATTCTGATCAATGCGATTCTGTTCGCGCTCAACATCATCCCCATCCTGCCTTGGGACGGCGGCATTTTCATCGACACCTTCCTGCCGGCGAAATATTCGCAAGCGTTCCGCAAAATCGAACCTTATGGGACGTGGATTATCCTGCTGCTTATGCTGACGGGCGTATTGGGTGCGTTTATTGCACCGATTGTGCGGCTGGTGATTGCGTTTGTGCAGATGTTCGCGATATTCACCTGACCGGTTTTCAGACGGCATAAACATTCCAAAAACGCGGCAGGACATATTGCCCTGCCGCGTTTTCCGGTTTCACAATGCCCTGTCGAAATAAAGCGGCACGCCCGATTTTTCACTCATACCGATTAAATAACCCATCGTTTTCCGAGGGAACGCGATGCCGCGCACCACGGTCAGATTCCTCAAAACGGGAAAAACCAAAATATCCTCCATACCGATTCCGCCGTTGATGCCGTCTGAAGTACCGTCCATCAGATTCTCCAACTCTTGCAAATCTGCGTTTATCCGTTCGAGGTATTGGGCGGTTTTGTTCAAATTGGTGGAGAAGCTGCCGATGCTTTTCTCTTTTTTGTCCGTGAAATATTTAACCGCTTCGGCAGTAGCGAACTCGGGCAGCCCGATTTTGATTACGCGCGGCTGCACCAGTTTGTTGTTGTATCCGTCCACCTTGTCCAACCACGCCTGTATTTCGGGGCGGACTTCGTCTTTCAGACGGCCTTCGCGGTCGAAATGGCGCACAATGTCCAAACTCTCGCCCATAAACGAACCGTCCTCTTTTTGCAGAACGGGTACTTGTTTCGCACCGATCATACCGATCGGCGTTGCCTCGTCGTCGTTTGCCAGCACGGCTTCTTCAACGTCCGCGCCCAACAGCCCCGCCGCCATCCGCGCACGCACGCAAAACGGGCAATGGTCGTAAATATACAGTTTCATCAAAATATTCCTCGTCAATCTGTCGGTACCGGCTACCTTAACACCCCGCTCCGCCCGAAACAAGTTTATAGTGGATTAAATTTAAATCAGGACAAGGCGACGAAGCCGCAGACAGTACAGATAGTACGGCAAGGCGAGGCAACGCCGTACTGGTTTAAATTTAATCCACTATATCTTCCCGCCTATGCACCGTAAATAAATAAGCTGTTACAATAAACTCGTTTTTAGCGGAACGGAAAGACCCATCATGACCGCCATCAGCCCGATTCAAGACACGCAAAGCGCAACTTTTCAAGAATTGCGCGAATGGTTCGACAACTACTGTGCCGCGCTGCCGGACAACGATAAAAAACTTGTCTTCGCCGCCCGTTCGCTGGCGGAAGAACATTACCCCGCCGATGCCGCCACGCCGTATGGCGAGCCGCTGCCCGACCATTTCCTCGGCGCGGCGCAGATGGTCGACGAACTCGACCTGCTCCCCGATGCCGTCGCCGCAACGCTGCTTGCCGACATCGGACGCTACGTCCCCGACTGGAATTTATTGGTTTCCGAACGCTGCAACAGCACCGTCGCCGAGCTGGTCAAAGGTGTGGACGAAGTGCAGAAGCTCACCCACTTCGCCCGTGTGGACAGTCTCGCCACGCCGGAAGAACGCGCCCGGCAAGCCGAAATTATGCGGAAAATGCTGCTGGCGATGGTTACCGACATCCGCGTTGTGTTGATCAAACTGGCGATGCGTACGCGCACCCTCCAATTCTTAAGCAACGTTCCCGATAATCCTGAAAAGCGCGCCGTTGCCAAAGAAACCCTCGACATTTTTGCCCCGCTCGCCAACCGCTTGGGCGTGTGGCAACTCAAATGGCAGCTCGAAGATTTGGGCTTCCGTCATCAAGAACCCGAAAAATACCGCGAAATTGCCCTGCTTTTGGACGAAAAACGCACCGAACGCCTCGAATACATCGAAAACTTCCTCAATATCCTGCGTACGGAACTGAAAAAATACAATATTCACTTTGAAGTTGCCGGAAGACCAAAGCACATCTACTCCATTTACAAAAAAATGGTGAAGAAAAAACTCAGCTTCGACGGCTTGTTCGACATCCGCGCCGTGCGGATTCTGGTCGATACCGTCCCCGAGTGTTACACCACGCTGGGCATCGTCCACAGCCTCTGGCAGCCCATCCCCGGCGAGTTCGACGACTACATTGCCAACCCCAAAGGCAACGGCTATAAAAGTTTGCACACCGTCATCGTCGGCCCGGAAGACAAAGGCGTGGAAGTACAAATCCGCACCTTCGATATGCACCAATTCAACGAATTCGGTGTCGCCGCGCACTGGCGTTACAAAGAAGGCGGCAAAGGCGATTCCGCCTACGAGCAAAAAATCGCCTGGTTGCGCCAACTTTTGGACTGGCGCGAAAATATGGCGGAAAGCGGCAAAGAAGACCTGGCCGCTGCCTTCAAAACCGAGCTGTTCAACGACACAATTTACGTTTTGACCCCGCACGGCAAAGTCCTCTCCCTACCCACGGGCGCGACACCCATCGACTTCGCCTACGCCCTGCACAGCAGCATCGGCGACCGCTGCCGGGGCGCGAAAGTCGAAGGGCAAATCGTGCCGCTGTCCACTCCGCTTGAAAACGGACAGCGCGTCGAAATCATTACCGCCAAAGAAGGGCATCCTTCCGTCAACTGGCTGTACGAAGGCTGGGTCAAATCCGGCAAGGCAATCAGTAAAATCCGCGCCTACATCCGCCAGCAAAACGCCGACACCGTGCGCGAAGAAGGCCGCGTCCAAATCGACAAGCAGCTTGCCAAACTCACGCCCAAGCCCAACCTGCAAGAGCTTGCCGAAAACCTCGGCTTCAAAAAACTCGACGACCTCTATACCGCCGTCGGACAGGGCGAAATTTCCAACCGCGCCATCCAAAAAGCCTGCGGCACGCTGAACGAACCGCCGCCCGTACCCGTCAGCGAAACCACCATCGTCAAACAGTCCAAAATCAAAAAAGGCGGCAAAAACGGCGTGCTCATCGACGGCGAAGACGGTTTGATGACCACGCTTGCCAAATGCTGCAAACCCGCGCCACCCGACGATATTGTCGGCTTCGTTACCCGCGAACGCGGCATTTCGGTACACCGCAAAACCTGCCCCTCTTTCCGACACCTTGCCGAACACGCGCCCGAAAAAGTGCTGGACGCAAGTTGGGCGGCGTTGCAGGAAGGACAAGTGTTCGCCGTCGATATCGAAATCCGCGCCCAAGACCGCGCGGGGCTTTTGCGCGACGTATCCGATGCGCTCGCCCGCCACAAACTCAACGTTACCGCCGTGCAAACCCAGTCCCGCGACTTGGAAGCCAGTATGCGGTTCACGCTCGAAGTCAAACAAGTTAACGACCTCCCGCGCGTCCTCGCCGGCCTCGGCGATGTCAAAGGCGTGTTGAGCGTTACCCGGCTCTAAATACAAAAATGCCGTCTGAAAGCCGAATATCGTTTCAGACGGCATTTTGATTACCGGGTTTTTATCCTACCTGCCAGACAGTACTCACACGATTTATATCTAAATAACCAATACCCGCTTCATCGAATTTCGTTTCCAATTCTTCTACCGAATGAGTATCTAGAAAAAGCCTCTCTTGACGGGTAATCGGCAATAACCAGAAAAATCGGACATTATCCATATATTCCAACTCTTGCCCGTAAGGATAAGGCAGGGAAATCAGAAAATGCCGGAAGGATGATTGCTCGACCCACGGTCTGCCGATATTGACAGTTTTCCCTAATTGAAATTGATCAGGATAATGCATACTTGCAGATGCCGGCATTGCCAAGGTCTCAATATGTTCGGGCGTTTCAAACGGGCTGACGATAAAAAACTCCTGTCCTAAAAATTGACCTATCCCAGAGCTGACATAAACCCAAGGCTCATCTTCATGATTAGGAATCACTTGGAAAACTTGGAAATCGGGAAGTTCTTCGACAATCCTTCCTAAAGTCCAAGTAAATCTTTTAATATCATGATGTTTCCAAAATCTTTGCAAGTGAGATAAAACAGTTTGGTTGTAGTCCATGCTTTTTAGCCTGTTTTCAAAGGTCGTCTGAAGAACGGTATTTACCAAACAAACGGTTTCCTATTCATATCCGAAAGGTTGTCAACTTCATTATCCAGCAAAAACTGCTCAAAAGCATTCCAACCCTTTTTTTCCACCAATTCCGCTTCCTGTTTATACAACGGGACAAGCAAAGGGAAAACGGTATTGTAGTGTTCGCCATAACAGACCTGAAAATCATCATCGAAATAAAATGGGGCGGAAACATACAGTGCATCCATTTTGCTACCTTCGATAATTACCCTGGGTAATTGAATAATTTCACCTCTTAAAATAGGTTTTCTATTGTCAATCAAATATTCGGCTACTCCTGATAGAAAAGCTGCAATATTTTCTTTATTCCATTCTTCAGAACAGGTAAAAATTAATTCAAACCTACTCTTATAGTTCAAGTCATATCGATTCAAGCCTAAAGTAGAAAAAGTAGTTACCCCTTTATATGGTTGTGATGGGAATACGGAAACGCTGAGATGATAACGCCGATCCAAGCATTTTATACCGCTTTCGATTTCACCCAAATAATGCTCTAAATGTTCAACTATAATCATTTTTTCTTAAACTTTTCATCCCTATTCCAGCAAGCCGTAGGCTGGTTTGGGTTCCAATATCGCTATTTTTTATTGACGGAAAGGTCGTCTGAAAAACCAAATACGGTTTCAGACGATCTTTTGATTGTGGGATTTTCAATCCAACCTATGCTTACTCAACTAAACTGTCAATCAATTCTTTTATGTCATTACGGGTCAGTTCCATACCCGGTTCACCGATAAGTGCTAAATCATAGATTATATTACGCGATTCCAGAGAATTATCTTTTGACCAAGCATACAGAAAATCAAAAGCAAGATTCGCAATTTTTTCATCCGAAGCATTTTGATTGAACAATCTGAGTAGTTCAGAATATGCGTATTGTTGAGTTATTTTTTCCATGAATCTAATTCCTGCTTTGTTGGTGGATAATGCTGAGAGGTTACACTTTGTCCGTTAATGGATTTAGGATGAACCATAGTTACGTTCCCGCTATGATCATAACTTTCCATCCATTGTCGGGTACTGCCTGTTTTAGGATTATATTCTGTAACAAAGCTATTACCCCTCGTTCTTCCCTCGGTTCTAGCAAATCGCTCAGCTTCATAATACCTGATTCTCCCATCAGATAAAGTTTTTGTTCTAGACGCACTATTTTGGGCTCCTTCCAAACCTGACAATTTCTTAGCTAATGCCGATTGGGCATTGGCAGAATGCACATCCCCATATTGCTTGTATTTGGCTTGTGTAGCGGCAGAGAAATCCCCGCTAACCGCAGCCTTCCCCGGTTTTGCCGCCTTTGCCAACTTCGCGACTTTGGCAAACGGCAGGACGTTGATCAGGGCTTCGACGGTTTCGGCGGCATTGGGGTTGTCCCATATCCATCCATCAACGGCTTCGCGCGTATTCTTTTCAAAGCCCGCCACGTTGCCCAAGCCGCCGATGGCGGCGAATTTGCCCTCGGCGGGCAAGGGGGCGATGTTGCTCATCGCGGCTTTGTCTACGGCATAGCCTGCTCCGTACAGTATGTCGCCTATGCCCAAGGCTTCGCTTGCGCTGATAAAGGGGTTGAGCGCGCCGGCGGCAACGCCGTTGATAAACTCCATGCTGTTGCCCCGGCGGTCGAGCTTGGCATTGTGCTCGAACATTTTTCTGTTGGCTTCATCGGCGCGGTCGGAGAAATTGCTGCCGAGGTTGCTGTAGTTGTCGGACAGGCGTTGCCGGATGCTGCGGGTGTCGGTCGGATTGAGTTTGATGCTGCGGGCTGTGCCGTTGACGTGATAGGTGTATTCGTCCCTTGCGCCCGTGGGGTCGGGATAGCCGCTGCCTTTGGGCCCGTCGTAGGCATCGGCGGGATGGTGTTCGTGTCCTTCCCAGTTGAGGCGGTATACGGTAAAGCCTTCGTTGACGTTGCCGTTTTCTTTGCTTGCGCGCTCGGCGGCGTGGTTGTCGAAGGGGGCATGTTCTTCGTGTCCGTGTCCTGAAAAGCGGGTGTGGTAGCCGATTGTGCCGTTGATATTTGCCTGTTGGATGAGCAGGTTGCCCATTTGGTGGGTATAGTCTTGGATGACGTTGATTTTGCCGGTGCGGTCGGAGACGCTGCCGCGCGGGTCGCCGAAAAGGTGGTATTTGCCGCCGGGTTCGTAGTGCTGCCGTCGGGCGTTATCGGTAATGAAAGGGTCTTGCGCCAATTCTGCCGCGAGGGCGGGCTGCCCGAAGGCAGCCGCCGCCACGGCGCAGGCGGCAAGGAGGTTTGTCAGTCTGCGCAGCGGTTTCACGGTTTATCCTCCTTCGCGGCGTGTGTTGACGGGATATTTGTTTTGTTTTGAATGGGTTTGAGCGTAAAGGGATTTTAAGGCTTGGTAAACGAAAGGGGCAAAAATGCCGTCTGAAAAGCGGAACGGGCTTTCAGACGGCATTGTTTTTTTCTGTTTGACGACCTCAATCCAAAATCTTACCGACGATTTCGCCCACGTCTTTCGACAATCC
The DNA here is from genome assembly GCA_000193795.2 of Neisseria lactamica NS19. GTDB lineage: Bacteria > Pseudomonadota > Gammaproteobacteria > Burkholderiales > Neisseriaceae > Neisseria > Neisseria lactamica_A. The sequence continues at coordinate 60,370 of AEPI01000040.1, read as the reverse complement.
TTCCTGCGCCCGAATGCGCTGCAATGCTTGTTTCACCAAGTTTTTGCGGTGCGGTTCGAGCTTGTTGCAGAGGTTGAACGCCTGCACTAAGCGGGCGGCGACCTGCGGGTTGAAGCGGTCGATTTCGATGACTTTGTCAGCAATGAAGCGGTAGCCGCTGCCGTCTTCTGCGTGGAAATGCGGGACGTTGCGGCTGAAGCTGCCGATAAGCGAGCGGGCTTTGTTGGGGTTTTCGAGGCTGAATTTCGGATGCTGCAAGGCGGTTTGAACCTGCTGCAGGGTGTCGCTGCGGCGGCTTGAGCCGACGAGGGCGAAATATTTGTCCATCACCAGCGCGTCGTCTGAAAACTTGTCGGCAAACTGCGCCAGCAGGCGGTTGCGCGTATCGCTTTCGTTGCCGTTGACGGCGGACAGGATGCCCCATTCGTGGGTCATGTTTTGTGCCATTTCGCCGTATTTCTCGGCAACGGTTTCGATGTGCGCGGGGTCGGCGCGCAGGACGAAGGCGCGGCAGACGTTGCGCAGCGTACGCCAGCCGGCGGCTTCGGGGCTGTATTCGTAGCTTTGGTGTTCCTGCTGCGCCGCCTGACGGTTCAATTCGTGCCATTTCGGCAGGAAGCGGACGGCAAGCGTGTCCAACAAGGCTTCGCGTGCCTGATGGTAGCGCAACGGGTCGATGTTTTCTGCGCCGTCCCACAACTCGGCTTCAGACGGCACGCCCAAAAGCAGGGCTTTGAAGGCGTTGTCCAAGAAGTCGTCTGAAATGACTTTCTCGACGGCGGCAAGCAGTTTGTCGTGTTTCGGCAACCCGATGCCGTCTGAAAGCGCGGCGAGGTTGGCGGCGACGGCGCGGCGGTAGAGCGTTTGCGCGGCTTCCCAGCGTGTGAAGGCGTCGCTGTCGTGGGCGAGCAGGAGCAGCAGGTCGTCGTCGCTGTACGGATAGTTCAGATGCACCGGCGCGCTGAACCCGCGCAGCAGCGAGGGAACGACGGCTTCGGTTACGCCTTCGAGCGGGAAAGTTTGTTCGGCTTCGGTCAGCAGCAACACGGCTTCGGTTACGCGTTTGCCCTGATAATCGAATGCCGCCGTTTCGCCGTTGCGGTTCAGCAGCCCGACTTTGACGGGAATCATCATCGGCTGCTTGTCCGCCATATCGGGCGTGGGCGGCACGGTTTGTTTAATGGTCAACTCGAAAATATTGTTTTTCAGATGACCTTCCGCTTCCAAAACGGGCGTGCCCGCTTGGCTGTACCACAAGGCGAACCGGTCGAGATTGATGCCGTTCGCGTCCGCCATCGCCGCGCGGAAATCGTCACAGGTAACGGCCTGCCCGTCGTGGCGTTGGAAATAGAGCCTCATGCCTTTTTGGAAGCCCTCTTCGCCGAGCAGGGTGTGATACATACGCACCACTTCCGCGCCTTTTTCATAAACGGTCATGGTGTAGAAATTATTCATCTCCTCATAGCCGGCGGGGCGCACCGGATGGGCGGTCGGGCCTGCGTCTTCGGGGAACTGGTGCTGGCGCAGCAGGCGGATGTTTTCGATGCGGCGCACGGCGCGGCCGGCACGGTCGCCGGAAAATTCTTGGTCGCGGAACACGGTCAGCCCTTCCTTCAGCGAAAGCTGGAACCAGTCGCGGCAGGTTACGCGGTTGCCCGTCCAATTGTGGAAATATTCGTGTCCGACCACGGATTCGATGCCTTCAAAATCAGTATCGGTGGCGGTGCGGCTGTCGGCGAGGACGAACTTGGTGTTAAAGATGTTCAAACCCTTGTTTTCCATCGCGCCCATATTGAAATCGCCTACGGCGACGACCATGAAAATATCTAAGTCGTATTCCAGACCGAAGCGCGTTTCGTCCCATTTCATCGCGTTTTTCAAGGATTCCACGGCAAAGCCGACCTTGGGCTTGTCCGCTTCGGTGGTGTAAAACTCGATTTTGACGTTTCTGCCGCCCATCGTGGTGAAACGGTCTTCCGTTACCGCCAAATCGCCCGCGACCAAAGCAAACAGATAGCTCGGTTTGGCAAACGGGTCTTCCCATTTCACCCAATGACGGCCGTCTGAACACTCGCCGCCGTCGATTTTGTTGCCGTTGGAAAGCAAAACGGGATAGCGTTTTTTGTCCGCGACGATGGTGGTTGTGAATTTGGACATCACATCCGGACGGTCGATGTAGAACGTGATTTTGCGGAAGCCCTCCGGCTCGCACTGGGTAAACAGATTGCCGCCGGAAGCATACAGCCCCATCAGCGATTTGTTTTCCGCCGGCAGGATTTCGGTTTCCACTTCGACGGTGAAGCGTTCGGACGGCACGCCCGCAATCGCCAGCGTCTCGCCTTCCAACACATAATCCGCCGCCACCCCGTTGATTTTGACGGACAAGAGTTTCGCCGAACCGTCCAACACCAGCGGCTCCCCCACCCTCTGCGGCTCGACCGTCAAACGGGATTTCACAATGGTTTGCGGTTCATCAATATCAAAAAGTAAATCGGTTTTGAGAATATGGTAGGCGGGCGTTTGATAATCTTTGAGATAATGCACGGTTTTGCTCATTTTTTTCTTTCAATATGATTTGGTTTGGCAGGAAAAGGCTTCAGACGGCACGGGCGCATCCCGCGTATGCCGTCTGAAGCCGCAACGGCGGCACGGGCGCACCGCCGGACAACCGGTTTGAATTTCAATCTTTATTCCCACGCGCGGACAAACTCTTCCCAATGCGGCTTTTCTCCGGCTTGTGCGGACAGGTAATTCCGCATCCGTTTGATTTCCATTTCGTATTCGTCCGCATCCAGCCTGCCGCTGACCAGGCAGAAACGCAGGTACATCAGATAAGTGTTTGCCGCGTCGGTTTCGCAATAATTGCGGATTTCCTTCAGCCTGCCCGTATGGAATGCCTCCCAAACCTTGCTGCCGTCCATACCCAGCTTTCCCGGAAAACCGCACAATTTCGCCATATCGTCCAGCGGCACGTTTGCCCTGGGCTGGTAAAGTGCGAGCAAATCCATCAAATCGCAATGGCGTTGGTGATAGCGGCTGATATAGTTGTTCCACTTGAAATCGCGGCTGTCGCCAAATTCCCCTTCGCCCATATCCCAATAACGCGCGGCATTGATGCCGTATATCAGGGAGCGGTAATGCAGGACAGGCAGATCGAACCCGCCCCCGTTCCAACTGACCAGTTGCGGCGTATGTTTTTCCACCAACTCGAAAAATTTGGCGATAACCACTTCTTCGCCATCGTCCGCCTCGCCGATTGTGCCGATATGGATTTTGTCCTGCCCCCAGCGCATACAGCACGAAACCGCCACAACCTGATGAAGGTGGTGCTGCATAAAATCCCCGCCTGTCTGGGCACGGCGTTTTTGCCGGGCAAACAGCACCACTTCGTCGTCGGGCAAATCGGACGGGAGATGATATAAAGTCCGTATCCCTTGCACGTCGGGCACGGTTTCAATATCGAAAGCCAAAATCGTATTCATCGCTGCACCTTGTATTCAAAAAGGACGGATGGCTATTGTGTCATTAAAAGGCAGGTAAAAAAAGAGGCAACCCCCCACAGGATTGCCCCAATACCTCAAATCAGAGATTTACGCTTCACAAACAATACAGGCTTTCGCCTGCGGCTTTACCCGCGCAGCTCAACCCTGCGCCGGCAAACTTTCGTCCCGCCGTTTCCGGCAAGACACCGGACAGCCCGAAGACCGGCCGGAACATCCTTTCAGACGGCGTTGTTTCGCTGCGTCTGTAATTCTGTGTAGCGGAATGTACGCCTTTTTTCGCACCTTGCCAAGCATTTTTCAAAATAGGGGAATCAAAACGCCTGATTTATATTGTTGCTTAAAATCATAAATAAACAGAATTAAATTTTATATTTTTTATAATTTGATATTAATTTAAATATTATGTGGATTATTGGCACAAAATACCTGAATGTCTGTTTAATGAAAAAGGCTTATATGAGATGCTTGTTTTCAACTTTATGTTTTTAAACAAATTTAATTTTGATTTAATTTTAATATATTAACCGGTTTTTCGGCATCCGCCCCCTTTTGTCCGCGGAATAAGCCTCTTTTTATCGGTTTATTGGCGTATCGTTAATCATTTATTTCAAAAAGTTATTTATTATCATATGAAGCGTTAACACCGCCCGGAACATCCTGTTTGCAAAATACAAATTTCAAATTTCCAAAAACAATCGGCAGATTCGCTCTAAAACGCCCGATTTATTTTGTTATTTCGTGTAATCCGTAAAAATCGGGACTGCCCTCCGGACGGGTTTTGAAACGCTTGTGCAGCCAAAAATATTGTTCCGGATGTTCGCGCACCCGCTCTTCGATAAAGCGGTTCATACGCTGCGCGTCGGCTTGCGTATCTTCACTCGGAAAGGATTTCCAAGCCGGGTAGAAATGCAGTGTAACCGTATTGTCCGCCTCCCTGACGGGGATGGCGGGAATCACTTTGGCATTTGCAAGCGCGGCGATGCGGCTCAAGCCGGTAATCGTTGCCGTCCGAATACCGAAGAAATCCACAAAAACCGAATCGTTGCGTCCGAAATCCTGATCGGGCAGATACAGAAACGGCGCGCTGCTTTTGCGGAACTGTTTGACGAGGGCGCGCAGCCCTTCGGTGCGCCCGATAAGGAAAACGTTGTGATAGCGGTTGCGGCCTTTCAAAATCTGTTCGTCCAACCTCTTGTTTTTTTGGTGGGAATACATACTGATCAGCGGAACATCCTGATTAAGCGCGTATACCGCCATCTCGAACGCGGTAAAGTGCGGATACAGGATGATGACTTTTTCCCCCGCCGCCAGCGCGTCGTCCAAATAATGTTTGTTGCGGTAACGCACCAGCGATTTCAAACGCCCGGCGGGCGCGTACCAATATAAGCCGTATTCGAGCATCAGTTTCGCCATATGTTTGAAATGCTGCTTCAATACGGTTTTGCGCTTTTTTTCGTCCCACTCGGGAAAGCATTTTGCCAAATTGATTTCACCGATACGGCGGCGCGGTTTGACCAAAAGGTAGGCGAGCAAGCCTGTCAGATCGGCAAGTTTGTGCAGTAGCGCGAACGGCAAAAACCGCAAAAGGTACAGAATAAAAAATATGAACTTCATCTTGATACACATTTCCTTTTCAGGGACACCCCGAATGCCGTCTGAAACTATTGAAACCTGCCGCGTTTGACCTGCATTCCCGACGGATTGAGCCGGGACGCAAGCCCGTGGTTGCGTAAGGCGTGGGTCAGCGCGACGGCAAGACCGTCCGCCGCATCTGCCTGCGGTGTTCCCGAAAGTCCCAACATCTGCACCACCATATGCTGCACTTGTTCTTTTGCCGCCTTACCCTTGCCGACTACCGCCTGTTTGACCTGCAAGGCGGTGTATTCCGAAACGGGCAGCTTGTGGCTGACCAATGCCGCCAATGCCGCGCCCCGCGCCTGCCCGAGCATCAGCGTCGATGCCGGATTGACGTTGACGAAAACCTGCTCCACCGCCGCCTGTTGCGGTTTGTAAACGGCAACGACTTCGCCGATATGCCGCACAATCACGGCAATCCTGTCTGCCAGTGCGGCATCGGCGGGCGTTTTGATACAGCCGGAGGCAACATAAAAATGATTGCGCCCCCTGACATCGATGACACCGAAACCCGTTACGCGGCTGCCCGGGTCGATGCCCAAAATACGGACGCTTGCAGCCATATTCATAATAAACCGTGTTGAATCAGCTTCTTACGCAAGGTATTGCGGTTCAGCCCCAGCATCACGGAGGCTTTGGACTGGTTGCCGCCGCATTGCTCCATCACGCACACCAGCAGCGGCTTTTCCACCTGATGCAACACCATATCGTACACGCCGCAAGGTTCGGTACCGTTCAGGTCTTTGAAATATTGTTCCAAATTTTGTCTGATACATTGGGAAATATCGGGAAGGGTATGGGGCATAATCACGCTTTCAAAAGGATAATCGGGTGTTCAGACGGCATTTTGGCGGTAGGCGCACGCCCAAATGCTGGTTTTTCCGGCAAGTCTTTCAAGATAGCCGGCAAGTGTGTCGTATTGCGCCGCCGCACTGTCCAAGCGGTTGATTTCACGGCGCGTCTGCTCGCCGTCGGGCATTTCGCCGATGTACCAGCCTATGTGTTTGCGTGCGATGCGTACACCGGCGGTCTCACCATAAAACGCGTGTATGGCGCGGATATGGTTCAAAATGGCGGCGGCGCATTCTGCCAAACTCAAGGCAGGCGGCAAAACGCCGTGTTCGGCGTAATGTTTCAAATCGCGGAAGAACCACGGTCTGCCTTGTGCGCCGCGCCCTATCATAATGCCGTCGGCGGCGGTTTGTTTGAGGACGGCGGCGGCTTTTTGCGGCGAAGTGATATCGCCGTTGACCCAGACGGGGATGTTCAGACGGCATTTGGTTTCGGCGATGAGTTCGTAACGCGCTTCGCCTTTGTACATTTGCGTGCGCGTGCGTCCGTGGACGGCAAGGGCGGCGATGCCGCAATCTTCGGCAATTTTAGCGATGGCGGGCAGGTTTTGATGGTCGTCGTGCCAGCCCAGGCGGGTTTTGAGGGTAACGGGCACGCCCGCCGCCTTGACCACCGCCTCCAAAATGGCGGCAACCAGCGGCTCGTTCTGCATCAGCGCACTGCCGGCTTGGACGTTGCACACTTTCTTGGCGGGACAGCCCATATTGATGTCGATAAGCTGCGCCCCGAGGCTGACGTTGTAACGCGCGGCATCCGCCATCTGCTTCGGATCGCTGCCGGCAATCTGCACGGCAACGATGCCGCCTTCATCGGCAAAATCGCTGCGGTGCAGGGTCTTTTTGGTATTTCTAAGCGTCGGGTCGCTGGTCAGCATTTCGCACACCGCCCAACCCGCGCCGAAATCGCGGCAGAGGCGGCGGAACGGCTTGTCGGTAATGCCCGCCATCGGCGCAAGTGCGATGGGATTGTCGATAAAATAGCCGCCGATGTGCATAATGGACCCGCGTTTCAAAAAAGTGCGCCATTGTACATTTTTTAAGCAAAATTTCCAATCTCTGCCTGCGCCCGCGATTGGGGCAAGTGTCGTTTTATGGCATAATCCGCACACAGATTCCCGTCCCCGCCGTTCACAGGCGGGCAGTTTATTTCCCCGTCCTATCGGTTTCCCGCTTCAGACGGCATAAGGTCTGAAAGAAAGACTACAATTATGAGCAACCCATTTTCCTCTTTAGGCCTGGGTACGGAACTGGTTTCCGCACTCGCGCTTCAAGGCTATGAAACCCCGACCCCCATTCAGGCTGCGGCCATTCCCAAAGCACTCGCCGGACACGACCTGCTTGCCGCCGCCCAAACCGGCACGGGCAAAACCGCCGCCTTTATGCTGCCCTCGCTCGAACGCCTCAAACGTTACGCCACCGCCAGCACCTCGCCCGCGATGCACCCCGTGCGTATGCTCGTCCTCACCCCCACGCGCGAACTTGCCGACCAAATCGACCAAAACGTACAAGGCTACATCCGAAACCTGCCGCTGCGCCATACCGTCTTGTTCGGCGGCATGAATATGGACAAACAGACCGCCGATTTGCGCGCCGGCTGCGAAATCGTCGTCGCCACCGTCGGACGGCTGCTCGACCACGTGAAACAAAAAAACATCCATTTGAACAAAGTCGAAATCGTCGTCTTGGACGAAGCCGACCGTATGCTGGATATGGGTTTTATCGACGACATCCGCAAAATCATGCAGATGCTGCCCCGCCAACGCCAAACCCTGCTCTTTTCCGCCACCTTCTCCGCACCGATACGCAAACTGGCGCAAGACTTCATGAACGCGCCCGAAACCGTCGAAGTCGCCGCGCAAAACACCACCAACGCCAACGTCGAACAACACATCATCGCCGTCGACACCTTCCAAAAGCGCAACCTGCTCGAACGGCTGATTGTCGATCTGCATATGAACCAGGTCATCGTGTTCTGCAAAACCAAACAAAGCGTCGACCGCGTAACGCGCGAACTGGTGCGCCGCAACCTGTCTGCACAGGCGATACACGGCGACCGTTCCCAACAAAGCCGGCTCGAAACGCTCAACGCCTTCAAAGACGGCAGCCTGCGCGTCCTCGTCGCCACCGACATCGCCGCGCGGGGGCTGGACATTGCCGAACTGCCCTTCGTCATCAATTACGAAATGCCCGCCCAGCCCGAAGACTACGTCCACCGTATCGGGCGCACGGGGCGTGCCGGCGCGGACGGCGTGGCGATTTCCCTGATGGACGAATCCGAACAGAAAATGTTTGAATCCATTAAAGAGCTGACCGGCAACAAGCTGCTCATCGAGCGCATCGAAGGCTTCGAGCCGCAATGGTGGGAACAGGGCGGCGCAAAACCGGAAAAAACCGGCACAAACGAGCCGAAACAGCGCAACCGCTACGAATCCGCCAAAGCGCAGCGCGAAAAAAACACCCGGCCGGAAACCACGGCAAACGATGCGGGTGCGGCTTGCGGCAAAATCGCCGGACGCAGCCGCCGCAGCCGCCGGGAACACCCGGCCTGCGCCCTGCTCCAACCCCGTTACGGCGTAAAATAAACCGCCTGAAAACCGAATGCCGTCCGGACGTTTCCGTTCCAGACGGCATTTTTCAAACCGGACTGACGCATTTGGAGAAACCGCCCGAACCGGATAAATTTCTGCCGCAAACAGTTTCAGACGGCATTTTCCGCCTGTACAATATTATTTCCTTTTCCACTCAAACCATCAGGATTTCCCAATGCCCACCCAATTCGATGTCGCCGTAATCGGCGCAGGTCCGGCAGGCGCGGTCGCATCCGCCCTGCTCCGCAAAAAAGGTTATCAAGTCTGCGTGTTGGAAAAACAGCACTTTCCGCGCTTCGTCATCGGCGAAAGCCTGCTGCCGCACTGTATGGAAATGCTGGAAGAAGCCGGATTTGCCGATGCCGTCCGCGCCGAACCCGGCTTTCAGTTGAAAAACGGCGCGGCGTTTTCGTGGGGCAGCCGTTATACCGAATTTGATTTCACCGATAAATTTTCAGACGGCCCCGGCACAGTTTATCAAGTGCGCCGCGCCGTGTTCGACAAAATCCTGATCGGCGAAGCCGCCAAACAAGGCGTTGAAGTGCGTTTCGGGCATGGCGTAACCGCGTTCGACAACAACGGCGATTTTGCCCGTTTGAGCATCGAAACCGACACCGGCGAGAGTTATGAACTGACCGCGAAATTCGTCTTGGACGCAAGCGGCTACGGACGCGTGCTGCCGCGCCTGCTGGATTTGGAAACGCCCTCGCACCTGCCGCCGCGCCAAGCGCATTTCACGCACATCGACGACAACATCACCCACCCGAAATTCGACCGCAACAAAATCCTGATTACCACCCATCCGCAACACCGCGACGTGTGGATTTGGCTGATTCCATTCGGTGACAACCGCTGTTCCATCGGCGTGGTCGGCACGCCTGATACGCTCGCGGGCGAACCGGAAACGGTATTGAAGAAATTTGTTTACGAATGCCCGATGCTGAAAGAAATTTTGGATAAAGCCGTTTGGGAAAACGATTTTCCGTTCCGCTCCATCCGAGGCTATTCCGCCAACGTCAAATCGCTGCACGGCAGGCATTTCGCGCTGTTGGGCAATGCCGCCGAGTTCCTCGATCCCGTGTTCTCGTCGGGCGTAACCATCGCCCTGCACTCCGCCAAACTTGCCGCCGATCTGCTGGCAAAACAACTCAAAGGCGAAGCCGCCGATTGGCAAACCGAATTTGCCGAACCCTTGATGACGGGCGTGAACACATTCCGCACCTATGTGGACGGCTGGTATGATTTCCGTTTTCAAAATGTTATTTACGCGCCCGGCCGCAGCCCCGAAATCAGCCGTATGATTTCTTCGATTTTGGCAGGCTACGCGTGGGATACCGAAAACCCGTTCGTGGCAAAATCCGAACAACGCCTGTCCGCCTTGTCAGAATGGATCGGTCAGTTGGAAACCGAATAAATCCGCACCGCCATACAAAATGCCGTCTGAATGGCTTTTCTGCTTTCAGACGGCATTTGTTTTGGTTTAAGTGGGTTTCAATCTGTTTACTCGGGACGCATCTGCGGGAACAGAATCACGTCGCGGATGGTTTGCGAATCGGTCAGCAGCATCACCAGCCGGTCGATGCCGATACCGCAACCGCCGGTCGGCGGCAGGCCGAACTCCATCGCGCGGATATAGTCGGCATCGTAGTGCATCGCTTCGTCGTCGCCCGCATCTTTTTGCGCCACTTGCGCTTTAAAGCGTTCGGCTTGGTCTTCCGGATCGTTCAACTCAGAGTAGCCGTTTGCCAGCTCGCGGCCGACAACGAAAAGCTCGAAGCGTTCGGTCAAGCCCGGTTTGCTGTCGGATGCGCGTGCCAACGGCGACACTTCAACCGGGTAATCGACGATGAAGGTCGGATTCCACAGTTTGCCCTCGGCGCAACCTTCAAACAGGGCAAGTTGCAGGCTGCCGATGCCCGAAGACGGAGGCAGGCTTTCGCCGTGTTTGACGATTTCTTTTTTCAGCCATTCTTCATCGTTCAACTGCTCGTCGGTGTAGTGCGGATTGTATTTTTTGATGGCACCGAGAATGGTCAGACGCTCGAACGGGCTTTCCAAATCGACTTCTTTGCCGTTGTAAGTGATGTTTGCCGTACCGTTTACCGCGCGGGAAGCGTTGCGGATGATGTCTTCCGCTATTTGCATCATGCGTTCGTAGTCGGAGAAGGCTTCGTAAAATTCGATCATCGTAAATTCGGGGTTGTGGCGCACGGACATACCTTCGTTGCGGAAGCTGCGGTTAATTTCAAACACGCGTTCCAAACCGCCGACAACCAAGCGTTTCAGATACAGCTCGGGCGCGATACGCAGATAAAGCGGAATATCTAAGGCATTGTGGTGGGTAACGAATGGTTTCGCCGTCGCGCCGCCGGGAATCGGGTGCATCATCGGGGTTTCGACTTCGAGATAATGCTCGCCCACCATGAAATTACGCACGGATTGGATGATTTGGCTGCGTTTGATAAACGTATTGCGTGATTCTTCGTTGGCAATCAAATCGACGTAGCGTTGACGGTATTTGGTTTCCTGATCGCTCAAGCCTTTGTGTTTGTCGGGCAGCGGGCGCAGGGATTTGGACAGCAGGCGGATGTCGGACACGCGCACGGTCAGTTCGCCGTGGTTGGTTTTGAACAAAGTACCTTCCGCGCCGACGATGTCGCCCAAGTCCCAATGGTTGAAATCGTCCAAAACTTCCTGACTCACACCTTTGTTGTTCAGATAAAGCTGGATTTGGCCGGTAACGTCTTGGATGGTGGCAAAGCTCGCCTTGCCCATTTGACGCTTGAGCATCATGCGGCCGGCAATCTTGACGGGAACGGCCTGCGGGTCGAGTTCTTCTTTGCCGATTTCGCCGTATTGGGCGTGCAAATCGGCGGCAAAGCTGTCGCGTTTGAAATCGTTAGGGTAGGCGTTGCGTTCTTTGCGGATGTTGTGCAGTTTTTCGCGGCGCAGGGCGATAATTTGGTTTTCGTCCAACTGCGGCTCGATTTGCGGATGGTTTTGTTCGCTCATGGTATTTTCCGAAAAAATAAATCAGGCGCAATCTGTTTCAGACGACCTGATTGAATCACAAAATTTGCGCATATTTTACGCGATGTCGGTGTTTTTTTCTAGGAAAGGGCAATGCCGTCTGAAAATATTACAGACGGCATTCAGATTTTGAAACCTATGCCAAAAGTCCGCTAAGGTTCAACAGGAACAAAACGGCAAATCCGGTCAGGTAGAGCAAGCCGACAATGGCAAGAAAATTCATACCGGCGGTAAGCTTGTGCCGTTTGTCTCCTCTGACCAGGCGGTAGTTGAGCCATGCGAACACGGGGGCGGACACAAAAGCGGTAATCATCGCAAATTTGAGCAGTTCCGCCATTGCGCTGTCAAACCAGAAAATCACTGCCAAACCGCTGCCTGCAACCCAAATATTCCAGGCAAAGAGTTCGGCGTTGCCGGTTTTCTCACTGCCGCGCAGCAGACGCACAGGTTCTGCAATGGCGCGCGCATAACCGTCCACAACGGTAATCGTCGTACCGTACATACAGGCAAACGCGATAAACGCCACCAGCGGACGCGACCAGTCGCCGATGGTTACCGCATACATATTGATCAATTGTCCGACATATTTGCCGCCCGCCATCTGCACTGCTTCGCCGTTGCCGTATTGCACGTACGCGCCCAAGGCAAGGAAGACGACGGCAAGCACGGCACTGGTGATGTAACCGACGTTGAAATCAAAAATCCCGTCATGATAAGAGGAAGGTTGGAGACGCTGTTTCTCCGTAACCCACAAAGAATTGATGGCGGAAATTTCAATCGGCGCGGGCATCCAGCCCATCAGCGCGATCAGGAAGCCCAAACCGGCAAGCGTCCACGGTGTCGGCTCGATAAAATCGGGTTTCATCTGCATACCGCGCGACATGGCGATACCGACGGCGGCAACCGTGGCAACCGTCAGGCTGACGATGATGATTTTGGAAACATTGTCCAAAGCCTTGTAGCGTCCGCTCGCCAGGATAATCAGGCAGGATGCCATAATCAGCGCGGAGATTGCGCCGATACCCGGTGTCAGTGAGGGAATCGCCATTTTGACGATGGCGGCGGTTACAATGGCGACCGCACCCGCGTTAATCGTCGCGGCAGCAATACACAAAATCAAAAAGACCCACAGGTAGATGCGGCTTTTCTCGGCATAGCCTTCAATCAGGCTCTTGCCCGTATCCAGCGTGTAATGCGCGCTGAAGCGGAAAAACGGATATTTGAAGAGGTTGGTCAGGACGATAATCAACGCAAGCTGCCAGCCGTAAAGCGCACCTGCCTGTGTGGAGGCAATCAGGTGCGAACCGCCGACTGCCGCCGAAGCCATCATAATCCCCGGCCCCAATGCATTGATTTTACTTTTCCAAGTCGAAATATGTTGTTCGGACATAATGTTTCCGTATGGCTGAATAAAAATGCGTATTTTAACGTAATCTAAATACACGCCAAACCTGCTTATTGAAACTTTACACCCTAATATTCCTGATTTTTCCCAATTACTTTCAGAAAAATATGCAACACGGCATTTTATGCCTGAAAGTTTACAACAAATAGTCTTGCATCGCTTTTTATCGTACAAAATATACTTTCAAACCCCTGAACGCGTTTTGCAGCCGGCAGGCGATTTGATAAGATGTGGCGTTCTTTCGGACGGCATTCCCAATGCGCTATGCCGTCTGAAACCGCGAAACCCGATTGGAGGAACTGTTATGAATACCGTATCGAATTACCTGTCCGCATTGCGCGAAGCCATGAAGGCGCAAGGCTTGGACGCACTCGTCATCCCTTCCGCCGACCCCCACCTGTCCGAATACCTGCCCGGGCATTGGCAGGCGCGGCGCGAATTATCGGGCTTTACCGGCTCGGTCGGCACGTTCGTCGTTACCGCCGAAGAAGCGGGCGTGTGGGTGGACAGCCGCTATTGGGAGCAGGCGGAGAAACAGCTTTCCGGCAGCGGCATCGTCTTGCAAAAAAGCGGGCAAGTTCCGCCGTACAACGAATGGCTGGCGGCAAACCTGCCCGAAAACGCCGTCGTCGGCATCCCTTCCGATATGGTGTCGCTCACCGGCAAACGCACTTTGGCGCAATCCCTAGCCGCCAAAAACATCCGCATCGAACACCCCGACGACCTGCTTGACCGCGTATGGAGCAGCCGCCCCGCTATTCCCGCCGAAACGGTATTCATCCACGACCCCGACTATGTTTCCGAAACCGCCGCTGAAAAACTCACCCGCGTGCGCGCCGTTATGGCGGAAAAAGGCGCGGATTACCACTTGGTTTCCTCGCTTGACGACATCGCCTGGCTGACCAACCTGCGCGGCAGCGACGTGCCTTTCAACCCTGTGTTCGTGTCCTTCCTGCTTATCGGCAAAGACAACGCCGTCCTGTTTACCGATCAATGCCGTCTGAACGCCGAAGCCGCCGCCGCGCTGCAAACCGCCGGCATCACAATCGAACCTTACTCCCAAGTTGCCGGCAAACTCGCGCAAATCGGCGGCACGCTGCTCATCGAGCCGAACAAAACCGCCGTCAGCACGCTCGTGCGCCTGCCCGAAAGCGTGCGCCTGATTGAAGGCATCAACCCGTCCACGCTGTTCAAATCCGTCAAATCCGAAACCGACATCGCCCACATCCGCGAAGCGATGGAACACGACGGCGCGGCGTTGTGCGGCTTCTTCGCCGAGTTTGAAGACATCATCGACAACGGCGGCAGCCTGACCGAAATCGACGTAGATACGATGCTTTATCGCCACCGTAGCGCACGCCCGGGCTTCATTTCATTGAGTTTCGACACCATCGCAGGCTTCAACGCCAACGGCGCACTGCCGCATTACAGCGCAACGCCCGAAAGCCACAGCACCATCAGCGGCGACGGACTCCTGCTCATCGACTCCGGCGCGCAATACAAAGGCGGCACGACCGACATCACCCGCGTCGTCCCCGTCGGCACGCCCACAGCAGAACAAAAACGCGACAACACGCTCGTCCTCAAAGCCCATATCGCGCTTGCCGAAGCCGTGTTCCCCGAAAACATCCCCTCGCCGCTGATAGACGCGATTTGCCGCAAACCCCTGTGGCAGGCGCAATGCGACTACGGTCATGGCACCGGCCACGGCGTAGGCTATTTCCTCAACGTCCACGAAGGCCCGCAGCGCATCGCCTTCGCCGCCCCCGCCACGCCCGAAACCGCTATGAAAAAAGGGATGGTAACGTCCATCGAACCCGGACTCTACCGACCGGGAAAATGGGGCATCCGCATTGAGAACCTCGCCGCCAACCAAGCCGTCGCCGACCCGCAGGAAACCGAATTCGGCAGCTTCCTCTGTTTTGAAACCCTGACCCTCTGCCCTATCGATACACGCCTGATGGACACCGCCCTCATGACCGACGGTGAAATCGAGTGGATTGACCGCTACCACGCCGAAGTCCGCCGCCGCCTCGAGCCGCTGACCGAAGGCGCGGCAAAAGCGTGGCTGATCAAACGCACCGAACCGCTGGCGCGTTAAACGGCACGGTACGACCAATGCCGTCTGAACGCCTTTCAGACGGCATTGGTTTCCCAAAACATCCCGCACCGTTTTCATCTTGCCGCAAGCAAATATAGTGGATTAACAAAAATCAGGACAAGGCGACGAAGCCGCAGACAGTACAGATAGTACGGCAAGGCGAGGTAACGCCGTACTGGTTTAAATTTAATCCACTATACCAATCCGTTTTGTGGCAAATGCACAAAAAGCCCGATGCCGTCTGAAACGCCAAACAGGCTTCAGACGGCATTTATCGCGGATGAAAACAGAAAATACCCATATCGTTATTCCCGCAAAAGCGGTTGCGCAGGGCGGGCTTCAGCCCGCCGGCTCCCGCCATCTTCATCCTAAAATCCCGTCATTCCCACGCAGGCGGGAATCCGGTTTTTTGAGCTTCAGCCATTGCCGATAAATTCCTGCTGCTTTTCATTCCTAGATTCCCACTTTCGTGGGAATGACGGCGGTGGGTTTCGGTTATTTCCGATAAATCGCCGCCGTTTCCCGTCATTCCCGCGCAGGCGGGAATCCGGTTTTTTGAGCTCCAGCCATTGCCGATAAATTGCTTTAACGTTGCGTTTCCGGATTCCCGCTTTCGCGGGAATGATGCGATTTTAGATTTCTGTTTTTGATTTTCTGTTTTTATAAGCGTCTATCCCGTCCGGTTTCGGTTTTTTTTTGGATTTCGGGCAACTTCCAAACCGTCATTCCCGCGCAGGCGGGAATCCAGGCTCGTTGGACTTCAGCCCTTTCCGATAAATTCCTGCTGCTTTTCATTCCTAGATTCCCACTTTCGTGGGAATGACGGCAGTGGGTTTCGGTTATTTCCGATAAATCGCCGCCGTTTCCCGTCATTCCCGCGCAGGCGGGAATCTAGTCCGTTCGGTTTCAGTTATTTCCGATAAATTCCTGTTGCGTTTCCAGATTCCCGCTTTCGCGGGAATGACGAATTTCAAAGTTATGGCGTTATCGAAAAAACAGAAATCCCCCCGCCATCATTCCTACCTTCGTATTTTGATTTTCTGTTTTTCACGGGAAGGACGATTTAGAAATTACCCGAAACCTCAAAAAAACCAAAACCGAACGGTCTAGATTCCCGCTTTCGCGGGAATGACGGGTTTCAGGATTACGGTAAATAGCGCGAAAATGCCGTCTGAAAGCCCTTCAGACGGCATTGCCTTGTTCATCTGCCTTAATGGCGGAAGTGGCGGATGCCGGTTACCACCATCGCAATACCGTGTTCGTCTGCCGCGTCGAAGACTTCTTGATCGCGCATCGAACCTGCCGGATGGATGATGGCTTTAATGCCCTGTTCGGCAATCACATCCACGCCGTCGCGGAAGGGGAAGAAGGCATCGGATGCGGCACACGCGCCGTTGAGGTCGAAATTGGCATCTTGCGCTTTGCGGGCGGCGATGCGGGTGCTGTCCACGCGGCTCATTTGGCCTGCACCGATGCCGTAGGTTTGTCCGCCTTTGCCGAACACGATGGCGTTGGATTTGACGTATTTTGCGACGTTCCAGACGAACAGCAAATCGTTCCATTCCTGCTCGGTCGGTTGGCGTTTGGAGACGACTTTCAAATCGGCGCGGCTGATGCGGCAGATGTCGGGCGTTTGCACCAACAGTCCGCCGCCGACGCGTTTGAGTTCGAAGCGGTTTGCGCCTGCTTCAAGAGGCACTTCCAATACGCGCACGTTTTTCTTGGCGGCGGCGATTTCGAGGGCTTCGGCGGTGAACTTCGGCGCCATCAGGACTTCCATAAACTGATTGTCGGTAATGTGTTTGACGGTTGCGCCGTCGATTTCACGGTTGAAGGCGATGATGCCGCCGAACGCGCTGGTGGTGTCGGTAGCGTAGGCGAGCTTGTAGGCGGTCAAGGTATCGGCTGCAACGGCGACGCCGCAAGGATTGGCGTGTTTCACAATCACGCAGGCGGGTGCGTCGAAGGATTTGACGGCTTCCCAAGCGGCATCGGCATCGGCAATGTTGTTGTACGACAATTCTTTGCCTTGCAGTTGTTTGTAGGCGGCGAGGCTGCCTGCGGCGGGGTGAATATCGCGGTAGAACGCGGCGCGCTGGTGCGGATTTTCGCCGTAGCGCATGTCTTGTACTTTAATCCAGCTTTGGTTGAACCGGCCGGGGAATCCGGCGATTTCAGGCTCTCCGCTCAAAACGCCGTCTGAAAGCGAGGTCAGGTAGTTGGAAATCATACCGTCGTATTGGGCGGTGTGGCTGAACGCTTTGCGTGAAAGGTTGAAGCGGGTTTTGTCGCTCAACGCGCCGTTGTTGGCTTCGAGTTCGGCGGCAATGGCCGGGAAATCGGCGGTGTCGGTAACGATGGCGACGTGTTTCCAGTTTTTCGCAGCGGAGCGCACCATAGTCGGGCCGCCGATGTCGATGTTTTCAATCGCGTCTTCCAGCGTGCAGTTTGGTTTGGCGATGGTGGCGGCGAAGGGGTAAAGGTTGACGCACACGAGGTCGATATTGCCGATGCCGTGTTCTTCCATCTTGGCGACGTGTTCACTCAAATCGCGCCGGCCCAAAATACCGCCGTGGATTTTCGGATGCAGGGTTTTCACGCGGCCGTCGAGCATTTCGGGGAAACCGGTGTAGTCGGCAACTTCAATCACGGGAACGCCCGCATCGGCAAGCAGCTTCGCCGTGCCGCCGGTAGAAAGGATTTCGACACCGAGCTTGTGCAGGGTTTGGGCAAATTCGACTGCGCCTGTCTTGTCGGACAGGCTGATTAGGGCGCGTTTGATGGAAGGCATAGGGATTTCCTTTTTCTGACGTTGGGATGGGAAACGGTAATGTTGTCGGGGCGGTATTATCCGCTATTTTCCACTTTCCGGCAGTAGGTTTTTGCAAATATTGTTAACAATTTTATTGTCAAATGCCGTCTGAAACTTGGTTTCAGACGGCATTTTAATTTTGCCTATTTGAATCCCATTTTCTTTGCCACCCATACTGCGCCCGCCATGCCTGCGCATAAGGGCATAAGCAGGGCAACGGGTGCGTAGGTAAGTTCCAAAATAAAGGCTATGGCCGTCAGGGGCATTTTGAGGGAAACGCCGAGGAAAACGGCGGCGCCGACAATGGCTGCGCTTTCTGACGACATTTCGGGGAAAACGCTGTTCCACGCGGCTGCTGCGGCAAAGGCGATGGTGCTGCCGAGCATCATGGACGGGGTAATCAGGCCGCCGTATGCGCCTACCTCCAGCGCCATCAAGACGACCAGCCATTTGACCGCGGTCGGCTCAAGGCTGTGTTGCCAATCGGTCAATCCGCCAAAGGTCAGTTGGTTGCCCGCTTTGCCGTTGCCCAAAATCTCGGGAAACCAGACGGAAATCACGCCGATGAGCACAAACATACAGACGGCCAAGGGAATAATTTTGATATTGTCGCGCTTGATAAAGGGGAACTTTTGGGCGGTACACTGGAAAAAGACGGCGGCTGCGCCCAGTATCGGGCCGATGACGGTGGAAAACCAAAGTTCGGCGCATGCCATGAGCGTTTGAAACCGCTGGCCGTACTGGCTGACGGCATTGCCGGCAGCGTTATGGAACAGCTTCCGGACGAGCTGAAGCTGCTTTTCGGCAACGTGCCGTTTGATGAATACCTGATCAGCAAAGGCAGGGATGCAACCGCTAAGGAAATCAAACGATTGTGGTTTAATAAAGCAGTCGGCCTTAACAACGCGCTCAAAGTATTGGAGGCTTTTATTAAAAGCTGGATTAAATACAGCGCGGCAGACCGAAAATTAAGAATGTGTATTGTTACGGCACAAGCCCGTTGGCGTTCAAAAGTCGAAATCGAACTGCTGGGCTTGTAACCGCAGGGGGGCAGGTATGTATCTGCTGTTTTTTCGTTGGATATGGGAAAAAGTGGTACCGGAAAGCATCCGCAACAGCAAGCCGGTGCGGTGGGTAGCCAACCATAGAAAGCTCACTATCTGGGTAATTGTGACAGTATGGATCAACTTCTTCCCCGATACTTACGAATACGACATTATTCCTACTCGTAGGGGATACGGCTATTGGCATGTCGATCATCCGTTGTATCCCTATGCCCGATTTCTGCTTCCCCTTATTCTCGGTGCGGTTTTCCTTTTCATTCCGCCCGAAAAGAAATAGTAACCTGCATATAAGCAGCCTGAAATCTTTCAGAATGAGGTGTTGACGGTAAGGTTGGACGGATGATATTGCTGCACGTCGCCCAAGCCAATGCGCGCGACGGCGGTGGCGATGACTGAAGTCAGCAATGCGGCGGCGACGGCTTGCTGCGTCCACACGCCCAGCATGGCTTCGAGGATAAAAAGCGTGGAGGCGAGCGGCACGTTATACACGGCCGCCAAACCCGCACCCGAGGCGCAAGCAATCAGCAGCCTCATTTCGTCCTCATCCAAACCCAACCGCCTGCCGCCGGCAAAAGCAAACGCGGAAGTCATTTCACGCGGTGCCACTTCCCGTCCGAGCGGCGAACCGAGTCCGACCGTTATGATTTGCAGCAGAACATGGAAAACCGTCGTCAGAAACGGCAGCCCCTGCAACGGCTGCTTCAATGCCGCCTTGATTCCGATTAACGGTTTGCCCAAGGCCTTCAGCAACCACCAGCCGCCTACCAACATACCGCACAGGATCAATACGCCCAAACGCCGCCCTTCCGAAGCACGGGCCACACCCTCACGGAACGATATGTACGCACCGTCCGTGCCATAACCGTATGCCGTATGCTGTATGAAGTGCATCAGTTCCGTCAGCACAATGCCGACCAAACCGCCGATAACGCCCGCTGCTGCCAAGGCAAACCAAAGTTTTCTGCGTCCCACTGTCGTTCCTGCCGTTCAAATGCCGTCTGAACACGTTTTTCAGACGGCATCCGTTTCCTGTCCGCCTATCCAAACAGGCCGCGTACACGCTCCAAACCGCCAAAGTTGATGCAGGCATCGGCGACCGCCTGCGCTTTCGGTTTGGCGCGGTAGGCCACGCCTACGCCCGCTTCTTTGAGCATCGGAATATCGTTCGCACCGTCGCCCACCGCCAACACCTGATACGGCTGCAATCCGAGGCGGCTGCGGTATTCGCGCAATAAGTCCGCCTTTGCCTGCGCGTCGATGATTCTGCCTTTCAGACGGCCGGTCAGCTTACCGTTTTCTATTTCCAAAACATTGGCGTGTTGGTATTCGAAGCCGAGCCGTTGTTGCAGCCTTTCGGTGAAAAACGTGAACCCGCCGGACACCAGCAGGAATTTCACATTGTGCCTTTTGCATTCGTCCAACAAAAATTCCGCACCGGGCGAGAGCTTCAAAACGTTTTCATAAACTTCCGCCAAGACACTTTCGTCCAATCCCGCCAACAGGGCGACTCGGCTGCGCAACGACTGCTCGAAATCCAACTCTCCGCGCATGGCGCGCTCGGTAATTTCCGCCACGCGTTCCTTCAAGCCGGCACACGCCGCAATTTCATCGATGCATTCGATGGTTATCAGCGTCGAATCCATATCGCTGACAATCAAACCGAGTCCGCCGAAATCCATATCCGGCAAAACGGCGTGGTCGATTTGACGGCTGCCAAGCAACGCCGCGTCCGCTTCGCTTAAAGAAAATCCTTCTTCAACGATAAAACGCATACGCTTTTCATCAGCATAATCAGACTCCGGCAGGCGGGAAAGGAGGGAGGAAGGCAGGGCTTCGGCGGAGGGAAATTGGAGGACGAGGGCTTGCGGCATAACGGCGGCTCAAAAAATGCGGATTATATAGTGAAACAGTGAAGCGTGTTACGGCTTTCAAACCGTATGTTTGAGAAATGATTTTATAGTGGATTAACAAAAATCAGGACAAGGCGGCGAAGCCGCAGACAGTACAAATAGTACGGAACCGATTCACTTGGTGCTTCAGCACCTTAGAGAATCGTTCTCTTTGAGCTAAGGCGAGACAACGCCGTACTGGTTTTTGTTAATCCACTATAAACGCAGACGGCAGTATTTGTAAGGCAATACAGGGATGAAATGCCGAATTGTCGGCTTAACTATTGCCAGCCCGCTGAAAATTCGCTATAAGGGGATTATCCGAAATATATTAACATTTATATACAGACAACCCGAAAAGGATTCAGAGATGAAAATCGGTATCCCACGCGAGTCATTATCCGGCGAAACCCGCGTCGCCTGCACGCCCGCCACCGTTGCCCTGCTGGGCAAACTGGGCTTTGAAACCGTTGTCGAAAGCGGCGCAGGTTTGGCAGCAAGTTTGGACGATGCGGCTTACCAAGCGGCAGGCGCGACCGTTGCCGACAAAGCGACGGTTTGGGCCTGCCCTTTGATTTATAAGGTCAACGCGCCGTCCGAAGGCGAGCTGCCGCTGCTCAAAGAAGGGCAAACCATCGTCAGCTTCCTGTGGCCGCGCCAAAACGAGGCTTTGGTCGAAGCCTTGCGCGCCAAGAAAGTGAACGCGCTGGCGATGGACATGGTTCCCCGCATTTCCCGCGCGCAGGCTTTGGACGCTTTATCTTCGATGGCAAACATCAGCGGCTACCGCGCCGTGATTGAAGCTGCCAACGCTTTCGGCCGTTTCTTCACCGGTCAAATTACTGCCGCCGGCAAAGTGCCGCCTGCGCAGGTTTTGGTGATTGGTGCAGGTGTGGCGGGTTTGGCGGCGATCGGTACGGCAAACTCGCTCGGCGCAGTGGTGCGCGCGTTCGATACCCGCTTGGAAGTGGCGGAACAAATCGAATCGATGGGCGGTAAGTTCCTGAAACTCGACTTTCCGCAAGAATCGGGCGGCAGCGGCGACGGCTACGCCAAAGTGATGAGCGACGAATTTATCGCCGCCGAGATGAAGCTCTTTGCCGAGCAGGCAAAAGAAGTGGACATCATCATCACTACCGCCGCCATTCCTGGCAAACCCGCGCCCAAGCTGATTACCAAAGAAATGGTGGAAAGCATGAAATCCGGCTCCGTCATCGTCGATTTGGCGGCGGCAACGGGCGGCAACTGCGAACTCACCCGCCCGGGCGAATTGTCCGTAACCGGCAACGGCGTGAAAATCATCGGCTACACCGACATGGCAAACCGCCTTGCCGGACAGTCTTCCCAGCTTTACGCCACCAACTTGGTCAACCTGACCAAGCTGTTAAGTCCGAACAAAGACGGCGAAATTACGCTGGATTTTGAAGACGTGATTATCCGCAATATGACCGTTACCCGCGACGGCGAAATTACTTTCCCGCCTCCGCCGATTCAGGTTTCCGCCCAGCCGCAGCAAACGCCGTCTGAAAAAGCCGCGCCTGCCGCCAAGCCCGAGCCGAAACCCGTTCCCTTGTGGAAAAAACTCGCTCCTGCCGTTATCGCCGCCGTATTGGTACTGTGGGTCGGAGCGGTCGCACCCGCAGCATTCTTGAACCACTTTATCGTGTTCGTCCTCGCCTGCGTTATCGGCTACTACGTCGTCTGGAACGTCAGCCACTCGCTGCATACCCCGCTGATGTCCGTAACCAACGCCATCTCCGGCATCATCGTCGTCGGCGCGCTGCTGCAAATCAGCCAAGGCAACGGTTTCGTTACCCTGCTTGCCTTCATCGCCATCCTGATTGCCGGCATCAATATCTTCGGCGGCTTTTTCGTTACGCGGCGGATGCTGAATATGTTTAGGAAAGGGTAAAGCATGACTTTTGCCTATTGGTGCATCCTGATTGCCTGCTTATTGCCGCTTTTTTGTGCGGCGTATGCCAAAAAAACCGGCGGATTCCGCTTCAGCGACAATCATCATCCCCGTGATTTTCTGGCGCGTACCCAAGGTGCCGCTGCCCGTGCCCATGCCGCGCAGCAAAACGGTTTTGAAGCATTTGCACCGTTTGCCGCCGCCGTTTTGACGGCACACGCAACCGGCAATGCGGCGCAATCGACCATCAACACGCTTGCCGGCCTGTTCATCCTGTTCCGCCTTGCCTTTATCTGGTGCTATATCGCCGACAAAGCCGCCATGCGCTCACTGATGTGGGCAGGCGGATTTGTCTGCACCGTCGGTCTGTTTGTCGCGGCTGCTTGAAACAGATGCCGTCTGAAAACACGAACGTCAATTTTTCAGACGGCATTAAAAACAAATCATCGAAAATCGGAGAATTTCCATGTCTTCAGGACTCGTAACAGCGGCGTATATCGTTGCCGCAATTTTATTTATTTTCTCGCTGGCGGGACTGTCCAAGCAGGAAACCGCCAAACAGGGCTGTTATTCCGGTATCGCCGGCATGGCAGTCGCCCTTTTCGTAACGGTCTTTTCCGAAAACACCCACGGACTGGGCTGGATGATCATCGCCATGCTCATCGGCGCGGCAATCGGCATCTACAAAGCCAAAAAGGTAGAAATGACCGAAATGCCCGAACTGATTGCGCTCTTGCACAGCTTCGTCGGCTTGGCGGCGGTTTTGGTCGGCTTCAACAGCTATATCGCACCGGGCAACGTTTCGCACGATATGCACACCATCCATCTGGTCGAAGTCTACTTGGGCATCTTCATCGGCGCGGTAACCTTTACCGGCTCGCTGGTCGCATTCGGCAAGCTAAACGGCAAAATCAGCAGCAGCCCGCTGCAACTGCCTGCCAAACACAAGCTCAACGCACTGGCGCTTGCCGTATCGTTTGTGTTGCTGCTCGTATTTGTCGGCATTGACGGCAGCGGCTTCATCCTGCTGATCATGACTCTGATCGCCCTCGCATTCGGCTGGCACTTGGTCGCCTCCATCGGCGGAGCGGATATGCCCGTGGTTGTATCTATGCTCAACTCCTACTCCGGCTGGGCGGCTGCGGCGGCAGGCTTTATGCTCTCCAACGACCTGCTCATCGTTACCGGCGCGCTGGTCGGCTCAAGCGGCGCGATTCTGTCCTATATTATGTGCAAAGCCATGAACCGCTCGTTTGTTTCCGTGATTGCCGGCGGTTTCGGCAGCGACAGCGGCACATCATCTTCCGGCAGCCAAGAGATAGGGGAATACCGGGAAGTCAAAGCCGCCGATGTTGCCGAAATGCTGAAAGGCGCAAACAGTGTCATTATCACCCCGGGCTACGGTATGGCAGTCGCACAAGCGCAATACCCCGTTGCCGAAATCACCGAGCTTTTGCGTAAAAACGGCACCGAAGTGCGCTTCGGCATCCACCCCGTCGCCGGCCGCCTGCCCGGTCATATGAACGTACTGCTTGCCGAAGCCAAAGTCCCCTACGACATCGTTTTGGAAATGGACGAAATCAACGACGACTTCCCCGAAACCGATGTAGTCTTGGTCATCGGCGCGAACGACACCGTCAACCCCGCCGCCCAAACCGACCCGAACAGCCCGATTGCGGGTATGCCGGTTTTAGAAGTGTGGAAAGCAAAAGAAGTCGTCGTCTTCAAACGCTCGATGAGCACCGGCTACGCAGGTGTACAGAACCCACTGTTTTTCAATGAAAACAGCGTAATGTGTTTCGGAGATGCGAAGAAAACCGTGGATGACATTTTGTCCGAACTGAAAAAATAATGCCGTCTGAACAATTCGGCGCAGGTTTTAAATCTGTTTGATTTGAAAAAATCACTGCAAACCCCGTTTGTGAAGGTTTGCAGTGATTTTTTGCATTGGGGCAAACATTTTCAGACGGCCCGTCCGAATAAGCACCCCATCTGAAACTGACACAAAATCAATAAAATAAACACAATCCATCTCCGTATTGAAGATGGATTTTTAATTAGCCGAACACTTTTTCCAAGTGTGCCTGATAATCTGCCAGGTATTTTTCCACTTGCGGATTTTTAATCACATCGTTACATAAGAATGTCGGCAGACGGGTCAAGCCGATGAACTCGTTGAGTTTGTGGAAGTGCATATACAACGCATCCACGCCTTTGCCTTCGAAGAAGTCGCCTTCGCGAGTGAACGCTTCAATCGGCGCATTCCAAGTAAGCGAAAGCATGTGTTTTTTGCCTTGCAACAAACCGCCTGTGCCGTAGCCTTCAGTTGGGTTAACACGATGACGGCCATCACTGTGATAAAGCTTGCCGTGTCCGCCGGTTAATACTTCATCTATGTATTTCTTCACTGTCCAAGGCTCGTGCATCCACCAGCCCGGCATTTGCCAAATCACGGCATCCATCCACAAGAATTTTTCGATTTCTGCCTCAACATCATAGCCTGCATCAATCACGGTTTCTTTGACATTGTGTCCGAGCGCGGTCAAAACTTCTTTCGCTTTTTGATGAAGCGTGTGGTTTAACCCGCCGTGAGAATGTCCGAACGCTTTGCCGCCGTCTAATAATAAAATATTCATTTGTTACCTCGTTTGTGAATTGATGAATATATTGTGCCGTTTTACTTTATGATTTAAAAGTGCAAAAATAAGAAAACACTTTTGCGTAAAATGGAATAATCAGATATTTCAACACACAGGATAACACATAAAGCGTCTCACTATAGGCTGCCCTGATTTTGGAGGGGTGTAACCCCTTCCAAATAAAGTCTGATTCTACTGCCCTAAAGGGGGCGGGGTTTCAACCGAAAAGGAAACACGATGAAAACCAATTCAGAAGAACTGGCCGTATTTGTTCAGGTGGTAGAAAACGGCAGCTTCAGCCGTGCGGCGGAGCAGTTGGCGATGGCAAATTCTGCCGTAAGCCGCATAGTCAAACGGCTGGAGGAAAAGTTGGGTGTGAACCTGCTCAACCGCACTACGCGGCAACTCAGTCTGACGGCAGAGGGCGCGCAATATTTCCGCCGCGCGCAGAAAATCCTGCAAGAAATGGCAGCGGCAGAAACCGAAATGCTGGCAGTGCACGAAGTACCGCAAGGCGTGTTGCGCGTGGATTCCGCTATGCCGATGGTGCTGCATCTGCTGGTGCCGCTGGCGGCAAAATTCAACGAACGCTATCCGCATATCCGACTTTCTCTGGTTTCTTCCGAAGGTTATATCAATCTGATTGAACGCAAAGTCGATATTGCCTTACGGGCCGGAGAATTGGATAATTCCGGACTGCGCGCACGTCATCTGTTTGACAGCCACTTCCGCATAGTCGCCGGCCCTGAATATCTGGCAAAACACGGCACGCCGCAATCCACCGAAGATCTTGCCAACCATCAATGTTTAGGCTTCACAGAACCCGGTTCCCTAAATATATGGGCGGTTTCAGATGCTCAAGGAAATCCCTATAAAATTTCCCCGCACTTTACCGCCAACAGCGGTGAAACCTTACGGTCATTGTGCCTTTCAGGTTGCGGTATCGCTTGCTTATCGGATTTCTTGGTAGACAACGACATCGCTGAAGGAAAGCTGATTCCCCTATTCGCCAAACAAACCTCCAATAAAACACTCCCTTTTAATGCTGTTTATTACAGCGATAAAGCCGTCAACCTCCGCTTACGCGTATTTTTGGATTTCTTGGTGGAGGAATTGGGAAAAAATATGAGCAGAATGAATACCGAATAGGACATTAAGTGCTTCTTTTTCATCATCAACCAAGCCTTTTCAATCAACGCCCTTACCCGGCGACAAGCGGAATTTTTTAGATGTTCGCTCGTGCCAAATCAATTTTTTTGCAACACCTTGAATTTTAATGAGCGGCTCAAAGCGTTTGAGATTGTTTAAATGAGTAATCAGCGTTCAAGCGCAACTGCCGATAAATCGCTTCTTGTCGGCAATTCGGGCAAAACGATGAAATCTTGCACCGACAGGCTGACGTTTTTATTTTCCCGACCATATCGGCATTTGTTTCAAACAAGCTGAACAAATAAGTATCTTTGCGCGACCGGATAAAGCCATCCTTATAAACTTTCTCATCCTTGCCGTACAACTGAAATAAATTTCCCTGCCTCGCATCATTCGGGCGCAATCCTTCCCGGCACGATTCCTTGCGCCCAGGCAGGTTTGATTCGACTTGTTCGTTACGTTCACATTAGGGAATTCGCGCGGACAGTTGATGTATGGGCAATCTTTATCGTTATCGGGGCATAACGATAAAGATTGCCCGCAAGATTCTTATGGGTTTGGCGCAAAAAGTGTGCCGAAGACCGAAATGACTTGCTCCGAGACCTTTACAAAACCGATAAATTTCAAAATCATAAAAATATAGTGGATTAACAAAAACCGGTACGGCGTTACCTCGCCTTAGCTCAAAGAGAACGATTCTCTAAGGTGCTGAAGCACCAAGTGAATCGGTTCCGTACTATCTGTACTGTCTGCGGCTTCGTCGCCTTGTCCTGATTTTTGTTAATCCACTATAACTAATTGAATTTTTAGAAATTTATTTTCTCATAACCATCACGAAAGGAATTTTGCAAAGGTTGCATCCCATCTCAAAACAATCATCTCAAAAATGCATTTCTGACTACCGGTAAAACAAAACCCTCTAAGAAAATACTTAGAGGGTTTTGGAATTTGGCTCCCCGACCTGGGCTCGAACCAGGGACCTGCGGATTAACAGTCCGTCGCTCTACCGACTGAGCTATCGGGGAATAGCTTTAAATATTAATTCAAAATGCAGACTATGTCAACATATATTTACAACTGATTGTACTCCGCCTTTGAATGTACAGCCCTTATATACTTTCTGCAATATGTCTTGCCGCCCGTTTGGCATCCAATAGGATTAAACCAAGTTTGCCGGTTTCTTTTGCCATCAGCACCAACACGGCATCTTTACCCGCCTGACTTAAAAGGATATAGCCTGATTTTCCTTTAATCATCACTTGTTCCAATTCCCCGCAGGCGAGTTCTTGCACCGAGCGGCTGCCTAAAGCAAGCAAAGTAGCAGAAATCGCCCCTACCCTGTCCGAATTCAAATGTGAAGGAAGCATTGTCGCCATCGGCAATCCGTCGG
The DNA here is from genome assembly GCA_000193795.2 of Neisseria lactamica NS19. Taxonomy (GTDB): domain Bacteria; phylum Pseudomonadota; class Gammaproteobacteria; order Burkholderiales; family Neisseriaceae; genus Neisseria; species Neisseria lactamica_A. The sequence continues at coordinate 32,402 of AEPI01000040.1, read as the reverse complement.
TTGAGATAACGGCAGATGCGACAATATCCGGAGATGTGTTGTTCAAGTCTTCCAAAACCGAAATTAATAATTGCTGCATAAACCCTCCTATCCCAAGTTTTACACGCGGTTGCTGTAACGGCGGTATAAAATCCTGACCAAAGTAACAAATGCCTCTTTGCTCAAGTCCGGAATACCGCCGATGACCAAAATAAATTTGGTTGAACCGATATACAATGGGAAAAATGTCAATTCGCTCTGACCGGAAGGGTCGCAAACGCCCCAAGCGTTATTGTTGATATACAGGTTGTTCTTAATCAGCAGCCGGTGTTTCTTTTCCATCTGTGCGACTTCTGCCGCCAACAACCCCAACTCTTCCGCCGCCTCATGATGGAAATTGGCGTTGGCAAGATACAGGCCGTTCCGATCGACCAATAATGCCTTACCGCTACCGGACAATTGTTCCATCAGCAACGGCAATTGCTCGTCCGACAGATTGATGCCGTCTGAATGACCGTTTTCATCGCCATAGAGGAATTCGAGTTTTTGCAAACGGTACAATAGGTTCAAAGCAGTATCGATGTCGGCGGTGTCTGCCCAGGCGAGCAGCTTCTCACTGCTGACCACTTCGTCCGCATCCGCTTTCAACAGGCTGTGCAATAAGGTTTTACCGGCACTGGGGGTATCGCTGGATACGGCATAAAATGCACCGGCAGGAGTCAGGCGGGGATATAAATTTGCTTGTAGTGAAAGTGTTGATTCCATATTAAACCTCCAGTCCCGGATCAATAGAAAATAACATTGCGCTAACCAATTGCTTTACGTCATCTTCCTTACGGGCATCAATTTCAAAAACCGGAACATTAAGATTATGTTTTGCAAGATATTTGTGATACACGTCGATACCGGGCTGAGAGCGTATATCCATCTTGGTAATACCGACAACGACGGGGGCCTTCTCCAGCAGCCCTCGAAACGAATGTAAAAAGAATTCCAAATCTTTCAACGGATTGGTTCTGGCATTATCTAAAAGCAAGACCAAACCCATACTGCCTTGGCTTAAGATTTCCCACATAAAGTTGAACCGTTCCTGACCGGGCGTACCATATAAATGGACTTTAGTATCCTCATCCAAGCTGATGACCCCGTAGTCCATCGCCACTGTCGTATTCCTTTTCCTATCCAAAGTCATATCGGATGCGGAAGCATCGGTCTGGACGGGTGCTTCGTCCGAAATAGCCGCAATGGCGGTGGTTTTCCCTACGCCGACAGGTCCTGTGAAAATAATTTTATTTTCTCTCATCTCTCCGCCTCTTAGCTGCCCAACAGTTTTTTCATCAGCCTTTGAAGAAGGCCGCGCGGCTGGGATTGGGATGGTGTCGTGATTTTTTCCGCTTTTTTCACCATTTCACTATCAGAGGCAGAATCGGCCCCGATATTTATTTTATCCGCCATATCGGAGTATGCCTGTTGTGAAACCGTTTTTAAATCTACCGACAAAAACCCGGTTGTATAGGTTGCCGCAAGATAATTCAGAATATCATTGAGGTTTAAAGGCATCACTTTATACAACACATTAAGGTTGACGGATGCCTTGGTCAGAAATGCCGACAAGCGTATCGACCCCGGCACATTTGCCAACCGGGTCAGGTTTGGCCAAGATTTCAACGTAAACGGAGTATCGGGAGAAATCGGATAAATCAACCTGCCCTGCGCCGTCCAAATGGAAAACTGCCACATACAGGACATAATGCCTACTTTAGCCTTTTCGCGCCATTGCGGGTTATCGGGAACAGTCTTGCAACTGACCTGCAAATTTTCGTCTTTGCACAATTCTTCGAGTTTTTGCACACTTTCTGTCAGCAAAACCCGTTGTATCGAGGGGAAAACAATAAGGACCGGCTTATTTCCATGCAAGATAGCGATGTCCTGCCTGTTCTTTTCCGCAAACCGCAACGCTCCCAATAATCCTTTATTCGGGTTAAACCGGCGTATCGTAACCGTACGCTGCACATTCCCGTTGTTTTTCGCCGACCGGTCTGCGGGTGCAATAAACGATTTCCCATAAACATTCTCGCCCTGCAACAACTTGCGGAGCATAGGAAACAATGTTTCAAACCGAATCGGTTTGGGCAGGTAGGGAACTTCAGAATCGGGAACTTTCTCCGAACAGACGGCGACAGGTATATCCTTATAACGCTCGGCAAGCTCTTTCCAAAGTTCAAAACCGCCCTCGGCATCGGTATCCGCCAAAACCAAATCGGGCACGGCACTGCCGTCTGAAGGGGATACCGTTTCATAACGGGTGGTATTGTGCATTTTGAATGCCATTTTGAAAACGGATTCCTGCTGCGCCGTCATCCCCGCCAACATTACGTGTACTGTTTTAATTTTCGGCAGTTGAACTTCCATTTTTATTTTCCGTACCGTTTTATTTTTTTATATTTTGATTCATACGCTGCAGCAGCCGGCTCATCAGCATAACGACCTCTTCAGGAAGCCTGTCCGCACGTTCCCTCAATACCCTTAAAAACTGCCCCAACCTATCCCAATCTTCAGTACGTTCATAAATATCGATCAACGTAATATAAAGCTGGGACTCGTCGGGATATTTCAATACCGCCTGCTCCAACACATCCATTGCCGCCTCAATCTGACCATACATCAGCAACGACTCTACTTCTTTAACCGCATCGTCTGCCGGAGACGAACCGGTGTTGATCAATGAAGAATCTTGAAGCACCAAATCCCGATGTTGCGCTTTGAATTTCTGTATATTTTTCGGCAGATACCCGTGCCCCATACCGATGTCTTTGATTTGCAGGTCGTTCGGCCCTTTTTCCAAATCATCGAAAACTTCATGGTAACCCAGGCTGTACCCCCAACCCAGCATCCGCTCTTTAACCTGCCTGCCGTAGTTGCCCAACGTTTGGTAAAGTTTCCACAAATGTCCGGCAAAACGGTCTATGTCCGCGTGTTGGTAATCGAGTTTCAACGCATCGATAATCAGGTTTGCAGGTTTTTCGGAAGTTTGGATGGCACGGTCGTATTGTTTCGATGCCGTTTCGTAGCTGACTTTGTCTTTAAGGATTTTCGCACCTTGATCGGCACGGACCAGACCGGCAATCGCACCGATTTCCTCTTGGCTGATTCCGGACACGTCTTTTTTGCCCCGCACAATCGGGATGCGCTTGACTTCTTCGGCTCCATAAGCCTTACCGTCGGCATCCGGCGGGGGCGATGCGGAAGCTGCCGTCGCAGAACCGCCTTCCGCACGTTTGTCAATCTCCTGAATGCCCCATCCCAAACCTTCTTCCGCCAAGACGCGGATACGCAAATGGTTTGAATCGCGCTGTAATGCCTGTTCGATATATTTTGCCAAAAGTTCGGAAGGAATCAGTCTGCCGTATTTTTGCAGATTGTCTGCTAAAACATCGACATCCCCCACTTCGAGATTGATATCGAGCAGCTCGCGGATAAGGTTTTCAGGTTTCGCTTCACCATCCGGAATGCCGTCCAGATAGGCAGCCAAAGACTCGGCAGCCTTGCCCTGATAACCGAACTGCTTATAAACCTGATATTCCGTCAGCGGATCGACTTCTTGCGCAGATACTGCCGCAGATGCGTTTTCGGCACTCTCATTCCAAGAAAATCCCGTCTGCGTGCCGTCTGAAACCGATTGGTCAACCTGATCAACCCAGTCCGAATCATTGCTTCCGGGCGGCTGCCCCTGCGTATTGCCGACACCTTGGGATTTGCGCTTCGGTGTTTTCTTACCCTGCTTCGCACGCATAACCAAAAGCACCAGCAATACCGCCAGTGCCAGACCGATAATTAATGAGTTTTCCAAAGGATACTCCCGATACCGTAACGAGCGGATAGCTGACTGCCTGCAACGGCAATTGTCCGCTTTTATTATTAACGATTTACTGAAATAGACTTGTAAGTTTCAAATCATACCATAATTTAACGTTTGACAATATGCCTTCTGCACAAGCCTTGCCATATGACTTTTTATAGTGGATTAACAAAAATCAGGACAAGGCGACGAAGCCGCAGACAGTACAAATAGTACGGCAAGGCGAGGCAACGCCGTACTGGTTTAAATTTAATCCACTATATGTTTTATCGGTATCAATCCCCGATATAAAAATAACTTTGCCCATAAGCTGCCTTATTGCCTGCCCGCCGCAGAGTAGCGCGCGATAAAAAATAACGGATGATAAGTCAGGCGCACTTTGCCCGACGGCATACTGAACGCCGACAAGTAATCGCCAATAAATCCATTGAGATTTTTTCTTGTCCAATTTTTTCGGTTCGTGGCTGTTACGCCCGTATATTTAAGGTGTTTGAGTACGTCTAACGGCGTATCAAAGTCTAGTATTACCTTAAAATCCTCACACCATAAAAGCTCAAAATCTTTGTCCAACCAAGTCTGCCATTGGGATAAGGTCGGGTAATTTAAGCCTATATTTGTAATTTGGCGGACTTCTTTTAAATTGTCTTTGCCAAAGGTTGCAACCGCCAATAATCCGTTTGCTTTCAAGCCTGTTTTGCAATGGGCGATAAAAGCGTCGGGTTGATGAAACCATTGCACGGCAGATGCGCTTGCGATTAAGTCAAATTGTCGTTGAAAAGGAAAGTTTTCCGCATCGCCGCAATAAAAATCAAAGGATTGCGGCAGTTTTTCAGCCAGTTGGGGCTGCACATTGCACAAATCATTAAATAACCAATAATTCGCTGAAATCTGTTTTTGCAGCAAGGCACTCAACATTCCTGAGCCGCAGCCCAATTCCAACACGTTTTCCAATGGCATATCCGGCAAATAATCTTGCAAATGCGTCATTAAATTAATCGTCATTTTTTGTTGGATTAAGGCGTGCCGGTCATAATCGTTTAATGCTTTTTGGAAAGCCTGCCGAATGCGCGATTTATTTATGGCAGTCAGTGATTCCATAGTGCCGACCAATGGGTGAATCTTGAAAACAGGTAATGTCCGACGTCAATTTCCCGAACGGTGCAACGCGGTGTCCAATATCGGTGCTGATTGGCAGGCATAAAAATTTTATCGCCCGATCCGACCAAGGCATTTGTCCAGCGGATAAGATCTGCGCGCCTATCTTGCCCGATCATCGCAAAAAGTGCGATAAGTTCTTGATGAATTTCGCCAAACGGGCGTGCGGGAAATTGTTGGTAATCTTCAAAAGATGCTTTATCGCCACACATTCTGCGTTCAAATTTTAAACGGGTGTTTTCCGTGAGGTTTTCCAATGTGCCTTTAAAAACGGTGCAAGGGATACCGAAATTATCATCGCAAGGCAAACCTGTGCCATTCACTGCCGTTGCGGATTTTAATCTTATTCCTTGCAATGCCCTCTCTGCCGCCCAAACGCCCATTGACCACGCCACCAAACGGATGTGCCGATAGGCGGAAAAATCAAAATCCAAATTTAAATCTTGATAATCATAGCAAATCAATAAATCGTGATTTTCCGGCAAAATCAAATGATTTACAGCATCGGGCGGCGTTCCCCAACCTGCAAAATACAGGATTAAATGTCCGCCTTGATGATTGTAAAATTTTGTTTTCATATCATATCCTTACAGGCACACCGCAAACTGCCGCACTTCATCCGTTGTCATATCTGCCGTTAAAGACAGGCGGATTCTGGATGTGTTTTTGGGTACTGTCGGCGGTCTGATGGGCAGGCAATAATAACCCTGCCTTTGCAGATATTCCGCTTTGGCAAGGGCGGCTTCATTCCCGCCTAAAATATAGGGGACGATACAGGTTTGGCTCGGCATTATTTGCGTCCGATGCGCCACTTCCCGCCGTAAAAATGCACTTAACTGCTCAAGATGGCTTCTTTCTTTTGAGAATTGCGGCAATCGTTCAAAAATAAAATAAGTCCAAGCCACATTAAACGGCGGCAATGCGGTTGAAAAAATCAATGGGCGCATTTGATTAATCAAACATTCTTTCAATACTTGGTTGCAGACGGCATACGCCCCCACCGAGGCTAAGGCTTTACCGAAAGTGCCGACCAGTAAATCAATCTCGGCAATCAAATTATCCCGTTCGGCAATCCCCAATCCGTTTTGCCCATAAACACCGATTGCGTGGGCTTCATCCACATAAAGATAAGTATTGGGAAACTGTTTTTTTAATTGGACAAGCTGTTTCAAATCCGCCACATCGCCGTCCATACTGAAAACAGATTCGGTAACGATAAAAGTGCGGTCAAATTTTCCGACGTTTTTTTCAAGCAGATTTTTCAAATGTTCATAATCATTATGACGATAACGGAAAAACGCACACCGGCTCAAACGGATGCCGTCAATCATACTGGCGTGGACAAATTTATCTGCCAAAATCAAACTTTTCGTCGTCGTCAAAGCAGGCAAAATGCCGATATTGGCGTGATAGCCGCTGTTGAACAATAACGCGCTTTCCCGTCGGAAACGTTGTGCGACAAGCTGCTCAAGATCGGTATAAATAGGAAAGTTGCCCGTTAATAAACGCGATGAAGAACTGGTAAAAGAGGGAAAATTACCGCCGTATTGCTGCAAAAAAGACCGGCGCAAATGTTCATCTGATGCCAAACCCAAATAATCATTAGACGACATATTCAGCATTTTGCGGTTTTCCCGCGTAATATACCGCCCTTGATGAATCAAATCCGGAATCGAACGATATTGATTTTGCGCGCCGAGTTGTTCAAGCTGTTGTTTAAAGACGTTCATTTTGATGTTTATATTCCCGAGTTAAAGCTTGAACCAAGCCGGCATCAAACAATCAAGCAATGCCCCTTTAATAAAAACCGTTTTGCCGCCGACCTTTGCCACGCCCCTGCCTTCATAATCCAAGGCGGAAATTTCCGCGACATTTGTTTCCGTTGCCATTACCCAATCCGTCCGCACTGTACCGAAGCGCATATTTTCGCACAAATTGGTACGGTTTCAGGTATGATTTGCCGAAAACCTATCGGACACACACCATATTTTGATATGAATAAAACAATCTGCCGCACTGCTGCACTATTGATAAGCGGTTTTTCATACGCAAACACCGTCATTCCCGATGTCTCCCCCGTCGCACAAGGTCAGCACGTCTTCATTAACATCCCTCAGCAACGCCTGTTCCTCTACACCGACGGCAAACTGACCAAGGTTTATCCCGTTGCGGTAGGTCGGGCGATGACGCAAACCAATCTAGGCGAACATAAAATCGGGGCGAAAGCCTACAACCCCACTTGGCATATTCCTAAATCTATCCAAAAAGAGCGCGGCGACGGCGTAAAAACCATAGCCCCGGGACCCAATAATCCTTTGGGTCCGGTTTTTGTCCGCCTGGGCGACCCGAAGCTCGGTTTGGGCATACACGGAACCAATGCGCCGGCCAGCGTCCCCGGGGTTCGCAGTCACGGCTGCGTCCGCATGAAATCGCCAGACGCGCTCGAGTTTGCCAAAACCGTCGCCAGCGGCGCGCCGGCTTCAGTCATTTATCAAATGGCGGGCCTTAACGAAGATGCGGAACATAATTTGTGGCTTGCCGCTTTTCGCGATCCCTACGGCAAAAACAACCTTGACACCGCCTCGCTGAAGAAAAGCATCAGGCAATGGGCAAAAACACAGGGCAAAACCATCGAGCCCGAGAAAGTCGATGCCGTACTCAAAGACCGCACCGGATCGGCCGTCTGCCTGACCTGCGGCAAAAACGGCAAGATGAAGATGCCGCTCAAATCGCTGGCGTGGATACAGGGTTCTTCCTCATACAGCCAAGCTGAAACACCCGCCCAAACTACCCGGGTTGATCCTGTTGAACGGCCGGTTGCCCAAGCTGCCGAACAACCGCCGGTTCAAATCGTCCATCCTATCCCCGCCATGCCGCCGGCCGATATCGAACCGGTTATCGAATCCGTACCTCAGGCAGAAACTGAAACTTTGAAAAACACTGCTTCCGAACCGTTTGATTCGCTGTTCTAAACCCGCCTCCCCACCGGAAAACAAAATGCCGTCTGAACACGCTTTCAGACGGCATTTCGCATTCATTTTTTCATCAGGGAAATCAGCGATCGAGCTGCTCTTTGATGATTTTCAGGTCCGGATAAGACAACACGATGTCGTATTCGCGACCGTTTTTGTAGGCTTCCACTTCCAAAACCGGTTTGCCCCAATGGTCGTCGGCATCGACATCGTGAACCTGATAACCGCGCTGTTCCAACATTTTCACGGCTTTTGTGCGGTTTTGTTCAAAATGGGGATCGCCGTAAATCTGACGCTCGGCAGAGTCGCCGGCAAATGCGGTTGCGGCACTCAGGGAAACAACGGCGGCCAATAACAATTTTTTCATTTTCAGTCCTTTCTTTATCGGTTGATTGAACAAGATGTGTTTTCCAATACCGCTATTAAAACACGGTCGAATTAGGTTTGAATGAGCGGAAAGTTAAAACGCGTAAATGCCGTCTGAAAAAAAACAGAGCCGTAAACGGCTCTGTTTTTCTTATACTTCTTTCGTTTCGACCGCCTTTTGGCGCAAACGCAAACTTAATTCGCGCAGTTGTTTGTCATCCACGCTGTTGGGCGCGTTGGTCAGCAGACATTGCGCACGTTGTGTTTTCGGGAAAGCAATCACGTCGCGGATAGATTCGGCACCGGTCATCAGGGTAACCAGACGGTCGAGGCCGAACGCCAAACCGCCGTGCGGAGGCGCGCCAAATTTCAGGTTGTCCAAGAGAAAGCCGAATTTCTCTTGTTGCTCTTCAGGACTGATTTTCAGCGCGGCAAACACTTTCTCTTGTACGTCTGCGCGGTGGATACGGATAGAGCCGCCGCCGATTTCCCAGCCGTTCAATACCATATCGTAGGCGCGCGCCAAACAATTTGCAGGATCGGAAACCATCAGGTCTTCATGACCTTCTTTAGGTGCGGTAAACGGATGGTGTACGGCAACGTAGCGGTCGGCTTCTTCGTCGTATTCAAACATTGGGAAGTCGACAACCCACAAAGGTTTCCATTCGTCTGTGAAGTAGCCGTTGCCTTTGCCGTGTTCCAAGCCGACTTTGATACGCAATGCGCCGATGGCTTCGTTCACGACTTTGGTTTTGTCTGCGCCGAAGAAGATAATATCGCCGTTTTGTGCGCCGGTACGCTCGATGATTTCTTTCAGGGCATTCTCAGACAGGAATTTTACGATTGGAGATTGCAGGCCGCTGTCTTCGCCGTTTGAGAGGTTGCCCACATCGTTTACTTTGATGTATGCCAGACCTTTCGCGCCGTAGATGCCGACAAATTTGGTGTATTCGTCAACTTCTTTGCGGCTGAATTTCGCGCCGTTCGGCACGCGCAGAGCGACCACGCGGCCGCCTTTCATATCGGCTGCGCCACGGAAAACTTTAAACTCTTCCGTTTTCATCAGGTCGGTCAGCTCGGTAAATTTCAAGTCGATACGCATATCCGGTTTGTCAGAACCGTAATAGAACATCGCTTCGGCGTAAGGCATACGCGGAAAAACGCCCAAGTCCACGCCCAACGCGTCTTTGAAGACTTGTTTCGCCATACCTTCGGTAATGTCCATAATTTCATCCTCGTTCAAAAACGAGGTTTCCAAGTCGATTTGGGTGAATTCCGGCTGGCGGTCGGCACGCAAGTCTTCGTCACGGAAACATTTGGTAATTTGGTAGTAACGGTCGAAACCGGCAACCATCAGCAATTGTTTGAACAATTGCGGAGATTGCGGCAGAGCGAAGAATTCGCCCGGATGAACGCGGCTCGGCACGAGATAGTCGCGCGCGCCTTCCGGCGTGGAGCGGGTCAGCATCGGCGTTTCGATGTCGATGAAGCCTTGCGCGTCCAAGTAGCGGCGAACGCCCATAGCGACTTGATAACGCAGGCGCAGGTTGCGCTGCATCACCGGACGGCGCAGGTCGATAACGCGGTTGGTCAGGCGCACGTTTTCGCTGATGTTTTCGTCGTCGATTTGGAACGGCGGCGTGGCGGCGGCGTTCAAGACTTCGATTTCTTTGGCAAGGATTTCGATTTTGCCGGAAATCATTTTGTCGTTGGTCGTGCCTTCGGGACGGTTGCGTACGCGGCCGGTAATGCTCAAAACGTATTCGTTGCGGGCGGAGTCGGCAGCGGCAAACGCTTCGGGCGTGTCTGGATCAATCACGACTTGGACGATGCCTTCGCGGTCGCGCAGGTCGATAAAAATCACGCCGCCGTGGTCGCGCCGGCGGTGTACCCAGCCTTTGACGGTAACGGTTTGGTCTAAGTATTGCTCGCTGATCAGGCCGCAATAGTTGGTACGCATAAAATCACCTTTTATTGATTGAAACTGAAAACAGAAAATGCCGTCTGAACGGCGGCTTTATTGTTGTTCGGGCAACTCCGCCTTTTCAGACGGCATAGGTCCTGCCAATGTTTTGACGGGCAGGTCGTCAGGAATGACCATACCCAGCGAAATCACATATTTCAACGCTTCGTCCACGCTCATATCGAGTTCGCGCACATCGCTTTTCCTTACCATAATATAATAACCGCCGGTCGGATTCGGCGTGGTCGGAACATACACGGAAAGATAATCGCCATCCTGCGGCAATGCGGCCTTAACCGCGTTCGACACCTGACCGGACACAAATGCGATCGTCCAAATACCGGGTTGGGGAAACGGTACGAGTACCGGCGTTTTAAACGAGCGGCTGCTGTCGGACAGCAGCGATTCGGATACTTTTTTCACACTCGAATAGATGGATTTGACAACCGGAATCCGCCCCAACAGACTGTCCCACGCGGCAAGAATCTGCCGCCCCAACACGTTTGCGGCAAATAATCCGGTTACAAACAATACGGCAATGGCAACAATAACGCCGAGTCCGGGGATGTTGAACCCAAAAACGTATTGCGGACGCCATTGTCTCGGAAGCAGGTTGACGAGTTGGTCGGATGCGGAAACGATATAGGAAATAACCCAAACCGTTACCGCAATCGGCAGCCAGACCAAAATGCCTGTAATCAGATATTTTTTTAACGCCTTAGCAGTTTTACCGCTTTCGGCTGCAGGTTCCGTCATCTTGCTTGATTCCGACAAAGTCCGTACAAACCGCACATTATACGCGTTTGCCCGGATTCAAACGAATTTTTTATCCCGCCCTGCCAAACCGCCGGCGGCTTCAGACGGCACGGCAACTTGACAGGTCGTTTGAAACGGCATTCAGATGCCGTCCCAGTCGTTGAACATCAACCCGAAACCGATACCGTTCTGCTTGTGGTTGTAGTCGATCAGGCTCTCTCCATAACCGTGGAAACCCCGTACCACGCCCTTGAGTTTGCCCTTGATCGGAAACGTATAGGCGGCTTCAATCGCGCCGTAGCCTGTTTTGGGGTTGTAACGCAATACGGAATACACATTCTGCCTGTCGTTCAGGCGGTACTGCAGCTTCACGTCGCCATACCCCATATAGTCGGCAATGTCGGAATTGTCGTTTTTATCGCCGCCCCGATCGAACGCACGCACCCACACGCGCGGAATCACCGTCAATTTGCCCCACTCCATCCCCGCCACGGCGTAAATCCTGTTCCAAGAACGCGACTCGGGCCGGCTCTGCCCGTTGGACTGGTGGACGAAACCGGCGCCGAGCATACGCAGCCTGCCGCCGAACGGCAAATCTGCCTTCACAGGCTGGGTCAGGAAGATTTCCGGTTCGTAATCGGTATTACGGAACGGCGCGGATTTCCTGCCTTGGTTGTAAATCTGCCAATCGGATTTTTGGGTGTAGCCGAACCACAAATCTGCGCGGGTTTTAAACAAATCTTCAGCGATTTTGCTTTTAAACGAAACCTGCAATTTGGTTTCCGCACGCTTTTGCTGCCCGAATCTCTCTTGTTCGGTTATGCCGCGCGTCGGCGAAGTCGGGGCGTAATTGGGCGAACTGTTGTACCAAACCGGCATAAGGTACATCGGATTGTGTTCGCGCACGCCCAACAGCCCGCGCGGGTCGTTTTGATCCAAATCGTACATCAGGCTCAAAGGCGTATAGATGTCGGCAGTTTCGCCCGCACTGTCGGCAGGAAGCGCATCCCCGCCTTTTTCAACAACAATGACCGCCTCGCCCTTATCCAGACTGCTGCGGACGGTTTCCGTCAGATTGAGTACGGTTTTCGACTCCCGCCCTTCCTGCCCTGCCGCAAAAATCCTGTCGTAACACGCCAAACGCGTAGCATTGTCCGTCAAAGCGGCGCATTGCAGCGCGGTCTCTCCAAAAGCGGATGCCATCGGCAACAGTCCTATCAAAAGGATATAGCGCATATTCCGTGTATTCATCTCCACCCCCATTGCCGGCATATTGGTTTTCAGACAGCATTTTATAGCGGATTCGGATAAAAAACCGCACCCTTTCCGCCATTTCGGGTTTTGCCCCAGCAATACAGAAAACCCCGAAACCGTCAGGCTTCAGGGTTTTGCTTATTGCATATCAAAAAACCGCCTTGGCGGTTTTGCAAAAATCAAGCCAGTGCTTTTACTTTTGCAGACAAACGGCTTTTGTGGCGCGCCGCTTTGTTTTTATGGAATACGCCTTTGTCGGCGATGCGGTCGATGATTTTAACAGACTCTTGGTAAACTGCTTGTGCGGCTGCCTTATCGCCTGCTTCGACTGCTTTCAACACTTTTTTCACTGCAGTACGGAATGCGGTACGCAGGCTAGCGTTGTGCGCGCGTTGTTTGACGGACTGGCGGGCACGTTTGCGTGCTTGTGCGCTGTTTGCCATATTGGAATCTCCTGAAAAAATAAATTCTGTAAACGCGCAATTTTAAAGGGGGTTTGCATTATATGCAAGCCTTTTCCCTTTATTTTCCCATAAGCCGTTTTACCGGCGCGCGCGGGCGGCAAAATCCGGCACATCCTCCGCCTTTGGGCGCAAAAGTTTCAAATTTTCAAAAAAATCAGTCCAATATGCTTTGAGTTTGCACAAATTTACTTTACAATGCCCAAACCTCGCGCCGGGGTAACGATGGGGCGCGGGGATTTCTTTTTTTTCAACCTCTTTCATCAGGAATCTGCCCGTATGAAAAAATCCGTATTAGCCGTTTTGGCCGCGCTGTCTCTGGCAGCCTGCGGCGGCAGCGAAAAAAACGCCGTGCAACCTCAAGCAGATGCTGCGTCTGCTGCCAATGCCGAAGCCGCTGCCACCGATACTCTGAACATCTACAACTGGTCGAACTATGTTGACGAGAGTACGGTCGAAGACTTTAAAAAAGCCAACAATCTGAAGCTGACTTACGACTTGTACGAAAACAATGAAACGCTGGAAGCCAAAATGCTGACCGGCAAATCCGGCTACGATTTGGTTGTGCCGGGCATCGCCTTCCTGCCGCGCCAAATCGAGGCGGGCGCGTATCAAAAAGTCAACAAAGACCTGATTCCCAACTATAAAAACATCGATCCCGAACTCTTGAAAATGCTGGAAACCGCCGACCCGGGCAACCAGTATGCCGTCCCCTATTTCTCCGGCGTGAACACGATTGCGATTACGGCGAAGGGCAAAGAGCTTTTAGGCGGCAAGCTGCCCGAAAACGGCTGGGATTTGCTGTTCAAACCTGAATACACCCACAAGCTGAAATCCTGCGGCATCGCCCTGTGGGACACCCCGAGCGAAATGTTCCCGATTTTGCTGAACTACTTGGGCAAAGACCCCAAAGGCTCGAATCCTGAAGATTTGAAGGCGGCGGCGGAAGTGTTGAAGTCTATCCGTCCGGATGTCAAACGTTTCAGCCCGTCCATCATCGACGAGCTGGCGCGCGGCGACATCTGTCTGGCGGCAGGCAACGGCGGCGATTTGAACTTGGCGAAAGCACGTTCCGAAGAAGTGAAAAACAACGTCGGCATCGAAGTGCTGACACCGAAAGGTATGGGCTTCTGGATTGAGTCTTGGCTGATTCCCGCCGATGCGAAAAACGTCGCCAATGCCCACAAATACATCAACTACACGCTCGACCCCGAAATCGCGGCGAAAAACGGCATCGCCGTAACCTTCGCCCCCGCCAGCAAACCGGCGCGCGAAAAAATGCCTGCCGAGCTGGTGAACACCCGTTCCATCTTCCCGAACGAGCAGGATATGAAAGACGGTTTCGTGATGCCGCAAATGAGCGCGGATGCGAAAAAACTGTCGGTCAGCCTGTGGCAGAAAATCAAAGTCGGCACCAACTGATTTGAAGCATTAAAATGCCGTCCGAACAATGTTCGGACGGCATTTTATATTGGATTCAAATAGAAAATATTTATACCGTTATGCCGGCGGCCGGAATTTCAGGTTGCGGACAGTTGTCAGGAAAAACAAAAAACCTTCCGCCGCCGCGCAGGCGAAAATCCGGTTCGTTGAAATTCGGTTGTTTTAAATAAATCCTCGCAGCTTTGATTTTCTGTTTTTCCGATAACGCCGTAACTTTGAAACGCGAAAGCGGGAATCCGGTCCGTTGGGATTTTGCAACTTCAAATCAATCCGCAAACTGAAATCCCGTCATTCCCACGAAAGTGGGAATCTAGAACACGTCCGCACAGAAACCTACATCCCGTCATTCCCGCGCAGGCGGGAATCTAGAACGTAAAATCTAAAGAAACCGTTTTATCCGATAAGTTTCCGCACCGACAAACTTAGATTCCCGCCTGCGCGGGAATGACGAAATTTCAGCGAGCCGTAGGGTGGGCTGTAGGGTGGGCTTCAGTGGGGTTGGTGGGCTGAAGTCCACCCTACAGCCAACCCTACACCTGCCTTGCAGCCTGCCCTATGCCCACGCTGCACATCCTACGCCCGCCTTTTTCGCAGGAATGACGAATTTCAAGATTACGGTATTGTCGGAAAGGATGGAAAAGGATGGGAAACGGTGAAAATTATGTAAAAAATGCCGTCTGAAGCCTTTCAGACGGCATTTGCGGCGTTTGGACGTTTAAAACTTCATTTCCAAGCTAAATGTGTAGTTGCGACCGGGGGCGGCATATCGGTTGTAAACGCCGACATTTTTGTGTTGATTGACTGCGCCGCCGGCAGTTTGCCGCACATTTTCCCAAGTAACATAGCGGTGGTTGAGGAGGTTGTACACGCCCGCACGGAGGGTGAAGTGTTTTTTAATCGTGTAATAACCGGACACGTCCACAATATACCAAGGGCGGGTACGGCGCGCGGTGGCTTTTGTATTGCGGCTGTTGCCGTTGAGCAAAGCCCGGCTGCCCAACAACTCTGTGATTTCCTTGGCTTTGGAATAAGTCAGCATACCGTTCACACCCCATTTGCCTTCCGGTTGGTCATAGCCCAAGCCGACGACATAGCGCGAAGGTTGGATGGCATCAAACAGATGTGATTGAATATCGGTGCGGTCTGCGCGTTTTTTGATGTCGCGGACACGGACACGATTATAGGCAAATGTAGAATACCAACCTTCGGGCAATTTATCCCATACGCCGTTCCAATCGATTTTGCCCAAAACATTGATGCCGGTAATCCGCGCGCTTTGGGCATTGAGGTAAGCCGGGTCGCCTTTGGCTTCTTCTTTGCCGTTTTTAATTTGCGCTTCATAACCCCGGACAATCAAATCGCGGTAGGCATTGTTGAACCAACTTGCCTCCAAGTTGCCGAAATCGCCTTTAAACACGATGCCGGCTTCTTTGTTGAACGATTTTTCCGGATCGATTTTGACGGCTTTTATTTTATCGCCCGACCGCCAGCCGTACATTTCCGAAAACGAGGGCAGGCGGAAGCCGGTTGAAGTGCGGTAAGTCAAATCCAGCCAGTCGGCAGGTTTGAGGACGATGCCTGCGTTCCAGGACAGGGTGCGGTGCGTGCCGGTGGAAACGCTGCCGTCGTCCGAATGCGTGCTGCGGTAGTCGTAACGCAACCCCGCGCCGACATCCGCCCACCTGCCCAAACGGACATTGTCCCGAACTGCCGCGTAATAGCTTTTGCCGTTGATGCTGCGCGGCGTGCAGTCCGTATAAGTATTGTTGCCCGAGCGGCAGATTTGCCCCGTAACCACATTTCCCCCGCCTATGCTGACCCAATAGGGTTTGTCTTGGCTGCCGTTGGGGTTGGCGTTTGATCCGCCGTTGCCGCTTTGAGGGGGCGTTTTCAACGAATAGGCGCGGTTGGCATTTTGATAATAATAATCCTGATGGCGGAGATTAGAGCCAAAGCGGTCAAAACCGAGGTTAACGCTCAGGTTGTGGCGGATTTTGGCGGTATCGAAGGATTTTTTGAATGCCGCCTGCAAGAGCCTGTGGCTTTCCCCGTAAATCACGCGGTCGGATTTGTAATAGGAAAACGGCTTGTCGGCACTCGGACGGCAATATTTGTCCGAACCGTCGGCAGAACAGTGCGTCTGCTGAAAATGATTGTCCAAACCGATGCCCTGCCGGTCGTAAGAGAGGCGGGCATAATCCGCCCAAGTGTCTTTATCGGCATTGGTATAGACATATTCCAAACCGTAGCGGCTTTTGGTGTGCGTCTCGTCGTAAAACACGCCCGTACCGTATTCCGCGCCCACCAGCGCACCGTTTTCGCCGTTGGTAAACAGACCGCCGTATTTGTGGTCGCCCGCGTATTTGCCGTTGCCGGACAAAGAACCCGCCTGTTTTTTATTTTCATCAAAAACCGCCTTGGTCAGGAATGCCGGAACCGTCATATCGCGCGTGTCGAAAGTTTGTTGCGTGCGTTCGAGTATGCCGCCGATGTAGTGCCGTTTGTTTTCAAAACGAAAACCCGGGCGGAACAGCCACGACCGGCTTTCGTATGAAAGCGGATCGGCGAGGAAGCGGTTGGGACCCGTGTAGTCTCGGGTAGAAACCATTTGACGTTCGTCTTTGCCGACAACATCTTTTTTCGAATTTGCTTTACACGTTTCGTAATTTCTGCTTTCGCATTCTTCTTCAACGATGAAATTTGCGTACTGATTGGTATCCTCAACCGGCACCAGCCTGTTGAAGCTCTGAACGCCGCGTCCGGCGGCTTCGTGGGCGCGGATTTCCCCCGCGCGCCGACCCGTGTGGATCAGCAAAGCCTCCGCACCGCCGATGCGCCCCGCCAGCGCGATGGATTGGGTAAGCCCCCGGTTTTTGCCGGAATAGGCGGTTTTACTCTGAATGCCCCACTGCCTGCCTTCCCCGATAACATCATCGGCGGTTTTGGTTTGAAATGCGACCGAGCCTGCCAATGCGCCGCTGCCTTGTTCGACCGAGTTTGAGCCTTTGCTGATTTCGACAGCCTTGACGTTTTCATACTCGATTTCATTGATTGCGCCGCTGCTGCCCGCCGTCCTCGTCCCGCCCAATGCCGCCTGCGCGGTGTAGGACTGTATTTGCGCCAAGCCGTCCACCGTCAAGGAAACGCGGTTTTTGTCCATACCGCGTATCGAATAGCCCGAGCTTGCGCCGCGCCCCTGTTCGACGACGGCGATGCCGGGGTCGTAGCGAGTCAGGTCGCGGATATCGAGTACCTGTTCCTTGCTGAGGGTGTCGGCGGTTTTGACCAATTTGCCCAAACCGGTTACTTCGTTATCGCGGCGGGTTTTCTGTTTTTTGGCTTTTACCTGTATGGTATCCAACTGTTTTTCCTGTGCTTGTCCGGCTTGCACATTTTCTGCATAAACGGGCAGCGCAGTCATTAAAGACAGGCATAAAATATTTAATCGGAACAAATGTTGCTGTTGCATAGTGTTTCCCTACTCTTCGCTTTCAGACGGCATCGGAAGGAGCGATGCCGTCTGAAGACTTATTCTCAATTGTTCGGCAGCCGTGCTTATTGCACAAGCTGTTGGCGTTTCGCACCGAATACCACGGTCGCGCTGTTGGCGGCTGACGTACCTGATTCCGAAGCGGGCGGCTGCGCCTGCTTGTCGCCCGGATAGGCAAACCATCCGCCCAACTCTTCGGCTTGGGGCCCGTAAAAACCGCCCTGCACCTTGGCGTTTGTGATATATG
Source organism: Neisseria lactamica NS19 (assembly GCA_000193795.2). Taxonomy (GTDB): domain Bacteria; phylum Pseudomonadota; class Gammaproteobacteria; order Burkholderiales; family Neisseriaceae; genus Neisseria; species Neisseria lactamica_A. Next base: position 14,457 of record AEPI01000040.1, on the reverse strand, counting down.
CCTTAGGCGTACCGGTGGTATTGCTCTGATCGAGATCAAAACCTAAGTCAGCAGTTTTTGCCGTACCGGAAAAACCGTTGCCCTGAATCATTCCCTCAATGGTAAAGGTTGCCTGCTGCCTGTTTTCAGCGGTTAACGTGCCGTTAATTTTTTTCTCGCCAAAATTCACGGTAAAGTCCGCCCTGTTGCCTCCCTCTTTATCTGAAGCATTGCCGCTCCAGCTTGTGCTTGTGCCGTTGGCAATATGCCCGTACCAAGACCCCCGATAAACGATGTTTTGTTGCTCTTTTGGAATCTCTTTTTCATCGGTGCGCTCGCCTTGGAGGAACATACTTTGTGCGCCCTGTGCCGTTTGGGCGGCGGTTGGGCTGCCGTTGCCGCCTTCCACCGTGTTGCCGGCGGTTTTGCGTGTCAGCAACCCGTATTTCAGATAATTGAGGTTGGAACAGCAGACTTCGACTGCATAGGTTTTTGTTTTGCCATTGGTATCACCTGCCGTATTTGAAGCGGCTGGATTGCCATTCTCCGCCGTACCTGCTTGGGTGTCTTTTTCATCGCTGTTCGGCGTGTGGGCAAATTTGCGGGTAAAGGCTGTTCCGCCGTTTGTACCTTGATTGGCTTGATTGTTCCCACTTTCGGAAGCCTCGGGCAGGAGCGGAATCATAATGCCGTCGACAACCAGTTGGGCGGCGTTGCTGAAGTTGTCGAGTTTTTTGATTGCTGTGCCACCGTGCGTCAGCTCGACCGCATCCAAAACCGTGGTCAGCTTACCGTTTTCAGACGGCATAGCTGCCGCACCGCCCGATGCTGCCGCACCTGTGCCGCCTGAAGCCGCCTCAGTATTGCCATTTGCGTCTTTGTCTTTGGTTTTCGCGCTGCCGACAACCGCAACTTTTTTATCGTCGCTCAAAAAGCGGAAACCCAATTCCTCACCCTTCGGGCCGAAAAAGCCGCCGCTCAAAGAAGACGAGTCGGAAACAAAGGGATGTTGTTTGGTTTCGCCGTTGCCGGGTTTGTCGGTTGCCATCGCCTTGCCGTTGAAGCGGTTGCCTGTTACTTGAGCCTCAAGGCTGTAATATTGCGTGGTATGTTTGTCGCCAGTAGTAGCGTTTGTAACTCTATTATTGCGTATCAGTTTGCCCGTCAATTTCTTATTGTCGAAATCCACTTCTAAATTCGAGGTAAAACCATAACCCTCGTGATTCCCATTAAGGTTGGAATCAGTTCTATTGGAAGTTGTTTCGCCTTCATCGCCCGAAAATCCGCTATATTTGTCGCCTTGCCCTTTTGAGGTTTCAAGAATATCGTTAAATTTTTGTCCCTGTTTCGTATCGGTTACAAAATGCCACACACCTTTGTAGGTAACTTTTCCAGAAGCGGGAAGTTGTCGGGAAGGTTCTTTGCCGTGATAAAAGATATAACCGTCGTCGCCTTGTTGAAATTTTTTTTGGGATTGATCTATGGTTGGTTTAGCATGTTTGTAAAACCAGCCGGAATAAACATATTGGAAATTTTCGTAACCTTTTGCCTGATTTTTAGGTTGGTTTACACCGTTGCCAGTGTTGCCGTTTTGATGGTTTGATTGCGTGAGATAGGGGGAAGTGTAAATATTGTTGTCGCCATTGTTTGCTTGTACTTTTGAAATGACGGATTCTTGTTTTAATGGCAGTTTCTTGGGTTCTGTCGGTAATCCCGTCGCCTCCCAATCATTTGGGTTCAGTTTAACCTCGGTTTCTTTCGGAATCACCATAGGATGCCGATTCCGCCGCTTGAAGCGCATTGCAAAACCGTATCCGCCTTGGTCTTTTGGGCTTGCGGTTTTTTCGGAAGAAACATCTTGATACTTTGGCGCGGGACGCGGGGCTTCGGTATCGACAGAATCAAGATCGAAGCTGCCGCCGCCTCCGCCCAAACAAGCACTCAACAAAAACACCGGCAGCACCATAGCAGCCTGATTCACCAATGGATTGTTCATATAAACCTAATTCAATTAAAGAATGATAAAGATTATTATTTTATTTATTTTTAACAAATTTGCAAATGCTTTTTTATTTTTTAGGGAATACACCAAAATCCCGTCATTCCCGCGCTGCTTTTAAAACCGCCTGCAACCGCAAAATCTGCCGCAATCTGCTCCCTCCCCCGTGGGGGAGGTCTGCCGCAATCCGCTCCCTCCCCTGCGGGGGAGGGCCGAGGAGAGGGCATTTTCCAAGTTGCGGCAACCTTTCCCAAATCCCTTAGTCTTCTAAAATACAAGCCTTACGGCTTGTTGCCCTCTCTCTAACTCTCTCCCCGGGAGAGAGGACTATGATGCCCGCCGGCGGCATCGCGCCTTGCGAAACCATAAAATACCCGAATCGTCATTCCCGCGAAAGCGGGAATCTAGGAATGAAAAGCAACTGGAATTTATCGGAAATAACTGAAACCGAACGGACCGGATTCCCGCCTGCGCGGGAATGACGGCGCATCAGTTTCCGTGCGGATAAATCCGGATTCCCGCCTGCGCGGGAATGACGGCGTATCAGTTTCCGCACCGGCAGGTCTAGATTCCCACTTTCGCGGGAATGACGGTATGTCGGCAGGCGCGGGGCTTCAGACGGCATTGCTGTTGCGGTTTCGGACGCGGCTTTATTCGACGACGATTTTGGGGAAGCGGCTGCTGAAGTCTTTGCCTTTGTCGGCAATGCCCAGGGCGATTTGGAATGCGGCATCGGTGTAGATTCGGGCGATGGCGGGGTGTTCGTCGAACAGTTGTGCCGGTGTGCCGCCGTCCATTGCTTCGCGTACGGGCAAACTTAAGGGAAGCTGTCCGAGCAGGGGGACGTTGAGGCGTGCCGCCAAATCTTTGCCGCCGTCCGTGCCGAACAGTGCTTCGCTGTGTCCGCAGCTGGAGCAGATGTGGACGGACATATTTTCCAATACGCCCAAAATCGGAATGTTGACCTTGCGGAACATATCCACAGCCTTGCGCGCGTCTATCAGGGCGATGTCCTGCGGCGTGGTTACGATGACGGACCCGGTAACGGGGATGCGTTGGGACAGCGTGAGTTGGATGTCGCCGGTACCGGGGGGCAGGTCGATGAAAAGGTAGTCCACTTCGTCCCACTCGCTTTGGAACATCAGCTGCTGCAATGCCTGACTGACCATCGGGCCGCGCCAGACGACGGCTTGGTCGGTATCGACCAGAAAGCCGATAGACATAACCTGTATGCCGTCTGAAGATTCGACGGGAATGAGTTTTTGGTTTTTCTGGCCGGGTTTGCGGTCGTCCACGCCCAGCATCGTGGGCTGGCTCGGGCCATAAAGGTCGGCATCGAGTACGCCGACGCGCGCGCCCATGCGCGCCATTGCGGCGGCAAGGTTGGCGGTGGTTGTTGATTTGCCCACGCCGCCTTTTCCCGAGGCGACGGCAATGATGTTTTTCACGCCTTTGATGGTGGCGACGCCGGGCTGGACTTTGTGTGTGCCGATTTCGGTGTCTATGCCCAAGTGGATGTGCGTGCCGCCTGTTTCGGGCATCAGGGTTTCTTGTACGGCATCGGCGAGGGCGGCGGCGATGTGCGCGACAGGGAAGCCGAAATGCAGGGCGATGTGGATGCCGTCTGAACGCTGTTCGACCGAGCGGACGGCCTTTTCGCCGCCGAGCGTGCGGCCGGTGTCCGGGATGGCGGCGGTTTCGAGGAGGGTGCGGATGTTTTGTATGTTCATAATGTGTGTTTCTGTGTGCAGTTTGGGAAACGGGCGGAAAGTGTACATTGATTTCGGGCGGTTTGCTTTTCCTTGTGCGAACTTTTACACGGTATGCGGCGGATTGTGAAAATCCGTTGCCAAAATATTCCGTGCAAACAGCAATCTGTAATCAAGTATGTAAAATTTGCTTGACGGTGGGGAACGGGGCTGTATAATACGCGGCTTATCGGGTCGTTAGCTCAGCCGGTAGAGCAGCGGACTTTTAATCCGTTGGTCGAGCGTTCGAATCGCTCACGACCCACCAGTCAGCCGAAAGCCAAGTTTTAAGACTTGGCTTTTTTGTTTGCCCGCCAATCGCCGGCAACAGCGTTTCCGTACCGTTTGGAAGGTTGTATGTTTCAACACGCAGGACGACACATAAAGCACCGCCCCATGTGTCATCCTGATTTGGAAGAGGTTACGCCTCCCAAAAAAAATAAAGTCTGATCCTACCGCCCCGAAGGACGGATGTCCGAGTGGCGGGGTTCAACCGAAAGGGAAATACGATGAAGAAAAAACTGCTTTCGGGCATAAAATTTGCCGTTCGGACGGCATTGGTGTTTTTATTGGTGTCGCTGTTTTTGGATTGGGTACGCAAGCCCGAAGAGCCGGTCGGTGCGGCGCGGCAGGTTTTGACCCTGCTGTCGGGGCAGCGGCTGACTTTGGAACAGTTGGGACGGGATAAGGCGGTTTTGGTGTATTTTTGGGGGAGCTGGTGCGGCGTGTGCCGTTATCAGTCTCCGATAATCGATGATTTGGCGGCGGACGGCGTGCCGGTCGTCGGTGTGGCGGTACGTTCCGGCAGTTCGGCGGAAGTGGCGGCGTATATGGAAAAACGCGGCTTGGGCTTTCCGACTGTCAACGATGAAGACGGCAGCCTGTCGGGGGCTTGGCGGATTGTGGCAACGCCGACCGTCGTTTTGGTCAAAAATGGGAAAATGATTCACCATACGACGGGAATCAGCAGTTATTGGGGCTTGCGCGCGCGGATTTTTCAGGCGGATGTTTTCAACTAGTTTTGTTTCCGCCCGACTTTCCGGCGTATGCTTTGCGCGGCGGGTGCGGCGGTTTTTGTTTTTTGGAAGGAGCCGGCGCGCCTGCCGGTGTAATCCCTTGTTGTGATTGTGGGAAAAATGGATTAAGATATAACCATTAAAATATTTTCGGACAGGATAATCGGCAATCCGATACGGTTTGCGGCATATTTTCCCTATCTGTTCGTTTTGTTGTATAACGGTTGTGTCAAAATGATGCCCGCAGGCTTTACAGACGGTTTGAAGGTTTGATTTTCGACAACTTGGAGACTTGAGCAATGGCTACCCTATCCAAACACGCTTCCATCAATATCGGCCTGGTACAGGCAAGGGAAGCCCTGATGACCCAATTCAGACCTATTTTGGGTCAGGCAAACATTACCGACCAGCAATGGCGGATTATCCGGCTTTTGGCGGAAAACGGCACGCTGGATTTTCAAGATTTGGCGAATCGGGCGTGCATCCTGCGCCCCAGCCTGACCGGCATCCTGACGCGCCTTGAAAAAGCGGGCCTGGTCGTCCGCCTGAAACCTTCCAACGACCAACGCCGCGTTTTTCTGAAGCTGACTGCCGAGGGCGAGAAGCTGTATGAGGAAATCGGCGAAGAAGTGGACGAGCGTTACGACGCTATCGAGGAAGTGCTGGGTCGCGAGAAAATGCTGATGCTTACGGAGCTGCTGGCGGATCTTGCCAAAATCAGGGACGAGCTGAATCCGTAAAATGCCGCAATGCGCGAAAACGCCCGCACGGCTTGCTGCACATAAGGAGTGCCTTGTGTGCAGCATTCTTATATAGGGGACGGCTTAAAGGGGAAAAATGACGGATTTGCAGAAAAATTTTCAAACTTCGTTCCGCGATGCGATGGCATCTTTTGCGGCAGGGGTCTGCGTCATTACGACAGACGGGGCGGCAGGGCGTTACGGCATCACGATGACGGCGGTCGCACCGGTAACGGACGAGCCGCCGACCGTGATGCTGTGCATCAACCGGGGCGCGCGGATTGTCCCGATCCTGTCGGAAAACGGCAGACTGTGCATCAATATGCTGGCAGACCGCCACCAAGATGCCGCCGGGCATTTTGCAGGACTGACCGGCCTGTCGCCCGAAGAGCGGTTTGCCTACCATATTTGGCATCGCGGCAAAACGGGACAACTTGAAATAGAGGGCGCGTTGGCGCACCTGCACGGGCATATTGTCGGCAAACACGAAGTCGGCACGCATTTTGTGTTTTACGTCAGGCTGGACGAAATCAAAAACTGCGCGGGCAAACGTCCCGCGCTGCTGTATTTCAGACGGCAGTTTAGATCTTTAGACTGATATTCGGACAGATTATATGTTTCAACACACAGGACGACACATAAAGCACCGCCCTATGCGTCGTCCTGATTTGGAAAGGGTTACGCCCCTCCCGAATAAAGTCTGATCCTGCCGCCCCGAAGGACGGATGTCCGAGTGGCGGTGTTCCAACCGAAAAGGAAATACGATGAAAGCGATGATACTGGCGGCGGGGCGCGGCGAGCGTATGCGCCCTTTGACCGATACCACTCCGAAGCCGCTGCTCGATGTGGCGGGCAAGCCGCTAATCGGTTGGCACCTATGCCGTCTGAAGCAGGCGGGGTTTACCGAAATCGTCATCAACCACGCTTGGTTGGGACGGCAGATAGAAGATGCCTTGGGCGACGGTTCGGCATACGGCGTGAACATCGCCTATTCGCCAGAACCCGCAGGCGGCTTGGAAACGGCGGGCGGTATCGCGCAGGCATTGCCGCTGTTGGGTGAGCAGCCGTTTTTGGTGGTCAACGGCGATGTGTTGACCGACATTGATTTTGCGGCGGCGTTTCAGACGGCATCGTCCCTGCACCGGCATATTCGGGCCCATCTGTGGCTGGTGGAAAATCCCCCGCACCATCCCGACGGCGATTTTTTGCTGTTGCCCGACGGCAGCGTGCGGCCGGAAGTATCCGGCGGCAACGGATTGACATTCAGCGGCGCGGGCATTTACCGACCCGAAATGTTTGACGGAATCGAAGCGGGCGGCGCGGCGAAACTTGCGCCCGTATTGCGGCACGAAATGCGGCAAAACCGCGTGAGCGGTCAGAAGCATACGGGTTTGTGGCTGGATGTCGGTACGGTATGCCGTCTGAAAGAGGCGCAAGCCCTTGCAGCGGCTTGGCTGTAAAAAACCGGTTTCAGACGGTATGGCGGATTCGGTTTACCGCTTCAGTGCCAGCGTCAACACGCCCGCCGTAACCAGTCCCAAGCCTATCCATTCCTGCGTGTTCGGGCGTTCGTCCAAAAAGACCACCGCCATCAGGGCGACCAGGACCAGGCTGAATTTGTCGACGGGGGCGACTTGCGAGGCGTTGCCCAGTTGCAGGGCTTTGAAGTAGGCGAGCCAGGATGCGCCGGTCGCCAAACCCGACAGAATCAAGAATGTCCAGTTTTTTCCTGTAAACCCGTTCACGCCCTGCCATTTGCCGGTGTAGGTTAAAAACAGTACCAAAGCGGCGAGGATGACCAAGGTGCGGATAAAGGTGGCGAAATCCGAATCGATGCCCTGCAAGCCCATTTTGGCGAAAATGGCGGTCAGCGAGGCGAAGCCCGCGGATGCCAATGCCCAAAACAACCATACGTTGCTGCCCATATTTTTCCTTTATAAACGGTTGGCGGTATGTTTCAACACACAGGACGGCACATAAAGCGCCGCCCTATGTGTCGTCCTGATTTGGAAGGGGTTACGCCCCTCCCAAATAAAGTTTGATTCTACTGCCCCGAAGGACGGATGTCCAAGTGGCGGGTTTCAACCGAAAAGGAAACACGATGAATCCGCTTGCCGATGAAATACTGCGGGCCGGTTTGAGAAAACGTTATAATAGTGCCATTATCCTTTTTCTTCATTCTTTTTCTCCCGGCCGTCGTCGCGCGCAGCTTCCCAAAGGTTTCAGACGGCCTCCCCTCCACTCAATAAAGGAAAATCATGAGCTTCAAAACCGATGCCGAAATCGCCCAATCCTCCACCATGCGCCCGATTGGCGAAATTGCCGCCAAGCTGGGTTTGAATGTTGACAACATCGAGCCCTATGGTCATTACAAAGCCAAAATCAATCCTGCCGAAGCATTCAAGCTGCCGCAAAAACAAGGTAAATTGATTTTGGTAACCGCCATCAACCCGACTCCTGCGGGCGAGGGCAAAACCACTGTAACCATCGGTTTGGCGGACGCGTTGCGCCATATCGGCAAAGACTCGGTGATCGCCCTGCGCGAGCCTTCTTTGGGGCCGGTGTTCGGCGTTAAAGGTGGCGCGGCGGGCGGCGGCTATGCCCAAGTTTTGCCGATGGAAGACATTAATTTGCACTTTACCGGCGACTTCCACGCCATCGGTGCGGCGAATAACCTGCTCGCCGCCATGCTCGACAACCATATCTACCAAGGCAACGAGTTGAACATCGATCCGAAACGCGTGCTGTGGCGGCGCGTGGTCGATATGAACGACCGCCAGTTGCGCAACATCATCGACGGTATGGGCAAACCTGTTGACGGCGTGATGCGTCCCGACGGTTTCGATATTACCGTTGCGTCCGAAGTGATGGCGGTATTCTGCCTTGCCAAAGACATCAGCGATTTGAAAGAGCGTTTGGGCAACATCCTTGTCGCCTACGCCAAAGACGGCAGCCCTGTTTATGCCAAAGATTTGAAAGCCCACGGCGCGATGGCGGCATTGCTCAAAGACGCCATCAAACCCAACTTGGTGCAAACCATCGAAGGCACGCCCGCCTTCGTACACGGCGGCCCGTTCGCCAACATCGCCCACGGCTGCAACTCCGTTACCGCCACCCGGCTGGCGAAACACCTTGCCGATTACGCCGTAACCGAAGCAGGCTTCGGCGCAGATTTGGGCGCGGAAAAATTCTGCGACATCAAATGCCGCCTTGCCGGTTTGAAACCCGACGCAGCCGTCGTCGTCGCCACTGTCCGCGCTTTGAAATACAACGGCGGCGTAGAACGTGCCAACCTTGGCGAAGAAAACCTCGAAGCGTTGGCAAAAGGCTTGCCTAATCTGCTGAAACACATTTCCAACCTGAAAAACGTATTCGGACTGCCTGTGGTGGTTGCCATCAACCGCTTCGTGTCCGACTCCGATGCCGAGTTGGCGATGATTGAAAAAGCCTGCGCCGAACACGGCGTCGAAGTTTCCCTGACCGAAGTGTGGGGCAAAGGCGGCGCGGGCGGTGCAGACTTGGCGCGCAAAGTCGTCAACGCCATCGAAAACCAAACCAATAACTTCGGCTTTGCCTACGATGTTGAGTTGGGTATCAAAGACAAAATCCGTGCCATCGCCCAAAAAGTGTACGGCGCGGAAGATGTCGATTTCAGCGCGGAAGCGTCTGCCGAAATCGCCTCGCTGGAAAAACTGGGCTTGGACAAAATGCCCGTCTGTATGGCGAAAACCCAATATTCTTTGAGCGACAACGCCAAACTCTTGGGCTGCCCCGAAGGCTTCCGCATTACCGTGCGCGGCATTACCGTTTCCTCCGGCGCGGGCTTCATCGTCGCCCTGTGCGGCAATATGATGAAAATGCCGGGCCTGCCCAAAGTTCCTGCCGCCGAGAAAATCGACGTGGACGCAGAAGGCGTGATTCACGGCTTGTTCTGAGCGGTTTTTGAAACCGGATGCCGTCTGAAGCCGTTTCAGACGGCATTTTGGCGGAACGCGGGCGGCGGTATGCTATAATCCGCCGTTAAATTTCTCTATTTTCAGGAAAAACCATGAGCTTGAAATGCGGCATCGTCGGTTTGCCCAACGTCGGCAAATCCACCCTCTTTAACGCGCTGACCCAATCGGGTATCGAAGCGGAAAACTATCCTTTCTGCACCATCGAACCCAATGTCGGCATCGTCGAAGTGCCCGACCCGCGTATGGCGGAGCTGGCGAAAATCGTCAATCCGCAAAAAATGCAGCCTGCCATCGTCGAATTTGTCGATATCGCCGGTTTGGTCGCGGGCGCGAGCAAAGGCGAGGGCTTGGGCAACCAGTTCCTCGCCAACATCCGCGAGACCGATGCGATTGTGAATGTCGTACGCTGCTTTGACGACGACAACATCGTCCACGTCGCAGGCAAAGTCGATCCGATTGCCGACATCGAAACCATCGGCACTGAGTTGGCGCTTGCCGACCTCGCCAGCGTCGAAAAAGCCATCGTCCGCGAAGAAAAACGCGCCCGTTCCGGCGACAAAGACGCGCAAAAGCTGGTCGATTTGTGCAAAAAACTGCTGCCTCATCTGGACGAAGGCAAACCCGTACGCTCCTTCGGTTTGGACGCGGAAGAACGCGCGATGCTCAAGCCATTGTTTTTACTGACCGCCAAGCCGGCGATGTATGTGGGCAACGTTGCCGAAGACGGTTTTGAAAACAACCCGCACCTCGACCGCCTGAAAGAATTGGCGGCAAAAGAAAACGCCCCCGTCGTTGCCGTCTGCGCCGCGATGGAGAGCGAAATCGCCGAATTGGAAGAGGACGAAAAAGCCGAGTTCCTCGCCGAAATGGGCTTGGAGGAACCGGGCTTGAACCGCCTGATTCGTGCCGGCTACGATCTCTTGGGGCTGCAAACCTACTTCACCGCCGGCGTGAAAGAAGTCCGCGCCTGGACCATCCGCAAAGGCGACACCGCCCCGCAGGCCGCCGGCGTAATCCATACCGACTTCGAACGCGGCTTCATCCGCGCACAAGTCATCGCTTATGATGATTTTGTCTCGCTCGGCGGCGAAGCCAAAGCCAAAGAAGCCGGCAAAATGCGCGTGGAAGGCAAAGAATATATCGTGCAAGACGGCGATGTGATGCACTTTTTGTTTAACGTGTAAACCAAATGCGGCAGGTTTTCGGGCGGCTTTGCCGAAAATGCCGTCTGAAGCCGGTTTTGACGGTTTCCGGCGTTTCCCGTACCGCCCGGTCGGCAACCGTCTGACGGATTGTCAAAAACAAACCGGCCGGATGAAACCGCCGCCCGCATTTCCGATACAAAAAGCCGTCCGGCATTCCGAATATCCCGAGTCCCGATACGGAACAATCTTTCAGACGGCATTTGCGCCGCCGCGATATAGTGGATTAACAAAAATCAGGACAAGGCGGCGAGCCGCAGACAGTACGAATAGTACGAAACCGATTCACTTGGTGCTTCAGCACCTTAGAGAATCGTTCTCTTTGAGCTAAGGCGAGACAACGCCGTACCGGTTTTTGTTAATCCGCTAGAAAAGCAAAATCATTATGAGCCGAGCCTTACCCTATCGTCCGGACATCGACACATTGCGCGCCGCCGCCGTCTTGTCCGTCATCGTGTTCCATATCGAAAAAAATTGGCTGCCGGGCGGGTTTCTCGGTGTCGATATATTTTTCGTGATTTCAGGCTTTTTGATGACGATGATCCTTCACCGCGAAATGTCGGGGGGGGGGGGAGGTTTTCCCTGAAGGCATTTTATATCCGCCGCATCAAACGGATTTTGCCCGCATTTTTCGCCGTATTGGCGGCAACGCTGACAGGCGGCTTCTTTTTATTCACCAAAGATGATTTCTTTATTTTATGGAAATCCGCGCTGACCGCCCTGGGTTTCGCATCCAACCTGTATTTTGCAAGGGGGAAAGACTATTTCGCCCCCGCGCAGGAAGAAAAGCCCTTGCTGCACATCTGGTCTTTGTCGGTCGAAGAACAATTTTACTTTGTCTTTCCGATATTGCTGCTGCTTGTCGTCCGCAAAAGCCCGCGCGTCCGGTTCTCCTTCCTCGCCGCACTGTGCGCCTTGAGCCTTGCCGCTTCCTTTATACCTTCCGCTCTCGATAAATATTACCTGCCCCACCTGCGCGCCTGCGAATTACTGATAGGATCGCTGACCGCCGTATGGATGCAGTACCTGCAACAGCGGCAGCTTGCCGTCGGCAGACGCTGTGCCGCCGCCGGCGTATTGTTTGCCGTGTGCATATTGGCAAGCTGCCTGTTTTCCTATTCGGAACAAACCGCCTATTTCCCGGGACCCGCCGCCCTGATTCCCTGCCTGGCTGCGGCGGCGTTGATTTATTTCAACCATTACGAACACCCGCTGAAAAAATTGTTCCAATCGAAAATCACCGTTGCCGCCGGTTTGATTTCCTACTCGCTTTATCTGTGGCATTGGTCTATATTGGCCTTTATGCGCTATATCGGCCCGGACAACCTGCCGCCTTATTCGCCGGCGGCGGCGTTTGTCCTGATATTGCTGCTTTCCCTGATTTCTTATCACTGCATCGAAAAACCGTTTAAAAAATGGCAGGGTTCGTTCGCGCAATCCGTTTTATGGATTTATGCCCTGCCTGTGCTCATTTTGGGCGCGGGCTCGTTTTTCGCGATGAGGCTGCCGTTTATGGCGCAATACGACCGCTTGGGGCTGACGCGTTCCAACACCTCCTGCCACAACAATACCGTCAGACAATGCCTGTGGGGGGATACGGAAAAACAGCCGGAACTGCTGGTTTTGGGCGACTCCCACGCCGACCATTACAAAACATTCTTCGATGCCGTGGGCAAAAAAGAAAAATGGTCCGCCACGATGGTTTCCGCCGACGCTTGCGCCTATGTGGAAGGCTACGCGTCCCGGGTGTTCCAAAACTGGGCAGCCTGCCGCGCCGTTTACCGCTATGCCGAAGAACACCTGCCCCGATATTCAAAAGTGGTTTTGGCGATGCGCTGGGGCAGCCAAATGCCCGAAAACAGCCGCTCCCTTGCCTATGATGCCGGTTTTTTCCAAAAATTCGACCGTATGCTGCACAAACTCTCATCCGAAAAACAAGCCGTTTACCTGATGGCGGACAACCTTGCCTCGTCTTACAACGTCCAGCGCGCCTATATCTTGTCTTCACGCATACCGGGTTACCGCCAAACCCTGCGCCCGGACGACGAAAGCACTCTGAAAGCCAATGCACGCATCAGGGAATTGGCAGCCAAATACCCCAACGTCTATATTATTGATGCCGCCGCCTATATCCCCGCAGATTTTCAAATCGGCGGATTGCCGGTTTACTCGGACACAGACCACATCAACCCTTACGGCGGCACGGAATTGGCAAAGCGTTTTTCCGAAAAACAACGGTTTCTCAATACGCGCCATAACCATTGATTCGCTTAAATTTGTTACAATCGGCGGTTTGCAAAAACGCTAATTTTTTTGAAAGAGACCGATGAGCGTCATCCAAGACCTGCAATCGCGCGGCCTAATCGCGCAAACGACCGACATCGAAGCCTTAGACGCTTTGTTGAACGAACAAAAAATTGCCCTTTATTGCGGCTTCGACCCGACCGCCGACAGCCTGCACATAGGACACCTGCTGCCCGTATTGGCATTGCGCCGTTTCCAACAGGCGGGGCATACGCCGATTGCCTTGGTGGGCGGTGCGACCGGTATGATCGGCGATCCCAGCTTCAAAGCCGCCGAACGCAGCCTCAATTCCGCCGAAACCGTTGCCGGCTGGGTAGAAAGCATACGCAGCCAACTGAAACCGTTTTTGAGTTTTGAAGGCGAAAACGCCGCCGTTATGGCGAACAACGCCGACTGGTTCGGCAAAATGAACTGCCTCGACTTCCTGCGCGACATCGGCAAGCATTTCTCCGTCAACGCTATGCTGAACAAGGAATCTGTCAAACAACGCATCGGGCGCGACGATGTGGGCATTTCCTTTACCGAGTTCGCCTATTCCCTGCTGCAAGGCTACGACTTCGCCGAATTGAACAAACGCCACGGCGCGGTTTTGGAAATCGGCGGTTCCGACCAATGGGGCAACATCACCGCCGGCATCGACCTGACCCGCCGCCTGCACCAAAAACAAGTATTCGGTCTGACCCTGCCGCTGGTTACCAAATCAGACGGCACCAAATTCGGCAAAACCGAAGGCGGCGCGGTATGGCTGAACGCGAAGAAAACCTCGCCGTATCAGTTTTACCAATTCTGGCTGAAAGTCGCCGATGCCGATGTGTATAAATTCCTGAAATACTTTACCTTTCTGTCTGTCGAAGAAATCGCCGCCGTCGAAGCCCAAGACCGGGCAAGCGGCGGCAAACCCGAAGCGCAACGCATCCTCGCCGAAGAAATGACCCGCCTGATTCACGGCGAAGAAGCCCTTGCCGCCGCGCAGCGCATTTCCGAAAGCCTGTTTGCCGAAGACCAAAGCCGGCTCACCGAAAGCGACTTCGAGCAGCTCGCCCTCGACGGCCTGCCCGCATTTGAAGTTTCAGACGGCATCAACGTCGTCGAAGCCTTGGTCAAAACCGGCTTGGCATCCTCCAACAAAGAAGCGCGCGGTTTTGTAAACGGCAAAGCGGTATTGCTCAACGGCAAACCTGCCGAAGCCAACAATCCCAACCACGCCGCCGAACGCCCCGACGATGCCTGCATGCTGGCCGGCGAACACAAACGTTTCGGCAAATACACCATTGTCCGGCGCGGCAAACGCAACCACGCGCTCTTGGTCTGGAAATAAGCAGTATGCCGAACAATGCCGTCTGAAACCTTGTCCGACCGTTTCAGACGGCATTTCCACATCCTGCCCCCGCCGCTTTGGCGGGCGTTTTTTATCAAACGCAAAATATCCCGTCATTCCCGCCAAACCCGCGTCATTCCCGCGCAGGCGGGAATCCAGTCCGTTCGGTTTCAGTCATTTCCGATAAATTCTTGC
>AEPI01000041.1 GCA_000193795.2 Neisseria lactamica NS19 | reverse complement strand
ACCTGATATTTTCTGTCTGGACACGGTTTGTCGGGATATATCAATGCGGCGTATCCGGTGCGGAAATGGATACGGTTGGTGCCGGTATGGCAAACCTGATGTTTTCAGACGGCATATACAAAAAAACCGTACTGCTTATGTGTACGGTTTTTTTTGTCGTTTCAAATCGGTTTAGAGCGATTTGAGGCGGGCGATGCGGTTGTCCAGCGAAGGGTGGGTGCTGAGCAGGGAGTCGCGCGTATCTCCGGCAATGCCCATTGCGTTCATTTCTTCGGGCAGGTCGACAGGATTGCCTTTAAGCCTTTGCAGGGCGGAAATCATTTTCGGCGCGCCGACCAATTTTGCCGCCCCCGCATCGGCACGGTATTCGCGTTGGCGGCTGAACCACATGACAATTAAGCTGGCAAGGAAGCCGAACAGGATTTGGAACACCACGCTGACCAGGAAATAAGTTCCCTTGTTCCGGGCAATCAAGTTGGCAATAATGCGCGACAGGAATACGACAAAGGTATTGACCACGCCTTGAATCAGCGTCAATGTCACCATATCGCCGTTGCCGACGTGTGCCATTTCGTGCGCCAACACGGCTTCCACTTCGTCACGCGTCATATGGTCGAGCAGACCGGTGCTGACGGCAATCAGGGAGCTGTTTCTCGATGCGCCCGTGGCAAAGGCGTTGGGTTCGGGGGAGTGGTAGATGGCGACCTCGGGCGTTTTCAGGTTCCATTGCCGCGCTTGTGCTTCGACAGTGTTCAGGAGCCAGGCTTCTTCTTCGGTGCGCGGCGTGTCGATGACTTCCGCGCCGACCGATTGTTTGGCGATGAATTTGGACATCAGCAGCGAAATAATCGAGCCGGTAAAGCCGACGACGGCAGAATACGCCAACAGGCTGCCCGCACCGCCCTGGCTGTTGATGCCCAGAACCGCCAAAACAATACTGATTACGACCAAAATAGCGATATTGGTCGCGAGAAACAGAAAAATGCGTTTCACGGATGTTCCTTTTTGGTAGGGTGTGATGTTTTGAAATTTTGGGGATTGTCCCAAAAAGTTGCCGCCTTGTGAATATCAGGCTCGGCAAATGTATGCAAAACATTTGCTTGCAAACGTCGGTTTGCGCGGCCGGTTTTTTGAACTATTGCCCCAAGCCGTGTAGAATCGCGGACAATCTGTCTGGCTTTATATAGTGGATTAACAAAAATCAGAACAAGGCGACGAAGCCGCAGACAGTACAGATAGTACGGCAAGGCGAGGCAACGCCGTACTGGTTTTTGTTAATCCACTATAAAACACCCGATTCAACAGACTGGAAAGGACGACACTATGAAAGCATTACTTTTAGGCGCGCCGGGCGCGGGCAAAGGCACTCAGGCGCAATTCATCACCGCCGCGTTCGGCATTCCGCAAATCTCTACCGGCGATATGCTCCGCGCCGCGATTAAAGCAGGCACTCCGCTGGGTTTGGAAGCAAAAAAAATCATCGACGAAGGCGGTTTGGTACGCGACGACATCATCATCGGTATGGTCAAAGAACGTATCGCGCAAGACGACTGCAAAAACGGTTTCCTGTTCGACGGTTTCCCGCGTACGCTGGCACAGGCCGAAGCCATGGTTGAAGCAGGCGTGGATTTGGATGCCGTGGTTGAAATCGACGTACCCGACAGCGTGATTGTCGACCGTATGAGCGGCCGCCGCGTTCACTTGGCTTCCGGCCGCACCTACCACGTTACCTACAATCCGCCCAAAGTCGAAGGCAAAGACGACGTAACCGGCGAAGATTTGATTCAGCGCGACGACGACAAAGAAGAAACCGTCAAAAAACGCCTTGCCGTGTACCACGAGCAAACAGAAGTTTTGGTTGATTTTTACAGCAAGCTGGAAGGCGAACACGCGCCTAAATACATCAAAGTTGACGGCACCCAAGCAGTAGAAGCCGTGAAAGCAGAAGTATTGAAAGGTTTGGGCAAATAAGTTTTGCCGAGTAGGAAATGCCGTCTGAAAAAATATTTTCAGACGGCATTTTGTGTATGAAAGCTGTTAAAATCGAAGTTGTAACCGTTTATCCGCAGGCATCTTATGAACCCCTTAATCTCCGACTTCCAAACCCAGCAACAACGCACCCCCGTCATCGTCGCCCTTGATTTTGCCAACGAAAAAGACACGCTCGGATTTGTCCGCAACCTTGATCCGACGTTGTGCCAAATCAAAATCGGCAAAGAGCTGTTTACCGCAACCGGCCGCAATTTGGCAGAAAGCTTAATCAATCAAGGTTTCAAGCTTTTCCTCGATTTGAAATACCACGATATTCCCCACACCGTCGCGCAAGCCTGCAAAGTCGCTGCCGATATGGGCGTTTGGATGGTCGATATGCATGCCTCAGGCGGCCGCCGTATGATGGAAGCCGCAGCAGAAGCCGTCGCCGGATATCAAACCAAGCCGCTCTTAATCGGCGTAACCGTGTTGACCAGCATGGAACAAAGCGACTTGGCAGAAATCGGTTTGAACATCGCCCCTGAAGAACAAGTCATCCGTTTAGCAAAACTGACGCAAAGTTCGGGCTTGGACGGCGTGGTCTGTTCCGCTCAAGAAGCCGCACCATTGCGCCGCGAGTTGGGTCAGGATTTTGTCTTGGTAACGCCTGGTATCCGCTTGGACGTTGTCGGCAACAACGACGACCAACGCCGCATCATGACGCCCGCCGAAGCCTTGGCGGCAGGTTCAACCTATTTGGTAATGGGCCGCCCTGTAACCCAAGCCGCCGATCCGGTCGCCGTATTGCGCGAAGTGAACCGCGTGGCAAATGCTTAAGCATCAACAATTTTGATGCTGTTCAAAGAAACTGCCTCACCTTGATACGGTAGATAAATAACCAGAAAATTTCAGCTTAGAAAGGAATTTATCCGATGTCTCAATGTGGTTCAGATGTGGGCAATATTTTTGATTATGATGCATTTCCAGAAGATGATTTGCTTGTAAAGGATACCCCTGTTGGATGGTATGCAATCGTGTCGCATAAAATTGTCGAAGAGGGGCTTCCTATTAAATTTATGTATCGGGAACATCAAGGGGATTTACCATTTGATAGCGGATGGCGGGTATTTTCCGGAACAGAAGATGATGAATACTCGAATAACCCTGATAACTTCTCCTTTCATAGTTTGACACGGCTCACTCATTATCAAGCAGATGTTGGGGAGCTGTTTTGGGCGGATATAGGTAGCGTTTTTGAGAAAAAAGAAGGAGAGGATTGTTTTTCTCCTGTTGCCGATTGGTCTCCTTTCGATTTTGAAGAATAATAAAAAGCCGGATTTTATTATTAATCAGTAAATTTGCCAGATAATTACTGAGAATACAGTGAAGTTTTCACACACAAAAAACAACTTATTTTGGAGTGCATAAAATGCCCGCCAAGTTTCAACAAGAAACCCTCAAATCCCGTTTCGCGCAAGCCAAAGTCCTGGTTGTCGGCGACGTGATGCTCGACCGCTATTGGTTTGGTGATGTATCCCGCATTTCGCCCGAAGCCCCCGTTCCGGTGGCGAAAATCGGACGTATCGACCAACGCGCTGGCGGAGCGGCGAACGTTGCGCGCAACATTGCTTCGTTGGGCGGCAAAGCCGGGCTGTTGTCCGTAACCGGTGATGACGAAGCCGCCAACGCGCTTGAGGCATTGATGGCGCAAGACGGCGTTTCTTCCTATCTGATGCGCGACAAACAAATCGCCACCACCGTCAAACTGCGCGTCGTTGCCCGCAACCAGCAGCTTATCCGCCTTGATTTTGAAGAACATCCCAACCGCGAAGTGTTGGAACAAATCAAGCAGCGATACCGTGAAATCTTGCCCGAATACGACGCAATTATTTTTTCAGACTATGGCAAAGGTGGCCTGTCGCACATCTCCGATATGATTGATTGGGCGAAACACGAAGGCAAAACCGTATTAATCGACCCCAAAGGCGACGATTACGAAAAATACGCCGGCGCAACCCTGATTACGCCCAACCGCGCCGAATTGAAAGAAGTAGTCGGCAGTTGGAAAAACGAAAACGATTTGACCGAAAAAGCACAAAACCTGCGCCGCCATCTCGACTTAACCGCGATTTTGTTGACCCGGAGCGAAGAGGGCATGACCCTGTTCAGCGAAGGCGAACCGATTTACCAACCCACCCGCGCCCAAGAAGTCTATGATGTATCCGGTGCGGGCGATACCGTTATCGCCGGAATGGGCTTGGGTTTGGCTGCTGGTTATACCATGCCCGAAGCGATGCACCTCGCCAATACCGCCGCCGGCATCGTTGTGGCGAAACTCGGTACGGCGGTTTGCTCGTTTGCCGAATTGACCAAGGCATTGGCAGGGCAATAATTGCTGTTTCAGACGGCCTTAAAACCTAAATGCCGTCTGAAAATAGAGTTGGAAAATAATCCGGACAGACAAGTTTTTATTTTCAGACGGCATGATTTCTTTAAGGTTGTCTGAAAAATCAAAATAAAGGAAACCCAATATGACCATCATCGTAACAGGTGCGGCCGGCTTTATCGGCAGCAACATCGTCAAAGCACTTAACCAACGCGGCATTACCGACATCGTCGCCGTCGATAATTTGAGCAAAGGAGAAAAATTTAAAAACCTTGCCGAGTGCGAAATCGCCCACTATCTCGACAAACACGAATTCATCCGCCAAGTGAGGGAACACATTTTACCTTATCAAAATATCGAAGCCGTGTTCCACCAAGGCGCGTGTTCCGATACCATGAACCACGATGGTTTGTATATGATGGACAACAACTACCAGTACACGCTGGATTTGCTGGACTGGTGTCAGGACGAACGCATTCCCTTCCTTTATGCCTCCAGTGCCGCCGTGTACGGAAAAGGCGAAATCTTCCGCGAAGAGCGCGAACTTGAAAAACCGCTCAACGTGTACGGCTACTCCAAATTCCTGTTCGACCAAGTATTGCGCCGCCGCATGAAAGAAGGCCTGACCGCCCAAGTCGTCGGCTTCCGCTACTTCAACGTTTACGGACAACACGAACAACACAAAGGCCGCATGGCATCCGTCGCCTTCCACCATTTCCACCAATACCGCGAACACGGTTACGTCAACCTGTTCGGTGCTAACGACGGCTACGGCAACGGCGAACAAACCCGCGACTTCGTCAGCGTCGAAGACGTCGCCAAAGTCAACCTCTACTTCTTCGACCATCCCGAACTTTCCGGCATCTACAACCTCGGCACCGGTCGCAGCCAACAGTTCAACGAACTCGCCGCCGCCACCGTCAACGCCTGCCGCGCCGCCGAAGGCAAGCCTGAAATGAGTTTAAAAGAGCTGGTAGAAGAAGAGCTTATCCGCTACATCCCATTTCCCGATGCGCTCAAAGGCAAATACCAAAGCTTTACCCAAGCAGACATCACCAAACTGCGCGAAGCCGGATACAAGGAAGAATTTTTGGATGTCAAAGCAGGCGTCGGCCGCTACGTCAAATGGATGCTGGAAAATTTGGCTTGATTTGAATGCCTATAAAAAAATCGTCTGAAAATATCAGGCGATTTTGATTTGTTTAACTTTTATATGGATTTCGATGATGACCGAAATACAACAACGCGCCCAACTGCACCGCCAAATCTGGAAAATTGCCGACGAAGTACGCGGCGCGGTGGACGGTTGGGACTTTAAACAATACGTTCTCGGCACACTTTTCTACCGCTTTATCAGCGAAAACTTTACCGACTATATGCAGGCAGGCGACAGCAGTATTAATTATGCCGCTATGCCGGACAGCATCATCACGCCCGAAATCAAAGACGATGCCGTCAAAGTCAAAGGCTATTTCATCTACCCCGGCCAGCTTTTTTGCAATATTGCCGCCGAAGCCCATCAAAACGAAGAGCTTAACACCAAGCTGAAAGAAATCTTTACCGCGATTGAAAGCTCCGCCTCCGGCTATCCGTCCGAACAAGACATCAAAGGCCTGTTTGACGACTTCGACACCACCAGCAGCCGGCTCGGCAGCACGGTTGCCGACAAAAACAAACGCCTTGCCGCCGTTCTCAAAGGCGTAGCGGAACTCGATTTCGGCAATTTTGAAGACCACCGCATCGACCTTTTCGGCGATGCCTACGAATACCTGATTTCCAACTACGCCGCCAACGCAGGCAAATCCGGCGGCGAATTTTTCACCCCGCAAAGCGTTTCCAAACTGATTGCGCGGCTGGCGGTGCACGGGCAGGAGAAAGTCAACAAAATCTACGACCCGGCTTGCGGCTCGGGCAGCCTGCTCTTGCAGGCGAAAAAACAGTTTGACGAACACATCATCGAAGAAGGCTTCTTCGGGCAGGAAATCAACCACACCACCTACAACCTCGCCCGCATGAACATGTTTCTGCACAACGTCAATTACAACAAATTCCACATCGAATTGGGCGACACACTGACCAACCCCAAGCTCAAAGACAGCAGGCCCTTTGATGCCGTCGTCTCCAATCCGCCTTATTCCATCAACTGGATAGGCAGCGACGACCCCACCCTAATCAACGACGACCGCTTTGCCCCCGCAGGCGTGCTCGCCCCGAAATCCAAAGCCGATTTTGCCTTTATCCTGCACGCGTTGAATTACCTTTCCGGCAGAGGCCGCGCCGCCATCGTCTCATTCCCCGGTATTTTCTATCGCGGCGGGGCAGAGCAGAAAATCCGCCAATATCTGGTGGAGGGCAACTACGTGGAAACCGTGATTGCCCTTGCGCCCAATCTCTTTTACGGCACCGGCATCGCCGTCAATATCCTGGTTTTGTCCAAACACAAAGACAATACCGACATCCAATTCATCGACGCAGGCGGCTTCTTTAAAAAAGAAACCAACAACAACGTCTTAACCGAAGAACACATTGCCGAAATCGTCAAACTCTTCGCCGATAAAGCCGATGTGCCGCATATCGCCCAAAACGCCGCCTGGCAAACCGTCAAAGACAACGGCTACAACCTCGCCGTCAGCAGCTATGTCGAACCCGAAGACACCCGCGAAATTATCGACATCAAACAGCTCAACGCCGAAATCGGCGAAACCGTCGCCAAAATCGAACGGCTGAGGCGCGAAATTGACGAAGTGATTGCGGAGATTGAAGCATGAGCATTATCCTATACACCGCCAACGACGGCACTGCCCAATTCGCCTTGCAGGAATTTGGCGGACAGCTTTGGCTGACGCAGGCGGATTTGGCGGAGCTGTACCAAACCACCAAACAAAATATCAGCAAACACATTAAAACCATTATTGCAGAGCAAGAATTGGAAGAGGAGGCAACTGTCAACTTCCAGTTGACAGTTCAAAATGAAAACGGGCGCAAGGTAAACCGCAAAATCGCCCATTATTCCCTGCCTATGATTATTGCCGTCGGCTACCGCGTCCGTTCCGCGCGCGGCACCCAATTCCGCCAATGGGCAACCGAGCGGCTGGACGAATATCTGACCAAAGGCTTTGCCATAGACGACGAACGCCTGAAAGGCACAGGCGGCGGCGACTATTGGAAAGAACTGCTCAACCGCATCCGCGACATCCGCAGCAGCGAAAAAGCCCTATACCGGCAAGTGCTTGATTTGTACGCCACCAGCCAAGACTACGACCCCAAAAGCAGCGAAAGCCAAACCTTTTTTGCCGCCGTTCAAAACAAACTGCACTATGCCGCCAGCCGGCAAACCGCAGCCGAATTGATATACAGCCGTGCCGACAGCAGCAAAGACTTTATGGGGCTGACCACCTTTCAAGGCGCAATCCCCACGCTGAATGAAGCCAAAATCGCCAAAAACTACCTGACCGAAGACGAACTGTTCCGCCTGAACCGTTTGGTTTCCGCCTTCTTCGACCTGGCGGAAATCAAAGCGCAGGAGCAAAGCCCCATGTATATGCGCGACTGGATAGCCGAATTGGACAAATTTTCCGGGCTGTACGGCCAAGGCACATTACAGGGTGCAGGCAGCATCAGCCGCAAACAGGCAGAGCAGAAAGCCGAACGCGAATACCGCGCCTATGAAGCGCGCATCCTGTCGCCGGTGGAGCAAGCCTATCTGGAAAGCGTTAAAGCGTTGGAAAAAACAGCCGTGCAACAGCTTAAACAGAAAAAAGACCGCAAAAAATAACCCTGATTCAGGCAGCCTGAAAGCAGGACGGGCTTCAGTCCGCCGAAACAACGGCAAGCCGCAACAACGGCAGGCGGGGCGGTGGGCTGAAGCCCACCCTACGGCGAGCGGCAACCGCCCCACATCCCGCCGCAGCGGGAAAGAAACGGAAAACAACTATGGATATGCAAAGCAAAGCGAAAAAATTGATTGAGATGATTCAGACGGCACCGGTGGAGTGGAAGCCGTTGGGGGAGGTGGGTCTATTGGTTCGTGGTAACGGTTTGCAGAAAAAAGATTTTACCGAGAGCGGCGTACCGGCGATTCATTACGGACAAATTTACACCTATTATGGCAATCAGACGGATAAGACTCTTTCTTTCGTTTCACCGGAATTGGCGGAAAAACTGAAGAAAGTAGATAAAGGTGATGTAGTAATTACCAACACTAGTGAAAATATAGAAGACGTAGGAAAAGCCCTTTTATATTTGGGAGAAGAGCAAGCCGTTACAGGCGGACACGCAACTATTTTTAAACCAAGCAAAGAAATTGTCGGCAAATTCTTTGTCTATTTCACTCAAACAGAAATTTTTGATAAGGCAAAAAGAAAATTTGCAAAAGGAACAAAGGTTATTGATGTTTCCGCAACCGATATGGCAAAAATCCAAATCCCCATCCCATCACTGGAAACCCAGCAAAAAAATTGTAAAAATACTTGACAAATTTACCGAGCTGGAAGCTACGCTGGAAGCAGAATTAGCCCTGCGCAAACGCCAATACCGGTATTACCGCGACTTTCTTTTAGATTTTGACAATCAAATCGTGGGGGGGATAGCTGACGGCTATCAATGCCGTCTGAAAGATGTGGTTTGGAAGACGTTGGGGGAGGTATTTGACTTGAAGAATGGTTACACCCCTTCCAAATCAAATAAAGAATATTGGGAAAATGGCTCAATCCCTTGGTTTAGAATGGAAGATATTAGGGAAAATGGCCGTATTTTAGATAATTCATTACAGCATATATCAAGAAGTGCAGTAAAGGGCGGTAAGCTATTTCCATCCAATTCGATTATCATAGCTACATCGGCAACCATAGGTGAACATGCACTAATAACCGTTCCATTCTTGGCTAACCAAAGATTTACAAGTTTATCTTTAAAGCCTGAATTTGCCGATAAACTTAGCATTTATTTTCTTTATTACTATTGTTTTAACCTTAGTGAATGGTGCAAAAAGAATACAACAACATCAAGTTTCGCTTCTGTGGATATGAATGGTTTTAAACGCTTCCCAATCCCCATTCCCCCTCTAGCCGAACAGGAAAAAATCGTCGCCATCCTCGACAAATTCGATACCCTGACCCACTCCGTCAGCGAAGGCCTGCCGCACGAAATCGCCCTGCGCCGGAAACAATACGAATATTACCGCGAACAGCTGCTGAACTTTCCAAGAAGCCATTAAAGTAGGGTGGGCTTTAGCCCACCATTCATTCATATGAATGCTTTACGACAGATTAAAATCTATCCCGCATAAAATACAAAAACGTGCGTTTGCAGCCCATCAAGTATTTATCTTTTGATGTATATTGCGTCGGGCTAAAACCCAACCCAACATAACTGCCTGCTTGCTTTGCGGCGGGTTAAGTAATAATGCAGAATATGTTTGCAGGATGAATTTATACCTACCGATAAAAACAAAAGAACCGAGCAAAACTATCTACATTTAAAGGATAAATAAAATGGCTGATTACCGGAGAGTATTCGTACGCGGTGGCTTGTATTTTTTTACTTTGGTAATGCAAGACCGCTCAAAAAGTTACTTGACGGATTATATTGATATTTTCCGCGCCGCATATAAAGAAACCATCGCCCGTCATCCCTTTGAAACGGTCGCCATTTGTATCTTGCCGGATCATGTCCATTTACTGATACGCTTGCCGGAAGAAGATGATGATTATCCGACGCGGATAGCGTATTTAAAAACACAATTTTCCCGTAATCTGCCGATACAAATCAGAAATCCTAATCAAAGCAAATTTAAGCGCAGGGAAGCCGGTATTTGGCAACGACGCTATTGGGAGCATTTGATTCGGGATAATGCCGATTTGGCGAGACATATGGATTACATTTATTACAACCCTGTCAAACATGGCTATGTAAGCATGGTACAAGAATGGCCATTCTCATCGTTTCATCGTGATGTAAAAGCAGGGTTGTATCCGTTAAATTGGGGCAGCAGCATCAGCGAAGCCGCTTGGGATTTATATGATAACTGAAGTAGAGTGGGCTTTAGCCCACCATAAAACATACCGGATGACCCATATGGTGGGCTAAAGCCCACCCTACTTGTTTTAACGCTATCTTATTTGGGGGGAATAACATGACTGAAACCACCAAACCCATCGCCGAAACGCCGAATTTCATCGTGCTCGACCGATATGAAAAAATCGAACAGTCGGGCAGCTACCAATCGGAAAACCGGTTGGAAGCGGAGTTAGTCGCCGATTTGCAGAATCAGGGTTACGAATACCGCAAAGACTTGAACAGCCAAAGCAGGCTGCTGGAAAACCTGCGCGCCCAGTTGCAGCGGCTGAACGGTGTGGCGTTTTCAGACGGCGAATGGGCGCGGTTTTTGACGGAATATCTGGACAGGCCGTCTGAAAACATTACCGATAAAACCCGCAAAATCCACGACGACCATATTTACGATTTCGCTTTTGACGACGGCCGTCTGAAAAACATTTATCTGTTGGACAAAAAAAACCTTGCCCGCAACCATGTGCAGCTTATCAACCAGTTTGAGCAGACGGGCACGCATGCAAACCGCTATGACGTTACCGTGCTGGTAAACGGCCTGCCGCTGGTGCAGATTGAATTGAAAAAACGTGGCGTGGCGGTGCGTGAAGCATTTAATCAGGTGCACCGTTACAGCAAAGAGAGCTTCAACAGCGAAAATTCGTTGTTCAAATTCCTGCAAATCTTCGTGATTTCCAACGGCACGGACACGCGCTATTTCGCCAACACCACCAAGCGCGACAAAAACAGCTTCGATTTCACGATGAATTGGGCGCGGTCGGACAATCATCCGATTAAGGATTTGAAAGACTTTACCGCCACGTTCCTGCAGAAAAGCGTATTGCTGAGCGTTTTGCTGCATTACAGCGTGTTCGATGCGAATAATACGCTGCTGATTATGCGGCCGTACCAGATTGCCGCCGCCGAACGTATTTTGTGGAAAATCAACAGTTCGGCGCAGGCGAAGAATTGGAGCGGGCCGGAAAGCGGCGGCTATGTCTGGCATACCACGGGCAGCGGCAAAACGCTGACCAGCTTTAAGGCGGCGCGTCTGGCGACGGAATCGGCGTTTGTCGACAAGGTTTTCTTCGTGGTGGACAGGAAGGATTTGGACTATCAGACGATGAAGGAATACCAGCGTTTTTCGCCCGACAGCGTAAACGGTTCGGAAAGTACGGCGGGCTTGAAGCGCAATTTGGAAAAAGACGACAACAAAATCATCGTTACCACCATCCAAAAGCTGAACAACCTGATGAAGAGTGAGGATAATCTGCCGGTTTACCATCAGCGGGTTGTATTTATTTTCGACGAATGCCACCGCTCGCAATTCGGCGAAGCGCAAAAAAACCTGAAAAAGAAATTTAAAAAATTCTGCCAGTTCGGTTTTACCGGCACGCCGATTTTTCCTGAAAACGCATTGGGTGCGGAAACCACGGCGGGCGTGTTCGGGCGGGAGCTGCATTCTTATGTGATTACCGATGCCATCCGCGATGAAAAAGTATTGAAATTCAAAGTGGATTACAACGATGTGCGCCCGAAGTTCAAAGCCTTGGAAGCGGAACAGGACGAGAAGAAACTGAGTGCCGCCGAAAACCGCCAAGCCCTGCTGCACCCCGAACGCATCCGCGAAATCACGCAATATATCCTGAGCCGGTTCAGGCAGAAAACGCACCGCCTGAATGCGGGCGGCAAAGGCTTTAACGCGATGTTTGCCGTCAGCAGCGTGGATGCGGCGAAGTGCTATTACGAAGCGTTCAAAACACAACAGGCAGGCAGCTTGCACCCGCTGAAAGTGGCCACCATTTTTTCCTTTGCGGCCAACGAAGAGCAAAACGCCGTCGGTGAAATTGTCGATGAGACTTTTGAACCGGAAGCGATGGACAGCAGCGCAAAAGAATTTTTGCAGGCTGCCATCAACGATTACAACGCCTGTTTCAAAACCAATTTCGGCACGGACAGCAAAGCCTTTCAAAACTACTACCGAGATTTGGCAAAACGGGTGAAAAATCAGGAAATAGATTTGCTGATTGTGGTCGGCATGTTTTTGACGGGTTTTGACGCGCCGACGCTGAATACGCTGTTTGTCGATAAAAACCTGCGTTATCACGGACTGATGCAGGCGTTTTCGCGCACCAACCGCATTTACGATGCCACCAAAACCTTCGGTAATATTGTCTGCTTCCGCGATTTGGAGCAGGCAACCATTGATGCGATTACGCTCTTCGGCGATAAAAACACCAAAAATGTGGTGCTGGAAAAAAGTTACGAAGAATACATGAACGGCTATACCGACAGCCTGACCAGCGAAGCGCGGCGCGGCTATTTGGATGTGGCAAAAGAATTGCGCGAACGTTTCCCCGATTCCGACAAAATCGAAACGGAAAAAGACAAAAAAGATTTTGCCAAGCTCTTCGGCGAATACCTGCGGGCGGAAAACGTATTGCAGAACTACGATGAATTTGCCGCGCTGCGCGAGTTGCAGAATGTGGATGCGGCGGACGAAGATGCGATGAAGGCGTTTCAGGAAAAATACTGCCTGGGCGATGAAGACGTGCAGGAAATGCGGCAAGTGCCGATGCCGTCTGAAAGGGCGGTGCAGGATTACCGTTCCGCCTATAACGACATCCGCGATTGGCTGCGCCGCCAAAAAGCAGGCGAACAGAAAGAACAGTCAAAAATCGATTGGGACGATGTGGTTTTTGAGGTGGATTTGCTCAAATCGCAGGAAATCAATCTGGATTACATCCTGCAACTGGTTTTCGAGCATCACAAAAAAATCAAAGGCAAAGCGGAGCTGGTGGAAGAAATCCGCCGCATCATCCGCGCAAGTATCGGACACCGCGCCAAAGAGGGTCTGATTGTGGATTTCATCAACGATACGGATTTGGACAAAGTGCCCGACGTTCCCGCCATACTGGAAACCTTTTACACCTACGCGCAAGAGGTGATGCGGCGCGAAGCGGCAGATCTGATTGCCGCCGAAGGTTTGAACGAAACCGCCGCCAAACGCTATTTGACCGGTTCGCTCAAACGCGGTTATGCCGGCGAAAACGGCACGGAACTGACCGAAACCCTGCCGAAAATGAGTCCGCTCAACCCGCAATATTTGACAAAGAAACAAAGCGTTTTTCAGAAAATCGCGGCGTTTGTGGAGAAGTTTGCCGGAATAGGGACCGATATTTGAAAAAATGCCGTCTGAACCTTTCAGACGGCATTTTTGATTTTATGCGGCGGCGGTTTTTATTTTAACCTTGCTTTTCTTAAACTCCAACACGGCTTCTTCTTTTGCCGCATCCCAGTCTATCCGCACGAAGCCGCCGTCGGCGAGTTTGCCGAACAGGAGTTCGTCGGCGAGCGGTTTGCGGATTTTTTCCTGAATCAGGCGGTGCATCGGGCGCGCGCCCATTTGCGGGTCGAAACCTTTTTCCGCCAGATATTTGCGCAATGCCGGTGTGAATTCGGCTTCGACTTTTTTGTCGAGGAGCCGGTGTTCGAGCCGGAGCAGGAATTTGTCCACGACTTTGGCGATAATGGGTTCGGACAAGGGCGCAAACGGGATAATCGCGTCCAAGCGGTTGCGGAACTCTGGCGTGAAGAGCTTGTTGATTGCCTGCATTTCGTCGCCGCGTTCGCGTTTGGCGGTAAAGCCGAGACCGGGGCGGCTGAGGCTTTCCGCGCCTGCATTGGTGGTCATAATCAGGATGACGTTTTGGAAATCGGCAGTCTTGCCGTTGTTGTCGGTCAGCCTGCCCGCGTCCATCACTTGTAAAAGAACGTTGAAAATGTCGGGGTGGGCTTTTTCGATTTCGTCCAAGAGCAACACGCAATGCGGCTGCTTGTTGACGGCTTCGGTCAAAAGGCCGCCCCGGTCGAAGCCGACATAGCCCGGCGGCGCACCGATAAGCCGCGATACGGCGTGGCGTTCCATATATTCGGACATATCAAAGCGTTGCAGCGGTATGCCTAGTGAGTAGGCAAGCTGTTTGGCGGCTTCGGTTTTGCCCACGCCGGTCGGGCCGGAGAAGAGGAAGCTGCCTATCGGTTTGTCGGGCAGCCCCAAGCCCGAACGCGACATTTTGACGGCGGCAACCAGCGCGTCGATGGCGTTTTCCTGACCGTAAACCATATTGTTCAAATCGCGTCCGAGGAATTGCAGCACTTGTTTGTCGTCGTGCGACACGGTTTTTTCAGGAATCCGCGCGACTTTGGCGATGACGGTTTCGATTTGCGCTTTGCCGATGACTTTTTTCTGTTTGGATTTGGGCAGAATCCGTTGCGCCGCGCCTGCTTCGTCCATCACGTCGATGGCTTTGTCGGGCAGGAAACGCCCGTTGATGTAGCGGGCGGAGAGTTCGGCGGCAGCTTCGAGCGCGCCTTGCGTGTAGCGGACTTGGTGGAAGTCTTCAAACATCGGTTTCAAGCCGCGCAGGATTTGCACGGTCTCGGAAACGGTGGGTTCGGCCACGTCGATTTTTTGGAAGCGGCGGCTTAAGGCGTGGTCTTTGTCGAAAATGGTGCGGTATTCGTCGTAAGTGGTTGCGCCGATGCAGCGCAATGAGCCTTTCGCCAACGCGGGTTTAAGCAGGTTGGATGCGTCCATCGTGCCGCCGCCGGTGCTGCCCGCGCCGATGATGGTGTGGATTTCGTCGATGAACAAAATGGCGTGCGGGATGTTTTCGAGCTGTTTCAAGACGGATTTGACCCGCGCTTCAAAGTCGCCCCGGTATTTCGTGCCCGCCAAAAGCGAACCCATATCCAGCGCGTACACTTCGGCATCTTTGAGCGCGTCGGGAATGCCGCCGTTGACGATTTGATGTGCCAAGCCTTCCGCCAGCGCGGTTTTGCCCACGCCTGCTTCGCCGACTAAAAGCGGATTGTTTTTGCGGCGGCGGCATAGGATTTGCACCAGCCGTTCCATTTCGTGTTTGCGGCCAATCAAAGGGTCGATGCGGCCGGTTCTGACTTCGGCGTTGAGGTTGACGGTGTATGCCGATAAAGGGTTTTTACCCGATGCGGCGCGGCTTCCGCCATCGCCGGCAATGCCGTCTGAAGCAGGGTTGCCATCGTCTTCATCTTCATCGGGCGAACCGTGGGCGATGCAGCGGAGGATGTCGAAACGCGTAACAGATTGCAAACCCAAAAAATAAACAGCGTGGCTGTCGGTTTCGCTCATCAGCGCGACCAAAACGTCCAAAGGCTCGACTGCGGCTTTTCCGGCAGACTGGGTATGCACCATCGCCCGCTGCATCACGCGTTGGAAGCCCAGCGTGGGCCGGGTTTCGACCGTGTCCAAAAGGTGTTCGGGAATTTTCGGCGTGTTTTCCACCACGGAGGCGGCGAGTTGTTCGGATAAAACCTTCAAATCCGCGCCGCACAGCTTTAAGACGTTCGGCACGGCGGCATCTTCTTCGATTAACACCAGCAGCAGGTGTTCCAAGCAGATAAATTCATAATGCGCCTTGCGCGCCTCGCGGTAAAGCTGCTGCAAAATCTGTTCCAATTCGGGTGCAAGCATATTAAATCTCCTCGACAATACATTGCAGCGGATGACCTTCGGCTTTCGCCCTGTCCATAACCTGCCGCTGCTTGGTTTGGGCAATATCGCGCGTGTAAGTGCCGCACAGGCCTTTGCCTTCGTGATGAACCAAGAGCATTACCGCCACCGCCTGCTCCTGTCCGAGCATAAAGATTTCGGTCAGGATTTCGACGACAAATTCCATCGTGGTGTAATCGTCGTTCAATAAAAATACGCCGTAACGTTTCGGCGGCTGCGTATTCAGGCGGTGCAAAAGCGTGTCGGATTGGTGTTGCACGGTCATAGCGTGTCCCATTTGAAAGCCGCGTTCAGACGGCATTTTTGTTGTATTTTCGGTACTTTTGCCTATTTTCCCACTTTTTTGAAAACATAGCTTGACGTTTTGTCTTAACAAATGTAAAAAGGCGGTTAAGCAGAAGCCGGCACTCGACCAAGTATATAAAGCTGGGGAGAAACGCTGAACGTTTAAGTTTGCTGTATGCCTTATTTTGCTGATTTTGTTAATTTTTAAGTATAGGAAGTTTCTAATGGCAACCGGTATCGTAAAATGGTTTAACGACGCTAAAGGTTTTGGTTTCATCACTCCTGACGAAGGCGGCGAAGATTTGTTCGCTCACTTCTCAGCGATCAACATGGAAGGTTTCAAAACCCTGAAAGAAGGCCAACGCGTGTCTTTCGACGTAACCACCGGCCCTAAAGGCAAACAAGCTGCTAACATTCAGGCTGCTTAATCCCGAGTGTACGGGAAACCGTATAGGTGAAACGGCAGGACAGACGATGTCCTGCCGTTTTGTTTTGCCGTTTTCCGGGCGGCGGGTCGGGCAGTCCGGACGGCGCAAAGCCGGCTTCAGACGGCAGGCAGACCGGGAAACTCTTGCGGATTGGGCGCGCCCATCCCGTCCGACGGCGAAATGCTGTCTGAAGCCGGCGGCGGAAAAATCCCCAATCCCCGCGCGCCTTATCCTGAACTTGTGTGTACCCTGTTGTGGACAAGTGGCTTAGTATTTTGACGGATAAGGGAAAATCAGTGCTGATGAAAAAATGTGCAATGCCGCCGGCAAAAGGCGGTGCGGCATAAAACGGCAAACGGGCAGGCACGGGCAAAACGTGCCGCCTTGGTCTTCAGACGGCATCGGCAGGGCGTTCAGCTTCCGGCAACCGTCATTTCGGCAATCAGAACCGAGCCGATTTTGTTGGACGAACGCCGCAAAGCGTCGTCGGATACGCCGACAATATTGCGGTACATATCCTGAAGGCGGCCGGCAACGGTAATTTCGTGGACGGGGTAGGCAATCACGCCATTTTCCACCCAAAAACCCGCCGCGCCGCGCGAATAGTCGCCGGTAATGGTGTTTGCGCCCTGTCCCATCAATTCGGTTACCAACAATCCCGTGCCCATTTCTTTCAGCAGGTCGGATTGCGTTTCGTGCGTATGGTTCAAATAAAGGTTGTGCGCGCCGCCGGCGTTGCCTGTGGTCTGCATACCGAGTTTGCGCGCACTGTAACTGCTGAGGAAATAGCCTTCGACAATGCCGTTTTGAATTACGAAGCGCGGTGCGGTAGCAACGCCTTCCGCATCAAAATAGCTGCTGCGGAAAGAGCGGGGGATGTGCGGTTCTTCGCGCAGGTTGAGGAAATCGGGCAGGACTTGTTTCCCTATGCTGTCGATCAGGAAGCTGCTTTGGCGGTAGAGCGCGCCGCCGGAGAGTGCGCCGACAAGGTGTCCGATCAGACCGCCCGAAACGGTGGTATCGAAGAGGACGGGATAGCTGCCTGTCGGGATGCTGCGGCTGCCGAGTCGGCGCAAAGTGCGGCGGGCGGCGGTTTGACCGATGGTTTCGGGGCTGTCCATATCCGGATGGCGGCAGGCGGAATCGTACCAGTAGTCGCGCTGCATTCCGCTTTCGTCGGCGGCAACGACGCTGCAGGAAATGCTGTGGTGCGTGCTTTGCCGGTGTGCGGCAAAACCGTGGGTGTTGCCGTAAACGTATTGGTAATGGCCGGTTTGCACCGCCGCCCCTTCGGAGTTTTCGATGCGGCTGTCCGTGTCCAACGCTGCCTGTTCGCATTGTTTTGCCAACTCGACGGCGGCTTCCGTATCCAAATCCCATTCGTGGTAAAGGTCGGGGTCGCCGATGTGTCGCGCCATCAGGCAGGCATCGGCAAGTCCGGCGCAATCGTCTTCGGCGGTGTGGCGGGCGATGTCGGCGGCGGCGCGGACGGTGTCGCGCAGGGCTTGTTCGGAGAAGTCGGCGGTGCCGGCGCGGCCTTTGCGTTTGCCGACGTAAACGGTAATGTCCAGCGACTTGTCCTGCTGGAACTCGATTTGTTCGATTTCGCCCAAGCGCACGCTGACGCTTTGTCCGATGGATTCGCTGAAGTCGGCTTCGGCGGCGGTCGCGCCCGCTGCTTTTGCCAAGTCGAGCGTGCGGCGGCAGAGGTCGAGGAGTTCGGAAGCGGTGTGGTTGAATAGCATAGAAATCTTTCTTGATGATGCTTTGCGGCATTTTAACCGTTTCGGGCGGCAGGGGCAAAAGCGCGCCGTTTGCAGGGCGTGCGGTGCAAAATGCCGTCTGAACGCGGCGGCATTCTGTTAAAATGCGCTATTGGAAAAAATTCGAGAATCAAGATGTTTGAACAAGAAGACGAATGGATCAGCAAAACCCAAATGAAAAAGCAGATGAACGGTTTGCAGGATTTGGGTATGGAGCTGACCAAGCTCTCAAGCGACACGTTGAAAAAAATTGGCTTGGACGAAGATTTGTACGAGGCGGTAACCGCCTATAAAAAAATCACATCCAACGGCGCGCTCAAGCGGCAGGCGCAATTTATCGGCAGGCTGATGCGCGACACCGATCCCGCGCCCATCGAGGCGTTTCTTGCCAAGCTGCGCGGCGACGATGCGGCGCACAACGCCTTTTTGCAACGTGTGGAGCGGACGCGGATGGAGCTGCTGGCAGACGACGGCGCGTTGACGCAGTTTATGTCGGATTTTCCAAACGCCGACGCGGGCAGGCTGCGGACGCTCGTCCGCAACACCAAAAAAGAGCAGGAGCAAAACAAACCGCCGAAAAATTTCCGCGCCCTGTTTCAAGAATTGAAAACCGTGATGGAAAACGGGGACGCGGAAATTTAGGCATATTTTCAGACGGCATCCGCCGTCATTCTGATTGGAGGATAAAATGTTGTTCCGTAAAACGACCGCCGCTGTTTTGGCGGCAACCTTGATGCTGAACGGCTGTACGTTGATGTTGTGGGGAATGAACAACCCGGTCAGCGAAACAATCACCCGCAAACACGTTGACAAAGACCAAATCCGCGCCTTCGGTGTGGTTGCCGAAGACAATGCCCAATTGGAAAAGGGCAGCCTGGTGATGATGGGCGGGAAATACTGGTTCGTCGTCAATCCTGAAGATTCGGCGAAGCTGACGGGCATTTTGAAGGCCGGGTTGGACAAGCCCTTCCAAATAGTTGAGGATACCCCGAGCTATGCCCGCCACCAAGCCCTGCCGGTCAAACTCGAAGCACCCGGCAGCCAGAATTTCAGTACCGGAGGCCTTTGCCTGCGCTACGATACCGACAGACCTGACGACATCGCCAAGCTGAAACAGCTTGAGTTTAAAGCGGTCAAACTCGACAATCAGACCATTTACACGCGCTGCGTATCCGCCAAAGGCAAATACTACGCCACACCGCAAAAACTGAACGCCGATTACCATTTTGAGCAAAGTGTGCCTGTCGAGATTTATTATATGGTTGAGGGAAAATATACCGACAAACTCAAGCTGTTTGGAAATATTTTATATACACCCCCCTTGCTGATATTGGATGCGGCGGGCGCGGTGCTGGCCTTGCCTATCGCGGCGTTGATTGCAGCCTCGAATTCCTCAGACAAATGAACGGCAATGCCGTCTGAAAAGCTTTCAGACGGCATTTTAAGCACACACGCACAGTAAAACCCCACGTTATGTCAGTCAAAATCCAAACCCGATCCGTCAATACCGACGTTTTTAATCATTTGCTCACCGCCGGTGCCGATCCTTTAATCGCCCGGCTTTGTGCCTCGCGCGGTGTGCAAAGTCCTGCCGAATTGGACGACAAACTCGCCAGCCTTTTGCCTTATCAATCGCTGACGAATTGCGAAGCCGCCGCCCGCCGCTTGGCGGATGCCATCGGGCGCAAGGAAAAAATCCTGATTGTCGCCGACTACGATGCCGACGGCGCGACCGCGTGTTCCGTCGGTATGAGCGGTTTGGCGGCGATGGGGGCGAAAGTGGATTTCCTTGTGCCCAACCGCTTTGAACACGGCTACGGCTTAACGCCCGAACTTGCCGAAATCGCCGCCAAGCAGGGCGTGGATTTGTTGGTGACGGTGGATAACGGTATCGCCAGCATTGCAGGCGTGGCGCGTGCGCAGGAATTGGGTTTGGATGTGATTGTGACCGACCACCATCTGCCTGCCGAGACCGTACCCGACTGCATTATCGTCAATCCGAACCAAAAAGGCTGCGGCTTCCCCAGCAAAAGTTTGGCGGGCGTGGGTGTGATTTTTTATGTGTTGACGGCGTTGCGTGCCGAACTGCGCCGCCGCAATTATTTTTCAGACGGCCTGAAAGAGCCGAATCTGGGCGACCTTTTTGGATTTGGTCGCACTCGGTACGGTTGCCGATGTCGTCACTCTAGACCACAACAACCGTATCCTCGTGTCGCAAGGTTTGAAACGGATGCGTTTGGGCAAAATGCGCCCCGGCATCCGCGCCTTGTTTGAAGTGGCGCGGCGCGACTGGCGCAAAGCGCAGCCGTTTGATATGGGCTTTGCGTTGGGCCCGCGCATCAACGCCGCCGGACGGCTGGACGATATGTCGGTCGGCATTGCCTGTCTGTTGGCGCGAGATGATGCCGAGGCGCAGGAACTGGCGGCTCAGTTGAACAACCTCAATATCGAACGCCGTGAAATCGAGCAGTCTATGCTGCAAGACGCGCTGAACGCCTTTCCCGAAACCCTCCCTCCTGGTCAGACCACTTTGGTGGCGTATCGCGACGACTTCCATCAAGGCGTGGTCGGCATCGTTGCCAGCCGCCTCAAAGACCGTTTTTATCGTCCGACCATCGTGTTTGCGCCTGCCGACAACGGCGAAGTGCGCGGTTCGGGGCGTTCCATTCCCAATCTGCACCTGCGCGACGCTTTGGACTTGGTGTCTAAACGCCATCCCGATTTGATTTTGAAATTCGGCGGACACGCGATGGCGGCGGGTTTGAGCATACTCGAACACAATATCCCCGCGTTTCAGACGGCATTTGAAGAAGCCGTGCGCGAGATGGTGTGCGAAGACGATTTGTCGCAAACCTATATTACCGACGGCAGCCTGCCTGCCCGCGACATTACGCTGGAACAGGCGCAGAACCTCGCCCGCCATGTTTGGGGGCAGGGCTTCGCGCCGCCGAGTTTTACCGACGAATTTCACGTTGTCCGCCAGCAGCCTTTGGGTGCGGAAGGCAAACACAAAAAAGTCTGGCTGCAAAAAGACGGCTGCGAATTTGAAGCCATGTTTTGGCGTTGCAGCGAAGACATCCCCGAATACATCCGCACGGTGTACCGCCCCGTTGCCAACGAATGGCGCGACAAGCTCGAATTGCAGCTTTATATCGACTACTGGGAAGCGGCTTGAGGCGGTGGAACGCTGTTTGAATGTGATTTCTGTTGTTTGTACGACGGGAATGTTCCCAATCGGAAAAGGTGCATCAAATTTCAGACTCTGCCGCAAAAGCAGGGTCTGATTTTTTTGGAGGGCAATCTGTTATAATGACGCGTTGCCGCCGCAAGGGCGGCGCGATTCGGACGGCGTAGTTTCTACGCCTTTTGTTTATGGTTTTCGACATCTTGCGGAATCGTACCGCCCGATGCCGTCTGAAACGGTTGCCCGTGGAGATGCCGCTCTCCGGGTCAGAGTATTTATGTTGAAAAAATGGTTGAATAAGATGCTGCCTTCCAGTCGGAGCAGTAAAAAAGCGGAAAGTAAAACGGTCATTCCTGCCGAAAGACACAACATCCGTGCCGAAATGTTGAGCTTTGCCGCCGAAAACGTCATACGCCGCCTGAAAGAGGCGGGGTTTCAGGCTTATGTGGTCGGCGGCGCGGTCAGGGATTTGCTGCTCGGCATCGAACCCAAGGATTTCGATGTCGCAACCGATGCCACGCCCGAACAGGTGCACAAACTCTTCCGCCGCAGCCGCATCATCGGCAGGCGTTTTCAAATCGTCCACGTTATGAACGGAGCGGAAACCATAGAGGTAACGACTTTCCGGGGCGGTGCGAAGGTTCAGCAGAACGCGCGCGGCAGAATCATGAAGGACAACACCTACGGCAGCATCGGGGAGGACGCGATGCGGCGCGACTTTACCTGCAACGCGCTGTATTACGACCCGGAAACAGAAGAAATTTTGGATTTCCACAACGGGGTTGCCGATATTGCCGCGCGCCGGCTGGTCATGATCGGCGATGCTGCCGAACGCTATCAGGAAGACCCCGTCAGGATTTTGCGCGCCATCCGCCTGTCGGGCAAATTGGGCTTCAAACTGTCGGAAGAAACCGCCGCACCGATTGCCGAATCGATATGCCGTCTGAAGCACGAACCTGTGGCAAGGCTGTTTGACGAAATCATGAAGCTGCTGTTTTCAGGGCACGCGGCGGCGTGTCTGCAGGTTTTGCGGCGGTTTGACTGCACCGGCATCCACCCGCTTTTGGATGCCTTGGGCGTTTCAGACGGCATCGCCGGAAAAATGACGGCGTCTGCACTGAAAAATACCGACGAAAGGCTGCGCGCCGACAAATCGGTTTCGGTCGGCTTCGTGTTGGCCGCCCTAATGTGGCCGGAATTGGACCGCCGTTGGCAGGCAAACCTGCAACAGGGTTTGAAACCCGCGCCCGCCATGTCCGATGCAATCAATACGATGCGCGAAACCGTCGAACGCGGTTGGGGCGTGCCGCAACGCTTTTCCGCCACGATGCGCGAAATTTGGATGTTCCAGCCGCAGTTTGAGAACCGCAAAGGCGCAAGGCCGCACAAACTGTTTGCACAGGCCCGTTTCCGCGCCGCTTATGATTTCCTGCTCTTGCGCGCCGAAACCGGCAATGCGGACCGCGCCCTTGCCGAGTGGTGGACGGCGTTTCAGACGGCATCGCCGGAACAGCGGGCCGATATGACCAAAAACGAAGCCGCCCGGAACGGGAAAAACGAAGGACAGGTGAAAAAACGCCGCCGGCGCAGGCGCAAGCCCAAACCGAAAGTTGCGGGAATGGATTGGGAATAACGGTCAACAGACAAGGAGCAATGAAGTTTCAACGCATAGGATGAAGCATAAAGTGCCGTTTCATGTATTATCCTGATTTGTGAGGGACTTCATCCCTGCAAATAAAGTCTGACCCTGCCGCCCTGAAAAAGGATGTCCGGGCGGGCAGGGTTCGGGCAACAAGGAAGAATTGATGAAAAAATGTATTTTGGGCATTTTGACCGCGTGTGCCGCCATGCCTGCATTTGCCGGCAGAACCGGCGATTTGGAAGCACGTTTGGCACAGTTGGAACACCGTGTCGCCGTATTGGAAAGCGGCGGCAATACCGTCAAAACCGACCTTTCCGGTTCAAATTCCGCCATGTATGTATGCAGCGTTACGCCTTTTCAAAAGACGTTTGAGGCAGGCGGCCGGAATGAAGGCGTGGCGCGGCAGAAAGTGCGTCAGGCGTGCAACCGCGAAACTTCGGCAATGTTTTGCGAAGATGAGGCAATCCGATGCAGAAAATTCGATTGATGTATCGCTTGGACGGATAAAGAAACGGATACGGAATCCTGCTTCCGTATCCGTTTTTTCTGCCCGATTTTCCGTGCATCGGGTTTCAGACGGCATCCGCTCCGTCATTCCCGTTCAGGTTCTGCCGATTCGTAGGCTTCGACGATTTTTTGAACCAAAGGATGCCGGACAACGTCTTCGCCGGTAAAGGTATGGAAATACAGCCCTTCCACGCCGCGCAGTTTCTCACGCGCGTCTTTCAATCCCGATTTGATGTTTTTGGGCAGGTCGATTTGGCTGGTGTCGCCGGTAATGACGGCTTTCGCGCCGAAGCCGATGCGGGTCAGGAACATTTTCATTTGTTCGGGCGTGGTGTTTTGCGCCTCGTCGAGGATGATGTATGCGCCGTTGAGCGTCCTGCCGCGCATATAGGCGAGCGGGGCGATTTCGATCAGACCTTTTTCAATCAGTTTGGTTACACGGTCGAAGCCCATCAGGTCATAGAGCGCGTCATAAAGCGGACGGAGGTAGGGATCGACTTTTTGGGTCAGGTCGCCGGGCAGGAAGCCCAGTTTCTCGCCGGCTTCGACGGCGGGGCGCACTAAAATGATGCGTTCGACTTGGTGTTTTTCCATCGCATCGACGGCGGCGGCGACGGCGAGATAGGTTTTGCCCGTGCCTGCGGGCCCCAACCCGAATACGATGTCGTGCTTGAGCAGGGCGCGGATATAGCCGTTCTGCCTGGGAGTCCTGCCGCCGATGCTGCCGCGCTTGGTGCGGAAATAATAGGCGTGGTCATGGTTTTTTTCCTGATGCCCGGCATCTTCGGTTTGTGCTTCGACGGCGGCAAGGCGGATGTCGTTGTCGTCCAAATCGCGTGTCTGCGCCGTTTCCAAGAGTTTGAGCAGGGCGCGTTTGCCGGCGTGTGCAAATGCGCCGTTGAGGGTGAAATGTTCAAAACGGCGGCTGATGTGGATATCGAGTGCTTTGGCAAGCGAATCGAGGTTGCTGTCGAAAGAACCGCACAGGCGTTGCAACGCCGAGTTGCCGGTTTCTTCCAAATGCAGGTGGACGGTATGGGTCATATGTTCATCCGAATGGTTGGATATTGTGTGATTTTAATCTATTTTGCCGGCGTTTTTGCATCGGATTTGGCGGCTGCCTGCCGATAACGGGTTTGCGGGGCGGCAGGAATAAAAACGCGGGTCTGAAATAATTGCCGCGCACTAACGCAATTTGGCGCGCCGGTGTGTTAGATTGGCGGTTTTTCAAGTAAGGAGGCGGATATGTTGCGTTCTATTTTGGCGGCTTCCCTGCTGGCGGTATCTTTTCCGGCGGCGGCTGAGGCATTGAATTACAATATTGTCGAATTTTCCGAATCGGCGGGTGTCGAGGTGGCGCAGGATACAATGTCCGCGCGTTTCCAAGTGATGGCGGAAGGACGGGACAAAAATGCCGTCAATGCCGAGTTTGTTAAAAAATTCAACAATTTCATCAGAAAATCAAAAAACGGGGGGTTTAAAACCGAATTGGTATCGCGCAGTGCGATGCCGCGCTATCAATATACCAACGGCAGACGCATTCAAACCGGCTGGGAGGAGCGTGCGGAATTTAAGGCGGAGGGCAGGGATTTTGACGCGTTGAACCGTTTTATTGCCGATGTTCAGGCAGATGCCGCGTTGGAATATACGGATTTTTATGTGTCGCGCGAACGCCGGAACGAAATTGTCGATCAGGTCGGCAAAGATGCTATTTTGCGTTTCAAGGCGCGTGCCGACAAGTTGGCGGGCGTTTTGGGTGCGTCCGGTTATAAAATCGTCAAATTAAATTTGGGGCACATCGGCAGCCATATCGCGGGCGGAGAGGCTGCCCGGGCAAAAATGCTGCGCGCGATGCCGATGGCGGCAAGCGTCAATATGGAGGGTACGGATTCCGTTGCACCGGGTGTGGAGGAAATCAGCATCAGCGTCAATGGGACGGTTCAGTTCTGATTTGAGGTGAACGGCAAATGCCGTCTGAAACCGGATGATACGGTTCAGACGGCATTTATATTTCAGGCTTTGGGCAGGGTTACGCCGGTTTGTCCCATGTATTTGCCGTTGCGGTCTTTGTATGAAGTTTCGCACACTTCGTCGCTCTCGAAAAACAGGACTTGCGCCACGCCTTCGCCGGCGTAGATTTTGGCGGGCAGCGGGGTGGTGTTGGAAAACTCGAGGGTAACGTAACCTTCCCATTCCGGCTCGAACGGGGTAACGTTGACGATGATGCCGCAGCGGGCATAGGTGGATTTGCCCAGGCAGACGGTTAGGACGTTGCGCGGGATGCGGAAATATTCGACCGTGCGCGCCAGTGCGAAGGAGTTGGGCGGGATGATGCAGCAGTCGTCTTCGACGGTAACGAAGTTTTTGGGATCGAAATTTTTGGGATCGACGATGGTGCTGTTGATGTTGGTAAAGATTTTAAATTCGTTGGCGCAGCGGATGTCGTAGCCGTAGCTGGACGTGCCGTAGGAGATGATGCGTTTGCCGTCGGACTCTTTGATTTGGTTCGGCTCGAAGGGATCGATCATACCGAACTCTTCGCTCATACGGCGTATCCATTTGTCGGACTTGATGCTCATAATGTTTTCCTTGTTTCTTGCGGTGTTCGGACAAAGCATTCGGGGATGCCGTCTGAAAACGGGGCTTATTTGTTTTTGGGCAGTTTCACTTCTTTAATCATGCCGTTTTCGCATTTCATAATGAAAAGGGTTTCGCCGTTTTGCGAGACGCTGAACCTGCCGTGCGCCAAGCCTTTTTTGAACGTGCCCGACAATGCCATATTGCGGAATTTGGTACTGTCGGAATTGAACGGCTCGAGAAATACTTCGCGGCCGGCGGCAACGATATAAACGCCTTGTCCGTCGAACCTGCCGTTTTTGAACGAACCGGCATAACCGCGCCCGTCTTGGCATTTCCAAGTGCCGCTGCCTGAAGGAAGTCTGTCTTTGCCGACACCGCCTTCGTAGGTGCAGCCGGCTTCCTGATAGGGACTTAGGACGGCGGACGCGGCGGGGAGGGCGAACATCATGGCGGACAGTAGGAATGCGGGGTGTTTAAGCATAAGGGTTATTCCATTGGATTTTGGTTCCTGACGGTATTTTGTCGTGTAAAAGCCGTCTGAAAAATCAATCTTGCCGGCCGCCCAAATAAGCAATCAGTTCTTCGAGCATCGTACCGACCGCTTCTGCCATTAAGATTTGCGAGGCGAAGGCAAGGCCGGCGGCATCGTCGCCGCTGCTTTCGGCTTCTTCCTGTAATACGTCGAGGTATTGGATGCGCTTGAGCGTGAAGTCTTGCGTGAGGATGAAGGCGATTTGTTCGCGCCACACCAAGCCCAGCCGGGTAACGGTTTTACCGTTTTTGACGTGTTGGACCACTTCGTCGGCGGTCAAATCCTGTTTGGAAACTTTGACGACGGGGGCGGCATCGCCCGCGCCTTTGAGTTCGCAATCGCTGTCCAATTCAAAACCGCCTTCGCAATGCCCCTGCAACAGCCAGCCGGTCAT
The DNA here is from genome assembly GCA_000193795.2 of Neisseria lactamica NS19. Taxonomy (GTDB): domain Bacteria; phylum Pseudomonadota; class Gammaproteobacteria; order Burkholderiales; family Neisseriaceae; genus Neisseria; species Neisseria lactamica_A. Next base: position 45,518 of record AEPI01000041.1, on the reverse strand, counting down.
CAGGGAAGAGGGCGATTGCTTGGTATTCGGCAGCGAGGCTTCCAAACCGCCCAAGGCTTCGCGCAGCTTGGTCAGGATGTTTTCCGCTTTGGCGGAAGCAGCATTGTTGACGAGCAGGTAGCCGCGCCGGGTATCGAAAACGGCTTCGGTGCGGCTGCTGCGGGTAAACGCGCGGGGCAGCAGGTCGTCGGTAATCTGTTCTTTAAGCTCTTGTTTTTCCTTGCGTCCGACATTGCGCGCCTCATTGTCTTGAATTTCGGCGATTTTTTCATCCAAAATATCGCGGATAACGCCGGCGGGCAGGACTTTTTCTTCTTTTTTCAGGGCGACGCGCCAAGTGTCGTCGGCAGGGAAGACCGGATCGGGGGAGAAAGGGACGGGCGCGGCAAAGCCTTCGCTAAACCAGTCCAAACCCTGGCAGCGGGCAAATCCGGATTGCGCCAATTTGTCGGAAAGGACTTCCAATTCGGGCAGCTTTTCTTTGTCGAGCAGGTAAAAGCTGATTTGTTTGAACCACATAATGTTTCCTGTTGTTTGAAATGTCGGGAATTATTTGCTGAATTGTTTTTTCACGCTGACTTTGGTTTTTTTCTTGAAACGGTTTTTCTCTTCCTTGCGGCCTTCGCGTTTTTCAATACGGTTGCTCAGGCTGACGCGGCGCAGCGATTTTTTCTTCGGTTTGCCTTCCGCATTTTCATACGGATTTTCCGAAACATTGTATTGAATTCTAAGCGGCGTGCCTTGCAGATTGAAGGCTTTGCGGAACGTTTGGGTCAGATAGCGCGTATAGCTGTCAGAAATGGCGTGCAGCGAATTGCCGTGTACCACAATCACCGGCGGATTCATACCGCCCTGGTGGGCATAACGCATTTTCGGGCGCACCAAGCCGGCACGCGGCGGCTGTTGACGCTCAATCGCGCTTTGCAATACACGCGTGATTTTCGGTGTCGGCATCTTAATCATCGCCGCGTTGTAGGCGGCCTGAATGCTTTCAAACAAACCGTCTATACCGCGTTCTTTCAACGCGGAAATAAAGTGGAACTTGGCAAAATCCAGGAAATACAGTTTGCGGTTGATATCGCGTTTCACTTGCTCGCGCCGCTCTTCGCTGATGCCGTCCCATTTATTGACCGCCACCACCAAGGCACGGCCTGCTTCCAAAGCAAAACCGGCAATCGTTGCATCTTGATCGGCGATGTCTTGTTGCGCGTCCAACACCAAGACGGCAACGTTTGCCGCTTCAACTGCCTGCATGGCTTTGATAACGGAGAACTTTTCCACCGCTTCATCCACTTTGCCGCGACGGCGCACGCCTGCAGTATCAATGATGGTAAACGGTTTGCCTTCACGTTCAAAATCAATATGGATACTGTCGCGTGTCGTACCCGCCATATCGAAGGCAATCACGCGTTCTTCGCCGAGAATGGCGTTTACTAAGGTTGATTTACCGACGTTCGGACGACCGATAACGGCAAAAACAGGATGTTTTGCATCGGCTTCTTCGGCTTCAGGCTCGGGGAAGTTTTCCAAAATATCTTCAATCAGATAATACACGCCGTCGCCGTGCGCGCCTGAAATAACATAAGGGTCGCCCAAGGCAAGTTCGTAGAACTCGGCGGCAAGCACGGCCCTATTGCCACCCTCGCCTTTATTTACGGCCAAATAAACAGGACGCGGGCTTTGGCGCAGGCGGTCGGCAATGATTTTGTCTTGCGGGGTCAGACCGGTGCGTCCGTCCACTAAAAACACGACGGCATCGGCTTCATCTACAGCCTGCAAGGTTTGTTTTGCCATTTCGTGCAAAATGCCGCTGTCCACAACCGGCTCAAAACCGCCGGTATCGATGACCAAATAAGGTTTGCTGCCGATTTTGCCGTGTCCGTAATGGCGGTCGCGGGTCAGGCCGGGCAGGTCGTGCACGAGTGCGTCTTTGGTGCGCGTCAAACGGTTGAACAAGGTGGATTTGCCGACGTTGGGGCGGCCGACAAGTGCGATAGTGGGTTTCATCATTGGGTCTTTCTGTGTCAAGTGCCGTTCGGGAGAACTGAACACGAGCAGGTGTCCGTTGGGACACGGCGGATGGTTTTACGGGAATTGCCGTAGGATAGGGTTGTCTGAAATGCCGTCTGAAGAGAGGGCGGCATTTCAGACGGCATTTATTTCAGCGAATCGAGTTTCATTTGAAGCAACTCGCGGGCAACGGCGTTCGGCGGCAGTTGTTCCAAAGCCCGGGCATAGCTTTTGACGGCATCCTGATTTTTGCCCTGTGCGGCATAAACATCGCCCTTGGTTTCCATCAGCAGGGGGGCGAAGTCTGCTTCAACCGGCGTGTCGAGCGCGGCAAGCGCGGCATCGTATTTTTTTTGTTGCAACAACACAACGCCCAGACGCTGCGCCGCCAACGCCTGAATCAGGCTGTCTTTTTGGTTGGACAACACCCATTTCAAATGACCTTCGGCAACATCGTAACGCTGTGCGTCAAATTCGGTTGCCGCCGCCATCAGCGTGGCTTGGGCGGCGGAAATGGAATGCGGGTAGCTTTGTTGGAGTTTGGTCAATTCGGCGTTGATTTCGTTTTGAGAGGCTTTGTTTTGCGCCTTTTCCACGATTTCAGCCAATATGGCGGCGGCTTCCTGATTTTGGGAAGCTGTACGGTTTTGGTAAACCGTGTATCCCAAGTAGCCGAGCGCCGCCAAAATCAGCAAGGCAAAGATCCAACGGCCGGTTTTTTTCCAAAAATATTTAAAGTTGTCTAACTCTTGTTGTTCTTCCAAATGGGCTGCCATTTATGCGTTCTTCCATTGTTGTAAAGTGTCTGTCAAATCAGCGGCGGCAACGGTTTTCTGTTCGTGTTTGCCCTGCATATCTTTCAGGGTAACCGTACCGTTTGCCAGCTCATCCTGAGCCACAATCAGGGCAAAGCGTGCGCCACTGTTGTCTGCTTTTTTCATTTGCGCCTTCAGGCTTTGATAGCCGGAATGCTGCATCACATTGAAACCTTGTGCGCGTAGAGCTTGCGCGTATTTCATCACCTGCAAGTCCGCACCTTCGCCTTGGTGCATTGCATAGACATCAGGCGCAGCGTTCGCTTCCAACGAGCCGTATTCGCTCACCAAAAGCAGCAGGCGCTCAATACCCATTGCAAAGCCGATAGACGGCGCAGGCTTGCCGCCAAGCTCTTCAATCAAACCATCGTAACGGCCGCCGCCGCACACAGTCGCCTGCGCGCCGAGTTTGTCGGTCGTCCACTCAAAAACCGTCTGATTGTAATAATCCAAACCGCGTACCAAGCGCGGATTTTCAACATATTGGATACCCAAACCGTCCAACATCGCCTTGAAGCGTGCATAGTGGTTTTGCGAAGCCTCGCCCAAGTAATCCACCAAACGCGGCGCCGCATTGCAGATTTCCTGCAAATCAGGGTTTTTCGTATCCAAAACGCGCAAAGGATTGGTTTTCAGACGGCGTTTGCTGTCTTCGTCCAGTTGCGCTTCATAGCGGGTCAAATATTCAACCAATGCCGCACGGTGTGCCGCGCGTTCCTCACGGTTACCCAAGCTGTTGATTTCCAAAGTCAGGTATTCGCGAATACCCAATTTTTCCCACAAATCGGCAGACATCGCGATGATTTCCGCATCAATATCCGGCCCTTCAAAACCTAAAGCCTCGATACCGACCTGATGGAACTGACGATAACGGCCTTTTTGCGGACGCTCGCGGCGGAACATCGGCCCCATATACCACAGCTTTTGCGGGCTGTTGTACAGAAGGTTGTGTTCGACCACCGCACGCAGACAAGAAGCCGTACCTTCAGGACGCAGGCTCAAACTCAAAGAATCGTTTGAGTCGGAGAAGGTGTACATTTCCTTGCCGACCACATCGGTTTCCTCGCCGATGGAGCGGACAAACAAACCGGTTTGCTCGACAATCGGCGTACGGATTTGCTGATAGCCGTAAGCGCGTGTCCAGCGGTTTACCGTATCTTCAAACGCCTGCCAAAACGCAGCCGTCAGTTTAAAATCTTTTTGTTCGACAGGTAAAAGGTCGTTCATGCCTTTGACTGATTGGATTTTTTGTGCCATTTCAAAAAGTGGGTGCTGAAATCAAATGCAGGCGATTATAGCGGATTTTTAAGGGTTTGAGAGGATGCGGATGGTTTGCGGGCGGGAAAAAATGCCGTCTGAAACAGTTTTCAGACGGCATTTGACTTACTCTGCACGCGCTTGCCTGATTTGTTTGACTGCAAATTCTGTCTGTCGCTTGGGATGATGTGTAAAAAACAATTTATTTGAAATCGTCTCCGCTTTTTTCGGTACGACAGCCAAAATCTTACCTGCCAAATTTCCCTCACGGGTTTTCCAAGCCTCTAAAAACTGCGCCCTGCCCATCGAAACATGGCCCAGCGACGGATCGGCAAGCAAAACCGTATTGCCGTCTATGCCGCGCAATACCGAGAAATGATCATCCTTGCGGTATTTCAGATACACGATGACGGGGATTTTCAACTGTGCAAGCTGCTCGAAAGACAGGGCATAGCCTTTCGCCTCAAAACCCAAATCAGGCATAATGCGCCGCATATCCTCAAACGACGCACGCATCTGCTCCTTATCCAGCTTTTTCAACACTTCTTCTTCCGTCAGCGTTTGCCCGTAAAAATTGTTCAAAAGCGTCGCCACCGAAGCCGCCCCGCAGGAAAAATCCAAATCCTGCTTTACAATATTGAAATCCCGCCGCGCTTTCCAGCTTTGTATTTTGACTTTGCCGTAGGCTATGGGGTTTTCTTCCGCAAAGGGAAAAGAATGCGCACAAAGCGGTAGGGCGGCGGCGAGGAGTAGGGCGGCGGCAAACCGCCTTTTTTGTTCCATCAAAATCCTCCTGAAAGGCTGCCTGAAATTTCCAAGCAGCCTTTTTGTTTGCTTATTAATCGGACAGTGAGACAAATATAAAGTAGGCGGCAATCATTGCCGTAACGGCAGCCATAACTGTTTTATTTTTTCAAACCAAAGCGAGTTGAGAAACATGGCCATCAAGAAATATGATGGTTCTTCAGTTTTGCCGCTGCTTTCTTGAGTTAGAAGATAAAATATAAATATGGCGGTTATGCCGATTGCTGCTTTTATTAAAATATATTTGTTTTTTTATCATCTGGTATGGCTTTTCATGCAAGTTTCAACAATAAAATTCGGAATAAGATAGAGATGTTGATATATCAGATAAATATACAAAACAATTAAGAAAACTATTGGCAGTATGTGTAATCTTAAATTTCTTTAAATATCTTATTTAATCTTATTGATTGTTTTTTCAATAGTTTCGGCAATAAATAATAAAAAATAGCATAATAAAATAATAGAACATGAAAATAAAAGTAAATCTTTCATTATCCCGGTAATAAAATTCCAAAGATTTTCCTTATTTCCATCAATAATAAAAATTATCAGTTCTTGAGTAAAGAATACTGCAAAGAAAATGCTTCCTGCCGTTAGAGATATTCCTAATCTGCTTATTTTCCCTTCGCTATATTTACCTGATAAATAGCCTAAAAAAGCTGCAATTAAATCATCCATTTTAAAAATTTCTGCAAAAACAGGTAATGTCTTTAATTCATTACCTGTTTGTTATGATTTATCTACGCCATACGCGATTTGCACCATTGTTGGCAAGTGTATAGTGAATTAAATTTAAACCAGTACAGCGTTAGCTCGCCTTGCCGTACTATCTGTACTGTCTGCGGCTCGCCGCCTTGTCCTGATTTAAATTTAATCCACTATACTATTTACTCTCCATATGTTTGCTCCTGCATTTGTCCGGCCGGGAATAAATTTGACTCCTCCACCGGCAATTGCCCCCGCAGTACCAAATGATGCGCCAATGACAGCACCTGTTGCTACGTTACCTGCAAATTTGGCATTGTCCCATTTGTAATGACCTTGATAGGCACCCAATGCATAGCCGGCACCTCCCCATATGCCTCCTGCAATACCGCCGGCTACCCAAGAAGCAGCAAACACAAGTTGAGCCTATATCCAACTACGTTTGCTGCCACAGGTTTAATCCCTACTATTTCTTATCCTTATACCTTCCTGCTTTATCAACAGCATAAAGACAGAAGACTATACAAAAACTGACCGACATACTGAAAATACCTATCCCCTTCCATGCAATCTCCGCACCGTTGACCCAATAAACGAGACTGAGAAACAGCAAAGCCACAGTATAAATCAACGTAAAAAATATCGCGTAAAGCGCAATAAAGGGAACTTTCATCTCACGGTTGTTTTTTATGATATATTCGGCAACTTGATTTCCAAATATGCCTGATAAAAAATATAGTATCAGATCATCCATTTTGTTTATCTTCTATGTTTTCCCATTGCTGCGCCAGAAGACTGATTTAACGCTGCACCATCTGCACGAATAACTGCATTAGGAACAGCATTTCCTCCCTTCCAAGCAGAACGGGCAAAAGCATTAGTAGCAATCCATGCACCGCGCAACATCGCATTGCTATATGCGCCTCCTATCATACCGCCGGCGGTTGCAGCCAAGGTACTTCTCGTTGAAGCAAATTGCCCTGTTTTAATTTTAGAAATACCGTGATTAGCCCAAGCACTAATTGCACCACCCATCAAAGCACCGGCTACAAGAGGAAGAAACGCTCCCTCAGTCTCTTTCATCTCTTGAGGCGACAGTTCTGCCAACTGCATCGGCGCATCTGCCTGCGTATGGAATACTTGGCTTTCAAATGCCTGATTGTCCAAGCCGTTTGCCATTGAGGGGGGCGATCATAGACAGCATCATCACGGCTGCGGTGATTTGTTTTTTCATAACAACTCCTTTGGATTGCAAGGTTGGAAAATCAAAACCTGCTTAAAATGTATGCTGTACGCCAAATTTCAGTTCGGAACTGCTTTGCCCTGAAACGTTGAAACGTGCGGATGCGTTTAAAGCCGTGGTTTTGGTGAAACCGAAACCTGCGCCGAAATGGGCGTAGGTGGATGTATTACTTGCGGATTCTTTTTTGCCGTCCGTCCGGTCGGGCTGCCTGCCCAACCATTGGATGCCTCCGGTCAGGCTGATTCTGTCGTTGGCGGCAAATGAGACGTTGGGGTTGAGCAGCAGATAGTTGCCCGATTTGTAGCGGATACCGTCTGAAAGGGTTTTGCTGCCGTTGATGCGGTAGGCGGCGGTGAGGGAAAGGACAATCGGATCTATGGCTTTGTAGGTGGTGGCGCCGATGAGCCACGATTTTCCCGACGAGGCTTTGCCGCGCGATTTTTCGTAAACCGTGCTTTCGAGAAAGCCGATAAGGGCAGGATTTTTGTCATCTTTGAGGAAGGTATGGCTGATGCCGGCGGATATGTCTGATATCCGTTTGTCGCGGGTTTTGCCGTTGCCGTCGAGTTTGCGTTCTTCGTGCCACAGATAGCTGCCGCTGCCGTAAATGTCGGTATTGCCGGTCAGTCCGTAGCGCAAACCGAGTGTGCCGGCGAGCATATCGGTATTACTGCCGTTTTCTTGAATTTCGGTCGGAATGGGGATAAACGAGCTTGCGCCGGTTTGGATGTAAACCGGTGCGGCAAGTTCGGCGCGGCTGTTTTCGCTGTTCAGGTAGGTAAGGGAAGTTTCCAGTTTCCATTTGCCCTTGTCGGTCATTATGTCTTCAATCGTCAAGGGCAGGTCGGCATAAGCGGATAAAGGCAGGATGGGGACAGGGCGGACAAAAAGATGCGTTTCATATTTCCTCTTATTAATATTAATTCTTATTTGATAATAGTAATGAATATCTGATTATTTCGTCTAAACAAATTTTTAAATCAGAAAAAACAATATGTTTGTTTTTGTCAATTATGTTTTGATATGCCGTCTGAAAAGTTTGTGAAAAACGGTTACAATCCGCCGCATGAAAAAACGTGAAAATCCTCTTCCGCTGTTGAACGGTGTCAAACCCAGTTATTTGGTGCTGCCGCATGAAAAGCAGTTTTACGGGCTGCCGCTGCTGCATTTTCTGTGCATCCGCTTTCCTTTTGTGGGCGAAGAAAACTGGCGCAGGCGGTTGAACAGCGGTTTTGTGGTCGGTTCGGATGGTGCGGCGTTGGATGAGCATTCTTTGTTCGATCCCGGTAAGACGATGTTTTATTATCGGGAAACTAGCAGTGAGGATGAGCCGCGTATTCCGTTTGAAGAAAAAATTTTGCATATTGATGAGCATTTGATTGTGGTGGACAAACCGCATTTTCTGCCCGTCATCCCCAGCGGGCGTTTTTTGAGGGAAACGCTGCTCACACGTCTGCGCCTGCGTCCCGAATTGCAGCATTTGAATGTTGAAGACATTACGCCGCTGCACCGCTTGGACAAGGATACGGCAGGCGTGATGCTGCTGTCGCACAATCCTGCCACGCGAGGAGCTTATCAGACGATGTTTCAAAACAAAACGGTATGGAAAACGTATGAGGCGCTTGCGCCGACAAGGACGGATTTGCCGTATCCGCTTGATGTGGTTTCGCGTTTGGTAAGGGGTGAGAAATTTTTTACGACGCAAGAGGCGGAAGGCGAACCAAACGCACACACGACGGTCGAACTGATTGAAAACAGAGGGGAGTTCAGCCTTTACCGCCTTACGCCGCATACCGGCAAGAAACACCAGTTGCGCGTACACATGATGGGCTTGGGTATGCCGTTGTTGAATGACGCGCTCTATCCCGTGCCGTCTGAAGCGGGCAGCGAGGATTATCGGAAACCTTTGAAGCTCTTGGCAAAAAAGATTGCGTTTGCAGATCCTTTGTCGGGTCTGGAAAGGGTGTTTTGCAGTAGGTCTTGCCTGTAACGGGAGGGGATGCAAACCCGTATCGGCAGACGCCGCCGATACGGGTTTGATATTATTGATGCCGTCTGAAAGGGGCTTTACCCGTTCAGGCATACGGGCGCGAAGCGGAGGATGGTGTCGCGCAGGACGATAAGTTTGCCGTGAAAGAAATGCGTGGAACCGGCGATGGTAATGACGGGCAAATCTTGCGGTTCCGCCCATTTCAGGGCTTTTTCGATTTCGACGACTTCATCTTCCGCGCCGTGTATCATCAGTGTTTTTGCAACGTCGGGAACGGCGGACGGTTCCGGACGGTCAGTATAGTGGCAGACTGCCGCGCCGATGAGCAGCAATAAATCGGGTGTGCGCTCTTGTGCGGCAAATGTGGCGACATAGCCGCCGAAGGAAAAGCCGGATAAGGCAAATTCGGGGGCTTCGGGGTGGCTGTTGCGGGCATAGTCGATAACGGCGAGGCAGTCTTGCGTTTCGCCGCGTCCGTAATCGTGTGTGCCTTCGCTGTTGCCTACGCCGCGAAGGTTGGGTAGGTAGCAGTGGAATCCGAGTTTGCTCAATGCTTTGGCGGCGGTTTGGATGACTTTGTTGGTGTTTGTCCCGCCTTGGAGGGGGTTGGGATGATTGATAACGGCAACGCCGCGCGCCGGTGTTTGTTCGGACGGGATATGGATGGTTTCTAAAATGCCGGCAGGGCCGAGTATGTGTATGGTTTCGGGTTTTTGCATAATGGTTTCCTCTTGGTTTGCCGCATATTCCGATGCGGCCGCGAAGATGGCGGCCTAAAGGTGGAAATGTTTGCCGTTGTTGGGGTTGGACGCTTTCAGACCGGCGAGCATACGGTTGAAATCCAATCCGTATTGTCCGCCCAGTTTTTCGGCACGTTTTTTGAGTTTGTCTATGTTTTGTTCTTTGGGGCTGCTTTGGAAGGCCATTACCGCCACATTGCCGTGGCTTTCGGCAGGAAGTTCCAATACGCGCCCTTCAAAGACGTTCAACAACCGTTCGATGAAGCGTTGATAGCGTTTGTCGCCGCTCCACCAGTTGGTCACGAATATGCCGTCTGAAGAGAGCGCGTTGCGGCAGTCTCGGAAGAACGGTTCTTCAACCAGCGCATCGATGATTTGTTCGCCGTCGAATCCGTCCACCAAAATCACATCGGTGTTGTGGCGGAAGACTTTGATGTACTCCGCACCGTCTGCTTCAATAATTTCAAATTTCTCGCCCTCGAAAGGCAACTCAAACAGGTTGCGGGCAATGGCGATAACCTGCGGGTTGATGTCTACGGCAGTTTGACGTGTATCGGGCAGGTAGTTATCTATCCAGCGCGCAAACGAACCGCCGCCCAAGCCGATTTGGGTGATATGCTGCGGCAGGTGTTCCGCAAAAAGCAGCCAGCCCATCATCGCGCGGCTGTAAGAGAGCACCAGCTCGGACGGGCGGTCGAGGTTCATCGAGCTTTGGATGGTGTCGCTGCCCAAGTGAAGCGAACGGATATTGCCTTCTTCGGAAATGCCGACTTCGGGAAAGCCGGATTTTGCAGGACGGAGGCGGCGGTAGGGATGTCTTGCCATCGGTGTGAACGGTCGGTTTGAAAGGCAGATATTCTATCAGAATGCCGATGCTTGTTCTGTTTCAAATTAATTTTGTTTTAAATAAAATACTTAGTTTATTTTTATGAGGGGGTCGGACAAATTTCTTGCCAAAGTGTGAAGTTGTCTGCATAATTCGCTTTCTTTGCCGGTATAGCTCAGTTGGTAGAGCACCTGACTTGTAATCAGGGGGTCCCGAGTTCGACTCTTGGTGCCGGCACCATCCTTGCTTATGGTGCGGTAATACAATCCAATATGCCGGTATAGCTCAGTTGGTAGAGCACCTGACTTGTAATCAGGGGGTCCCGAGTTCGACTCTTGGTGCCGGCACCAGATTTGACAGCCCGATTGTGTAAAACAGTCGGGCTGTTTTGCATTTGCGGCACGGTCGGTGGCAGGGCTGCGGGCATTTCACTATAATAGCCCGTTTCAAACTGAAAAGGCCGTCTGAAAAGGGCGGGGTAACAATATCTGATGATTACTGTGAACACACTGCAAAAAATGAAGGCGGCAGGTGAGAAAATCGCTATGCTGACCGCTTACGAATCCAGTTTTGCCGCGCTGATGGACGATGCCGGTGTGGAAATGCTGCTGGTTGGCGATTCTTTGGGTATGGCGGTTCAGGGGCGGAAATCGACGCTGCCCGTCAGCCTGCGCGATATGTGTTATCACACCGAATGTGTAGCACGCGGTGCAAAAAATGCGATGATTGTCAGTGATTTGCCGTTTGGTGCATATCAGCAGAGTAAGGAGCAGGCGTTTGCCGCCGCTGCCGAACTGATGGCGGCAGGAGCGCATATGGTCAAACTCGAAGGCGGCGTGTGGATGGCGGAAACGACTGAATTTCTGCAAATGCGCGGTATTCCGGTTTGCGCGCACATCGGTCTGACCCCGCAATCTGTGTTTGCCTTCGGCGGATACAAAGTTCAGGGGCGCGGCGGCAAGGCGCAGGCATTGCTTAACGATGCCAAGGCGCACGATGATGCGGGGGCGGCGGTTGTATTGATGGAGTGTGTTCCTGCGGAACTGGCAAAAAAGGTAACTGAATCTGTTTCCTGTCCGACTATCGGCATCGGTGCGGGCGCGGATTGCGACGGGCAGGTTTTGGTGATGCACGATATGCTCGGTATTTTTCCGGGCAAGACGGCGAAATTCGTCAAAAACTTTATGCACGGGCAAAGCAGCATTCAGGCGGCGGTTCGGGCGTATGTTGCCGAAGTCAAAGCCAAAACTTTCCCTGCTGCGGAACATATTTTTGCAGACTGAACAAGGTTTGCTGCCGATGCCGTCTGAAAGCCGTTTCAGACGGCATTTTGTTTTGCCGTGCGCGGCGCGTATAATCGGCGCGTTTTGTCGGGCAGGAAGCCCGAAGGATTAAGGATTACCGTTATGCAAATCATACATACTGTTCGAGAACTGCGCGCGTGGCGTAAAAATGCGGGAACGGTGGCGTTCGTGCCGACTATGGGCAATTTGCACGAAGGGCATCTCGCGCTTGTGCGTGAGGCGAAAAAGCGGGCGGACAGCGTCGTGGTCAGCATATTCGTCAACCGCCTGCAATTCGGTCAGGGCGAGGATTTCGACAAATATCCGCGCACTTTGCAGCAGGATGCGGACAAGCTGGAAGCCGAGGGTGTCGCCGTGATATTCGCGCCCGATGAGAAAGAACTCTATCCGAACGTGGAACAACGGTACAACGTCGAACCGCCCAACCTGCAAAATGAGTTGTGCGGCAAGTTCCGCCCCGGCCATTTTCGCGGGGTGGCGACGGTGGTGTCCAAACTGTTCAATATTGTCATGCCGGATGTTGCCTGTTTCGGCAAAAAAGATTACCAGCAGCTTGCCGTGATTAAAGGTTTGACCGAGGATTTGAATTTTGATGTTGAAATCGTGCCTGTCGATACAGGGCGTGCGGAAGACGGATTGGCACTGTCCAGCCGCAACCGGTATTTGAGTGCGGCGGAGCGTGCCGAAGCCCCGCGCCTGTACCGCGAATTGAAGGCTGTTGCCGAATCTTTGGCGCAGGGCAGTTTGGATTATGCGGGTTTGGAAAAACGCGCCGTCCAATCTCTGACGGAACACGGCTGGACGGTCGATTATGTCGAAATCCGCCACGCCGGTACGCTCGAAGTGGCACGGACGGGGGATAGGAAGCTGGTGGTCTTGGCCGCCGCCCGTTTGGGAGCGACGCGCCTGATTGACAATGTGGAAATAAAACTCCCTTGAACCGCAAGCGTCGGGAATGCCGTCTGAAGCAGTATTTCAGACGGCATTTATTTTTTGAACGGGGTTTCGCAAATCTACAAACGATTCTGCTTGTGATAAAGTTACGCCTGATTATATGCCGTCTGAAGGTTCGGACGGATGTCGGATAAAGGATGATTATGCTACCCAACCGTTTCAAAATTTTATCTGTGTTGACGGCAGCCCTGCTTGCCGGACAGGTATCTGCCGCCGGAAGCGGTGCGGGGGATATGAAACAGCCGAAGGAAGCCGGAAAGGTTTTAAGGAAACATCAGCGTTACAGCGAGGAAGAAATCAAAAACAATCGCTTACGCCGTGCCGCTGTGGGCGAGCGGGTTAATCGGATATTTACGCTGCTGGGCGGTGAAACGGCTTTGCAGAAAGGGCAGGCGGGAACGGCTCTGGCAAGCTATATGCTGATGTTGGAACGCACAAAATCCCCCGAAGTCGCCGAACGCGCCTTGGAAATGGCCGTGTCGCTGAACGCGTTTGAACAGGCTGAGATGATTTATCAGAAATGGCGGCAGATCGAGCCTGTCCCGGGCGGGGCGCAAAAACGGGCGGGGTGGCTGCGGAACGTATTGAGGGAAGGGGGAAATCAGCGTCTGGACGGATTGGAAGAGGTGCTGGCGCAATCGGACGATATGCAAAAACGCAGGGTATTTTTGCTGTTGGCGCAAGCCGCCGTGCAGCAGGACGGATTGGCGAAAAAAGCATCGGAAGCCGTCCGCCGCGCGGCAATGAAATACGGGCATATGCCTGAAGCGGCAGTTGCCGATGCGGTCTTCAGCCTGCAAGTACGGGAAAAAGATAAAGCAATCGCGGCATTGCAACGCCTGTCAAAACTCGATGCCGAAATCCTGCCGCCCACCTTCATCGTCCTGCGCCTGACCGCCCGCCAATATCCCGAAATACTCGACGGCTTTTTCCAACAAACAGACACCCGGAATCTGTCGTCCGCCTGGCAGGAAATGGAAATCATGAATTTGGTTTCCCTACGCCGTCCCGATGATGCCTACAAACGCTTGAAAGTGCTGCTGGAAACCAACCCGGATGCGGATTTATACATTCAGGCGGCAATATTGGCGGCAAACCGGAAAGAAGATATTTCCGTTATCGACGGTTACGCCGAAAAGGCATACGGCAGGGGGACGGGGGAACAGCGGGGCAGGGCGGCAATGACGGCGGCGATGATATATGCCGACCGCAGGGATTATGCCAAAGTCAGGCAGTGGCTGGAAAAAGTCTCCGCGCCGGAATATCTGTTCGACAAAGGTGTGCTGGCGGCTGCGGCAGCTGCCGAACTGGACGGTGTCAAACCTGCCTTGCGGCTGATTGGGAAGGTAAGGAAGCTGCCGGAACAGCAGGGGCGTTATTTTACGGCAGACAATTTGTCCAAAATACAGATGCTCGCCCTGTCGAAGCTGCCGGATACACGGGAGGCTTTGAGGGGGCTGGACAAGATTATCGAAAAACCGCCTGTCGGCAGCAATAAAGAGTTACTGGCAGAGGCATTGGTACAGCGGTCAGTTGTTTACGATCGGCTTGGCAAGCGGAAAAAAATGATTGCCGACCTTGAAGCAGCACTCAAACTTACGCCCGACAATGCACAAATTATGAATAATTTAGGTTACAGCCTGCTGTCCGATTCCAAGCGTCTGGACGAAGGTTTCGCCCTGCTTCAGACGGCATACCAAATCAACCCGGACGATACCGCCGTCAATGACAGCATAGGCTGGGCGTATTACCTGAAAGGCGATGCGGAAAGTGCGCTGCCGTACCTCCGTTATTCGTTTGAGAGCCGGCCCGAGCCGGAAGTTGCCGCCCATTTGGGCGAGGTGTTGTGGGCATTGGGCGAGTGCGATCGGGCGGTTGATGTGTGGACTCAGGCGGCACATCTTACGGGAGATAAGAAAATATGGCGCGAAACGCTCAAACGCCACGGCATCGCATTGCCCCAAGCTTCCCGGAAACCCCGGAAATAATGCAGGCCCATCCTTTCAGACGGCACACGGTTCGCCGAACCTGCCGGCCGGCAGGATTGCCCCCCTTAAGGAAATTCTGATGAAACACACCGTATCCGCATCGGTCATCCTGCTTTTGACCGCTTGCGCGCAATTACCTCAAAATAACGAAAACCTGTGGCAGCCGTCCGAATACATCGGCAGTTTCACGGCAGAAGGGCGGCTGGCAGTGAAAGCGGAAGGGAAAGGTTCGTATGCAAATTTTGATTGGACATACCAACCGCCCGTGGAAACCATCAATATCAACACCCCTTTGGGCGGCACGCTCGGACAGATGTGCCAAGACAAAGACGGTGCGTTGGCAGTGGATGCCAAAGGAAATGTTTATCAGGCGGAAAGTGCGGAAGAGTTGAGCCGGCAGCTTATTGGTTTCAAGCTGCCAATCCAATATCTGCATATCTGGGCAGACGGCAGGCGGGTGGCGGGCGCACCTTACCGCATCCTGCCGGACGGTATGCTGGAGCAATACGGCTGGACAATCGGCAGAACCTCAGGCAGCGAAGGAAAAGCCCGCATCCTGCAATTGGATAACGGGAAATTGAACATCAGACTGGTTTTCAGCGAAATCGGTATGCCGTCTGAAACCGAAACCCAAGAACAATGCGCGGCACGCATACGGTAAGGCGGATATATGAGTGTTACGGACGGACGGCAGGCCTTTCCCGCGCCTGCAAAACTGAATCTCGATTTGAGGATTACCGGCAGGCGCGAGGACGGTTATCACAATATCGAAAGCATATTCTGCCTGATAGATTTGCAGGATACCGTATATTTGAAACCGAGGGACGACGGAAAAATCATCCTGCACAATCCGGTTGATGGAATGCCGCAGGAAGCGGATTTAAGCTACCGTGCCGCATCGTTGCTGCAAAAATATGCACGCACCCCTGCCGGCGTGGAGATATGGCTGGACAAAAGAATTCCGACCGGGGCCGGTTTGGGCGGCGGGAGTTCTGATGCCGCAACGGTTTTGCTGGTGTTGAACCGTTGGTGGCAGTGTGGTTTGACGCAGCGGCAGCTGATTGACTTGGGCGCGACTTTGGGTGCGGACGTACCATTTTTTGTTTTCGGAAAAAATGCTTTTGCAAGCGGGATAGGTGAAAAACTGATAGGAATGGATATTCCGAAACAGTGGTATGTCATTGCCAAACCGCCTGTTCACGTTTCCACTGCAAAAATTTTCACACACGGATGCTTGACACGGGATTCTGCCTCAAGCATAATGCCGACTTTCCAAAACCTGCAACCGTTTAGAAATGATATGCAGGCAGTTGTATTTCAAGAATACCCTGAAGTTTGGAAAGCCTATTCCGAGTTGTCCCGATATGGGGCTGCCTTAATGACAGGTTCCGGCGCGTGCGTGTTCACAGCCTGCCGAGACAGGGATAGCGCATACAATATATACCGACAAGTTTCATGTTTATATGAGGCGTATTTGGCAGAGGGTCTTGCAGCACACCCGCTGATGCCTGATTGAACATTGTTTTGGGGAGTCGTCAAGCGGTTAAGACACTGGATTTTGATTCCAGCATGCGAAGGTTCGAATCCTTCCTCCCCAGCCAGGCAAAAGCGTGTAAGTATTCTTACACGCTTTTTATCATGCAGAAATAAAAATATTGAAATGCCTTTGTTTGTGCCGGATGTTGCAGGTATAATATCGGGCTTGGTACAAGCGGAGGGAAGCATTGTGTTTTCTGAGCGGAAGTTAAACATAAAATCAGGTGAGAATATGGCTGCGTACGACAGTTTGATGGTATTTACAGGCAATGCCAATCCCGAATTGGCACAACGTGTTGTCAAACATTTGGACATTTCTTTGGGTAATGCTTCCGTATCCAAGTTTTCAGACGGTGAAGTTGCCGTCGAGTTGTTGGAAAACGTACGCGGCCGCGATGTTTTCATCCTTCAGCCGACCTGTGCGCCGACCAATGACAACCTGATGGAAATCCTGACGATGGCGGATGCACTGAAGCGTGCTTCGGCAGGCCGTATTACCGCAGCCATTCCGTATTTCGGCTATGCGCGCCAAGACCGCCGTCCGCGTTCCGTCCGTGTTCCGATTTCTGCCAAACTGGTGGCGAATATGCTCTATTCGGCAGGTATCGACCGTGTTTTGACCGTTGATTTGCATGCCGACCAGATTCAAGGCTTCTTTGATATTCCGGTGGACAATATTTATGCCACCCCGATTCTGTTGAACGATATCAAGCAGCAGCGGATTGAAAATCTGACTGTCGTCAGCCCCGACATCGGCGGGGTCGTCCGCGCCCGCGCAGTGGCAAAATCCTTGAATGCCGATTTGGCGATTATCGATAAACGCCGCCCGAAAGCCAATGTGGCGGAAGTCATGAACATTATCGGCGATATTCAAGGCAGAAGCTGTCTGATTGTGGATGATATGATTGATACTGCAAATACGCTGTGCAAAGCCGCCGTCGCCCTGAAAGAGCGCGGTGCAGAACGTGTCTTGGCATATGCCAGCCACGCCGTATTTTCCGGAGAGGCGGTCAGCCGTATCGCCTCATCCGAAATCGACCAAGTTGTTGTAACAGATACCATTCCTTTGTCTGATGCGGCCAAACAATGCGACCGTATCCGTCAGGTAACGATTGCCGGTCTGTTGGCCGAAACCGTCCGCCGCATCAGCAATGAAGAATCCGTCTCATATCTTTTCAATGAAGAAGTGATGACAGGCAGTATGTTGCTGCCATAAGCCCGAAGCCGTCTTAAGCTGGTCGCGGCCGATGACGGTAGTTTTATTTAACTTGGAGTATTTAGTATGACTTATGAAATTCAAGCCTCTGTTCGTGAAGCACAAGGCACTGGTGCGAGCCGCCGCCTGCGTCGCGAAGGTCAAATCCCCGGTATTTTGTACGGCGAAGGTCAAGAGCCCGTTGCGATTGCTGTGGATCATAAGACCGTATTCTACGCATTGGAAAAAGAATCTTTCCATACCGCGTTGATTAAATTGTCTCTGAACGGCGAAACCAAAGACGTTATCGTCCGTGATTTCCAAATGCACCCGTTCCGCCGCGAAGTCCAGCACATCGACTTCCAAGCCGTTAAAGCCGATCAGCTTGTACGCATCCGCGTTCCCCTGCACATTGTTAACGCTGAAAACTCTCAAGCCGTTAAATTGCAAGGCGGTCGTGTATCTCTGTTGAACACTACTGTTGAAGTGCTTGCGCTGCCTGCCAATATTCCTGCTTTCTTGGATTTGGATTGTGCCGAAGTGGTTGCCGGCGACATTTTGCATTTGTCAGACATCAAATTGCCTGAAGGTGTAGAAAGCGTTTCCTTGAAACGTAATGAAAATCTGGCTGTTGCCACCGTTACCGGTAAAAAACGCTGATTGATTGAAAAGCAGGCGGTACGTATATGATGCGTACCGCCTTATTGTTTTGGGCTGTGTTTCAATATTTGGTTGATTTCATCCGTTTATAAGGGAAAACCGCTTATTTCCGTTCGGGTGGAAATCTATCCGGACGTATTGCGCGACAACGGATGCTTGGCTCAAAAACGGCATTTCCTACCGGATGAAAATGAAGAAGATATGTCGTTCACATTCCGGCAGCCGCCCGATCCGAACCGGCTATCAGAGATAGTCGATCAACTTTTATCCTGAAAATCACTTTTCTTTCAACTTTTGAAATATCCCGATAAAAGAATATTTCGTAACCCGCTCTTGATGGACATAGTTATGGCAACCGAACCGAACCGAACCGAACCGAACCGAACCGAACCGAACCGAACCGAACCGAACCGAACCGAACCGAAATTATACACGATTTAGAAAATAATTTCAAACAAAACAACATATTAAAACTCAAACAAATCTTTCCCGAAGTCTTTTGCGAAGGCCAAATCGATTTTGAGAAGCTCAAACTCGTCCTCGGCGCGGAAAACCTTGCCGGCGCGGGCGAACGTTACCAACTCGATTGGGCGGGTAAAACCGCCGCCTATCTCAACCTGCAAAGCCCCACTTCCCGAACCCTTGTTCCTTGCAAAGAAGAATCCGCAGATTTCGACGGCACGCAAAACGTGTTTATCGAAGCCGAAAACCTCGAAGCACTGAAAATCCTGCAAAAATCCTACGCCGGCAGCGTGAAGATGATTTACATCGACCCGCCCTACAATACCGGCAACGATTCCTTCGTCTATCCCGACAAATTCTCCGAAAGCCGCGAAGAATACGCCCGCCGCGTGGGCGATACCGACGACGCGGGCTACCTGAAGCGCGACGGCGTGTTCCAAGGCGCGTGGCGCAAAAACGGCAAAGACAGCGGCCATTACCACAGCAACTGGCTCTCTATGATGCTGCCGCGCCTGCATCTGGCGAAAACCCTGCTGCGCGAAGACGGCGTGATTTTTATCAGTATCGACGACAACGAACAGGCACAGTTGAAACTGCTGTGTGATGAAGTGTTTGGGGCGGAGAATTTTGTGTCAAATATTATATGGGAGAAGAGGTATACCAGAAGTAACAACGCCCGCATGTTCACAACATTAACGGAGCAGATAGTTTGCTACAGGAAATCTGATAACTTACAGGAGTTAAAAGAGCCTAGAAATGAAAAAGCAGATTCCACTTATACCAATCCAGATAATGACCCAAGAGGAGTATGGACAAGCGTATCTTGTGTTAACCCAGCAACAAAGGAACAACGCCCGAATTTATCATATGAAATACAAAATCCACACACGGGAGAAGTCATTACACACCCAACAAATGCATGGAAATTTGAGCATTCAAAATATTTATCCTATCAGGAAGATAACAGACTGTATTGGGGAAAGAATGGAGAAAACAAATATCCACGCTTAAAGAAATTTCTCACAGAGATGGATGGCGGAATGGTGCCAGTTGATTTATGGAAACATGATGAAACAGGAACAACAGATGCTGCCAGCAAAGAGTTGGAATCCATGATTGGTAAAGGAATATTTACTTTTCCGAAACCTCCTTCATTAATCAAAAGGATGCTTAAAATTGCATCAAATAAAAAAGATTCAATTATATTAGACTTCTTCTCCGGCAGCGGCACTACCGCCCACGCCGTGATGCAGCTTAATGCCGAAGACGGCGGCAGCCGCCGTTTCATCTGCGTCCAACTTCCCGAAGAAACCGACGAAAAATCCGAAGCGCGCAAGGCGGGTTTCGACACGATTGCCGAAATCGCCAAAGAACGCATCCGCCGCGCGGGCAGGCAGATTTCAGACGGCCTTCAAAGCGGTCAAAACGTGGATACGGGCTTTAAAGTCTTCAAACTTGCCGAAAGCGGTTTCAAACAATGGCGGCAGTCCGGACAAGCCGATATGGAAGCCCTGCAAGGCGAGTTGTCCTTGAACATTGATTCCGTGTTGTCTGAAATGCCGTCTGAAAACCTGCTCTACGAATTGATGTTGCGTTTAGGTTTGAAGCTGACTTGCAAGATTTCGCTTTCAGACGGCGTGTATTTCGTGGAAGACGAGGATACGGGCGGGCTGTACGCCTTCCTGCTGGAACGCGTGAATCAGGATTTGATTGATGCCGTGCTGGCGAAGCACCCGGTCAAGGCGGTGGTTTTGGACAGGCTGTTCGAGGGCGACGACGCGCTCAAAGGCAATACCGTATTGCAGATGAAGGACGCGGGTGTGATGTTTGAGTGTGTGTAGTCAGCCGAAAGCGGGAAACCGGAAGTGCCGTCTGCCGTCATTCCCGCGCAGGCGGGAATCTAGAAACTCAAAGTTGCAAGAATTTATCGGAAATGACTGAAACCCAACGAGCCTAGATTCCCACTTTCGCGGGAATGACGATATATCAGTTTCTGCTCCGACAGGTCCGGATTCCCGCCTGCGCGGGAATGACGGCAAAGAGGTGGATTTTCCGCACGACAGCGGATAGAAGGAAATAAAAATGGAACTGAAATTTGAAGAACTGCCCTATCAGCTTGATGCGGTAAATGCCGTTGCGAATCTTTTTGCAGGGCAGCCGAACCATACTCGGACATTTGATTTGACCAGTCAGGGGACGGGGCGGTTTGTCGGCAACGGCTTGGATTTGGATTGGGAAACGCTGGGCAGGAATCTGAATGCGGTGCAAAAGCAAAACGGACAGCCTGAAACGGAAATCGGCGCACACGGGCTGAATTTTTCTCTGGAAATGGAAACGGGGACGGGCAAAACCTATGTCTATCTGCGTACGGTTTACGAGTTAAACCGCCGCTACGGCTGGAAGAAGTTTGTGATTGTCGTGCCGGGCGTACCGATACGCGAAGGCGTGTTGAAAAGTTTGGAAATTACGAAGGCGCATTTTGACGGGGTGTTTGGCAGGCCAGTGATGCGCTATTCGGAATATTCAAGCAGCCGGCTGTCGGACTTGCGCGCTTTTGCGGTAAACGACCACATCGAGATTTTGGTGATCAACATCCAGTCGTTTGAAAAAGATGGAAACGTTATCAATAAGGTAAACGAAAGCGGGGACGCGCCGATTAAGTTTATTCAGGAAACGTGTCCCATCGTCATCATCGACGAGCCGCAAAATATGGAAACGGAAGGCCGTCTGAATGCCTTGGCATCGCTCAATCCGCTTTTTACCCTGCGCTATTCGGCAACGCATAAAAAACCGTATCACAAGATTTACAGCCTGAATCCCGTGCAGGCATACAATTTGAAGCTGGTCAAGCAGATCGAAGTTTTGCCGGTATTGGCGGAAAACGATGTGAACGGCGCATTTGCGGAGCTGCTGGAAGTAAAGCAGGTGGCCAAAGGTCGTCTGAAAGCCGATTTGAACATTCATTATCAGGATAAAAAGGAAACCAAGAAGAAAAAGGTATCCGTCAAATCGGGAGACGATTTGTTTGAAAAATCGGGCGGCAACGAAGCCTACCGCCACGGTTTCATTATTGACGGCCTAGATTTCGAGAATCAGGAATTGGCGTTCTCCGGCGGTAAAACTATTATGCGCGGCGGAGACGGCGATGCGGTGCGCGATGAAATTATGAAAAACCAAATCCGCGAAACGGTAAGGGAGCATTTGGCGAAGGAGAAACGGCTGAATCCGCTGGGGATTAAGGTGCTGTCGCTGTTCTTCATCGACCGCGTGGAGAATTACCGCACAGAAGACGGAACGGCAGGCAAGTTTGCCCTTTGGTTTGAAGAAATCTATCGGGAGCTTGCAGGCAATAGCGATACGGCGGGCGTACACGACGGCTATTTCTCGCAAGACAGGAAAGGCCGTCTGAAAAACACCGACGGCACGACGCAGGCGGACAACGATACCTACCGCCTCATTATGCGCGACAAGGAAACCCTGCTTTCCTTCGGCAGCCCGCTGCGCTTTATCTTTTCCCATTCCGCGCTGAAAGAAGGCTGGGACAATCCCAATGTTTTCCAAATCTGCACGCTCAACGAAACCCGCTCGCCGCTGAAAAAGCGGCAGGAAATCGGGCGCGGGCTGCGTATCGCCGTCAATCAGGAAGGACGGCGCGTGCGCGATGAAAACGTGAACATACTGACCGTTGTGCCGAACGAAAGCTACGAATTGTTTGCCGCAAATCTGCAAAAGGAATACGAAGACGAATGCGGTATCAAATTTGCCGCCGAAAACATCAAAAACGGCAATAAGAAGAAAAAACAGCTGTTCCGCAAAGATTTTCCGCTCGATCCCGAATTTCAGGCAATTTGGGACAGGTTGAAATACAAAACGCGCTACCGCGTGCGCTTCGATACGGAAGAATTGATCAAACAGGCTTCGGAGGCAGTAGCAAACTTGCCAGAAATCCAAAAGCCAAGAATCCGCGTCCGCAAGGCGCAATTAAAACAATCACAAACCTACGGTATCGAAACAGTTGAAATTGCCGGCCGCAGCCGTGAAATGGACGTTCAATGGGAGATTCCGGACATACTCGGCGAGATTCAAAGAAAAACGGGGCTGACGCGGCGCACGGTGTACGAAATCATCATACAGTCAGGCCGTCTGAAAGATGTTCCGGGCAACCCGCAACGCTTCATCGACCTTGCCGCCGAAGCGGTAAACCGCAGCCTGCACGCATTGATGGCGGCAGGAATCGAGTATGAGCGAACCGGCGAAGTGTACGACCAAAAGCTGTTGGAAGATATGGCGCACGAAGGCATCGAGTTTTATGAAAACAACTTTACGTTTGCAGTCGGAAAGCCGCAGAAAACCATTTGCGAAAACTATATTCCGTTGGATTCCGGCACGGAACAAGCCTTTGCCCGAAATTGCGAGGATTATGATGCCGAAAATGAAGGCGGCGTGGCGTTTTATTTCAAACTGCCCGGCTGGTTCAAAATTCCTACCCCGCTGGGCAACTACAATCCCGATTGGGCAGTGGTAAAACAGGTTCAGGGCAAAGTGTACTTTGTTGCAGAAACTAAAAATACCGGCAAAGGCATTCAGGCTGGTGTGGATACGGACAAACTACGCCAGAATGAGAGGCTGAAAATCGAATGCGGCAAGCGGCATTTTAAAGCACTGGACGGTTTGGCATACCGTGTTGTGGAAAAAGTGGGGGACTTAAAGTCGGAAAAAGAGGAGCAGGCTTAAAACAAACAGGTGTAATCATAGTATGGCGATGTAGTGCTTGGAGCGGCTGCAACCGAAGATGCGGATGCGGCAATGACTTTGATCGGGTAACCGGTCGGGGACTGAAGATTGCTTCAGACGGCATTTCTTTATTTGTTGGAAAAACGGGATATTTGAAACGGCAGATTACTGCCCTGTCAGACGCGTCCAAAGCCTTTGCCACCGGCTTCTTTTTTCTACATTTTCCAGTGCGACGATTTCTTTTTCGGCAAGGGTGTATCCGTTTTGCCTGATTTTGATTTTGCCCAGAACCTGTCCTTTTTTTACCGGTGCGGGAACCGGCTGTATGGTTTCCAAAATTTGTTCGGCTGTTTTTGCCCCGGTATGGGGGACGGTGATATAGGCTGCTTTCGGAAAACCTGCACGGACGGTTTTTCTGCTTCCGTCAAAGACGGGTATTTTGGTAACCATTTCGCCTGCCGAATAGATTTTCGGAGTGTCGAAGGATTGCAATGCCCGGTTCAGCAGCTTGCTGCTGTCTGATGCGCGTGTTTCCGCCGATTCCGAACCCAATGTGATGACAAGGATGTGCCTGCCGTTGCCGGAATATGACACGGCAAGGTTGTAGCCGCCGCTTTCCGTATGGCCGGCTTTCAGGCCGTTTACGCCGGAGTCCCGGTATAAAAGGGTATTGCGGTTGTTTTGTCCTATGTTTTCAAACTTGAACGATTTGATGGAAAACAGCGGGTAGTATTCCGGAAAGTCGCGCATTAATGCTTCGGCAAGGAGGGAGAGGTCGCGGGCGGTGGAAACTTGTCTTTCTTGGCTCAAACCGGTCGGATTTTTGAAGACGGTATGATTCATACCCAAACGTTTGGCTTCTTTGTTCATTTGTTGCACAAAATTTTCAATCGAGCCGTTGCCCAGCCTGCCGGCAAGGGTCAGGGCGGTATCGTTTGCGGACAGGACAATCATACCTTTTAAGAGCGTGTCGGTTCTAACGCTGCCGCCGGGCCGGACAAACATTCTGCTGCCTTCCGATTTCCACGCCGATTCATTTATTCTTAAGGTTTCTTCAGGGCGGATATTTCCCGATTTCAAATTTTTGAAAACCAGATAGGCGGTCATTAATTGCGCCAGTGCCGCAGGTTCTGCGGGGGCATCGATGTTTTTGGCGGATAAAGTCTGCCGGCTTTGGAGGTCGATGACGATGTGTGCCGCAGCAAGGGTTTCCGGCGTTTGGGGGGAGGATGTCGCGCGTACCGGCAGCCTGTTTGGAGAAAATGAATCGGCTGTTGCCGGAGAGGAGCCTAAAATGACGGATAGAAAGATTGGCAGGGCTTTATGTGCAGTCATGAAAGGTATTAACCGTATAATCGCTTCAGTTTGCCGATTATACGCCCGGGATGGGCGTGCAGGCGGATTTTTCTTGCTTTCGGACTGTCTTGGGCGTATGGTTTCAGGTTTTGCGATTTTAACAAACCGATTATTCCCATATTGAATTATGAACACGCCCCTTCCTTATTCCGATTACCTTATCCGCATCCTGACGGCATCTGTCTATGATGTCGCGGTCGAAACGCCTTTGGAACCGGCACGCAGCCTTTCTGTACGTTTGAAAAACAACATCCTTTTGAAACGCGAAGATTTGCAGCCGGTTTTTTCGTTCAAAATACGCGGCGCGTACAACAAAATGTCCAAGTTGCCGAAAGATGCGCTCGCTTGCGGCGTGATTGCGGCAAGCGCGGGCAATCACGCCCAAGGCGTGGCATTGTCCGCACAGCGTTTGGGCTGCCGTGCCGTTATCGTCATGCCGGAGACTACGCCGAAAATCAAAGTGGATGCGGTCAAAAGCCGTGGCGGCGAGGTGGTTTTGCGCGGTGTTTCATACAACGATGCCTACGATTATGCGATGGAGCTGGCGGAACAGGAAGGGCTGACCTATATCGCACCGTTTGACGATCCTGATGTGATTGCGGGGCAGGGGACGGTGGGGATGGAAATTGTCAGCCAGCATCCCGATCGAGTCCACGCCGTATTCGTCCCGATAGGGGGAGGCGGTTTGGCGGCGGGCGTGGCGGCATTTATCAAGCAGGTTCGCCCCGAAATCAAAGTTATCGGCGTTCAGACACATGATTCCTGCTGTATGAAGCAATCGATTGAAGCGGGTGAAATCGTCCATTTGAAAGATGTCGGGCTGTTTTCAGACGGCACTGCGGTCAAAGTTGTCGGCGACGAAACCTTTCGCCTCTGCAAAGAACTTTTGGATGAAATCATTACCGTCGATACCGATGCGGTTTGCGGCGCGGTCAAGGATATTTTTGATGATACGCGCAGCATTACCGAGCCGGCCGGCGCGTTGGCATTGGCGGGTCTGAAAGCTTATATCGCACGCGGCGGCATCAAGGGGCAGACCCTGATTGCCGTTACCAGCGGTGCGAATATGAATTTTCACCGTTTGCGCCACGTTTCGGAACGGAGCGAATTGGGCGAGGGCAACGAAGGCATTTTTGCCGTAACCATTCCCGAAGAGCGCGGCAGCTTCCTTAAGTTTGTCAATATATTGGGAAATAGGAATATTACCGAGTTCAACTACCGTTACGGGGACGATGAAAAAGCGCATATCTTTGTCGGTCTTCAAGCGGCAGGCCCTCAGGATTTGGCAGTTATCGGCAGCCGGTTGGATGAAGCGGGATTGCCCAATGTTGACCTGACCGATGATGAGATTGCCAAAATCCATATCCGCTATATGGTTGGAGGACGGACGGACAAAGTAGAAAACGAGCGTTTGGTCAGTTTTGAGTTTCCGGAGCGTCCGGGAGCGTTGGCGCGCTTTTTGAACCATATGCAGGGAGGTTGGAATATTACGCTCTTCCATTACCGCAACCACGGTGCGGATTACGGGCGGATTTTGGTCGGTATCGACGTGCCGCCGCACGATGCCGCCGCATTTGACGGTTTCTTGGAAAGTCTGGGATACAGCTATCACGAGGAAACGCAAAATGCCGCGTACAAGCTGTTTCTTGCCTGACGCTTGACGCTCAATGCCGTCTGAAAGCCTTTCAGACGGCATTGCGCTTTCAGGGTTAAATCGAATATTCAATCAGTTCGTTTTGAGAAAAAACATAAACCTGTTTTGGAATCAGCTTCAATTCTTTGCCTTCGGCAATCGGGTAACGCGCGGCATCGCTGCCCGCCGGCGTGATGTGCACGTCTTGTTTTTTGAAGTTTGTCAAACGGTGGGAGTATTCTAAAATAAAGCCCTATTTTCATATCAAACCATATGCAGTAAGGAATCATTATGGAAATTTTACCTTTTCAGGAAAAGATTGCGGAGCGCATGCTTGTCGGAACGGAAGGGGAATCGATCCATCGGGGCGCGCAGTTCGTCCAAACGGCAAACGGTTATTGGATTGCGTGGCATCAAGGTTTGGCGGCATTGCTCGCGCCGGATACGCCGCCGGGCATTCCGTGTTTTTGGGTAGAGGGGGCGGAAAGCCTTGAAGAATTGTGCGCTATGGTCGAGCGCGGCGAGTTTGACGAAGTGGAAGAGTTTGACGGTGACGACGACGCGTGGCGCGAGGCGGCACAGGGTTGCGGACACGGGCATCACGGCGGCTGCGCCTGCGGGCATTAAAGGCATTGCAGGTTTGCCGCAAAAGGGGGCAAGACTTTGCCGTTTTGAAAGGCGGCATTTAAATAACCGGTTGATTTTAAGAGGCGGAACGCTTCCCTTTATTCGGGCGGAAA
Source organism: Neisseria lactamica NS19 (assembly GCA_000193795.2). Taxonomy (GTDB): domain Bacteria; phylum Pseudomonadota; class Gammaproteobacteria; order Burkholderiales; family Neisseriaceae; genus Neisseria; species Neisseria lactamica_A. The sequence continues at coordinate 18,563 of AEPI01000041.1, read as the reverse complement.
CCTGTTTTGCCGAATAAAAAAACCTCCCTTAATCCGTAAGGCTGCATCAGTGCGTATTGAAACCCCCGCCTTTTTTGACAAAAAAATGCCGTCTGAAGGCTTCAGACGGCATTTTTTCAGTTCGGCAAAGCCGGCGGCTTAGGCGGCAAAGCGTTTGGCGACTTCGTCCCAGTTGACGATTTCCCAGAAACCTTTCAGGTAGTTGGGGCGGCTGTTGCGGTAGTCGATGTAATAGGCGTGTTCCCACACATCGCAGGTCAGCAGCGGTGTGTTTTCAGTGGTCAGCGGAGTTGCCGCGTTGGAAGTGGAAACCAAAGCCAATCCTCCGGCAGGGGTTTTTACCAGCCACGCCCAACCGGAGCCGAAAGTTCCGGCCGCGCAGGCATTGAACGCTTCTTGGAATTTCTCGAAGCTGCCCCATTCGGCATCGATGGCGGCGGCCAGTTCGCCGGAAGGTTTGCCTTGACCTTTGGGCGTGAAACCCAGCCAGTAGAAAGTGTGATTCCAAGTTTGGGCCGCGTTGTTGAACACGCCGCCTGAAGATTTCTTCACAATCTCTTCCAAAGGCAGGTTTTCAAATTCCGTGCCTTTGATTTGATTGTTCAGATTGGTGATGTAGGTTTGATGGTGTTTGCCGTAGTGGAATTCCAAAGTCTCTTTGCTCAGATGCGGGGATAATGCATCCGGCTCATAAGGCAGTTGCGGCAGCTTATGTTCCATTTTGTGCTCCTAATATTGTTTTAAATGTTGTATTTTGGCAGTGTTGCTGCAAATAACCCTGCAGCCCGCGTATTCTACCTGTTTTGCGGTGCGGAAACCAATTAAACCTGCTTTACGCTATAATAGAAGATTGCAATTTCGGCACAATAAATAGGATGCACCATCATGAACGATTACGCGGCTATACCGTCTGAAGACGGAGGAACCGGCTCATTGTCGCTTCCGCCGCACTCAATGGAGGCGGAACAATCCGTTTTGGGCGGGCTGTTGTTGGAAAATCCGGCTTGGGACAGGATTGCCGATGTGGTTTCGGGAGAGGATTTCTACCGCCACGAACACCGCCTGATTTTCCGATCTGTTGCCAAACTGATTAATGAGAGCCGTCCTGCCGATGTGATTACGGTTCAGGAAGATTTGCAGCGGAACGAAGAATTAGAAGCGGCAGGCGGATTCGAATACCTGATTTCCCTGGCGCAAAACACCCCGTCTGCCGCCAACATCCGCCGTTATGCCGAAATCGTGCGCGAGCGTTCCATTATGCGCCAACTCGCCGAAGTGGGAACGGAAATCGCACGCAGCGCCTACAATCCGCAAGGCAGGGACGCGGGGCAGCTTTTGGACGAGGCGGAAAACAAAGTATTCCAAATTGCCGAAAGCACCGCCAAATCCAAACAGGGCTTTTTGGAGATGCCCGATTTGCTGAAAGAAGTCGTACAGCGCATCGATATGCTTTATTCGCGCGACAATCCCGACGAAGTAACCGGCGTGCCGACAGGGTTCATCGACCTCGACAAAAAAACATCCGGCCTCCAGCCCGGCGACCTGATTATCGTCGCCGGCCGTCCGTCTATGGGTAAAACCGCTTTTTCCATCAATATTGCCGAGTATGTCGCCATTGAAAAACATTTGCCCGTCGCCGTTTTCTCGATGGAAATGGGTGGGGCGCAATTGGTAATGCGTATGCTCGGTTCGGTCGGACACTTGGATCAGAGCGTTCTGAAAACAGGCAGGTTGGAAGACGAACATTGGGGGCGTTTGAACGAGGCAGTCGTCAAACTTTCCGACGCGCCTATGTTTATTGACGAAACTCCGAATCTGACCGCCCTCGAGTTGCGCGCCCGCGCCCGCCGACTCGCCCGCCGGTTTGACGGCAGATTAGGCTTGATTGTCATCGACTACCTGCAACTGATGGCGGGATCCGGCCGTTCGGACAACCGCGCTTCCGAGCTTGGCGAAATTTCCCGTTCCCTCAAAGCGTTGGCAAAAGAATTGCAAGTCCCCATCATTGCCCTGTCGCAACTGAGCCGCACTGTCGAACAGCGTACCGACAAACGCCCGATGATGTCCGATTTGAGGGAATCCGGCGCCATCGAGCAGGATGCCGACCTGATTATGTTTATGTACCGCGACGAATACTACAACCAAGAATCGCAGATGAAGGGTTTTGCGGAATGCATCATCGGCAAACACCGCAACGGCCCGGTCGGAAAAGTCATCCTGACGTGGATGGGGCAGTTTACCAAATTCGGAAATGCCGCCTATATCCCGGAATCGGCAGCGGAAGACTGAACGGCATAGTAAAGTAAAAAATTTATTAGGCAAAAATGGGCAAAATCGTTTAGAATTGCCTATGCGGTTTTCCTAAAAATAAAAGCGGCCCGGATGCCTTCCATCCGGCCTGCAGATAATTGAAAATACATTACAGTTGACGTCCTATTGCTTATGTGTACACGAAAACAACAAGGTTTCACGCTAATAGAGCTGCTCATCGTGATGGTCATCGCAGCCATTATGGCGATGATAGCCCTCCCCAGTATGAGCCGGTGGATTGCATCCCGCCGCATCGCCAGCCACGCGGAGCAGGTTGCCAATCTTTTGCGTTTCTCCAGGGGCGAAGCCGTCCGGCTCAATCTCCCTGTCTATATCTGTCCTGTTCAAGTTAAAAAAGACGGTACGGTCGACAACCAATGCGACTTCAGTAAGAAGGGGCAGGGGATGTTGGCTTTCGGCGACAAAAACGTCAATAAGGCATATGACGGCGATGCTAAGGATATTTTCCTCCGCAGCGTGGTGTTGAATGATGCCGCTGACAGCCGGATTAATTATGCCTTCAACCATATCGCTTTCGGTTCGTCTCAACCGACTGCCGACCGTGTTATTTGGACTTTCAACCAAAACGGGGCATTCGGTTATACGGAAGACCAGAATCTCACGTCTACTTCCAGCTTTGTTTACTCTGACGGTTATATCCAAATTGTGTTGACAGATGCGAAGGCGGTTTCTGCCGATGAAAAGAAATTCCGTTCGGCGGTGGTTTTGATTGACAGCAGCGGCAGGGTTGAGGTTTGTCCTAGAAACGACACGCGCGCCGTATGCCAACATCAATGACTGTTTTAGTCGGTTTGGGAAATAAAAAATGAAGAATAATGATTGCTTTCGTCTGAAAAATCCCCAGTCCGGTATGGCGCTGATAGAAGTCTTGGTTGCTATGCTCGTTCTGACCATCGGTATTTTGGCATTGCTGTCCGTGCAGTTGCGGACGGTCGCTTCCGTCAGGGAAGCGGAAACGCAAACCATCGTCAGCCAAATCACGCAAAACCTGATGGAAGGAATGTTGATCAATCCGACCATTGATTCGGACAGCAACAAGAAAAACTATAATCTTTACACAGGGTCGTACACCCCCGCTTCCTCTGACGGCGATTTCACGCTTGATAATTTGAAAAGCAAGAGTGATTTGGCAAAAGCCCAGTTGGACAGGTTCGGTTATGAATTGAAAAACGCCTTGCCGGATACGGCAGCTATTCATTACGCCGTCTGCAGGGATTCGTCGGGTAACGCGCCGACATTGTCCGACAGCGGTACTTTTTCTTCAAATTGCGACAATAAGGCAAACGGGGATACTTTAATTAAAGTATTGTGGGTAAATGATTCGGCAGGGGATTCGGATATTTCCCGTACGAATCTTGAGGCGAACGGCGACAATATCGTATATACCTATCAGGCAAGGGTCGGAGGTGGGGAATGAAACGTAAAATGCTAAACGTACCCAAAGGCGGTTATGATGGTATGAAGGGTTTTACCATTGTTGAATTTCTGGTTGCGGGTCTGCTCAGTATGATTGTCCTGATGGCGGTCGGATCGAGTTACTTTACATCCCGGAAATTAAATGATGCGGCAAACGAGCGTCTTGCCGTGCAACAGGATTTGCGGAATGCGGCAACATTGATTGTCCGCGATGCAAGAATGGCGGGGGGCTTCGGTTGTTTCAATATGTCTGAGCATCCCGCAACTGATGTTGTTAACGATGTGGCGCAACAAAACCCTCTTTTTTCCTTAAAAAGGAACGGTATAGATAAACTTATCCCCATAGCGGAATCTTCAGATATCGGATATCAGGGTTTTACCCAGTCCGGTAAGGCATTGATTTTCCAATACGGAATCGATGATGCCAGTGCAAGCGCCGCAACTACCGTCGTCAGCAGTTGTGCTGCAATATCGAAACCGGGTAAGCAAATCCTTACTTTAGAAGATGTAAAAAAAGAATTGAATATTCCAGATACGGATAACAGGCAAAATAGCAATATGGCGCGTCAAAGGCATGAGGTCAATGCCTATGCGGTGGGTCAAATAGGCGATGAACAGGGTTTGTTCCGCTTCCAATTGAATGATAGCGGCGGGTGGGGTAATCCTCAGTTGCTCGTGAAAAAGATTGCCCATATGAATGTACGGTATATCTATGTTTCCGATTGTCCTGAAGATGAAGATGCCGGCAAAGAGGAAAAATTCAAATATACGGATAAATTCGACAGTTCCAAAGGTGCTGTTACGCCTGCCGGGGTGGAGGTTTTATTGAATAGCGGTACTGATACCAAGATTGCCGCTTCTTCAGACAATAATATTTATGCTTACCGTATCGATGCGACAATACGCGGGGGAAATGTATGCGCAAACAGAACACTTTGACGGGAATCCCGACTTCTGACGGACAGAGAGGATTCGCACTGTTTATCGTGCTGATGGTGATGATAGTCGTGGCCTTTTTGGTTGTAACTGCCGCGCAGTCTTACAATACCGAGCAGAGGATTAGTGCCAACGAATCAGACAGGAAATTGGCTTTGTCTTTAGCCGAGGTGGCTTTGCGGGACGGCGAATTTCAGGCTTTGGATTTGGAATATGATACGGACAGTAAGGTTACATTTAGCGAAAACTGTGAAAACGGCCTGTGTACCGCAGTGAATGTGCGGACAAATAATAATGATGAAGAGGCTTTTGACAATATCGTGGTGCAAGGCAAGCCTACCGTTGAGGCCGTGAAGCGTTTTTGCCCTGCAAATTCTACCAACCTGTGCATTGACAATAAGGGGATGGTATATGGGAAAGGTACGGGAAGCGTCAGCAAAATGCCGCGTTATATTATCGAATATTTGGGTGTGAAGAATAACCAAAATATTTACAGGGTTACTGCCAAGGCTTGGGGTAAGAATGCCAATACCGTGGTCGTCCTGCAATCTTATGTAAGCAATAATGATGAGTAATAAAATGGAGCAAAAAGGGTTTACATTGGTTGAGGTAATGATAGTTGTCGCGATACTCGGCATTATCAGCGTCATCGCCATACCTTCTTATCAGAGTTATATTGAAAAAGGCTATCAGTCCCAGCTTTATACGGAGATGGTCAGTATCAACAATGCTTTCAAACAGATTATTTTGAAGAATCCCGGGGAAAGTAATCAGCAACTTGATACGGAACTGAAGAAGTTTGCGCCGGCTTATAGGATGAACCCGAAAATTGCCGAAAAATATAGTGTTTCGGGGGAGTTTGTCGATGCGGCAAATTCAAGGGCATACAGGTTGGTCGGCGTTCCGAAGTCGGGGACGGGTTATACCTTGTCGGTATGGATGAACAGCGTGGGCGACGGATACAAATGCCGTGATGCCGATTCTGCCCGAGCCTATTCGGAGACCTTGTCCGCAGATGCCGGCTGTGAAGCCTTCTCTAATCGTAAAAAATAGGGCTGTTTTGCCAATGCCGTCTGAAGATCAATTTTCAGACGGCATTTCTTATGGGTATTTTGAAATGAATTATGCCATCAACCATCCCAAGATGCCTGACGAGCCGACCCCTATCAATACGGTAAGCAACATAGAAAAGCGGCAGGCCGCAAAGGCGGTTAATGCGATGGCAATAAGTTCGTGCGGCTTGTCGGATACAAAATAGGGGGCAATGACGGAAATGAGGACGCAGCCCGGCGCGGCTTCCATAATGCTTTGGGCGCGGCGGCTTAAGGTTCGGTTACGCAGTGCGAAAAAGCCGATTAACCGGGTAGAGTAGGTAACGGCAAGCATACAGGAAAACAGCAGGAATGATTGGGACGACAATAAATCTTTCATTTCCGCCCACTCCAAAAATAAGCGGACAACAGGCCGGACAGCGTGCCGGCGGGAACATACCACGCGCCGTCAACGGTCAGGTAAACGGCGGATGCGACAAACAGGCTGACAAACCAAGGTCTTGATGCGGAAAAACTTTTCCACATCCCCCTCAATAAAACCAGAAATACGGCAGGAAACGCCATACCGAACCCCCAAGCAGACACATTGCCGAACGCAGGCCCTACTGCCGCGCCGAGAGCGGCAAACCCTATCCAAGTAATGTAGAGGATAAAGCATACGCCCATATAAAAAGGCATATTGAATGCGGGTAAACCGGCTGCTTTCCGTTTTTGGATTTCGGAGAATGCCATGGCCCAGCTTTCATCACACATAAAAAACAGTGCGGGTGCGGCTTTTTTCAGCGGTATTTCTTTCATGTGCGGGGCAAGCGCCGCCCCCATCAGGATATGTCGCGAATTAATCATAAAGGTTATGGTGGCGATAAGCAGTATCGGCAGAGGTTCCGCCCACAGGTTGACCGTGGCAAATTCGGAGCCGCCGGCGAAGTTCATCCCCGTCATCAGCAACATCTCCAACCAACTCATACCTTTTTGCTCGCCCTGCATTCCGAGTATTAATGCCCAAGGCAGCAGCCCGATAAGCATAGGCGAGCTTTCTTTTATGCCGCGTATAAATTCGTTATGCGGGGAAGGTGTATGCATAATGTTCGTCTTCATAACCAAAGGGGCGGGTATTATACATTGGCAACGGATTTCAAAACAAAACCGATTTGCCGTGTTTCAGCGTAAACACGGCTTGTGTATAATCTCCCATCTTTAGACAGATTGACTGTATGCGGGAGTAAGGCAATGAATATTGAAGTAGAAATGAAAGTGTTGGACGAGAGGATGGCGGATTTTATCCCTGCCTATGCGACAGCGGGTTCTGCCGGTTTGGACTTGCGCGTCTGTTTGGATGAAGAAGTTGTCTTGCAGCCGGGTGAAACGTTTCTTGTCCCGACAGGTTTGGCAATTTATTTGGCCGATCCCGCATATGCCGCCGTTTTGCTGCCCCGTTCCGGATTGGGGCATAAACACGGCATCGTTTTGGGCAATTTGGTCGGTTTGATTGACTCCGATTATCAAGGGGAATTGAAGGTGTCGTTATGGAACAGGGGCAGCGAACCTTTTGCCGTCAAGCCGTTTGAGCGTATCGCACAGATGGTTGTCGTGCCGGTTGTGCAGGCGCGTTTCAAACGTGTCGAGGAATTTGTCGGAAGCAGCCGGGGAGAAGGCGGTTTCGGCAGTACGGGTTTGCATTGAATATAAAATGCCGTCTGATGAGTGCCGTCAGGTTCAGACGGCATATCTTCCCAATATGCCGGTAATCGGAGAACATTATGAATACCTTACTCAACCAACTCAAACCCTATCCCTTTGCCCGACTGCGCGAAGCGATGCAGGGCATTTCCGCTCCCGAAGGTCTGGAAGCCGTCCCCCTTCATATCGGCGAGCCCAAACACCCGACACCGAAAGTCATTACAGATGCTTTAACTGCATCATTGCACGAGTTGGAGAAATATCCGCTGACCGCCGGTTTGCCTGAACTGCGTCAGGCGTGTGCAAACTGGTTAAAACGCCGTTACGATGGTTTGACAGTGGATGCGGATAATGAAATTTTGCCGGTTTTAGGCAGCAGGGAAGCCCTGTTTTCTTTTGTCCAAACCGTATTGAATCCCGGTTCAGACGGCATGAAACCCGTCATCGTCAGCCCGAACCCTTTTTATCAAATTTACGAAGGCGCGGCAGTTTTGGGCGGCGGGGAAATCCATTTTGCCAACTGTCCCGCGCTGTCTTTCAATCCCGATTGGGGCAGTATTTCCGAAGAGGTGTGGAAACGCACCAAACTGGTGTTCGTCTGCTCGCCCAACAATCCCAGCGGCAGCGTGCTGGATTTGGACGACTGGAAAGAAGTTTTTGATTTACAGGATAAATATGGTTTCATTATTGCCTCGGATGAATGCTATTCCGAAATCTATTTCGACGGCAACAAACCTTTAGGATGCCTGCAAGCCGCTGCACAATTAAAACGCGGCAGGGACAAACTGGTTATGTTTACCAGTTTGTCCAAGCGGTCCAATGTTCCGGGTCTGCGTTCCGGTTTTGTCGCCGGCGATGCCGAACTGCTTAAAAACTTTCTGCTTTACCGAACTTATCACGGCAGCGCAATGAGCATTCCCGTGCAGCGTGCCAGTATTGCCGCCTGGAATGATGAACAACACGTTATTGACAACCGCCGCCTGTATCAAGAAAAATTTGAGCGTGTTATTCCCATTTTGCAACAGGTATTTGACGTCAAATTACCGGATGCTTCGTTTTACATCTGGTTAAAAGTCCCCGATGGCGACGATTTGGCATTCGCACGAAAATTATGGCAAAAAGCCGCTATCCAAGTATTGCCCGGACGCTTTTTGGCACGGGATACCGAACAGGGCAATCCCGGGGAAGGTTATGTGCGTATTGCTTTGGTTGCCGATGTCGCAACTTGTGTCAAAGCTGCGGAAACCATTGTTTCCCTATATCAGTAAAGAATAAAAAATGCCGTCCGGACTTTTCCTGACGGCTTTTTTTAATACTATCAAGATGTATTTATTATAACGGTATTTGCATCATAATCAATCGGCTTGCCTGAGTATGCTTTTAAATCTAAAATTCCAACGTTTGACACTATACCGAGCAGATTATGTTTTTTGTCCTTTCCCCTGCGAAAAACCTTAACGAAAAAGACCCTTCTCCTATCAGCGAGTTTACCCAACCCAATCTTTTGGCGGAATCTGAAATCCTGATGCGCCAACTGAGGGAGCTTGCCCCTCAACAAATTGCAGAGTTGATGCACGTTTCCGACAAAATCGCACTTCTAAACGCCGAACGAAATGCAGCGTGGCACACGCCGTTTACGCCGGAAAACGCCAAACAGGCAGTCTTTATGTTCAACGGCGATGTTTACGAAAGTATGGATGCAAACACATTGAATACCAATCAAATACAATATCTGCAAGGGCATGTACGCCTGCTGTCCGGTTTGTACGGGCTTCTACGCCCGCTAGACCTGATACAGCCTTACCGTCTGGAAATGGGAACGGCATTTGCCAATTTGCGCGGTAAGAACCTGTATGAGTTTTGGGGCGACATCATTACCAACCTTTTAAATGACACGCTTGCCCGGGCAGGCAGCAATACGCTTGTCAATCTTGCCTCACAGGAATATTTTAAGTCCGTCAATATAAAAAAACTTCGGGCGCGGCTGATTACCCCGATATTTAAAGACGAAAAAAACGGTAAATATAAAATCATCAGTTTCTATGCCAAGCGCGCGCGCGGATTGATGGTGCGCTATGCGGCAGAACACAATATTACCGATCCTGAAATGCTGAAAAATTTTAATTACGAAGGCTACGCATTCAATGACGCGGCTTCAAATGAAAGTGAATGGGTGTTTATGCGTTCGGAACAAATAAAGTGAAAACAATAAATTAAGTATTTTCCAAAAAAATTGCTTGGCAAAATGTATAAACTTCATTATTATTCCTTTTCTTCAAGAAGACGGAAGCGTGGCAGAGCGGTTTAATGCAACGGTCTTGAAAACCGTCGAGGGTTGATAGCCCTCCGTGAGTTCGAATCTCACCGCTTCCGCCAATTTTTAAGCGTAAAACCAAATAAAAATGCAATAGTTGTGAATATTGTTATTTTTATTTGGTTTTACTGCATTATCGGAAACGTGGCAGAGAGGCTGAATGCAGCGGACTCGAAATCCGCTGAGGGTGCAAATCCTCCGTGGGTTCGAATCCCACCGTTTCCGCCAGAAAACATAACCGCCCCGAATCGGGGCGGTTCTTTTTTGTTCAAGTTGTGTCGATTACCATATATAGTGGATTAACAAAAATCAGGACAAGGCGACGAAGCCGCAAACAGTACAAATAGTACGGCAAGGCGAGGCAACGCTGTACTGGTTTAAATTTAATCCACTATAAAAATCATCGGTTTGCCCTATCATAAGGCATCAAGTCAAATCATTTGCAATCTTGCGGCATCTTCTTATTGCATCTTTTTTATGGTATTAATTTATATGGTAATTTTTGAGAATGGGGCTTGCCATAATGGTCAAAGCCGTTATTCCGTTTGTGTCTGTTCGGGTCAAGGATGCGCGGAAGGGGGGCGGGCTTTATCAAGCCGCGCGTTTTGATGTGGAAATGCCGTCTGAACCTTTGTTTCAGACGGCATCACTATTGCCGATGCGGCTTTATTCGCAATTCAGATTGCGGGTTTTTTCTGCAAACGAATCCATAGCGATTTGGCACATTTGCTTGCGCTGGCCCAAATCGGCGGCAGGCAGGGCTTGGAACAGGAATTTAGTGTTGTTGCGCGCGAAATCTGCCTTGTTTCCGGCTTTGTTGTAACAGGTTTCGGCGCGTTTGAAATATTGTTGGCAAATCGGCGGCAGTTCGTCCATAGTCAGGGGCTTGCTCTTGTGCATACCGTGCGCGGATGCGGGAAGGGCGGTTGCCAAAAGGATGCCGATCAGGATGGCTGGAACAGTTTTCATATTATTGTCTTTCCTAGGGTAAAAACTGGAGATTATATGATTTATATCCAATGGGTGCGGCATTTAATCATAATCAGACAGATAGGGATAACTAATGCCGTCTGAACGACAAATGTTCAGACAGCATTTTTGCCTTGGTGCTTATAAGGCGTTTAGTGCCTGATTAAAGGTTGCGCTTGGGCGCATCGCTTGTGCCGCTTTTTCAGGATTGGCTGCGTAGTAGCCGCCGATGTCGACCGCTTTGCCTTGTACGGCAGAGAGTTCTTCAACGATTTTGGCTTCGTCGGCAGTCAAAGCGGCTGCCAATGGCGCAAATGCGGCTTTCAGTTCGGCATCTTTGTCTTGCGCTGCCAATTCTTGCGCCCAGTAGAGGGTGAGGTAGAAATGGCTGCCGCGGTTGTCGAGTTCGCCCGCTTTGCGTTTAGGCGATTTATCGTTCAACAGCAGTTTTTCGGTGGCTGCATCCAAAGTGTCGGCAAGGACTTGGGCTTTGGCGTTGCCGGTTTTTTGCGCCAGATGTTCAAACGATACGGCGAGCGCGAGGAATTCGCCCAAAGAGTCCCAACGCAAGTGGTTTTCTTCGAGGAATTGTTGAACGTGTTTCGGTGCAGAACCGCCCGCGCCGGTTTCAAACATACCGCCGCCATTCATCAATGGAACGATAGACAGCATTTTCGCGCTGGTACCCAGTTCCAAAATTGGGAACAAGTCGGTCAGGTAGTCGCGCAGGACGTTGCCGGTTACGGAGATGGTGTCTTCGCCGTTTTTCAGACGACCCAAGCTGAATTTAGCGGCTTCTTCAGGAGCGAGGACGCGGATGTCGAGACCGTCGGTATCCGGTTCGGCAAGGTAGGCTTTAACCTTAGCGAGCAGGCTCTTGTCGTGCGGACGGTTTTCGTCGAGCCAGAATACGGCTGGTGTATTGCTCAGACGGGCGCGGTTGACGGCGAGTTGTACCCAGTCTTTAACCGGAGCGTCTTTGGTTTGACACATACGCCAGATGTCGCCGGCTTCAACGTCGTGCTGCATCAGGACTTTTCCTGCCGCATCAACCACTTGAACTTGGCCGTCGGCTTCGATTTCAAAAGTTTTGTTGTGCGAACCGTATTCTTCGGCTGCCTGCGCCATCAGACCGACGTTGGGAACGGTACCCATGGTTGTCGGATCGAATGCGCCGTGTTCGCGGCAGAAGTCGATGGTTGCTTGGTAAACACCGGCATAGCTGCTGTCCGGAATGACGGCTTTGGTGTCTTGCGCTTTGCCGTCTTTGTCCCACATACGGCCGGAATTACGAATCATCGCAGGCATAGAAGCATCGACGATGACATCGCTGGGAACGTGCAGGTTGGTAATGCCTTTGTCGGAATCAACCATGGCCAAATCAGGGTTGGCGGCGTAAACGGCGGCGATTTCAGCTTCAACGGCTGCGCGGGTGTCTGCATCCAGTTTATCCAGATTGGCAAGCAGGTTGCCGAAGCCGTTGTTGACGTTGACGCTGGCAGCAGCCAGTTTGTCGCCGAATTTCTCAAAGACAGGCGCGAAGAACACTTTGACGGCGTGTCCGAAGATAATCGGGTCGGACACTTTCATCATCGTGGCTTTCATATGCAGCGAGAACAATACGCCTTTAGCTTTCGCGTCTTGCACTTGTTCGGCAAGGAAGGCGAGCAGGGCTTTTTTGCTCATCACGGTCGCGTCGATGATTTCGCCGGCTTTCAGGGCAACAGGCGCGCGCAGCTCTTTTTTGTTGCCTTGTTTGTCGGTGAATAAGATGGATACGGAAGTCGCATCGGGTACGGTAACGGATTGTTCGTTATGGAAAAAATCGCCGCTTTGCATCGTGGCGACGTGGGTTTTGGAGTCTTTTGTCCATGCCCCCATACTGTGCGGATTTTTTTTGGCAAAGTTTTTCACTGCTTTAGGCGCGCGGCGGTCGGAGTTGCCTTCGCGCAGGACAGGGTTTACCGCGCTGCCTTTGATGCGGTCGTAGCGTTCGCGCACGGTTTTTTCTTCGTCGGTTTGCGGGTCGGCGGGATAGTCGGGAACGGCAAAGCCTTTAGACTGCAATTCTTTAATCGCGGCAGTCAGTTGAGGTACGGATGCGCTGATGTTCGGCAGTTTGATTACGTTTGCATCGGGTTGTTTCACCAGTTCGCCCAATTCGGCAAGCGCATCAGGTACGCGTTGCGCTTCGGTCAGGTATTCTGGAAACGCCGCCAAAATGCGGCCGGACAGGGAAATGTCGGCAGTTTTGACCTCGATGCCGGCGTGGCGGGTAAACGCCTGCACAATCGGCAGCAGGGATTGGGTCGCCAGTGCGGGGGCTTCGTCGGTATGGGTGTAAACAATGGTGGATTTTTGAGTCATGGGATTATTCTCTTGTAGGTTGGTTTTTTCTTTTGGAACACATTGCGCGAGGAATGTGCGCGGCTATTATGGCATATTTTGGCGGCTTTGTTCGCGCTTTGTTCGATCTTGGCGTGTTTGAACGCGGCGGCAGGAAAGGGGGGAATGGTTTTCCCGCGTCCGGCGGAGGAGCTGCGCCTGATTTGCGGCGGCACATTTTCGGTGAAATTGATTTTAATATTCGGTAACTGTCGGAATATCTGCTAAAATTCCGCATTTTTCCGCCCCGGGACGCTCGGGGCGTATGTTCAATTTGTCGGAATGGAGTTTTAGGGATATGGGCTTGAAAAAGGCTTGTGTAACCGTGTTGTGCCTGATTGTTTTTTGCGTCGGGATATTTTACACATTTGACCGGGTAAATCAGGGGGAAAGGAACGCGGTTTCCCTGTTGAAGGACAAACTCTTCAATGAAGAGGGGGAACCGGTCAATCTGATTTTCTGCTATACCATATTGCAGATGAAGGTGGCGGAAAGGATTATGGCGCAGCATCCGGGGGAGCGGTTTTATGTGGTGCTGATGTCTGAAAACAGGAATGGGAAATACGATTATTATTTCAATCAGATAAAGGATAAGGCGGAGCGGGCGTATTTTTTCTACCTGCCCTACGGTTTGAACAAATCGTTTAATTTCATTCCGACGATGGCGGAGCTGAAGGTGAAGTCGATGCTGCTGCCGAAGGTCAAGCGGATTTATTTGGCGAGTTTGGAAAAAGTCAGCATTGCCGCCTTTTTGAGCACTTACCCGGATGCGGAAATCAAAACCTTTGACGACGGGACAGGCAATTTAATTCAAAGCAGCAGCTATTTGGGCGATGAGTTTTCTGTAAACGGGGCGATCGAGCGGAATTTTGCCCGGATGATGATCGGGGATTGGAGCATCGCCAAAACCCGCAATGCTTCCGACGAGCATTATACGATATTCAAGGGCTTGAAAAACATTATGGACGACGGCCGCCGCAAAATGACTTACCTGCCGCTGTTCGATGCGTCCGAACTGAAGGCGGGGGACGAAACGGGCGGCACGGTGCGGATACTTTTGGGTTCGCCCGAAAAGGAGATGAAGGAAATTTCGGAAAAGGCGGCAAAAAACTTCAACATACAATATGTCGCGCCGCATCCCCGCCAAACCTACGGGCTTTCCGACGTAACCACATTAAATTCGCCCTATGTCATCGAAGACTATATTTTGCGCGAGATTAAGAAAAACCCGCATACGAGGTATGAAATTTATACCTTTTTCAGCGGCGCGGCGTTGACGATGAAGGATTTTCCCAATGTGCACGTTTACGCATTGAAACCGGCTTCCCTTCCGGAAGATTATTGGCTCAAGCCGGTGTATGCCCTGTTTACCCAATCCGGCATCCCGATTTTGACATTTGACGATAAAAATTAATCGCATAGTAAATCAAAATAGAAAATGGCGGAGTCAGTAAGGCAAAAATCAGGATATGGCGTATTTTTTGAATTGGCGATAATCTTTGATCGTCGTTTCCTTTTCGGTTGAAACCCCGCCACTCGGACATCCGTCCTTCGGGGCGGTAGGATCAGACTTTATTTGGGAGGGCGAAATCAGGGCAACACATAGGGCGGTGCTTTATGATGTGCCGTCCTGTGTGTTGAAACATTGCTTTGCGTGTGCTGAAATGGCAAAGAAAATGCCGTCTGAAGGCTTCAGACGGCATTGTTTTGTTTCGGATGTTATTCCGGCGCGCGGAAGCTGTCGTGGCAGGATTTGCAGCTTGAGCCGGTTTCGCCGTAGGCGGCTTTGATTTCGTCCAGTTTGCCGGTTTGGGCGGCGGCGTTGAGTTTCTCGACGGCGGCGGCGAATTTTTCTTCTTCGGCTTTAAACTTGGCACTGTCCGACCAAACGGCGGGCAGGGCGCGCCCGTTGCCTTGCGGATCGGACTCAAAAAGTGTAAACGGTTTTTTGCTGCCGTCGGCAAACGCCGCAGCCGCCTGTTTGAATTTTTCGACATCGTAAGGCTCTTCGCCTTTGACCATTTTACCCATACGCGAGAAGTCGGGCATCATAGATTTGAATGCGGCGGTGCGGTTTTCGGAAATTTCGCCTTTGGGCTGTGCGGGCGCGCCGCCGTTTCCGCAGGCGGAAAGGAATAGGGCGAGGGCGGTTGCGGCAAGGCGGGTTTGAATGTTCATATTGAATGTGTCCTGTCGTGGTGGTATGGTTGTTATCGTTTTCAGCCGGCGCGATGCCGTCTGAAGGGCGTTATGATACCTGAAACAGGTTTGGGAAACGAGAAGAAAGGAAAAACGATGGCTGTTTTAATTACCGGTGCTTCGGCAGGATTCGGCGAAGCGATGTGCCGTGCGTTTGTCGGGGCGGGATACCGCGTTATCGGTGCGGCGCGCCGTGCGGACAGGCTTCAGGCTTTGGCGGATGAATTGGGTGCTTTGTTTTACCCTTTGGAAATGGACGTGTCGCGCCGCGAGTCGGTGGAAAACGCCTTAAACGGCATCCCCGATGAATTTTCCGACATCGACTGCCTCATCAACAATGCCGGATTGGCTTTGGGTTTGGACACGGCGGACAAGGCGGATTTTGAAGATTGGGAAACAATGATTCAAACCAATGTTTTGGGTTTGACGTTTCTGACGCGCAAGATTTTGCCGCAAATGGTGGAACGCGGCGGCGGCTATGTGATGAATTTGGGTTCGATTGCGGGTAATTATGCTTATGCCGGCAGCAACGTTTACGGGGCGACCAAGGCGTTTGTGCGCCAGTTCAGCCTGAATTTGCGCGCGGAGTTGGCGGATAAGAACATCCGCGTTACCAATATCGAGCCGGGTTTGTGCGGCAATACGGAGTTTTCCAACGTGCGCTTCAAAGGCGATGACGAGAGGGCGGCGGGCGTGTATGAGGGTGTAGAATTTATCCGCCCCGAAGATATTGCGGAAACCGCATTATGGCTGTACCGCCGGCCGGCGCATATGAATGTGAACACGATTGAAATTATGCCCGTGGCGCAGACTTTTGCAGGAATGAAGGTGATAAAAAAAGCCGTGCCGGAAGTGCGGGAAGACTTTGAAAAACAGAGTATGTCGCTGTTTTCCCGCATCAGGTCTTGGTTCAAATGATACGGAATGCCGTCTGAAGACAATTCCAGACGGCATTTTTACGGGCATTTTTACGGAGTAGGCAATAAGCCCGACAATTTGGGGTTGCCTTCTTTCGGAATCGGGCGCGGATTGCCTTCCGCATCGATGGCGACATAAGTGAACACGGCTTCAGTTACGAGGTGTCGGTCTTCGGTAACGCAATCGTTCATCAAAGTTTTCACCCAGACTTCCACTTTAAGCTGGAGGGAAGTATTGCCCACGCGGACGCAATGCCCGTAGCAGCAGACGACGTTGCCGACCTTGACCGGGCGGATGAAGTTCATTTCCTGAACGGCGACGGTAACGATGCGTCCTTGTGCGATTTCCGCCGCCAATATGCCGCCGCCCAAATCCATCTGCGACATAATCCAGCCGCCGAAAATGTCTTGGTTGGGATTGGTATCGCGCGGCATAGCGACGGTACGCAGGAGCAGTTCGCCTTGAGGGCGTTGGCGGTTGC
Organism: Neisseria lactamica NS19; assembly: GCA_000193795.2. GTDB lineage: Bacteria > Pseudomonadota > Gammaproteobacteria > Burkholderiales > Neisseriaceae > Neisseria > Neisseria lactamica_A. The sequence continues at coordinate 1,882 of AEPI01000041.1, read as the reverse complement.
CTTCCTCGTGCTGCATAATTTTTCCTTGTTTTATTGAAATATGTTTCAACATACAGGGCGGCACATAAAGCACTGCCCTATGTGTTGCCCTGATTTGGAAGGGGTTACACCCCTCCCAAATAAAGTCTGATTCTACCGCCCAGAAGGACGGATGTCCAAGTGGCGGGGTTTTAACCGAAAAGGAAACGACGATAAATCGGACTTGCACCCCTGCCCGAAACGGGAAGTCAGGAAGGGCGTAGTTTAACTTATTTGAAGCATATAAGGGCGGGCGTAGGGCAGATTCTCAAGGCGCATCGTAAGGCAGATGTGCAGGGTGCATCGTAGCAACTGAAGCGTCATTCCCGCGCAGGCGGGAATCTAGAACGTAAAATCTAAAGAAACCGTTTTATTCGATAAGTTTCTGCACCGACAGGTCTGGATTCCCGCCTGCGCGGGAATGACGATTCGGGTATTCCTGATAGGGTGGATTCACAGGATAGCGTGGGCTGTAGGGTGGACTGAAGTCCACCAATTTCACCGAATCTACCGCCGTCATTCCCACGAAAGTGGGAATCTAGAAACTTAACGCCACGGCAATTTTTGGAAATGACTGAAACCGAACGGACTGGATTCCCGCCTGCGCGGGAATGACGGGTTTTAGGATTACGGTGTATCGGGAATGACGGTACGGGTATTTCACTGCGCCCGCTCTGCGCCTGTAAACGGCAGGCGCATCAAAAATGCCGTCTGAAGGTTCAGACGGCATCGGCGGAGGGGAATCGGCGGGCTGTAGGGTGGGTTTCAGCCCACCGATTCCATCAACCCTCGCAAATTCCACTGAATCCATAGAATCCGACCCTACATAACTGAAGCGTCATTCCCGCACAGGCGGGAATCCGAACACGTCCTTACGGAAACCTGCACTACGTTATTCCCACGAAAGTGGGAATCTAGAAACCTAACGCTACGGCAATTTTTGGAAATGACTAAAACCGAACGGACTGGATTCCCGCCTGCGCGGGAATGATGGCGCATAAGTTTCCGCGTGGACAAATCCGGATTCCTGTCTGTGGGAATGACGGTTCGGGTATTTCACTGCGCCCGCTCCGCGCCTGTAAACGGCAAGCGCATCAAAAATGCCGTCTGAAGGTTCAGACGGCATCGGCGGCGGGGAATCAGAAGCGGTAGCGCACGCCCAATGAGGCTTCGTGGGTTTTGAAGCGGGTGTTTTCCAAGTGTCCCCAATAGTGGTAGCGGTAGCCGGTGTCCAAGGTCAGGTTGGGCGTGATGTCGAAACCGATACCGGCGACAATACCGAGACCCAAGCGGCGGATGCTGTGGCTTTCGTGATAAACAGGTTTGATGGTCGGACCTGTTACGACAGGACCTCCACCCGCTAAAGGAGTAACAGTAATGGTTTCTTTGTTGACCGAATTAACTTGATGTCTAACGTGTCCGTAGGCGACGCGCGCGCCGATATAGGGTTTGAATTTATCGCTTATTTGGAAATCGTAAATGGCTGATAAGCCGAGAGAAGAAGCGGCGTGGAAGCTGCCGTTTTCCTGATGTTCTGTTTTGGTTTCTTTGTTGTTGTCGTGTATAGGTTCAGTAACTTTTTCAGTAGAAGAATTGCTTTCTTTCCATTTTCTGTAACGGGCATAATCTGCGGAGATGCGCCAGTTGCCGAAATCGTAGCCGACCGACACCCGGGGATGGATGGAATGCGTATGGATATTTTTGTCAAATTTGGTATCAGTTGCTTTTGGATAGTCTCGAGAAATCAGTTCGGAAGCGTAAGTCAAATCTGCCTGCACATACGGGCCGCTGCCATTGTCTTCACTTGCCGCCTGTGCCGCGGAAGAGAAGAGAAGAGAAGAGAAGAGAAGAGAAGAGAAGAGAA
>AEPI01000042.1 GCA_000193795.2 Neisseria lactamica NS19 | reverse complement strand
ACGGCACATAGGGCGGTGCTTTATGTATCGTCCTGTGTGTTGAAACATTATTGTTCCTTACAGTTTGAACCGCCAATCCGACGGAGGGCGGGACGCGGCCCGGTGTCCGGGGCTTGGCGCATATGCCGGTTTATCGGGACAAGAGTTTGAGCAGGGTTTGCACGGTTTGCCGGCAGTTTGCCGATTCTACGGTAAAGTCGGCGGTTTGGCGGTAAACGGGGTCGCGCGCGGCGTAGAGTTCACGCAATTTTCCCAAAGGATCGGCAACTTGCAGCAAAGGGCGGCTGTTGTCGCAGCGCGTGCGTTCGAGCAGGGTTTCGGGCGGCGCGTGCAGATAGACGACCGTGCCGCTTTTGCGGATAAGAGCGCGGTTTTCTTCTTTCAAAACGGCTCCGCCGCCGGTGGACAAGACGATATGCGGCAGGACAATCAGCTTTTTGAGTATGGCGGTTTCGCGCGAACGGAATCCCTGTTCGCTTTCCATTTCAAATATAGTGGGGATGGAAACGCCGGCCGCTGCGGCGATTTCGTGATCGCTGTCGTAAAAACGGTAATCCAGCCGCTGCGCCATTTGCCGGCCCAGCGTGGTTTTGCCCGCGCCCATCAGACCGATGAGGATGAGTTTGTCGTTAAAGTTTTTCATCACAGTTCCTTAATGTTTGAAACCCCGCCTTCCGGGGCGGCAGGGACCGGGCGTGTCGGGTTGCAGCGGGATTTTATACGAAACCGGCAGGGCGGCGATACGTTTGGGAAAACAACCTGGCCGGCAGCCGCTGCCGGCGGAAATTTTCGCAACAGCAGACTGTCGGCAAAATTTGATGCATAAAGACGCGCTAAAAATGCCTGAACCTTACAAGCCCCGGCCCTACCGGAGGACAAAACAAGCGGGTTGATACTCAGCACCTGCAAAACACAGACAGGTGGTGCAGCTAACCAAGCGATAGGGCAGCAACGCCAAGCAGAGTATAGGTTTGGGTATTGGATAGCGGGAATTACATAATAAGATAAAAAATAAATCCCAGTACTGTAATGACTAAAACGGTTAAAAAGTTTTTTAGTTTTCTCTTTATGCTATTTTCTTTCCAAGGTTTGAACTCTGTTAAATCAACAATAAAATCAACAAGTGAGTCAAAAAGTGCTGAAAAAAAATTCATCAAATACTCCTGTGGAAAACCCTGTTACCGGTAGCAACAGGGTGTCAGATTGTTACAGACCCATCAAGGCCATTGAAACAGGAGAACGCCAACGGGCAGCGGCAGTTGCTGTGCATGAGCGTGTTGCAAAATTTTTATAAATATCATCTCTGATTTTAAGGAAAATAAAAGAAAGCAGGGAGGTTTTTTATTTCAGGCTGTGTTTTGACAATCCGTTGATTTCACTTATTTGTCAGGAAAAGGCAGTTATTTCTGCTTAGACAAACAATTATCCTATTGAATATATTGAAGATAAGTATGCCTATTAATACCATATTCAAACGCAGCCGATCAAAAAAACGGATTCCCGCGAAAACAGAAAATCAAAAACAGAAACCTAAAATCCATCATTTCCGCGCAGGCGGAAATCCGAACACGTCCGCACGGAAACCTACATCCCGTCATTCCCGCGAAAGCGGGAATCTAGAATTTCAATGCCGCAAGAATTTATCGGAAAAAA
>AEPI01000043.1 GCA_000193795.2 Neisseria lactamica NS19 | reverse complement strand
GCGGTTGCAGGCTGCCGACACCCTATTAGGCATATTGCAACATTTACGGCAGGGCGGGAATCCGGATTTGTCCACGCGGAAACTTATGCGCCGTCATTCCCGCGTAGGCGGGAATCCAGACCTGTCAGCATAGGAACTTATCGGATAAAACGATTTCTTGAGATTTGATGTTCTAGATTCCCACTTTCGTGGGAATGACGCGGTGCAGGTTTCCGTGCGGATGGATTCGTCATTCCCACACAGACAGGAATCCGGATTTAT
>AEPI01000044.1 GCA_000193795.2 Neisseria lactamica NS19 | reverse complement strand
AGAATTCGTTATACCGCTGTCGGATAAGGGTTTTTTGTTTCTACCAAATGCTGCGCTGCCTCCGACAATCCTTTCCTCCGACTGATGCGCCTTTGTGAATATGCCGTCTGAAACTCGGGGCTTCAGACGGCATTTTGTATCCAACCGGCAACTAATGTATCCGTACTTTGTTATAAAATGGATGCTGTTTTTTCTTCGTAATTTAGAAATTATCAAAATGGGCAAACATATTCTTTTAGGTGTAACGGGCAGTATTGCGGCGTATAAGTCTTGCGAGTTGGTACGCTTACTGAAAAAACAGGGACACTCCGTTACGGTGGTTATGAGCCGTTCGGCAACTGAGTTTGTCTCCCCTTTAACTTTTCAGGCTTTAAGCGGCAATTCCGTCCTGACCGACACACACGGTGGCAACGGCTCAAACGGTATGGAACATATCAACCTAACCCGGAATGCGGATGTTTTTCTGATTGCGCCGGCAAGTATGAATACCGTGGCAAAAGTCTGTAACGGCGTGGCGGACAACCTGCTGACCAATTTGGCAGCCGCACGGAAATGCCCTCTTGCCATCGCTCCCGCCATGAATGTGGAAATGTGGCTCAACCCTGCGAACCAACGGAATATCGCACAACTGGTTTCAGACGGCATTACTGTCTATATGCCGGGCTCGGGCGAACAGGCTTGCGGAGAAAATGGTATGGGCAGGATGCCGGAACCCGCAGAATTGCTGGATCTGCTTCCGGATTTATGGACACCGAAAATTTTAAAGGGCAAAAAAGTCTTGATTACCGCAGGTGCGACATTTGAAGCCATTGATCCTGTCAGGGGCATCACAAATATTTCCAGCGGAAAAATGGGCGTGGCTTTGGCACGGGCGTGCCGTGCCGCCGGTGCGGAAGTCAGCCTGATTCACGGGCAACTTCAAACCGAACTGCCTTTCGGTATATCCAATACGGTTCAAACCGTCAGTGCCGAAGATATGCATCGCGCAGTGCATCGCCTGATTGAAAAACAAGATGCTTTTATTTCTGTTGCCGCCGTCTCAGACTATAGGGTTAAAAACAAGAGTACTCAAAAATTTAAAAAAGATAAAAATGCCAAACCGTTATCCATCGAATTGGACGAAAACCCTGATATTTTAGCATCCATTGCCTCATTACCGAACCCTCCTTTCTGTATCGGTTTTGCCGCTGAAACGGAGAATGTATTGGCATATGCGCGAGAAAAACGCATTAAGAAAAAGCTGCCGATGATCGTTGCCAATGATGTTTCAATCGCAATGGGAAAGACAACCAACCAAATTGTTATCATAGATGATGATGTGGAATTGTCTTTCCCCGAAACAAGTAAAGATGAAGCGGCAATGCGGGTTGTTGAAAGGCTTGCCGTACATTTAGACAAATAAGTAGCCGGACAGATAAATGATAAAACGGGCTGCCTGTTAATCAAAAGGCAACCCGTTTTACCTGCTTCAACTTCTGATGACTTTGCGGATATATGGGATGCTGTGCAGATTTTGAATAATCTGATTCAACTGATCCAAATTCTTGACTTTCAATAAGAATTTGAATTCGACAAAACCCTCCGTTCCCGACTGGGATTTGGACGGTGTTTCGACCGACTCGATGTCCGCACCGGAATCGGAAATAGCTTGCGCCATTAATGCTAACAGACCGTGACTGTCTTCCGATTGGACTTGAAGCCCGATACGGTAGTTCTGCCCGTTCATATTTTCCCAGTCTGCATCCAGCTGCTGTTCGGGATCGGACTTTAACAACGTCGGGCATGTATCCCTATGGATAATCATCCCCTTTCCCTTAACCAGCAACAAACGTATGGAATCGCCGGGAACAGGATGGCAACACTCTGCAAAATGAATATGTCCGCTTTCCTGCCCATCAACTTTAATGGAACTGAGCCTGACCTCGCTGCCGAAATGCTTTCCTGCCAATTCGGCAATATGCATAGCGACATAAACCGGCAGGGTATGCCCCATCCCTACGTTGTATAACACTTCTTCAAACGATGTCTGCTTGTCGTTAAGGTCTTTCAAATACTTTTCTTTGATGCCGTCTGAAAGCAGGACATCTTTGGGCAGCAAACTGGACAGGGCTTTTTGTAAAAGGCTCTCTCCCAAAACGACCGCATCGTTCCGGTTAAGGTTTTTAATATATTGGCGTATAGCACTGCGCGCCCTGCCGGACACGGCGAAATTCAACCACGCGGGATTAGGTTTGGCGTGTTCGGATGTGATAATTTCGACGGAATCACCGGTTTTGAGCTTCGTACGCAGCGGCATCATCACGTTATTGACACGCGCGGCAACGGTTTTATGCCCGATGTCGGTATGTACCGCATAAGCAAAATCGACAGGCGTTGCCCCCTTGGGCAAAGTTAGAATTTTTCCTTTCGGGGTAAGGATATAGATTTCGTTCGGGAACAAATCGACTTTGACGTGTTCGAGAAACTCAATGGCATTGGCGCTGCTTGCCTGTAAGTCTAAAATGTTTTTCAACCATTGATTGGTGTGCAGCACCGCCTGATCGACCGTTTGGGAATCTGATTTATAGCTCCAATGTCCGGCGATACCGCCTTCCGCCACGGTATCCATTTCCCGCGTGCGTATCTGAACTTCAATCGGCAAGCCGTAAGGACCGACCAAAGTGGTATGCAGGCTTTGATAACCGTTGCTTTTCGGAATGGCGATGTAGTCTTTGAACCTCCCCGGCTTGGGCTGATAGAGGGTATGCAATGCGCCGAGTGCGGCATAACAGGCGGGAATGCTGTTGACAACGACGCGGAAACCGTAAATATCCATAACCTCGGCAAAGCGCAGCTTTTTCGCCATCATTTTCTGATGGATGCCGTACAGGTTTTTTTCCCTGCCTTTGATTTTGGCCTCTATATTCGCGCCTACCAGCCGCTGACCGAATGCGCGCAAGACTTTGCCGACAACGTCCTGCCGGTTCTTCCGGCTCTTGTCCATTGCTTTTTTTAAAGTCTCGTAGCGGTTGGGATGAAAGTTTTGGAACGATAAATCCTGAAGCTCCCGATACGCATTATTCAGACCTATGCGGTTGGCAATCTGCGCGTAGATTTCGAGGGTTTCCCTTGCTATCCGGCGACGCTTGTCCGGACGTATCGAACCGAGCGTCCGCATATTGTGCAGGCGGTCGGCAAGCTTGACGACAATCACGCGCACATCTTTGGTCATTGCCAAAATCAGTTTGCGGAAACTCTCCGCCTGATGCTCTGCATGATCTTCAAATTTGAGTTTTTCAAGTTTGGACAGCCCGTCCACCATCTCGGCAACCGTATTGCCGAACACCGCCGCCATTTCCCCTTTTGTCACGCCCGTATCTTCCAATACGTCGTGCATCACGCCTGCACAAAGGCCCTGTATGTCCATATGCCAAAGGGCGAGCTGCGTTGCAACGGCAATCGGGTGCGTGATGTAGGGTTCCCCGCTTTTGCGGGTTTGCCCGTCGTGGGCGCGAAACGCATAGGCGACGGCTTTTTCAAGCTCCGCCTGTTCCTCGGGCTTGAGGTAGGAGGCGGTATGGAAAAGCAGGGTACGCGCTTCGGCAGTCAGGGGGTCGTAAGGGGCGGAAGGTTGGGGGGCGGGCATTTCAGACGGCTTTCGGTATGTATTTTTTCATTTCAAACCGTCGGACTGCACGGCGGCAGAATATGCCGGCGTGCGTTTCCGGCAGGATTTATTTATTGCGTGTCAGCAGTTCCGTACCGATATGCCCGGCGGCGATTTCCCGCAAGGCGGTAACGGTCGGTTTGTTATTGCGGACATCGTCCACAAGCGGCGTATTGCCGTTCTCAAGCTGGCGGGCGCGGCGGGCCGCTACCAATGTCAGGTCAAAATGGTTGGAAATTTTTCCGGTACAGTCTTCTGTGGTAATACGTGCCATATTATTTGCTTTCTTTCAAAAATATTTAAATTGGGAAACCGGGTATTTTCGCCGTTTTCTAGGAATTTTCCAACAAATCTGCAATAAACCCCAGTTGCCGCGACCTTTTCAGACGGCAGGCATTCACAATATGGAGCAAATCCTCCTCCGCCCGCGCCAAGTCGTCATTAACCACGACATAATCGAACAACACAGACTGTTCGATTTCATGCCTTGCCTTCGACAGCCTCCTTTGGATAACTTCCCGGCCGTCCGTCCCGCGTCCGTTGAGGCGCGCGGCAAGCACATCAAAAGAAGGCGGCAGGATAAAGATACCGACGGCTTCGGGCAGCGCATCTCGAACCTGCGCCGCGCCCTGAACGTCGATTTCCAAAATCACGTCATAGCCTGCCGCCGCCAACGCATTCACACCCTCGGCACTCGTGCCGTAATAGTTGCCGAATACGTCTGCGTATTCCAAAAAAGCTTCCTGCGCAATAAGCGACTTAAATTCTTCTTTAGAAACAAAGTGATAATGTACGCCGTTTGCTTCGCCTTCACGCGGCGGGCGCGTCGTGTGCGACACGGAAACGCGCAAACCGTTATGGTTTGCCAACAGCCGCGACACCAGCGTGGTTTTGCCTGTGCCGGAAGCGGCCGAAATGATAAAGATGTTGCCTTTTCGATAAGCGGACATATTTTTTACCTGTATATTTTCCGACCGATTGTATCACAACGGACACCCGTTTTCATATTTGCCGATGCCCATATTTTGCCGCTATTGTTTTGATTGATTTGGCAAGCGGCAGGCTGACGGCTACAATATGGCGTTAAAAACATCAAACTTGGAACACGCAATGCTGGTTCATCCCGAAGCTATGAGCGTCGGCGCGCTTGCCGACAAAATCCGCAAAATCGAAAACTGGCCGCAAAAAGGCATCTTATTCCACGACATCACGCCCGTCCTGCAAAGTGCGGAATACTTCCGCCTTTTGGTCGATCTGCTGGTTTACCGCTATATGGATCAGAAAATCGACATCGTTGCCGGTTTGGACGCGCGCGGCTTCATTATCGGCGCGGCACTCGCCTACCAGCTCAACGTCGGCTTCGTCCCCATCCGCAAAAAAGGCAAGCTGCCTTTTGAAACCGTATCGCAAAGCTACGCGCTCGAATACGGGGAAGCGGCGGTGGAAATCCACACCGATGCGGTCAAACCCGGTTCGCGCGTCCTGCTGGTCGATGATTTGGTTGCCACGGGCGGCACGATGCTTGCCGGGCTGGAGCTGATTCGCAAACTCGGCGGGAAAATTGTCGAAGCCGCCGCCATTTTGGAATTTACCGACCTTCAAGGCGGCAAGAATATCCGTGCAAGCGGCGCGCCCTTATTTACCCTGCTTCAAAACGAAGGCTGTATGAAAGGCTGAAACAACCGGCCCTGCCGTCTGAAACCGGCAGGGTTTTGATGATGCGTTCAAATCACGCCCAAATCTTGCAAGCCCCTCAACACGCCGTCTTCATCAACGCCGGGGCAAACATATTTCGCCGCTTCTTTCGCCGCCTGTTCCCCGTTACCCATTGCCACGCCGAATCCGACTTCCGACAGCATTTCCACATCGTTCAAACCGTCGCCGAACGCCATCACGTCCGCCATTCCCCATCCCAATGCCTCAACCACGCTTCTGATGCCGTCTGTTTTCGACATCCCCGCAGGCAGCAGATCGACCGCTTCCTCGTGCCAGCGCACCGTTTTCAAGCCTTCCCGTTCCACAATATCCGACCAGAGCGGCATTTCGTTTTCCTCCGCAAACACCAGCATCTGATACACCGGTTTGCTTGAGAAATAATCCTTATCGGCAAAAAAATCGCGGGCGATATGCTTCAAGGCGCGGTACACGCATTCCGACAGCGCGGACACAGCAATCCCCTCTCCGCCGACAAACGCATAATCCATACCCAAGCCATCCAAATGCGCGCAAACCCTACCCATCAAACCGGTATCCATCGGCACTTCGCGCACAATTTTTCCGTGCAGCAGCGCAAACTGTCCGTTTATCGTTACCACGGCATCCATACCCGTTTCCGCCATCATGTCCCTGACCTTTTCGGGAACCGTCGCCGGAGAACGCCCCGTCGCCACCGCCGTCAATATACCCTTGCCGCGCAAAGCCGCCACCGCCGTTTTCACGGAAGGGCGCAAGGTATCCGTATATTTGCGGTACAGCGTATCGTCAATATCGAAAAACACGATTTTGGGATTCATCACATTCTCTTTCGCATTCAAACTGCCGCATTGTATCCCAATCAGGCAAATACTTGATAAATCCCTATAAATTTCCCGGCAAAATTGACCGCGAACACGAAAAGGCGGATAATCCCCCGTCTTCCCGCACCCTTCAGACGGCATTCTTCCCGATGCCGTCTGAAACCATTTTGATAGCAAAGAAACGCATATGAAAGCACCCGAACTCTTATTGCCCGCCGGCGGATTGGAAAGAATGCGCGCCGCCTACGATTACGGCGCAGATGCCGTTTATGCCGGCAGCCCGCGCTATTCCCTGCGCGCCCGCAACAACGAATTTGCCAAACTTGATGTTTTAGAACAAGGCATTAAAGAAGCGCACGAGCGCAACAAAAAATTCTTTTTGACCGTCAACACCCTGCCGCACAACTCCAAACTCAAAACCTTTGTTTCCGATATGGAGCCCTTGATTGCCATGAAACCCGACGCGCTGATTATGGCGGATCCGGGTTTGATTATGACCGTGCGCGAAAAATGGCCGGAAATGCCGATTCATCTATCCGTACAGGCAAACACCACCAACTACTGGGGCGTGAAATTCTGGCAAAACATCGGTGTCGAACGCATCATCCTGTCGCGCGAATTGAGTATGGAAGAAATCGCCGAAATCCGCCAAGAATGCCCCGACATCGAACTCGAAGTCTTCATTCACGGCGCATTGTGCATCGCCTACTCCGGCCGCTGCCTGCTCTCCGGCTACTTCAACCACCGCGACCCCAACCAAGGTACCTGCACCAACTCCTGTCGTTGGGATTACAAAGTCCACAACGCCACTGAAAGCGATGCGGGCGATGCCCGGCTTCTGCAAGGTTTCAACTTTGAAAAAGCCCAAGAAGAAGCCAATCAAAACTTCGAAGGCATCAACGGTCAGAAACGCCACCCCTACGCCGACAAAGTCTTCCTGATTGAAGAGTCCAACCGCCCGGGCGAGATGATGCCGATTATGGAAGACGAACACGGCACCTACATCATGAACTCCAAAGACCTGCGCGGTATCGAAGTCGTCGAGAAACTCGCCAAAATCGGCGTGGACAGCCTCAAAGTCGAAGGGCGTACAAAGTCGCTCTACTACGTTGCACGCGTCGCCCAGTCCTACCGCAAAGCGATTGATGATGCCGTTGCAGGCCGTCCGTTTGATTACAGCCTGTTGAGCGAACTCGAAGGCCTTGCCAACCGCGGCTACACCAGCGGCTTCCTCGAACGCCACCAAACCCAAGACTATCAAAACTATCTCAGCGGCCATTCCACCGCCAAACAAAGCCAATACGTCGGACACGTTACCGAAATCGATAAAAACGGCTGGGCAACGGTGGAAGTTAAAAACCGCTTTGCCGTCGGCGATTCGCTCGAAATCATCCACCCGAGCGGCAACCAAACCATCAAATTGGAACAAATGACCCGCAAAGGCCAGCCTGTCGATGTCGCACCCGGCAACGGCATTCAGGTCAAAATCCCCAATATGCAGGGCAAAGAAAAAGCCCTCATCGCACGCGTATTGAACCCCTGAGCCACAATGCCGTCTGAAACCCGTTTTCAGACGGCATTTTGTTGAATCTTACTGTACAATGCTAATGATTTCCCACAGCAAACAAGGACATCCGACATGAAAAAAATCCTCATACTCTCCGCCGCCGCCCTGATGCTGGCAGCCTGCCAATCCGGCCGCGCACCTAAAAACGCGCACACGGCATCCTCCGACACACCGGCCGGAGAATCATGCAAAGTCATCCGCGGAGACACCGCAGGAAGCGGCAAAAACATCATTTACCGTTGCAGCAACGGTCAGGCGGCAATAAATGCAGCCATTGCAGGCGGTGTATTGGAATCCGGGATTCCCGTCAGCTTCGGCGGCGGTGGCGTACCTGTTGCAAACGGTCAGGGCTTGGTTACTCGTCAGGCGGCAAACGGCGTAGGCAAATCCGACTCAGAGGCCTGCGAACGCGCCCTAATCAATGCCGCCCGCAAATTCCAGCAGACCGCCGGCAAACTCGGCGGGCGCGGCGTTACCGGCTTCCACAGCTACTTCGACAAGCAGCCGCTGCAAGGCGGACAATATGACTGTCAGGCAGGCTCGTTCCACGTCCGCGTAGTCATGCGCGCCAATGTCGTCCGTTAACATATCGGCAATCAAAAAAGCCGTCTGAAACATTTTTTCAGACGGCATTTTTAATCCCCTTGCCTTATTGTGCGGCAGATTCAGATCGGGACACTCCATACTTCCATATCTGCACCGTTCAAACATCCCGCCTGCGGAACGGAATCAAAGCTGCAGTCCGGTTATGTTCTTGAAGGCGGTTTATCCGAACGTGCCGCAACCAAGCCGAAACGCATTGCCCCGCACAAGGGAAAGCCGCCAAACCAAATACCGTTATAAAAAAGGAAAGCTCAGGCGGTAGGCATTTTCACGGAAATGCCTCACCGTCAAAATCAATATTTGCTTACCTGATTTATCGTGCCAAAACAAATAGCTATAACCGCTTTTGCCATAAGGTACGATTACTTCCCTTACATTTTGCAAAGTTTCCCCCGCCACCGACAAATCATAAGGTTTCCCATTACTCGGGCTGCTTTGTGTAGAAACAAAAGAATTTTTAAGCAGCCGCATCACTGTATTTGCCTGATGTTCCGCACCCAAATCATTCAAAAAATTATAAATCCTGACCAAATCAGATTGCGCGGGGCGTGTAATTATCAACTTCACTTGCGGCATTCGGGCATATCCTTTGATCCATCGTCATCCAAGCCGTCCACCCAGTCCGCAAACTCATTAAGCGTAATATGCAACCCTGTTTCCTGATAATCCTGAAAAGCCTGCATCGCCCGCTTATCGTAGGCTTGTTTGGCTTTCAACCGTTCTATATGACCATCCACAGCATCCAATACGATACTGTGCACGCTGCCCCCGAAATCCCGTGCCAGCTCTTGTAAAACGGCTTTACGGTATCCCAGTTTGACACCGGTTACTTCTTGATTGGCAAGCATTATTATTTTCCTATCATCAAACGTCCGACACGGCATTATAAACACAATGCAGCATCTGCCGCCACCCTTGCGGACGCAGCGTTACCGGCTTCCACAGCTACTTCGACAAGCAGCCACTGCAAGGCGGACAATACGACTGTCAGGCAGGCTCGTTCCACGTCCGCGTGGTCATGCGCGCCAATGTCGTCCGTTAAACATATCGGCAATCAAAAAATGCCGTCTGAAACATTTTTCAGACGGCATAGTTCATAAATCAAATCGGTAATACAGATAATCGTTCAATTAGGATTGCTTCTGCAGGTGGGACAACACATCAAGGTGTTGCCCGATGCCCTGTCGGAAGGAAACGCCACTGTTTCCGACTGTGAAACACAGGATAAATATCAACGGACACTTACTTCTTTTTTGCCTGCAAATACGCCGAAGCCGTCTTTTCTATTATCTTGATCTTTATAGTCGTATCTGCCTGCCATTTCCGCGCCATCTTGACCATAAAATTTCCCGGAAATATTGCCTTTATCGCCTTGACCATTATCCGATTTCCACTTACCTTGAAATCCACTTCCATCGATATTCGCAGTAAATTCTTGCATCCCCATACCTGAAAAATCTTTGGTATCAATTTTTCCTGTTACGGTTTTCTGTGAGAAATCAACATTTGCCGTAAACGTTCCTGCAGCTTGATATGCGCTATCATTAAACCAATTGTTTTCGTATGCTTTCCTAAAATGCAGCACCTTTCCATTGTATGTTGCATTACCCACCGGCAATTGTTCTGTCGGCTTACCCTGTACGCGCCCCATAAATCAGGTGCTTATATTGGTTTTGAGAAACCATTACTTTGTCAAAATCACTCATCAAACCGGGGTGATTACGTGATACAGTATCGCTAGCTTCCTTTAAATCAATAGTTTCTCCATTTATCACTAAAGTTGTAATGTCTCTCGTACTGTCAAAATATTTCTCGCCAAACACGCCTGTTTTAGGTTGATTATCGGCAGCATTTTGGGGTTGGTCTTGACCTTGGGGGGAATGAGCAGCCGGGTCGTCGCCTTGCAACCCCTCTTCCGCATCCTGCCTGCCGCTTGCTTCATCAGCCTGCATCCCGTCTTGCCCCGCATCTTTGGAATCTTCCGCTTCCGCCTGCGGTTTTTTCTCTTCGGGATTCATCGCAGGCTCAGGATGTTCGTTTTTTTCAGAAGGAGGGCTTGCCTGCATCCCCGCATCTTCGCTTACAGCGTTTCCTTCCGTACCATCATGAGATTCCGTATTTTTCGGCGCATCGGTAGCTTGATTGCCGCCATCCGCCCGTCCGGCATCATTGCCGGGCATACGGTTGTTTTCAGGCTGCGTGTCGGATGTGCCGGTTGCCGGCGCATTATCATTATGTTGGGGCGCATCATTTTGCACTCCGCCATCAGCGTCTGCCTGCGCGGTTTCCCCTTCTCCCTGCGTATCTTTAGGCGGTATTTCTGTTTTGGATTCCTCTCTGTCCCCACCCGAGGCAGTGCTTGCCGTATCAGCACCAGAGGTAGAGCCTACCGTATCAGCGGGGGGGGGGGGCAACTTTATTTGACGGCGTTTCTGAGGATTTGACCGCAGGCGTATCCCCTCCCCCTGAAATACAGGCGGAAAGGGAGAGGATGGATGCCATTGCAAGCAGGCTCGGTTTGAAAGGAATCGTCATAATTATCTCCTATAGCATATTTTTAATAAAAAAATATGATAATTATTTATATTTGATGGTTTAAAAATACCGCCATACGCGGCAGGAAATACGGCCCTGCTTCACAAACCGGGGCAGGGTCGTAAAATACATTAGTGCCTGTGCGGCATCATACCTTCGGGCGCTTCGGCATCTGCTGCCAAGCCGAAAGTTTCGCGCAACACGACTTTGTAGAATGCAAAGGCTTCGCGCGCGCCTTGGATGGCTTCCGCTTCGGCTTCGGGGCTTAAGCCCAATGCATTCAGATGCTCAACGAAGGCACGCCAGTGTTTGCCGCGCCCGTCGGGATGGGGTGCGAGGTGGCGCGCGCCGCGTTCGCCGTTGTAATCGAGTTTTTGGGCGTGTTTGAACAAGAACGCCGCGCCCAAATTAGAACCTTCGGCGCAATACAGCCAGCCGATTGCTTTGTTGCCGGTTTCGTGTGGCAATTCTTTGTCGAATTTGTAAGGCTCTTCGCCCAAGTCTTTCAAGTCTTGCGTTACGGCATCGTATCGCGCCATATATTCCAACTCGGGAATGGCTTTGTTTAATTCGGCATCTTTATAGATGTGGTCGACGGCCTTGTGGAAAACGGATTGGAGTTTCAAAAATTTAATGTAGTTTTCTTTGCTGACAAACGGTTGGACAGACATAACGAGGTTATCCACGCTGTCGTGAACCGCCGTGGTATCCGCCTTCAGACGTTTGGCAAACGTCAGGGCTTGATTTTCGGTTTCGCTCATAGCTTTTCCTTTGTCGGTAAGGGGTAAGGATGCGGTGCGGGCAAAATCCGTACCTGACCGCATACAAAAATAATAAACGAGATTTATTATCACATATTTTTGGAAAAAATATCATTTGCGTGATGTTTTTAAGCAGGTATTTTACTATTCTTTACAGAATCGGGATTTTATCAAATGGGTTCGGCAGTCGGCGGACAGCCGCTCGAAAAAATATTTTTACCGGACACCAAGGGTTTGTTCATACTGCCGAACCTGCCGGTTTTGCATCCTGATTGGGCGTATCGCCTTTTTTTCCTTTATAATGCCGCCACTTATATTTGCCACTTTCCCGATGAAGCCGTTTGCCGAAAATATCCCCCACAGCCTTCGCGGCAACTGCCGCGACGAAGCCCTGCCGCCGCATACGGTAGATTGCCCGGAATGCGGCTGCCGCGCGGATGTACCCCGGTTGGACAGGGGAGAGGCGGCGTTCTGTCCCCGTTGCGGCTATAAGCTCTTCAGGGTAAGCAGGCATCCTTTTTCCGCCCCGCCCGCCTATGCGGCGGCTTCGCTGATTTTGATGGCGTTTGCTTACGGTATGACGTATATCGAGGTCGGGATACCGGGTGCGGCATCCGTCCTTTCGCTTCCCGAAATGGTACGCCTGATGGTGTTTCAGGATTATGGTTTTTTGGCCGAAGTGATGTTTGTGCTGACCTTCGGCGCGCCGGTTCTGTTCCTTTTGCTGTGCCTGTATGTCTATGCCGCGCTGATACGGAAACAGGCGTATCCTGCGCTGCGTTTGGCAACGCGCGTAATGGTGCGCTTGAGGCAGGCGATGATGGTGGATGTGTTTTTTGTTTCCACTCTGGTGGCGTATATCAAGCTCTCGTCTGTGGCAGAGGTTCGCTTCGGGCCGGCGTTTTATCTGATGTTCGCGCTGTCGGTTATGCTGATTCGGACTTCGGTATCGGTTCCCCAGCATTGGGTGTATTTTCAAATCGGGCGGCTGACGGGGGATAATGCGGTTCAGACGGCATCAGAAGGCAACACCTGTTGCAGCCGCTGCCTGTATTTCCGAGACGATGCCGAATCCCCCTGCGGTGTGTGCGGTGCGGAACTGTACCGCCGACGGCCGAAAAGTCTGAGTATTTCGTCGGCGTTTCTGACGGCGGCGGTTATTTTGTATTTCCCTGCCAATATCCTGCCGATTATGATTTCGTCCAATCCTGCCGCCACGGAGGTCAATACCATCCTTAACGGCATCGCTTATATGTGGGACGAGGGCGACAGGCTGATTGCGGCGGTTATTTTCAGCGCGAGTATTTTGGTGCCGGTGCTGAAGATTGCGGCAATATCGGTTTTGATTGCGTCCGCCCGCTTCGCTTTGCCGACAGGCGCAAAGAAATTGTCGCACCTCTACCGCATCACCGAAGCGGTCGGCCGCTGGTCGATGATTGATATTTTTGTGATTATTATTTTGATGTGTTCGTTCCACACTTATGCCGCGCGCGTCATTCCGGGCAGTGCGGCAGTCTATTTCTGCCTGGTCGTGATTCTGACGATGCTGTCCGCCTATTATTTCGACCCGCGCCTGCTTTGGGACAAACGCGCTTCAGACGGCATTGCTTTCAATGAAACGGAAAAATATGACTGACAACAGCCCTCCTCCAAACGGACACGCTCAAGCACGCGTCCGCAAAAACAACACCTTGCTCTCCGCCGTCTGGCTGGTCCCGCTGATTGCGCTGATTGCCGGCGGCTGGCTTTGGGTTAAGGAAATCCGCAACAGGGGGCCTGTGGTTACGCTCTTGATGGACAGCGCGGAAGGCATTGAGGTCAACAATACGGTCATCAAAGTATTGAGCATCGATGTCGGACGCGTTACCCGAATCAAACTGCGCGACGACCAAAAAGGCGTGGAAGTTACTGCCCAACTCAATGCGGACGTATCCGGCCTCATCCGCAGCGATACCCAGTTTTGGGTGGTCAAGCCGCGTATCGACCAAAGCGGCGTAACCGGTTTGGGTACGCTGCTTTCGGGTTCGTACATCGCCTTTACACCCGGCAAAAGCGACGAGGCAAAAGACGTGTTCCAAGTGCAGGACATTCCGCCCGTTACTGCCATCGGGCAAAGCGGGCTGCGCTTGAATTTGATTGGTAAAAACGACCGCATCCTCAACGTCAACAGCCCTGTTTTGTATGAAAACTTTATGGTCGGGCAAATCGAAAGCGCGCATTTCGACCCGTCCGACCAAAGCGTGCATTACACCATCTTCATCCAAAGCCCCAACGACAAACTGATTCATTCCGCCAGCCGTTTCTGGCTGGAAAGCGGCATTAATATCGAAACCACAGGCAGCGGCATCACACTCAATTCCGCCCCTCTGCCTGCCCTGCTGTCGGGCGCGATTTCATTTGATTCGCCGAAAACCAAAAACAGTAAAAACGTCAAAAGCGAAGACAGCTTCACGCTTTACGACAGCCGCAGCGAAGTCGCCAACCTGCCTGACGACCGCTCGCTATACTACACCGCGTTTTTCAAACAATCCGTGCGCGGACTGACCGTCGGTTCGCCCGTCGAGTACAAAGGGCTGAATGTCGGCGTGGTTTCCGATGTCCCTTATTTCGACCGCAACGACAGCCTGCATTTATTTGAAAACGGCTGGATACCCGTACGCATCCGCATCGAGCCTTCCCGTTTGGAAATCAATGCCGACGAACAAAGCAAAGAGCATTGGAAACAACAATTTCAGACGGCCTTAAACAAAGGCCTGACCGCCACCATCTCCAGCAACAACCTGCTGACCGGCAGCAAAATGATTGAGTTGAACGATCAGCCTTCGTCTTCGCCCAAGCTGCGACCGCATACCGTTTATGCAGGCGATACCGTCATTGCCACACGGGGCGGCGGTTTGGACGATTTGCAGGCGAAAGTGGTGGATTTGCTGGACAAGTTCGACAAACTGCCTTTGGATAAGACGGTTGCCGAATTGAACGGTTCGCTTGCCGAGCTTAAGTCTACACTCAAATCTGCCAATGCCGCCCTAAGCTCTATCGACAAACTGGTTGGCAAACCGCAAACACAAAACATTCCGAACGAGTTGAACCAAACCCTGAAAGAGTTGCGTCAAACCCTGCAAGGCGTATCGCCTCAATCGCCTATCTACGGCGACGTGCAAAATACGCTGCAAAGTTTGGACAAAACCTTAAAAGACGTTCAACCCGTCATTAACACTTTGAAAGAAAAACCCAACGCGCTGATTTTCAACAGCAGCAGCAAAGACCCTATCCCGAAAGGAAGCCGATAATGCGCCTCTTCCCGATTGCCGCCGCCCTGACGCTTGCCGCCTGTGCCGGCGTGCAAAGCACGCAGTATTTTGTCCTGCCCGACAGCCGATATGTCCGTCCGGCGCGTCAGGGCGCGGAAACCGCCGTCCGGGTCAACCTTGCCGCGGCACTCCGGCAAAACGGGCTGCTTTATCAGACCGGCCCCTACCGCATCCACTTCGCCCAAAACCACGTTTGGGCATCGCCTTTGGACGGTATGATTGCCGCACATTTGAGCAACCTGTTCAACCGGCGGCATCCGGAGGGCATCTACGCCCCGGCGGCACACGGCGGCGGCCGGACGCTGACCGTCAACATCGAATCCTTCCAAGGCAGCCATACCGGCAAGGCGGCCGTCGGCGGTTACGCCGTATTGCCGGACGGCGGCACGCGCCCCTTTTATGCCGAAACGCCGCAACAGGGCGACGGCTACGACGCAATGGTGCGCGCCCTGACGCAAAGTTTGGACAAGGCCGCCGGGCAGATTTCCGACTGAACGCGGCCCGGTTTGCCGCAACATCCTGCAACACTCATCCGAATGCTCGAAAGGGACTTATGGACAGACGAACCTTCCTCTTCGCAAGTGCCGCGCTGATGCTTGCCGCCTGCGGCAGAAAATCCGCCCGCCGATACGGAAAAATCCCCAAAGGCGGCACAGTTTTGGCACTCGGCGACTCGCTCACTTACGGCTACGGCGCAAACCCCGGCGAATCTTATCCCGAGCAGTTGCACAAGCTGACGGGGTGGAACGTCGTCAACGGCGGCGTATCGGGCGACACGTCCGCCCAAGCCCTCGCCCGGCTGCCCGAACTCCTGCAAAACCGCCCCAAACTCGTGATTGCCGGCATAGGCGGCAATGACTTTTTACGCAAAATCTCCGAACAGGAAACCCGCGCCAATATTGCCAAAATCATCGAAACCGTACAGCGGGCGGACATCCCCGCCGTCCTCGTCGGCGTGCCGCACATCACACTGGGCGCGCTGTTCGGGCATTTGAGCGATCATCCGCTTTACGAAGAGCTGTCCGAGGCATACGGCATCCCCCTGTTCGGCGGCGCGTGGGCGGAAATTTTGGGCGACAACGATTTAAAGTCCGACCAAATCCACGCCAACGGCAAAGGCTACCGCCGGTTTGCCGAAAAATTGTCCGATTTCCTGCACACGCAGGGATTCCGATAAACGCGCGCCACTTCCGTTGAAACACATTATGATGAAACAAGGCAAACGCACAGACACTTCCCCGACAACCCGTCTGAAATGCACCGACTACACCATACGCCCCGGGGAAATATCGACCCTCCGACGTCGGGTGTGCAAGTCGTTCCGCCGCTTCAGACGGCATATCCACGCAACACTATCTAAGGAGTAGGAATGAAACTATCTGAATTGTTCGACCCCAACGAATTTGCCGCGCGCCATTTGAGCTTTGGCGACGAGTCCGCGCTTTTAGAAACGCTCGGCGAGAAGAGTATGGACGATTTTGTCGGCAATACCGTGCCGCAAAGCATCCGTATGCCATCCGAACTCGATTTGCCAGAAGCGTTAACCGAGGCGGACGCGTTGGCAAAATTGAAAGGCATCGCGTCGAAAAACGTGATCAACAAGTCCTATATCGGTTTGGGCTATTACCCGACACGCGTGCCGAACGTGATTTTACGCAACGTATTGGAAAATCCGGGCTGGTATACCGCTTACACTCCGTATCAGGCGGAAATTGCCCAGGGTCGTTTGGAAGCTTTGTTGAACTTCCAACAAGTGTGTATCGATTTGACCGGTTTCCCCGTGGCGGGCGCGTCTTTGTTGGACGAGGCGACCGCCGCCGCTGAAGCGATGGCGATGGCGCACCGCGTGGGCAAAGTGAAATCCGAGCGTTTCTTTGTGGATGCGCGCGTGTATCCGCAGACTTTGGACGTGATGAAAACCCGCGCCAAGTATTTCGGCTTTGAATTGGTGGTCGGTGATTTTGCCCAAGCGGATGAAGGCGAATACTTCGGCGCGCTGTTCCAATACGTCGGCAAAGACGGCGACGTGCAAGACTTGCAGAACGTTATTAGCCGTCTGAAAGCCAAAGGCACGATTGTTGCCGTTGCCGCCGACATCATGAGTTTGGTTTTGCTGAAATCGCCTGCCGAATTGGGTGCGGACATTGCTTTGGGCAACACCCAACGCTTCGGTGTGCCGATGGGCTTCGGCGGACCGCACGCTGCTTATTTCGCGTTTAAAGACGAGTTCAAACGTTCCGCTCCGGGCCGCATCATCGGCGTATCCAAAGACGCATCGGGCAAACCTGCCTTGCGTATGGCTTTGTCCACCCGCGAGCAACACATCCGCCGCGAAAAAGCGACATCCAATATTTGTACCGCACAGGCATTGCTGGCGAACTTGGCGGGTATGTATGCCGTTTACCACGGCCCTGAAGGTGTAAAACGCATTGCCAAGCGCATTCACGCGCTGGCTTCCGCCTTTGCCGACGCGCTGGTTTCAGACGGCATTAAAGTGGTTCACAAAGTCTTCTTCGATACCGTTACCGTCGATTTCGGCAGCAAAGAGAAAGCAGACCAAGTGTTTGCCGCTGCTTTGGAACTGGGCTACAACCTGCGCCGCGTCAACGATACTCAAGTTGCGGCTGCATTCCATGAAACATCGGCATACGAAGATTTGATCGATTTGTACCGTGCGTTTACCGGCAAAGATACGTTCGCATTTGCCGATGATGTTAAAGGCCGTCTGAACGCCGAATTACTGCGTCAGGACGACATTCTTCAACATCCTGTGTTCAACAGTTACCACACCGAACACGAAATGTTGCGCTATCTGAAAAAACTCGAAGACCGCGACTTGGCGATGAACCGCAGTATGATTTCATTGGGCAGCTGTACCATGAAACTCAACGCGACTGCGGAAATGCTGCCGATTACTTGGGCGGAGTTCTCCGACATCCACCCTTACGCTCCCGAAGCGCAAACCGCCGGCTACCGCGAACTCCTGACCGATATGGAAAACAGCCTGAAAGCCATTACCGGCTTTGACGCGATTTCCCTGCAACCAAACTCCGGCGCGCAAGGCGAATACAGCGGTATGCTCGCCATCCGCCGCTATCAGGAATCCCAAGGCGAAGCGCACCGCAACATCTGTCTGATTCCCAAATCCGCCCACGGCACCAACCCCGCCACCGCCGCCATGCTCGGTTTGAAAGTCGTCGTTGTCGACACCGACGAACACGGCAACGTCAACATCGACGATTTGAAAGCCAAAGCCGAGCAACACCGCGACGCTTTGTCCGCCATCATGATTACCTATCCGTCCACCCACGGCGTGTACGAAGAAGGCATCCGCGACATCTGCCGCATTATTCATGAAAACGGCGGACAGGTTTACATGGACGGTGCGAACCTCAACGCCCAAATCGGCATCATGCAGCCTGCCGAAGTCGGCGCGGACGTGTTGCACATGAACCTTCACAAAACCTTCTGTATCCCTCACGGCGGCGGCGGTCCGGGCATGGGTCCCATCGGTCTGAAAGCCCACCTGGCTCCGTTTGCCCCGGGCCATACCTTGACCGACACCCACAACGCGGCTGCCGATCAAACTGCCGTGGCTGCCGCGGCATATGGTTCTGCGTCCATCCTGCCGATTACTTGGATGTACCTGACCATGATGGGCAAACAAGGCATGGAGCAGGCGACACGCTGGGCATTGCTCAACGCCAACTACGTTGCCAAACGTCTGAGCGAAGACTATCCGATTCTGTACACAGGCAAAAACGGCCGCGTCGCGCACGAATGCATCGTCGATTTGCGTCCGCTCAAAGCCGAAAGCGGCATTACCGAAACCGACATCGCCAAACGCCTGATGGACTACGGCTTCCACGCGCCGACCGTCTCCTTCCCCGTTGCCGGCACGTTGATGATCGAGCCGACCGAAAGCGAAAGCAAAGCCGAACTCGACCGCTTCGTCGCCGCCTTGAAACAAATCAAACAGGAAGTGTTGAAAGTCGAGCGCGGCGAATGGCCGAAAGACGACAACCCGCTGGTCAACGCTCCGCACACCGCGTCCGACGTAACCGGCGAATGGGCGCATCCGTACTCCCGCGAAGAAGCCGTCTTCCCATTGCCGTTCGTCCGCGAACACAAATTCTGGCCGAGCGTCAGCCGCGTGGACGACGTGTACGGCGACCGCAACCTCGTGTGCAGCTGCCCGCCGATGGAAAATTATAAAGACTGACTGTTGAAGCCTTAAAAACAAATGCCGTCTGAAACATTTTCAGACGGCATTTTCATCAACGGCAGAGCGGTTGCACCGATACACATATCTCGACTATAACTTTAAAACAAATAAGTTAAACCGGTATCCATACACCAGCTTTTTTATCATCCTACTTTTTATAGTGGATTAACAAAAACCGGTACGGCGTTGCCTCGCCTTAACTCAAAGAGAACGATTCTCTAAGGTGCTGAAGCACCAAGTGAATCGGTTCCGTACTATTTGTACTGTCTGCGGCTTCGCCGCCTTGTCCTGATTTTTGTTAATCCACTATAAATCAGGGTTTGGGCGGATGGTGCGGTATCCGCCCGTTTTTTTTGGGTTACCGGATTCCCACTTTTGCGGGAATGACGGTTTAGGAGTTTCGGCTTTTTTCCGATAAAGTCCTGTTACGTTTTGGGGGGCTGGATTCCCGCTTTTGCGGGAATAACGGTTTAGGGGTTTCGTTTTTTTCCGATAAAGTCCTGTTACGTTGGGGGTGGGCTGGATTCCCGCTTTTGCGGGAATGACGACCCCCGCTCCCGCGTCATTCCCGCGCAGGCGGGAATCCGGTTTTTTGAGTTTCAGTTATTTCGGATAACACTTTAGCTTTGAGTTTCCGGATTCCCGTCTTCCCGGGAATGACGGTAAAACATTTTCTATTTTAATTAACGATAAAAACCAAGCATCAAAAACCCGCGACCGATGCCGTCTGAAAGTCCAAACAGGCTTCAGACGGCATTTATCAACGACAAAACACCAAAACAAGTGCGATTCTCACATCAATCCATAAAAAAACGGAGCAGATGCCTGCCCCGTTTTTCGATTTCATCCCAACTCAAATCCGAATTTAAAATTTCGCACCGGATTGGTTGGCCATATAATCAACAGCTGCTTTGACTTCATCATCGCTCAAACCGGCATTGCCGCCTTTGGCAGGCATCGCATTAAAGCCTTCAAGGGCGTGTTTGTGCAAAGTTTCTTTGCCTTTTTTGATACGCGGCGCCCAATCGTCTTTTTTGCCTATGCCGGGAATACCGGGAATCGAACCGCCGTGGCACGCCTGACAGCTTGCTTCAAAAACTTTCTTGCCGTCAACGCCGCCTGCCGCAGGTGCGGCAGCACCTTTGTCTTCCGCCTCCGCGTCCGCCGGAGCCGCGCTGTCGGCAGGAGCTGAAGCGGTTTCCGAAGCACCGGCAGGGGCGGCTTCATCCGGATTCGGGAAAGAACCGCCGCTTTTGTTTGCCATATAGGTAATCGCCCGTTTGAGTTCCTGATCGGTCAAATCTGCCGCGCCGCCTTTTGCGGGCATCGCGTTAAATCCGTTCAGCGCGTGTTGGAACAAGGTATCGAAGCCTTGTGCGATACGCGGCGCCCAATCGCCATTGTGCTCCAGTTTCGGGGCGTTCGGCACATTGCTGTCCGCCGCATGGCATTGGATACAGATTTTGCCGAAAATCTGTTCGCCCTGACGCTCTCCGACGGGGATGCCGTCGCCCATCGTCAATTGTCCGACAGGCTGGATGCGGGTCTGCGTCGCCGCCTCCGTAGTGGCATCGACATCGCCGAACGAGCTGCTGCCCGCCAGCTTAATCAGGAAATAAAGGACTGCAATAACAATAACGATACCGCTCACAAGGGTAAACAATGCAGAGCCTTGGGCTTTATTGTCGCGGAGTTGTTTCATTTGGTAGGCCTCGCCGTCAGGTTAGGTTGTGCTGTAAATTATAGTTTGGTGTGTTAAACGCAGTTAACAATATTTTGCTGGATTATACTGAATTCACAGGGTCTTTCCAATCGCTATCATTGAAAATATGAAAAAATTTGCCAACGGTATCCATACAAAATAAATAATCCGTTGAAAATACTAGATTATCCCTAAGAGAATATCCCTCACGCCGCCTGCCGGCGCAAGATAACCTTTGCCAATTTGCAGAATTTACGTTAACCTTACGTTTTCCGCACCCATAGCTCAGTTGGAAGAGTGTCAGTTTCCGAAGCTGGAGGTCACAGGTTCGATCCCTGTTGGGTGCGCCAATTATAAAGAGGCCGTCTGAAAGATAAATACTTTTCAGACGGCCTTTTGACTTACTTCAAACTCTTATTTCAACACTTCGGCAAACGCATCGGCGACATAGGCGATATTTGATGTATTCAGCCCCGCGACGCACATCCTGCCCGAATCCAGCAGGTAAACGGCAAATTCGTCGCGCAACCGGCGGACCTGCCCCACGCTCAACCCCGTGTAGCCGAACATTCCGCGCTGCTTGATGAAATAAGTGAAATCGCGACCGGGGATTTGGGCGGTCAATACGCCGTAAAGTTTCTGCCGCATCGCACGGATGCGGTCGCGCATCATATAAACTTCGTTTTGCCACAAAGCGTAAAGTTCAGGGCTGCTCATCACATCGGCGGCGATATACGCGCCGTATGCGGGCGGGCTGGAGTAGATGCGGCGGACGGTGAATTTGAGTTGTCCGAACACCAATTCCGCCTCTTCCTTATTCGGGCAAACCACGCTTAAGCCGCCGACGCGCTCGCCGTAGAGCGACAGGTTTTTCGAGAAGGAATTGCTGACGAACAACGGCAATTCCATTTCCACCGCTTTGCGGACGGCGTAGGCATCGCTGTCCAAATCGCCGCCGAATCCTTGGTAGGCGATGTCCATAAACGGAATCAGTTTGCGCGTTTTGATGATATGCAACACTTCGTCCCATTGCCGTTCCGACATATCCGAGCCGGTCGGATTGTGGCAGCAGGGATGCAGGATTAAGACGCTGTTTTCGGGCAGGGTGTTGAAAAATGCGGTCATTTCGTCGAATTTCACGCCGACGGCAGCAGGGTCGTAATAAGGATAAGTGCCAACCTCGAAACCTGCGCCTTCAAAAATGCCGCGATGGTTGTCCCAAGTCGGGTCGCTGACGTAGGCGCGCGCTTCGGGAAACCAGCGGTGCAGGAAATCCGCCCCGACCTTGAGCGCGCCCGAGCCGCCCAGAGTTTGTACGGTAACGATACGCCCCTGCGCGAGCGCGGGGTTGCCTTTGCCGAACAACAAATGCTGCACCGCACTGCGGTAAGTATCCAAGCCTTCCATAGGCAGATAGGGAGACGGCGCAGGCGCGGCGGCGCGGGCGGTTTCGGCACGGCTCACGGATTCCAATACGGGCATTTTGCCCTCATCGTCGAAATAAATGCCTATGCTCAAATTGACTTTTTCGGGGCGTGGGTCGTTTTTGAAGGTTTCGACCAAACTCAAAATCGGGTCGCCGGGATAGTATTCGATGTGTCGGTACATAGTCTTTACCTCTTGTTTTTTCCAAGGATTTTCTTTTTCAACAGTACGCCGCTTTCGATATGCGGCGTAAACGGGAATTGGTCGAACAGGGCGGCACGTTCGACCGTGTGCGTCGCCGACAGCACGTCCAAATTGGCGCGCAGGGTTTCCGGGTTGCAGGAAATATAGATGATGTTGTCGAACTGCGACACCAGCTTCAAAGTTTCCCCATCGATGCCGGCACGCGGCGGATCGACGAAAATAGTGGAAAATGCATAATCCGTCAAAGCAATACCGCCCTCCTTAAGACGTTTAAACTCGCGTTTGCCCGTATAGGCTTCGGTAAATTCTTCAGCAGACAGGCGGGCGATTTTGATGTTGCCTATCCCGTTTGCCTCAATATTCCATTGCGCCGCACCTACCGAAGTTTTGGAAATCTCGGTTGCCAAAACACGTTCAAACTTTTCAGATAAAGGAAGCGTAAAATTGCCGTTTCCACAATATAGTTCGAGCAAATCCCCGCCCAGCCCTTCTGCCGCACCGCATGCCCATTCAAGCATTTTTTGACACACGGCAGCATTGGGTTGGGTAAAACCGCCTTCAATTTGCCGATAACGGAAATCCCGGTTGCCGACCTTCAAAGTTTCCGTTACATAGTCCTGTTTTAAAACGATTTTCTGCCCCCTGCTCCGTCCGATGACGGAAATATCCAACTGTTGCTGTAACGCTTGCGCCGCCCGTATCCACTCATCGTCAAGCCTTTTGTGGTAAATCATAGTAACCAGCATTTCTCCGCCGAGCGTAGACAGAAATTCGACGGCATACCAACGGTTTCTCAGTTCGGCAGATTGGGCGGCAAGGGCGATCAATTCGGGCATCAGGCGGTTGACGGCCTCGGAAGCAGCATCGAAGCGGTCGCAACGGATCAGGCTTGCCCCGCCGGCCTTCTGCCCTTTTTCAAACATAGCGTAAAACATTTCACCGCCTTCGTGCCAAATACGGAACTCGGCACGCATACGGTAATGTTTGTCCGGAGATTCGTACACTTCCCACTCGGGAACATCCAAATCTGCAAAAAGGGTTTTAAGGCGGTCTTTTTTACCTTGAAGCTGCTGCGCGTAGTCATTCATATCGCTATCCTGAAAAATCAGACCGGATTATAAGCCGATTCACTGCAAAATACGCAACCCCTTTACCGGCATATAAACCGTTTCCCGCCGGCTTTTATGCTAAAATCCGCCGTCTCCAACATACCGCCGACAGAGGGAAAATATGGCAGGCAACACTTTCGGACAACTCTTTACCGTTACCACGTTCGGCGAAAGCCACGGCGCAGGCTTAGGCTGCATCATCGACGGCTGCCCGCCCGGACTGGCATTGACCGAATCAGACATCCAAGCCGACCTCGACCGGCGCAAACCCGGCACCAGCCGCCACGTTACCCAACGCCGCGAAGCCGACCAAGTCGAAATCCTCTCCGGCGTATTTGAAGGCAAAACCACCGGCACCCCCATCGCCCTCTTAATCCGCAATACCGACCAGCGCAGCAAAGACTACGGCAACATCGCCCAAAGTTTCCGCCCGGGCCACGCCGACTATACCTATTGGCACAAATACGGCATACGCGATTATCGCGGCGGCGGCAGAAGTTCCGCCCGCGAAACCGCCGCCCGCGTTGCCGCCGGAGCCGTCGCCAAAAAATGGCTGAAAGAAAAATTCGGCACGGAAATCACCGCCTACGTTACCCAAGTCGGCGAAAAAGAAATCCGGTTTGAAGGCTGCGAACATATTTCCCAAAATCCTTTTTTTGCCGCCAACCAAAGCCAAATCGCCGAGCTGGAACACTATATGGACAGCGTGCGCAAATCCTTGGATTCTGTCGGCGCGAAACTGCATATCGAAGCCGCCAACGTTCCCGTCGGCTTGGGCGAACCCGTTTTCGACCGCCTCGATGCCGAAATCGCCTACGCGATGATGGGCATCAACGCCGTCAAAGGCGTGGAAATCGGTGCGGGCTTCGGCAGCGTAACGCAACGCGGCAGCGAACACGGCGACGAACTGACCCCGCAAGGCTTCCTGTCCAACCACGCCGGCGGCATCCTCGGCGGCATCAGCACCGGACAAGACATCCGCGTCAATATCGCCATCAAACCCACCAGCTCCATCGCCACGCCGCGCCGCAGCATCGATATCAACGGCGACCCCGTCGAACTCGCCACCCACGGCAGACACGACCCCTGCGTCGGACTGCGCGCCGCGCCGATTGCAGAAGCCATGCTCGCGTTAGTTCTCATCGACCACGCCCTGCGCCATCGCGCGCAAAATGCCGACGTTCGGGTTAATACGCCCGACATTACCCTTTCAAACAAATAAAAATTTAGCCAAAACACGGACTTTATAATAGAATACCCAGCATTGCCGTGCCGCCTTGACGCACGGGTTTGTTTAGAGGAATGCAACCGAAATGACACAAGAAACCGCTTTGGGTGCGGCACTGAAATCCGCCGTCCAAACTATGAGCAAAAAGAAACAGACCGAAATGATTGCCGACCACATCTACGGCAAATACGATGTATTCAAACGATTTAAACCGTTGGCACTCGGCATCGATCAGGATTTGATTGCCGCTTTGCCGCAATACGATGCCGCACTGATTGCACGCGTCCTTGCCAACCACTGCCGCCGTCCGCGTTATCTGAAAGCATTGGCGCGCGGCGGCAAACGCTTCGACCTGAACAACCGTTTCAAAGGCGAAGTTACCCCCGAAGAACAGGCAATCGCGCAAAATCATCCTTTCGTGCAGCAGGCTTTGCAACAGCAGTCCGCCCAAGCTGCCGCCGAAACGCCGTCTGTTGAAGCCGAAGCAGCCGAATCTTCCGCAGCAGAATAAATCCCCCAAACGAAATGCCGTCTGAAAACCGATGTGGTTTCAGACGGCATTTTTTCGTATGCGGCAATCACGGTTCAAATATCCAATTCCGCCGTATCGCCTTCGCGTTCCATCCAAGCGCGGCGGGCGGCGGCTTCGCCTTTGCCCATCAGTTTGACGAAGATGTCGCGCGTCTCGTCATCCGCGCCTTCGGGGATTTGCACCTGCAACAGGCGGCGGGTGTCAGGGTGCATGGTGGTGTCTTTGAGCTGGTCGGGGTTCATTTCGCCCAAGCCCTTGAAACGGCTGATGGAATAGGCGGTTTCTTTGACGCCTTCTTTTTGCAGCCGCTCCAAAATGCTGTCGAGTTCGTTTTGGTCGAGGGCGTAGAATTTGCGGGCAGGTTTGCTTTTGCCTTGTGCGTTGACATCGACGCGGAACAGCGGCGGCTGGGCGACGTAGATGTGTCCGTCGGCAACCAGTTTCGGGAAGTGGCGGTAGAATAAGGTCAGCAGCAAAACTTGAATATGCGAGCCGTCCACGTCGGCATCGGACAGGATGGCGATTTTGCCGTAGCGCAGACCGCTTAAATCGGGATTGTCGTTGATGCCGTGCGGATCGACGCCGATGGCGACGGAAATGTCGTGGATTTCGGCGTTGCCGAAGAGTTGGTCGGGATGGACTTCAAAGCTGTTGAGCACTTTGCCGCGCAGGGGCAGGATGGCTTGGGTGGCTTTGTCGCGGGCGAGTTTGGCGGAGCCGCCTGCGGAATCGCCTTCGACGAGGAAGAGTTCGTTTTCGCGGATGTCTTCGCTTTCGCAGTCGGTCAGTTTGCCGGGCAGGACGGCGACGCCGCTGCCTTTTTTCTTTTCGATTTTTTTAACCGAACGCATCCGCGCCTGTGCCTGACGGATGGCGAGTTCGGCGATTTTTTTGCCGAAGTCCACGTTTTGGTTCAGCCACAATTCCAAAGGGTCGCCCGATACGGCGGCGACGAGTTTCAGCGCGTCGCGGTTGGTCAGTTTGTCTTTGGTCTGACCTTGGAACTGCGGGTCGAGGACGCGGGCGGAGAGGACGAAGGCGGTTTTGCCGAACACATCATCACTTTGCACTTTCACGCCGCGCGGTAGGAGGTTGTGCAGATTGATGAAGTTATTGACGGCGTTGAACACGGCTTGTTTCAAGCCCGCTTCGTGCGTGCCGCCCAGCGGGGTGGGGATGAGGTTGACGTAGCTTTCATTGGCGCACGAACCTTCTTCCAGCCAAGTCAGGGCAAATGCGGCGCCTTCGCCGATGCTGAAATCGCCGTTGTGGTCGTCTGAAATGTAGTTTTCGCAGGAAAACAGCGGCACGGCTTCTTGCGCGTCGGCAATCAGGTCGGTCAGATAGCTTTTCAGACCGTCGGGGTAGTGCCAAGTTTGGGTGTGTGCTTCGTCTTCGCCTTTGACCGGACGGGTCAGGGAAACGCGCACGCCCGGCAGCAGCACGGCTTTGGCGCGCAGCAGGCGTTCGAGTTCGGGAATGCTGTAATTCGGGCTTTCAAAATATTTACCGTCCGGCCAAACGCGCACTTCTGTACCGCTGTCTTTGACGGCGCATTTGCCCACTTGTGCCAACGGTTCGACCACGTCGCCGCCGGCAAACACGATGCGGTGGATTTTGCCTTCGCGTTTGACCGTTACTTCAAGGCGGGTGGAAAGGGCGTTGGTGACGGACACGCCCACGCCGTGCAGGCCGCCTGAAAAGGCATACGCGCTGCCGCCGTCTTTTTTGTTGAACTTGCCGCCCGCGTGCAGACGGGTAAACACGAGTTCGACCACGGGTACGCCTTCTTCAGGGTGCAGACCGACGGGAATGCCGCGCCCATTGTCGTGCACGGAAAGCGAACCGTCTTCATGAATTTGCACGTCGATTGCAGTCGCGAAACCGCCCAACGCCTCGTCCGCCGCGTTGTCGATGACTTCTTGGCAGATGTGTGTCGGGCTGTCGGTGCGGGTGTACATACCGGGACGTTCTTTGACCGGCTCCAAGCCTTTGAGAACGGTGATGCTGGATTCGCTGTATTGGTTGTTTTTAGCCATAGGAATAATCTGAAAGTAAGAAAAACAACGCTTTCAGACGGCCTGAAAGCGTTGCGTTCCGTTGTTTTAGCGGTTGTCGGAAGGTTGGCGGGCGGCAAAGTCTTCATAACTTTCCATACCGCGCAGGAAGCGGGTGGAGAGTTCTTTCAATGCCCCCAAGTAAACGTCGCGTTTGAAATCAATCACTTCGTCAACGGGCGCCCAATATTGATGCCAACGCCAGCCGTCAAATTCGGGGTGGCGGGTGGCGCGCAGGTTGACATCGCAATCCCGGCCGGTCAGGCGCAGGAGATACCAAATCTGCTTCTGCCCGCGATAAGAGCCGCGCCATTCGCGGCGCACCCAGTTGTTCGGCACGTCGTAACGCAGCCAGTCGCGCGTCCGCCCGACGATTTTGACGTGTTGCGGCAGAAGTCCGACTTCCTCGTATAACTCGCGGTACATCGCGGTTTCGGGGCTTTCGCCCGGCTTGATGCCGCCTTGCGGAAACTGCCAGGAATGTTCGCGCACGCGCTTGCCCCAAAAGACTTCGTTTCGGTTGTTGATTAAGATGATACCGACATTGGGGCGATAGCCTTCCCTGTCCAACACGGTGTCGCCCTCCGTTAAGTTCAATCGTGCGATTTTCCCACAAATCGGGCGTGTTTGCCAAATCGGGCGGCGCGGCGGCACGCGTGTCAAAACCGGGAAGGACTCGGGAAAATATCTGGAATTTGGTTTACAATGACGCATTTCAAATTATTCGGGATTCAGACAATGTTAGACATCCAATTGCTCCGCAGCAACACCGCAGCCGTTGCCGAACGCTTGGCGGCGCGCGGTTACGAGTTTGATGCCGCGCGTTTCAATACCTTGGAAGAACAACGCAAAGCCGTTCAAATCAAAACCGAAGAGTTGCAGGCCTCGCGCAACAGCCTTTCCAAACAAATCGGCGCACTGAAAGGTCAGGGCAGACACGAAGAAGCGCAGGCAGCCATGGATCAAGTCGCCCGAATCAAAACCGATTTGGAGCAGGCAGCCGCCGATTTGGATGCCGTTCAAAAAGAATTGGACGCTTGGTTGTCGGGCATTCCCAACCTGCCGCACGAAAGCGTACCCGCCGGTAAAGACGAAACCGAAAATGTCGAAGTCCGCAGGATCGGCACGCCGCGCAAGTTTTACTTTGAAATCAAAGACCATGTCGATTTGGGCGAACCCTTGGGCTTGGATTTTGAAGGCGGCGCGAAACTTTCCGGCGCGCGCTTTACCGTGATGCGCGGACAAATCGCCCGCCTGCACCGCGCGCTGGCGCAGTTTATGCTCGACACGCACACGCTGGAACACGGCTACACCGAGCATTACACGCCCTATATCGTAAACGGCGGCACGCTCTACGGCACGGGGCAGCTGCCCAAATTCGGCGAAGACCTGTTTCACGTTACACGCGGCGGCGACGAAAGCAAAACCGCGCAATACCTGATTCCCACCGCCGAAGTAACGCTGACCAATACCGTTGCCGGCAGCATTATCCCGTCCGAACAACTGCCGTTGAAGCTGACGGCGCACTCGCCCTGTTTCCGCAGCGAGGCGGGAGCGTACGGCAAAGACGTGCGCGGCCTGATCCGCCAACACCAGTTCGACAAAGTGGAAATGGTGCAAATCGTCCATCCTGAAAAATCATACGAAGCTCTGGAGGAAATGGTCGGACACGCCGAAAACATCCTGAAAGCCTTGGAACTGCCCTACCGCGTGATTACCCTGTGCACCGGCGATATGGGCTTCGGTGCGGCAAAAACGTATGACTTGGAAGTTTGGGTGCCGGCGCAAAACACCTACCGCGAAATCTCTAGCTGCTCCAACTGCGAAGATTTCCAAGCACGCCGGATGAAGGCGCGTTTCAAAGACGAAAACGGCAAAAACCGCTTGGTGCATACCTTGAACGGCTCCGGTTTGGCGGTCGGCAGAACCTTGGTCGCCGTATTGGAAAACCATCAAAACGCCGACGGCAGCATCAATATTCCCGCCGCCTTGCAGCCTTATATGGGCGGTGTTGCCAAATTGGAAGCGAAATAGCCCGCCGTCCCCGGAAACACCAAATGCCGTCTGAAAGCCTTTCAGACGGCATTTCCTTTAAACCCCGAGGCGGTATTCCGCATCCCGCACAAGCAAATCGGCAATCCTTAAAATACGGACAGGCTGACCGGCTGTTATAAAAACGCGTCGGACTTCAAAAACACTTCAGCCGCCGGCGCAAACCGAATTGCCGCAACCGCCGGTCTGCAAGACCTCGCGGATATTGGACAGGGTTACTTCCGAAATATTGCCGAGCGCC
Source organism: Neisseria lactamica NS19 (assembly GCA_000193795.2). Lineage (GTDB taxonomy): Bacteria > Pseudomonadota > Gammaproteobacteria > Burkholderiales > Neisseriaceae > Neisseria > Neisseria lactamica_A. Next base: position 57,501 of record AEPI01000044.1, on the reverse strand, counting down.
TCCTCCGTCAAAAAGGCCTGATGGCCGGTAAACAGCACATTGTGGCAGGACGACAGACGGCGGAACACGTCGTCGGTAATCACGTCGTTGGATTTGTCTTCAAAAAACAATTCTCGTTCGTTTTCATACACATCCATACCCAATGCGCCGATTTTCCGACGTTTCAACGCCTCGATGGCGGCGGCGCTGTCAATCAGCCCGCCCCGGCTGGTGTTGATGATCATCACGCCGTCCTTCATCTTGGCAAACGCCGCCTCGTTCAGCATATAATGGTTTTCTGGCGTGGCGGGGCAGTGCAGCGTGATGATGTCCGATCGGGCATACAGCTCGTCCAAATCCGCATATTTGCCGCCGAGTTTTTCCACTTCGGGATTGCAAAACGGATCGTAAGCCAGCAGGTTCATACCGAAACCCTTTAAAATCCGCATCGTTGTGATACCGATTTTCCCCGTGCCGATAACGCCCGCCGTTTTGCCGTACATATTGAAACCGGTCAGCCCCTCCAAAGAAAAATTGGCATCGCGGGTACGCTGGTAGGCTTTGTGGATGCGGCGGTTCAAGGTCAGCATCAGCCCCACGGTATGTTCTGCAACCGATTCGGGCGAATAGGCGGGAACGCGCACGACTTTCAGACCCAATTCTCCTGCCGCTTCCAAATCGACATTGTTAAACCCCGCGCAACGCAGGGCGACCGCCTTTACCCCGATTTTTGCCAGTCGTTCCAACACGGGCCGGCCGCCGTCGTCGTTCACAAAAATACAGACCGCTTCCGCACCTTCCGCCATTTTCGCCGTTTTTACATCCAGCATAAAATCAAAAAACTCCAGCTCGAAGCCGAAATGCCGGTTGGCGCGGGCAAAATGTTCGCGGTCATAGCTTTTCGTACCGTAAATCGCAATCTTCATCCGGATTCCTATCCCTTGTCCGTTGTCGAAAACGGCATCATACACTGGATTCGGGCAGAGCCGGCGGCTTGTTTTCGCGGTTTTGCGCCGCAGGCGCGCCCTGCCCGACCGCCCGGCACGTCAAAATGCCGTCCGAACGCCGTTTGCACCTTATGTTTCCGAAAAAGGGCGCACATTCAAATCCCTTTTTTCCTTATTTCCGAACAAAAAAGCCGGGAATATGCGGGCGCATCCCTTCCGCTTATCATCCGATCGGCGGAAAAATGCCGTCTGAAAAAGCATTTCTTTTTCAGACGGCATTTTTCAGACTGTCCGCCATATGCCGCCGGTTTTGCTATTGATTTTTCATTATTTTCATGTTTTTTATGTGCTTTGCCTTAAAAGACTGAAATATAAAAAATAAAGCCGCAAATTGTCAGAAAGAAAAGTAAAGCTAAACTTTTTATTTTATTTTCTGCCGTATCTTCTTCCCATGGTTTAAATATAAATAGACCAGTTATGAAATCAAATATTGAATGCCAAACCGCTAAAAAAAACTCCATAAAATTTCCTTAAAAAATATCCCGCATCATGCAAATGATGCGGGGTGTGGAGATTGTTACACTTGCAACAGAGCCATTAAAGATACGGTTTTGTTTTAAAAATTTCTTTTTATCCGGCAAAACCGCCCGCCATCCGAACAAATGAAACCGTCTTACTCTTGCAAACAGGCAAAACCGCCCCTTGTTCAAACACCGATTTTTTTATCCGGACACAAAACTCAATCGCCCATTGCCGCCAAAAGCTCGGCCTGATGTTCGGCAATCAGGGCATCGGTGATTTCTTCCAAGTCACCGTCCATCACAAAATCCAGCTTGTGCAGGGTGAGGTTGATGCGGTGGTCTGTTACCCTGCCTTGGGGATAGTTGTAAGTGCGGATGCGTTCGCTGCGGTCGCCGCTGCCGATCAGGGATTTGCGTTCGGCGGCTTCTTTGGCTTGGGCTTCGCGTTTTTGTGCGTCGTTTAAGCGGGCGGCGAGGACTTTCATCGCCTGCGCTTTGTTGGCGTGTTGGCTGCGACCGTCTTGGCATTCGACCACCATACCGGTGGGCAGGTGGGTGATACGGACGGCGGAATCGGTTTTGTTGATGTGCTGACCGCCCGCGCCGGATGCGCGGAAGGTATCGATGCGCAGGTCGGCGGGGTTCAGTTCGATGTCTTCCAGTTCGTCCGCTTCGGGCATCACGGCGACTGTGCAGGCGGAGGTGTGGATGCGGCCTTGGCTTTCGGTGGCGGGGACGCGTTGCACGCGGTGGCCGCCCGATTCAAATTTTAGGCGGCTGTATGCCCCGAGTCCGACAATACGTGCGATGACTTCTTTATAGCCGCCCAACTCGCTTTCGTTGGCGGAAACGATTTCGACCTGCCAGCGGTTGCGCTCGGCGTAGCGGCTGTACATACGCAGCAAATCGCCGGCAAACAGCGCGGCTTCGTCGCCGCCCGTTCCGGCGCGCACCTCGATAAAGATGTTTTTGTCGTCGTCGGCATCTTTGGGCAGCAGCAGTTTTTGCAATTCGGTATCGAGTTCGCCGATTTTGGCTTTTGCCGCCTCGATTTCTTCGGCGGCAAAGTCTTTCATTTCGGGGTCGGACAGCATTTCTTCGGCATCCGCCAAGTCGCTTTGCGCCCGCCGGTAATGTTGGAACACTTCGACGATAGGGGTCAGTTCGGCGTGTTCGCGCGTGAGTTTGCGGTAGTTGTCTATATCGGACGTGGCTTCGGGCTGTCCGAGCAGGTGGGTGACTTCTTCCAACCGGTCGCCGAGTTGTTGCAGTTTTTCTAAGATAGACGGCTTCATAATTCTTCCATAACAAACGCCGCCTGAAGTTCAGACGGCATCAAAACGCATTTATTATAATCGGTTTTTCAAGCCTCAAGCAGGCGGATTCTCCAAAATATCAACGTTCGCCTCCGTTGCGGCGGCAATTTCCGCTACGCTTGTACTGCGTATTTCCGCAACAATCCCGGCAATCGGCGGAATATTGGCAGGCGTATTAATCTCTTTTTTCAGCATAAACGGGCTGTCGGTTTCCAAAACGAAATCGGTGTCATTCAAGGTTTTGAGGGTTTCGCGTATTTTGCGGGCGTTCGGGTTGAGCAACAGCGAACCGATGCCGATTTTGAAACCCAGTTTCGTCAACACGCGTGCTTCTTCCGCGCTGCCGGAAAAGGCGTGGACGATGCCGCCCCGGGTAAAGCCCATTTGTTTGACGGCGGCGGCGATGTCGGCGGCGGCTTTGAGATTGTGGATAATCACGCGGCGGCGCAGGGTTTGCGCGATTTCAAGCTGGCGGCTGAAGACTTGGATTTGCCGTTCGCGCTGCTGCGGCGTTTGGGTTTTGTCGTAAAAATCCAAGCCGATTTCGCCGACCCACGCGCCGGGATAACGCGCCAATACGGCTTCCAAACCGGCAAAATCTTGTTCCGCAATGCCGTCTGAAAACCAAGGATGGATACCGAAGGCAACCCGGATGCCGTGTTCGGACGGCATTTCCGCCAAATCCGCCACGTCCTGCCAATCCTGCGGCCGGGTCGCGGGAACGATAAACCGCTTCACCCCGGCTTTCCGCGCGGAGGTCAGTATGTGCGGCAGGTTTTCGCGCAAGGCGGGATCGGCGAGGTGGCAATGGGTGTCGGTGAAGTTCATTCCGGTTTCACACCAACTTCAGCCTTACCAATTCTTTTTCTACATCTTCCGCGCCCCAGCCTTGCGATACGGCAAAGGTCATCAGCGCGGTGGCGGTTTCAAGGCTGCATTTGCCGCCGTTGATGATGCCCGAGTTGCGGAACGCGTTGCCTTGCGCGTACACGGCGGCAGTTCTGCCTTGTCGGACTTGGCTGATGTTGAGCAACAATTTTCCCTGCCGCGTGAAGTCTCGGACGGCGCGGATAAAGCCTTCGTCTGCGGGTGTGTTGCCGTGTCCGTAGCTTTGCAGGATAAGGGCTTGGGCGGGAAGCTGTCCGAGTCTGTCCGCAAGTTCTTGGACGGCAAAGCCGGGGATAAGCGTGCGGACGGCAATTTTTGCCTGCAGATCGGGATAACGGATTTTGAGGCCGTCTGAAACATCAGCCGCATCTTGATTCGGGATGCGGATATTGTGCCAACCCCGGGTTTCGTTCCATTCGGCAAGTGCGCCGAAATGCGGATTGTCGAAGCCTGCGGCGGTTTCGGTGCTGACTTTGCTGCTGCCGACGGCGGGATACAGTTTGCCGTCAAAAGCGATAACGGTTTGTTTGAGCTTGAGGCTGAAGGCGGCGACGGCGGTGGAGAGGTTGCGCGGGGCATCGCTGTTTTCGGCGGCGTAAGGCCATTGCGAACCGGTCAGGACGATCGGTTTGTCCAAACCTTGCAGGGCGAGCGCAAACAGATTGGCGGTATAGGCGAGCGTGTCCGTGCCGTGCAGTATCAGGATGCCGTCGCAGGAAGGCAGTTTGGCGGCGATGATGTCCTGCCAGTCGCGCCAGTGTTGCAGCGTGACGGAGGAGGAATCAATCAAGGGATTGCAGACGTGCCACTCGAAATCAAGGCCGTCTGAAAAGGGAGAAAGGGCTTGGCTGGCCAGCGCGGTATCGGGGCGCAGGCCTTCGCTGCTTTGGGTCATACCTATCGTGCCGCCCGTGTAGAGGACGAAGATTTTTTGTTTCATAGCGTTGTCGTACCGTCTGAACATTAATGATGCGGCTTATTTAACTATATTTCGCACCGTCCGGCAATTTGGCGGCGGAAGCGGCTTTCAGACGGCATCGGAATGGGAAAGTACCGGGGCTGCCGACATTCCGCCCTCCCGACGATTTGCATTTGAAAACCGGCAAACCCGGACAGGCGCGGCAGCCGCCGAATACCGGCAGCCTTTCGGGCCGTCCGCCTTATTGCCTGTTCCGCGCGGCTTTTTTGGCTGCCTTGGCGGCTTTGCGTTGCGCCCGCTTTTCTTTCAATTTACTGCGGTAAAACCGGATACGTTGGCGTTTTTTCCACCAAATCCAAGCAACAACGGCCGCACCTATACCCAAAATAACAAAAATACCCGATTGCAGGCTGTGCATTTTCGCCATCAGCCAATCAATGTTGTGCGCACCGTACTCACCCAGATAAATCCAAATAGGGACGGAAATCAGCGCGGCCAGTCCATCCATAATGATAAAACGCAAGTATGAAACCTTGCGGCTGATACCGGCTGTAACAAATACGGCCGTTCTCAAGCCGGGCAGGAAACGGGCGACAAATAAGACCCAGTTGCCGTATTTGTCGAATTTTTCCTGAACCTGCTCATAACGTTTCGGCGTCATAATGCGCGCAATCGGTTTGAACCTCAGGATTTTCTGCCCCCAAATCCGTCCGGCGGCAAACATCACGCCGTCCCCGACCAATACGCCGAGCATACCGACTGCAAACATAATATGCGGATTGGTATAACCCATACCCGAAATCACGCCGCCTGTTACCAAGGTCAAATCCTCGGGAATCGGCACGCCGAAACCGCAGATGACCAAAACGAAAAACACGGCCGCGTAGCCATATTCGACAAAAAAGGCTTCCAAAAGGGCAAACATAGCGGATATTCCATTGTCGGGGGATAAAAAGTCAGAACAAGCCGAAACATTTTCTGCGCGAAACGGCATTCTATCAAAGATTATGCCGTCTGAAAGCGGCAGGGGGCAGATTCGCGCGCCCGCCGCCCGTTCAGACGGCATTTAAACAGAAAACCGCCCGGTTCTGAAAACGGTTTTGCCTGATTTTGCCTACAATCGTTTCATTTATCAGTGAGATAGGTCATTCCCTCTATAAATACTGAGATGGCAAAGGAAATATGCCTTCACTTTCTGGATAATTTTCCACATTACTAGACAGCCAGAGTTCAAAGATTTTGTAATCGTCAAAGAAACCATATATATACCCTCGCTTTAGTAAGTCTATATAATCTTTTTGAGAAACTACCAAAGGATTTCCGTTTCTCATAACTCTTGATTGTCTAATAAAAAGTTCTTTATTGTATGATAAGAAAATCGCTAAATCTGGATATATTATATTTTCTTTCTCTAAATCAACTTGCCCTATCAGTTTCCAAATCTTCTTTCTTATGGCTGTTTCTATACAGGCTTTATAAGTCTTAAACCCAACAGAAAGAAGCTCATCCATATTAGCTGCATTTTCCGAGAGATAATCAAAAATACCAAACTCGTATTGCATTACCCTACATACATAAGTAAATTTCCCACTCGGGAGTGAGATTTCATAGATTTTGCCATATTTTTTTACACCCTTACCCATATTGATTGTTTTTAATGTAATTTTTTCGATAAATTGTCATCGAGTATTCCCGTTAATGCCGCCGATGGCGGCGGCGATACGTTCCGCCCCTTCGCGCGCCCAATCCGCCTGCCGCGCCTCCACCATCACGCGCACGACCGGTTCGGTTCCCGAAGCGCGCAACACCACCCTTCCTTTGCCTTCGAGTTCTTTTTCCACTTCCGCCAACACGGTTTTTGAGGCTTCCTGCCAGTTTTGCCCTTTGCCGATACGGACATTAATCATCGTTTGTGGATACGGCTGCCAATCGGCGCAGACGGAGGCGAGGTCTTGGTTCAGCGTTTGCAGTGCCGCCAAGACTTGCAGCGCGGAGATGATGCCGTCGCCGGTATTGTGTTTGTCCATACACAGGATATGCCCGCTGGCTTCGCCGCCGACGAGCCAGCCGCGACGGTTTAATTGTTCCAACACATAGCGGTCGCCGACTTTGGCGCGGCAGAAATCCACGCCGCGCGCCTTCAATGCGTTTTCCATCGCCATATTGGTCATCACCGTGCCGACCACGCCGCCGATTTCCACGCCTTCGTGCGCGCGGGCTTTGGCGATGACGTAAATCAGGCTGTCGCCGTCGTAAACCTGCCCGTTTTTATCGACCATCATCAGGCGGTCGCCGTCGCCGTCCAAGGCGATGCCGTAGTCGGCTTCGTTTTGCAGCACGGCGGCTTGGAGGGTTTTGGTATGGGTTGCGCCGCATTTTTCATTGATATTGTAGCCGTCGGGCCCGTCGCCGATGCTGACGACCTGCGCGCCCAGTTCGTGAAACACTTTGGGTGCGACGCTGTAAGCCGCGCCGTTGGCGGTATCGACGACCAGCTTCAGCCCGCGCAGGTCGGAATGCGTGGGGAAGGTGGATTTGCAAAATTCGATATAGCGGTCGTCCGCACCGTTGATGCGGCGTGCGCGTCCGAGGCGGGCGGACGGCTGTGTTTTCATTTCCTCGTCGATTTTGGCTTCGATTTCCAACTCGATTTCATCGGAAAGTTTCACGCCGCCCTCGGCGAAGAATTTGATGCCGTTGTCGGAATAGGCGTTGTGCGACGCGGAAATCATCACGCCGGCGGACAGGCGCAGCGCGCGGGTCAGATAAGCCACGCCGGGCGTGGGCAGCGGACCGGTCTGAACCACGTCCGCGCCCGCCGCCGTAAAGCCCGCCACCAAAGCGGCCTCCAGCATATAACCGGAAATACGCGTATCCTTGCCGATTAAAACGGTCGGCTTTTGCCCGCCGTCGTGCTGAACCAAAACCTGACCCGCCGCATAGCCGAGTTTCAATACAAAATCGGGCGTAATCGGAAACTGACCGACTTCGCCTCGCACGCCGTCCGTGCCGAAATATTTTTTTGCCATCACTTGCTCCGTAAAAATACAAACCCTGAAAACATCAACTGACTGTACGCGATTATAAGGCAATTTTCGCCGCTGCGTGCCGGCCGGCTATGCCGTCTGAAGCCTCCCGGCCGTTCAGACGGCATTCGGCGCAAAAACCGCCGTTTGCCGATTCACGCCCAACGCTTCCCACACCTTCAACGCATCCGCCGTCGCCTTCACATCGTGCACGCGCACAATTTGCGCGCCGCGTACCACGGAAGCCAGCGCCGCCGCCACGCTGCCGTGTACGCGCGCCGCCGCGTCTGCCTCGCCGGTCAGCTCGCCTATCATACGTTTGCGCGACACGCCGATCAGCAGCGGAAAGCCGGTTTCCGCCATCAATTCGGGCAAATGCTGCATCAGCGCGATATTGTGTTGCAGGGTTTTGCCGAAGCCGAAACCCGGATCGAGCGCGATGCGGTGCGGTGCGATACCTGCCGCGACACATTCCGCCGCCCGCGCTTTCAAATACTGCGCCACTTCGCCGACAACATCTTGATATTTCGGATCAATCTGCATATTTTCCGGCAAACCCCGCATATGCATCAGGCAAATGCCCGTGTCCGTCCGGCGCGCCAGCAATTCGACCGCACCTTCGTCGGTCAACGCCGCCACATCGTTAATCATATCGACACCGCCGAGTGTCAACGCTTTTTCCATAACCGCCGTGCGGCGCGTGTCCAAACTGACGGGAACGCCCCACCCCGCCACTTCCGCCAACACGGGCGCAACCCGCGCCCATTCTTCTTCGGGCGGAACAAAATCCGCGCCCGGCCGCGTCGACTCGCCGCCGATGTCGAGGATGTCCGCACCCTCTTTCAAAAGCCGTTCGGCGTGCGCCAAAGCGGTTTTGGCGTTTTGCGAATACGCGCCGCCGTCGGAAAAAGAATCGGGCGTGAGATTCACGATGCCCATAATTTTCGGCTTGTCCAAACCGATTTCAAACCGTCCTGCCTGCCAAACGCATCCGACCATATCCGTGCCTCCGGAATAAAAAAACAAATTATATGCCGTCCGAACAAAACTTGTCCGTTTCAGACGGCATCGGCATTTCAAAAAAGCCTCCCGCCCAATCCGCCGCCGTATGAAATATGTCCCTGCAAACGCGGCAACGCCCCTTTATACGAGATAATCCGTCCGCATAAAATAGGATTGCCGCAAGCCGTGTTATACTGCGGCGTGTTTTACAGATTGTTCGGGCTATGGATTTATTATCGGTTTTCCACAAATACCGTCTGAAATATGCGGCAGCCGTGCTGACGATACTGCTTTTGGCGGCAATCGGACTGCACGCTTCCGTCTATCGCACCTTCACGCCCGAAAACATCCGCAGCCGCCTCCAACAAAGCATTGCCCATACGCACCGGAAAATCTCGTTTGATGCGGATATACGGCGCAGGCTTCTGCCACGGCCGACCGTCATCCTGAAAAACCTGACCATTACCGAACCCGGCAGCGGCCGGACCGCCGTTTCCGTCAAGGAAACCAAAATCGGTTTGAGCTGGAAAAATCTGTGGTCGGATCGGATACAGATTGAAAAATGGGTGGTTTCAGGTGCGGAACTTGCCCTGACGCGCGACGGGAAAGGCGTTTGGAACATCCAAGACCTGATCGACAGCCAAAAACGCCAAGCCTCGGTCAACCGCATCATCGTCGAAAACAGCACCGTCCGCCTCGGCTTGCCGCAAGAGCGGCTTACCCTGAAGGAAGTCAGCCTCAACCTGAAATCCCCCGATTCGGCGGGGCAGCAGTTTGAAAGTTCGGGCATACTGGTTTGGGGAAAACTGTCCGTCCCCTGGAAAAGCAGGGGGCTGTTCCTTTCAGACGGCATCAGTCCGCCCGAAATCTCGCCGTTCCATTTTGAAGCCGAAACCGCCCTAAACGGACACCGCATTGCCGTTTCCACCACCGGCAGCCCCACGATCCGCTTCAATGCCGGCGGTGCGGATGCCGCCGACCTCGCCCTGCGTGCAGACACCGCCTTCCGCAACCTCCACCTGACCGCCCGAATCCCTACGCTGGCACTCAGGAATAACGGCATCAAAATGGAAACCGCCAACGGCACATTTACCGCCGCCGGCGAAAATTCCCAATGGGGCGGATCGTTCAAACTCGATAAGGCCGACCTTCACCCCGGTATCGGCAACATCGGCAACGCCGAAATCTCCGGCAACGTCAAAACACCCCGCCTTCAAACCAATTTTTCCCTCGGCTCGCCGTTGGTTTGGAGCCGGGACAACGGGCTGGAAGCCCTGCGCCTGCATATATCGACCCTTCAGGATACCGTCAACCGCCTGCCGCAACCCCGTTTCATCAGCCGGCTCGACGGTTCGCTGTCCATAAAAAACCTTCATCAGTGGCAAGCCGAACTCAAGGGCTCGTTCGACCGCCAAACCGTTGCCGCAAAATTCAAATACACACAGGAAGGCACACCGCGCCTGGAAGCTGCCGCCGCGCTGCAAAAATTGAACCTTGCCCCCTATCTTGACGACTTTCGGCAACAAAACGGCAAAATATTCCCCGACATCCTCGGCAGGCTGTCCGGCAACATCGAGGCGCACCTGAAAATCGGCAAGGTCCAACTTCCCGGCCTGCAACTGGACGATATGGAAACCTACCTCCACGCCGACAAAGACCATATCGCGCTCAGCCGTTTCAAAGCGGGGCTTTACGGCGGGCATACCGAAGGCGGCATCAGCATCGCCAACACCCGTCCCGCCACTTACCGCCTGCAGCAGAATGCAAGCAACATCCAAATCCAACCGCTGCTGCAAGACCTGTTCGGCTTCCACAGCTTCAGCGGCAACGGCGATGCGGCCATCGACCTGACCGCGGGCGGCGAAACCCGAAAAGAGCTTATCCGCTCGCTTCAGGGCAGCCTGTCGCTGAATATTTCCAACGGCGCGTGGCACGGCATCGATATGGACAGTATTTTAAAAAACGGCCTTTCCGGAAAAATCTCGGGCAGCACGCCCTTCCACCGCCTCACGCTCAACAGTGAAATTTCAGACGGCATCAGCCGCCACATCGATACCGAACTCTTCTCCGACAGCCTCTACGTTACCGGCAACGGCTATACCAATCTGGATACGCAGGAATTGTCTGAAGACATCCTTATCCGCAACGCCGTCCGTCCGAAAAACAAACCGATTCCCCTGAAAATCACCGGTACGGTGGACAAACCGTCCATTACCGTCGATTACGGCAGGCTGACCGGCGGCATCAATTCGCGCAAAGAGAAACAGAAAATCCTCGAAGACACCCTGCTGGAACAATGGCAGTGGCTCAAACCTAAAGAACCGTAAATACCCTGCGTACAAAAATGCCGTCTGAAACGCCCCGCGCTTCAGACGGCATTGCCGTAAAACCTACAAACCCAATTCCCCCCAAATCCCATCAATCTTAGCCGTAACCGCAGGGTCTTTTTGGATGACCCGTCCCCATTCGCGGTCGGTTTCGCCCAGCCATTTGTTGGTCGCATCCAAACCCATTTTGCCGCCGAGTCCGCTGACCGGGCTGGCGAAGTCGAGATAGTCGATGGGCGTGTTTTCCATCAAAACGGTGTCGCGCACGGGGTCCATGCGCGTGGTTACCGCCCAAATGACTTCTTTCCAGTCGCGCACGTTCACATCGTCATCGACCACGATGATGAATTTGGTATACATAAACTGGCGCAGGAACGACCAGCAGCCCATCATCACGCGCTTAGCATGTCCGGCGTACTGTTTTTTCATGCTCACCACCGCCATGCGGTAGGAGCAGCCTTCGGGCGGCAGGTAGAAATCGGTGATTTCGGGGAACTGCTTTTGCAAAAGCGGTACGAACACTTCGTTCAACGCCACGCCTAAAACGGCGGGCTCATCGGGCGGTTTGCCCGTGTAGGTCGAATGGTAAATCGGGTTTTCGCGCATGGTGATGCGTTCGACCGTGAACACAGGGAAATAATCCTGCTCGTTGTAATAGCCCGTGTGGTCGCCGTATGGGCCTTCCAACGCGGTTTCGTTCAGATGAATCACGCCTTCCAATACGATTTCGGCGCGTGCAGGCACTTGCAAATCGTTGCCGATACATTTCACCAGCTCCGTCCGCGAACCGCGCAGCAGTCCGGCAAACTGGTATTCGCTCAAGGTATCGGGAACAGGCGTTACCGCGCCCAAAATGGTGGCAGGGTCGCAGCCGAGTATGACGGCGACGGGATACGGCGTATCGGGATTAAGTTTGCGGAATTCCTGATAATCCAACGCGCCGCCGCGATGCGACAGCCAGCGCATAATCAGTTTGTTTTTCGCAATCAACTGCTGGCGGTAAATGCCTAAATTTTGGCGTTTTTTATACGGCCCGCGCGTGACGGTCAAGCCCCACGTTAACAGCGGCGCAACGTCTTCCGGCCAGCAATGTTGAATCGGAAGTTTATACAAATCAACATCCTCGCCTTCCCATACGATTTCCTGACACGGCGCGTTTTTCACCACGTTCGGTGTCATGCTCCAAATGTCTTTCAACAGCGGCAGTTTGGAAAACGCGTCTTTGATGCCTTTGGGCGGTTCGGGTTCTTTCAGATACGCCAGCGTCTGCCCGATTTCGCGCAGTTTGGACACGCTGTCCGCGCCCATACCCATCGCCACGCGTTCGGGCGTGCCGAACAGGTTTGCCAACACGGGATAACCGTAACGCGTACCGTCGGGCTTGATCGGGTTTTCAAACAGCAACGCCGGCCCTTCGGCACGCAGCACGCGGTCGGCGATTTCGGTCATTTCCAAATGTGGGGAAACGGGATGCGCGATGCGCTTGAGTTTGCCCTGCTGCTCGAGCATGGCGATGAAGTCGCGCAGGTCTTTGTATTTCATATTCATCCTTTATGTCCTTTTATCCTGAACAATCCGATTCGGATACCGCCCCTATCCTTGCCTGTGCTTCGGCATATCCTATGCCGTGATAAAAGTCGCGTACCAGCGGATGTCCGCCGCTTTGATGAAGTTGCAGCAGGGGGCGTTGGTTATTAGACCGGGTAACGACATTGCAGTGCAGACCGAAGGTGTCGGTTTCGTAAGGGGGCAGCCGGTTGCAGATCATGCCGAAATAAACGACGTTTTCCGGATTGTCGTGAAAGCGGCTTTGATAGTCGTTAAAACTCTTTTCGCTGACGGATACCCATACGCCGTATTCCAGCGTTTCCTCATGACCGATAATCGGAATAAGCAGCACCGCGCGGATAAAGCGGTCGGTTTGGTCGGGATAACGGATGATGCAGAAATCAGAATCGCATTCCGCTTGATAAGCAATGCGTTCTTCTTCACTGAGTTGCTTATAGGGGTCGGGGGCGGTAAAGCCGATTGCGGGCATTTCTTCGTGGTTTTCGCCGCAGGAAGCGCAAGTGTGCATAAGGTTTCAGACTTTCAAAACGAGTTTGCGGTAAAGCCATTCGCCGGCAAACAGCATCCCCATCAATACATAGGCAATCACGCCGGTATAAACCGCCCACCAGTCATATCGCCCCAACCGTGCCAACAAAGCGGCAAGCGTCCCGTTGATTATAAAAAACACGCACCAAACCTGCGTTACCCGGCGGGTATAGCGCACGGCTTTTTCAGGCAGGTCGGGCTGTTGCAGCCGCGCAAGTTTTTCAATCACCGTCTGCCCGGCAAACAGGCTTCCGCCGAACACCGCCAACATCATCAGATTAACGAGGACGGGATACCAATACATTGAATCGCGCCGCCCGAACACCAATACTGCGGCAAAAAACAGTGTAATAAACAAAGCCGTATAACGCTGTTGGGGCAATTTGGCAGTCAGGGCGCGCAGCAGCCACAACCCGCACATCGCCGCCGCCAGCCAGACAAACCAACCCGCCTCCCTGCCGTAATACCACAAAGCCGGATAGGCGATGCTGGATACGGTCAGAAAAATATGTCCGAAAAAACCGGGTTTCATTTTGAATCCGCACAAATGTTTTCAGACGGCATCCGATCAAAATATGCCGTCTGAAAAATCATCAGAAATACCCGGTCAGCCGGCCTGAATCTTCAATACCGCCTGTACCACGTCGTTGACGGTGCGGACATTGCGGAAATCTTCGGCCTGCAGCTTGCGGCCGGTTTCGCGCTTGATGCGGTCAATCAGGTCGATGGCATCGATGCTGTCGATTTCCAAATCTTCGTAAAGATTGGTATCGGGCGTAATCCGTTCCGGTTCGATTTCAAACAACTCGGTCAGGGTATCGCTCAACAACCGGTAGATTTCTTGTTCGGTCATATGTTTCATCCTTATGCTTGGCGGCTTTTGACAAAGGCGGCGAGTGTTTTGACATTGGCAAAATGTTCGCGCAAGTTCTCCTGCTCGCCGTCCAATCGGAAACCGAAATGTTTTTGCACCGCCAAGCCCAATTCCAGCGCATCGACGGAATCCAGTCCCAGCCCTTCGTCGCCGAACAGCGCGTCTTCGCTGCCGATGTCGGCGGCGGTTATATCCTCCAAAGCCAAACTGTCGATAATCAGTTGCTTGATTTGGTTTTCCAAGTCGTTCATATGGTTTTCCTTGTAAAATAGTCCTGCAGATATTCATTCAGCCGCCGCGCCGCAATCGGCAACGGTTTCTCGGCGAGCCAGTCTTGGGGGAGGATGTCGTCTCCGACGGTAATTTCATACCGTATCCTTTTCGGGGGGATGCGGTACCACGGCTGCCCCTTTTTAAAATTGGGCGGATTCATTTTGATACATACGGGCGTAATCACTTCGGCATAGCGCAGCCCCAAAGAAACCGCGCCTCGGTGCATTTTTACCCGTCCGTCCCACCCCGTCCTCGTTCCTTCGGGGAACACCAGCAGGCTCTGCCCGCTGTCAAAAACCGCCTTTACCGTTTCCAGCATTGCTTCCGACTCTTCGTTCGGAATATAGCCCGCACCTTTAATCTGGCTGCTCATTGCTGGATTGTGCCGCAAATCTTTTTTCACGATGCAGTTCATTTCGGGCACATGGCCGACAAGCAGCACCACATCCAGCAAAGACGGATGGTTTGCCAAAATCAACTGTCCCGGGCGGTTGAGTTTTTCAACACCCTTGAACGATACCTCCAACACGCCCGACCATTTCAGATAAGCGACAAACAAACGCCAAGATGTTCCGATAATCCGGCGCGCCGCCAATTGGCGGGCGACAGACCTTGAAGTGCCGTTCAAAGTGTAAGGCAGCAAAACCAATTTCATCATAATGCCGCCGACACCGAAAATCACAAATCCTAACCAAGTCGCCGCAAAACGGCGGCAATGATCCAATTTATCCATTCCGCTGCCACAGCCATTCACGATTGCGATATACCCGGCGGCATTCCCGACTGCCGTTCAGCAGAAAGCGCACCCATTCCAAACCGCTCCAATATGCCTCGGGCAGCATACCGGCTTCAGACGGCATATCGTCCGAAGCAGACAAAGTCAGGCTGTAACGCGTCCCTTTGGTCAGAACCATCGCCAAAGCATAAGCAAACGGTGCGCGCGTTGCCGATACGGCATATCCTTCCGGCAGCGGATCGTCCGCCACCAAAACCAAAACCGACCCGCATCCCTCTTCCAACAGTGATGCCGCTTCCGCCAATGCCGTTTCCACACCGTCGGCACACACGGCCAATGCCGTCTGCTCGCTCATATCCTGACGCAATATCGACCATTGCCCCGCCGTTGCATTGTGCACCGACAAACCGAACGAAGTCGGCGACACGGTATGCGATTTCAACAGTTCCAACCACAAATCGAAACTGCGCGCCATTTCCCCGTCGTGCGAGGCATAAACTACCGGACTGCCGGGATAGGCGGAGGCAATGTCCCAAGCCGCGTCGCATACCAAACGCGCCGCCTTACTCAAACGGCGGCGCTGCATAGCGGGCAGGAACGGCAATTCCGGCCTGACATCGGGCAAACCGTCGGCAAAATCCGGACATTCCGCCCATTTTGCCCACTGCGCCATATCGCGCATTTTGCTGCCCGAAACCCGCCAGTCGGCGATGTCGAAGTGGAACCGGCAAATAATCGGCGGCATAGTTTCTTTCAAAAATTTACACTGTGCCGCATTCTAACCAAAGCCTATCCCCCTGACAATGCCGAAATTCAAACGCATCTCCACCCCCTTTCTCCGACAACGCCGCCCCTCGGCAAACCGCCAGAATTAGCCTGAATTTACATTTATCATTATAATGCCCGTATTTGCCAGCCTGCCGCCGCAATATATGGACACACTGCCAGAATGCCCGATTACCGACACCGCCTCCCTGCTGCCGCACAGCGGGCGTATGGTTCTGATAGACCGTATTACCCGATACGGCGATGATTTTGTCGAAGCAGGGGCGCAGATAAAACCCGACCACATCCTGCTGGCCGGCGGCATACTGCCCTACACGGCATTTATCGAACTGATGGCACAGGCTGTCGGCGCGTATGCCGGTATCCAAGCCCGAAAAAACGCGCAACCGGTTCGGCTCGGCTTCCTGCTCGGCACGCGCAAACTTGAAATCTTCGCCCAATCCGTCCCTGTCGGCACACATCTGCTGGCAACGGCGCATATGTCTATTCAAGATGCCGGGGGAATGGGCGTGTTCGACTGCGAACTGCGTTGGACAGACGCGCCGGAAACTTCGTCCGGAACACTCCCTTCAGACGGCATTTTGGCACGCGCCTCACTCAACGTGTACAGCCCCGAACACCCTGTCAAAACAACTTAATGCCGTCTGAACAGGCACACACATACGGAGAACAATGATGACCGAAACCGTCCTGATTACCGGCTCCAACAGGGGCATAGGCAAAGCCGCTGCACTCGGTTTGGCGGAAGACGGCTTTGATATCGCCGTCCACTGCCGCAGCCGCCGCGACGAAGCCGAAGCCGTGGCGGAAGAAATCCGCGCTTTGGGCAGAAATGCGCGCGTGTTGCAGTTTGACGTGTCCGACCGCGCAGCCTGCCGCGAGATTCTGACCGCCGACATCGAAGCGAACGGCGCGTATTACGGCGTGGTGTTGAACGCCGGACTGACGCGCGACAACGCCTTCCCCGCGTTTTCAGACAACGATTGGGATGTGGTGCTGCGGACTAATTTGGACGGTTTTTACAATGTATTGCATCCGCTGGTTATGCCGATGATACGCCGCCGCAAAGCCGGACGGATTGTGTGTATGGCATCGGTATCCGGTTTGACCGGCAACCGCGGGCAGGTCAATTACAGCGCGTCAAAAGCGGGCATTATCGGCGCGGCAAAGGCCTTGGCGGTCGAACTGGCGAAACGCAAAATCACCGTCAACTGTGTCGCGCCGGGTCTCATCGATACCGATATTATCGATGAAAATGTACCCGTCGAAGAAATCTTAAAGGCTGTCCCCGCCGCGCGTATGGGGCTGCCGGAAGAAGTGGCGCACGCGGTGCGTTTCCTGATGGATGAAAAAGCGGCGTACATCACGCGCCAGGTGATTGCGGTGAACGGAGGTTTGTGTTGAATACCAGAAGGGTCGCAGTAACAGGCATAGGCGGCATTACCGCCTTCGGCCGGGATTGGCAAAGCATACAGGCAGCATTCAAAGCCGAAAAAAACGCCGTCAAATATATGGATTGGCACGAACGTTTCCCCGAATTGGAAGCGCGACTGGGTGCGCCGATTGAGGATTACGCACCGCCGAAACATTGGACGCGCAAGCAGCTCAGAAGTATGGGGCGCGTGTCGTATTTGTGCGTCGATGCGGCGGAGCAGGCTTTGACGGATGCCGGTTTGCTCGGAGACGAAAGTATTACCGACGGACGGATGGGCGTTGCCTGCGGCTCTTCCAGCGGCAGCACCAAAGACATCGGCGATGTGGGCGAATTGTTGCTAACCGGCACGTCGCGCAACTTCAGTGCCAACACCTATGTGCGTATGATGCCGCACACCACCGCCGCCAATATCGGCATCTTTTTCGGGCTGAAAGGGCGCATCATCCCGACATCGAGCGCGTGTTCGTCCGGCAGCCAAGGCATAGGTTATGCCTACGAAGCCATCAAATACGGGCTGACCGATATGATGCTGGCGGGCGGCGGCGAAGAATTTTGCCCGTCCGAAGTGTATGTTTTCGACTCGCTTTATGCCGCCAGCCGCCGCAACGGCGAACCGGAAAAAACCCCGCGCCCATACGACGTAAACCGCGACGGTCTGGTCATCGGAGAAGGCGCGGGGATTTTTGTACTGGAAGAGTTGGAACACGCCAAACGGCGCGGTGCGAAAATTTACGCCGAACTCGTCGGCTACGGCGCAAACAGCGACGGCAGCCACGTTACCCAGCCGCAAAAAGACACGATGCAGAAATGTATGGAACTCGCGCTGCAAGACGCGGGTATCACGCCCGACAAAATCGGCTATGTGAACGGGCACGGCACGGCAACCGAAAAAGGCGACATCGCCGAAACGCTGGCGACTGAAGCCGTGTTCGGATTTGTGCCCATCAGTTCGCAAAAAAGCTATTTGGGACACACGCTCGGCGCGTGCGGCGCGCTGGAGGCGTGGTTCTCGATTGAAATGATGAACGGCGGCTGGTTCGCCCCGTCCCTGAACTTGAACGACATCGATCCGCGCTGCGGCAAGGCGGACTATATTTTAAGCGGCGGGCGCGAAATCGAAACGGATTATGTGATGAGCAACAATTTCGCTTTCGGCGGCGTGAACACTTCGCTGGTGTTCAAACGTTGGCAGGATAGATAAAACAGGCGGCATTGACGTCAGGCTGCCGTATGGCAACGGTAAAATGACGCTTCCCGGGTTTATCGGCCGCCTATGCGCTCGATCCGTGCAAGCTCCCGATAAGACTCCGTTCCGCAATATTGCCACGCCAATTCGGCAGCACCGCGCCACACGCAGGCGACAACCGCGTCGCCGCACCAGATTGCGCTGACGGCGTGCCAACCGGTTCCACCATCCGCACGCAAACCGTAAACTGCCGAACCGTCAGTCCGATAACCGACTTTTGCCATATCTTGCGGAAAACCCAAACCGCAGGCTTTAAGCAGTGCTTCCTTGATGCACCACAGGCGGTAAAAAGCCTCTGCCCGCCAACCGGAACGTGCCAAAAGAACCCGTTCTTCAGGAGAACAGACCCATTCGGCAAGTGCCTGAAAATTGCGCGGACGGATTGTTTCAATATCGACACCGCAAACCGTGCCGCCGCCGCAGACCAAAACCGCCGCCCGCCCTTTGCTGTGCGAAAGCGAACATATCTTGCCGCCCTGCTGCTTCAGGAAGCGGCTGACCCGCCAATCCGTCCGCCCTGCCAATTCCGGCGCGCGCAGCAGGCGCGCCCTGTCCGCATCGTCCAGACAGGATTCCCGATAGGCGGCAGCCGCCGACGCATCGGCAAGGCGGCACTGCAATACTGCTTTTTTATCCGGCACGACACCCTCCGTTCTGCCATTTGGAATATATGACCCGAATGTTTGACATCCATCCCTCCGACGGCACACCGATTGCCCTAGACCCATTGTGGACCCGCGCCGATTTTATACGCACGGTACATACCCTGTCGTTAAAATTAACGCAAAACAACATCCGTTCGGCGGCATTGTGGTTTGACGATGCCGCGCTGTTCGCAGCCGCATTGCTTGCCGTTTGGAACAGCGGCGGCAAAGCCCTGCTGCTGCCGAATACCGCGCCTGGAAACCTGACTTGGGCGAAATCCGCACAAATCCTGCTGACCGACACCGATATTGTTTCAGACGGCATCCGCGTTTGGCAAATGCCAACCCCTTGCGGCGGTATGCCGTCTGAAAGCCGCATACCGCAAGCATTGGACATCCCGCCCGAATCAGAAGTGCATTTGCGTACATCAGGCTCCGGCGGGGAAGCCAAAACAATCGTCAAAACCGCCGCACAAATCGAATCGGAAGCCCGCACGCTGGCTTCGGCAATCCCGTTCGGACGCGGCAAAACCGCCGTCCTCGGCAGCGTATCCCCCCAACATATGTACGGACTGACCTTCCGCTTCGCGCTTCCGCTGCTGATGGGGTGGGCGATGATCCGCAGGCAAAACGCCTATCCCGAACTGCTACTGTCGGCAAGCCTGAACGTGCCGTCCGATTATCAAAATGTCTGGATTGCCAGCCCCGCCCTGCTCAACCGTTTCGGCGAAAATCGGGATTGGGCGGCGTTAAACGGAAGGATAGACGGCATCGTTTCCGCAGGTGGGGAACTCCCCCCGGAAACTGCCACCCTGTTGGAACAATATGCAGTCCGCCCTTATGAAGTTTACGGCAGTACGGAAACCGGCATCATTGCATCACGCCGGAAACAAACCTTATGGCAACCGTTCCCTAACGTCTCCGTCCGCAATACCGGCAAATCGGTGGAAATCTCTTCGCCGTGGACAGGCGGCGTGCAATACATTGCCGATTGCATCGAAACACACGAAGACGGTTTTGCCCTGCTGGGCAGGCAGGACAGGATAATCAAATTGGCAGACAAACGCATTTCGCTCAACCAAATCGAACACGAATTACTGAAACACCCTTGGATTGCCGACACACATTGCGCCCCCCATCCGAAACACGGGCGCATTGCCGCCTGGACGGCACTCGATACGGAAGGCATCACGGCGTGGCTGGAACAGGGGCGCACCGCCGTCATCGCCGCACTGAAACGACACCTTGCCCAAACGCAAGACACGGCCGCCCTTCCGCGCTACTGGCGTTTTACAGACCGTCTGCCGCGCAACGGACAAGGGAAAATTACCGCAGCGGACTTTCAGACGGCATTGGCAGAACCCGCCGCCCCGCAATGGCACACCTTGCCGCCCGAAGAAAACCGGTTGCGCTATCAAACCCGCGTGCCGCCGGATTTACCCTATTTCGGGGGGCATTTTTCCACCTTCCCCCTCGTCCCCGGCGCAATCGAATTGGAATGGATACGCCGGCTCGCCGCACTGCACCCTTTCGGCAGGCAAAACATTATCCGTATCGAAAACCTGAAATACCAACAGTTTATCCGTCCGTATGACGACATTTCCGTAGAACTCGGATACGATGCCGACAAAAACAAACTGTCGTTTAAAATCCGAAAACAGGATGCCGTCTGCGCTTCGGGGAGGATGGTATTCGACACGCCGCAGGACAGCCCCGACCCGGCCGCGGGGGAAGAACGATGAACCGCCTTCGCAAAGGCAAATAAGATTACAGCCTTACCTTGATATGTTTCAACACACAGGATGACACATAAAGCACCGCCCAAGGAAATACGATGAACATCCTCGCCCTCATCCCCCATTACAACCACCCGGCAACCGTCGGCGCGGTCGCACGCGGCCTGCGCGCCCACGGTTTGGACGTATTGATTGTGGACGACTGCTCGCGCCCCGACTGCATACCCGTTTTGGAAAATCTGGCTTCAGACGGCATCCGCGTCATCCGCCGCACAAGCAACGGCGGCAAAGGCGCGGCAGTACGCACGGGTTTCGAGGCGGCGGCGGATTTGGGATACAGCCACGTCCTGCAAATCGATGCCGACGGACAGCATTGTTTGGACGATGTGCCGAAGTTCGTCCGTGCCGCGCAACTCAATCCCGAAGCCCTCGTCTGCGGTCAGCCGCAATACGGCGGCGACGCGCCCAAATCCCGATTGTACGGGCGCAAAATTACCGACTTTTGGAATATGGTCCACACCTGGTCGTCCGATATTAAAGACGGTATGTGCGGCTTCCGCCTTTATCCGTTGCCGCCCGCCCTGGCGGTCATACGCCAAGAACACCTCGGCAACCGTATGGACTTCGACATCGAAATCCTGATCCGGCTATATTGGCGCGGCATCAAAACCGTGTGGATACCCACACCCGTCCGTTACGCCGCAGACGGCATTTCCCACTTCCGCGCCCTTGCCGACAACATCCTTATCAGCCAAATGCACACACGGCTGTTTTTCGGTATGCTCAAATGGCGTTGGCGCATCTTAAGAGGCGCATTCCGATGAACGGCGCATCCCGGCACTGGGCGGAACAAAACGAACGCGGCAACCGCCTCTTCCTCAAGCTGACGGCGGTAATTGTCCGTTATCTGCCCCCTTTTTTAATGAAACCGTGTATTTGGTTTGTCGTCCTGTATTTTTACCTGACCTCGCCCCGGGCGCGGAAAAACCTCCATACCTACCAAAACCGCCTGCGGCATACCTTTCCCGACGCTATGCCGTCTGAAAACCGCATATTCGCGCAGTTTTTGGCATTCGGCGAAGCCGTTTGCGACCGGTTTGCCGTATGGCAGCGCAAAATACGTTACGAAGACCTGATGATCGAAGATCCCGACAACCTGACCTCCTCTATGTATCAAAACGGGCGCGGGCAGATTTTTGCCTGTTCGCACTTGGGCAATACGGAAATCTGCCGCGCACTGGTTTCCCACCACCGGAATTTCAAACTCAATGTCCTCGTACACAGCCGCCACGCGCAAATGTTCAACGAAGCCCTGCAACAGGCGGGTGCGGACAAAATCCAACTGATACAGGTAAGCGACTTGGACGCATCGCTGATGATGACGCTTAACCGGCGCATTGAAGCAGGGGAATGGCTGGCAATCGCCGCCGACCGTATCCCCGTCCGGGGCGAAAAAACCGTAACCGTCAATTTTTTGCAGCACCGTACCGAAATCCCGCAAGGGGCGTGGATTCTGGCATCGCTGCTGAAAACCAAGGTCAACGCGCTGTTTTGCATCAAACAGGGCGGACGCTACCGCCTGAAACTTCGCCCTATGACCGACACATCGGATTGGACGCGGGCGGAACGCACGCAAAAAATCCAAGAATCCGCACAACATTTCGCCCGCATCTTGGAAGAGGAATGCCGTCTGAACCCGCTGCAATGGTTCAATTTTTACGACTTTTGGCACACGGAGCACCATCCCCGATGAACAAAAAACACATTTTCTGCCGCCACAGCCACACCGTCCGAGTCCCGTTTTTCGATGTCGATCCGATGCAGATCGTCTGGCACGGCAACTACGTCAAATACCTCGAAGTCGCACGCTGCACCTTCCTTGAAAGCATAGGCTACGGCTACGATGAAATGGGCAGGCGGGGCTTCGGCTGGCCCATCGTCAAAATGGACTTGAAATACATACGCCCCGCACGGTTCGGACAAACCATCCGCATCGATATGGCCATCGTCGAAATCGACACTTGCCTGCGTATCGACTACACTTTGTCCGATGAGCAAACCGGCGAAAAACTGACCCGCGCATCGACCACGCAGGCGGCAGTATCCCTGGAAACCGGAGAAATACAGTTCCAAACGCCGGAAAGCTGGCTCGAAGCCGTACGGAGTCATCCGGCTTTTCAAGCCGCATAAGCTCTGCCGTCCGCTTTCAGACGGCATTTTTACCTATTATTGCCACACCGACAGACAGCCATGAAAAAATACCTGCTTGCCGCGCTCCTTGCCGCAACCGCCCTTTCCGCCTCGGCGTTTTCCACCGCCGAACTGGCCCGGATACTGCAAAAACCCGACAACATCCAAGGCGGTTTTATCCAATACCGCCATCTGAAATCCCTATCCAAACCCATGACCGCGACCGGAAAATTCGTACTGATGCCCAAACGCGGACTGCTCTGGCAGATGCAGAAACCGTTTGCCGCCACCCTGCGCGTCCGTTCGGACGGTATCAGCCAATGGAACGGCAAAGGCTGGATCATGCCCGACACCGGAAAAATACCCGGACAAAGCAGGCAAATCAAACTCTTTCTCGACCTGATCGGCGGCGATACGCAAGGGCTGGAAAAACAGTTCGATCTGAAACTCGAAGGCTCGGCGCAAAAATGGACGCTGCAACTCACACCGAAAACACTGGTGATGAAACAAATCTTCAATCATATCGACATCAGCGGGGACAGCGTCGTGCGCCGTATCGAACTGCATGAAAAACAAGGGGACAAAACCGATATGCAGTTTGACGGCATAAGCGTCGGCAACCCGCCGGACAAGTTTGCCGAACAATCACTCTGATACCGTCCGAACCGCTATGATCCGCCTGATTTACACCCTGCTGATGTGGATACTTGCCGCCTTTGCCTGCTACAACATCACAACGCGCGATTGGCTGCAGACCGATTTAACCGAACTGCTGCCCCAAAGCAGCCAAGATGCCGTTTTGCAGGCGGCGGAACGCGCCGGCGACGCACAAATCAACAGTCAGATCATCCTGCTTGCCGGCAGCCCCCGACCCGAAACCGCATTTCAGACGGCATCGGAAATCGCCGGTTTGTGGCGGCAAAGCGGACTGTTTTCCGAAGTAAACAGCCAAATCAACCCCGACCTTGCACAAATCCGCCAAGACATCGGCAGAATCAGTTTGGCCGTCCTGCCCGAAGCCCAACGGCGTTTGCTGACCGAAAAACCCGCCGACTATTTCCGCCGGCGCGCCGAAGATGCCGCCAACCCGTTTGCCGTATCACCCCTGCCCTTAGACGAGGACTGGCTGGGTTTCGGGCGTTTCGTTGCCGGCAAAATCAATCCCCAAACCCGTCTGCAATGGCATCCCGAAAACGGTATGCTGTTCAACGAAGACAACGGAAAAACCTGGGTTTGGATACGTGCGAAGCTGCCCGGCAACGCCCTGCCCCAAGATGCCTTGGGGAAGCTGCTTCAAAAAACACAGACATTGGCATCCGGCAGGCACGCCGAAATCCTGACCGGGGGCGGAGCACTTTTTGCCGCCGCCACCAAAGCCGATGCCGAAAAAGAAAGCCGGATAATGGGTTTTGCCGGCATTACCCTGACCGTAACCCTCATCTTGTGGGTTTTCCGCAGCGCGCGCACTTTCTGGCTGCTGCTGCCGCCTGCGGCGGGAATGCTGGCGGGTTTGGCGGCGACGCTGGCGGTATTCGGGCATATCCACGCCCTGACGCTGGTTATCGGTACGAGCCTGATCGGGATGCTCGCCGATTTCCCGCTGCACTGGCTGACCCCGTCGCTATTCTCGCCGTGGCAGGCAAAACCGGCGATGAGGCAGGTATTGCCTACCTTTGCCGTCAGCCTGCTGATTACCGTTTCGGGATACGCGCTGCTCTGGTTCGCACCTTTGCCGGTTTTGCAGCAAACCGCCGTTTTCTCCGGCTTTTCGCTGCTGGGCGCATTCGGCGCGACCGTCTGCCGGCTGCCGCCCCTGTTTGCCCGTTATCAGGCGAAACCCGTACCTTTTGCCGCATTGAGTGCCGCGCTCGGCAAACGCATCCGAAAACAACTTCCCACATCCTTCCGGTATCCCGCAACAGTTTTCCTGATGGTTTTCGCCGCCGCCGGACTATGGCGCAGCGATTGGCGCGACGACATCCGCCAATGGGTGAATATGCCGCCCGGACTGTTGTCGCAAATACAAAAAATCGGCACATTGGGCGGAACCGATTTCAGCGGTCAATATTTGCTTGCCGAAGCCCCAAGCGAAGACGCGCTGCTCATCAAAAATGCCGAACTGCGCCGCGCCCTCGCCCCCCTGATTGGACAAGGCAAACTGAAAAGCATCCAATCGCTGGATCAATTCATCCTGCCGGCAGCCGAACAAAACCGCCTGAAACAATATTTGCGCGCTCTTGCAGACAAGCCCGGCAATTACCGCGCCCTGCACGAACTGGGCATTCCGGAAGACACGCTGAAATCCGCCCTGCTGCAAGCGGCCGGCACGCCCGCCCTCACGCTTTCAGACGGCATCGCCCTGCCTCTGGCGCAGGCTTGGGAACCCCTGTATCTCGGCGAAGTCGAGCCGCATCGTTATGCCTCCGTTATCCGTCTGAACGGTATGACCGAGCCGGAAACCGTCCGTAAAACGGCGGAAACCGTGCCGGGAATCAAATGGGCGGACAAACGCGGCAGGCTCAACGAGCTGTTCCGCCATACGCGCAATCAGGCGGCTTGGCTGAAATTGTCGTCTTACCTGCTGGCATGGCTGCTGCTGTGGCGGCTGTTTGGCGCACGGACGGGCGGAAAAATCCTCGCCGTACCCGTCGCCGCCGCCGTAGGCACTGTCGCCGTATTGGGTTGGCTGGGCATTCCCGTCAGCCTGTTTGCCATGTTCGGATTGCTGCTGGTTTCCGCCATCGGCATCGATTACGCCGTTTACGCGCTCAATGCCGGACACAGTACCGATGCGCGTTTGGGCGGTATGCTGCTTGCCGCGCTCACGACCGGCATCTCCTTCGCCATACTTGCCTTCAGCGGCACACCGGCCGTCGCCGCATTCGGCATAACCGTCGGCATCGGAGTGATATTGAACCTGTGGCTGGCGGCACGGCTGATGTACTCGATCCCGGATACGCAGCATCCCCGCCGTTAACCGCCCTGCTGCCGCTTCAGACGGCATTTTTGAAAGGAACTTATGCGCCCGACCACGATTCTGCTTGCCCTATTAGCCGCAAAACTGCTCGCCGCCTGCGCCCCATATGCCCTGCCCCTGCCCCAAACCCGGCCGCGCCTTGCCCAAGACGTACAATGGTTCAAATGGGAACGCTACAATAAGGGGCAAGAACCCGTGCAAACCGGCATACTGGCGGCCGAACAGCTTGAGGACGGCATCCGGTTTGTACAAACCGACATATTGGGCGCACCGGTTTCACGCCAGACCATCAGCGGCGGCGGCTGGAAAAACGACGGGTTCGTGATGCCCAATATGCCGTCCCGCCGCCTGTTTGCCGCACTGCTCCCGCTGATAACCGCCGAAAATGCCGCGCCCCCCTATCCCGGCCTCAAACAGGCAGGCGGCGGCGCATCCTTCTGCAAAGAAGGAACATTGTTCCGCTACCGCAATCGGGACATATGGTGCGTCAACCATATTGGCGGACAGTTCCTGATTACCCTACCCGACCAAACCCGCTGGTCGGTTACACCGATTGAAACATTATGAACACACCCGTTTACCTCGGCAGACCCGCCATCACCGGCGCGTTGGGCAGCGGTCTGCAAACCCACATCGATGCCCTGCTGTCCCCTTCTTCCAAACCGGCACTGACATTTTCATCCGACCGGGTTAACGGCAAAAACCTTGCCTTCGGTATGGTAAAAGAAACCCTGCGCCCCTTTTCAGACGGCACACCCGCACACTGCCGCAGCCGCACCAACCGGCTGCTTTGGCACACGCTCGAACAAATCGAACCGCAAATCCGCGCCGCCATACGGCGGTACGGCGCAAACCGGATTGCCGTCGTCATCGGCACATCCACCGCCGGTGCGGACGAAAACATCTCGATGTTCGAGCAGGCAGTGCAGGGAAAAGCCTGGCAAGACCTCACGTTCAACCAATGCCAACACCTTATGAACGCGCCCGCCGATTTCATTGCCGACGCTTACGGACTAAACGGCCTGCGTTACGTCGTTTCCACCGCCTGCACTTCCGGCGCGCGCGCATTAATCAGCGCCGCCCGCCTGCTGCGCGCCGGTATGTGCGATGCCGTCGTCTGCGGCGGCGCGGACACACTCTCGCCGCTGACCGTCAACGGATTCGCCTCATTGGAAGTCTTGTCCCCGAACATTGCCAACCCCTTCTCCGCCAACCGCGACGGCATCAATATCGGCGAAGGCGCAGCCGTATTCATAATGACGCGCGATGCGGATTTTTCCGGCGATATGCGGCTTCTGGGTTACGGCGCAAGCAGCGATGCCTACCATATTTCCACGCCCCGCCCCGACGCGCAAGGCGCAATCCTTGCCTTTCAGACGGCATTGCAACACGCAGACCTTGCGCCCGAAGACATCGGCTGGATTAATCTGCACGGCACCGGGACGCACCACAACGACAGTATGGAAAGCCGCGCCGTTGCAGCGGTTTTCGGCAACAATACGCCCTGCACGTCCACCAAGCCGCAAACCGGACACACGCTGGGCGCGGCGGGCGCAATTGAAGCCGCGTTCGCGTGGGGCATTGCCGACCGGCAAAGCAATCCCGAAGGAAAACTTCCGCCCCAGCTTTGGGACGGGCAGAACGACCCCGACCTGCCCGCCATTAACCTGACCGGCAGCGGCAGCCGCTGGGAAACCGAAAAACGCATTGCCGCCAGCTCGTCGTTTGCCTTCGGGGGAAGCAACTGCGTCTTAATCATCGGATGAAATAAGTTTGTCAATCCCACCGCTATGCTATACAATACGCGCCTACTCTTGACGGGTCTGTAGCTCAGGGGTTAGAGCAGGGGACTCATAATCCCTTGGTCGTGGGTTCGAACCCCACCGGACCCACCAATTCCCAAGCCCGGACGTATGTTTGGGCTTTTTTGCCGCCCTGTGAAACCAAAATGTTTTGAGAACCCTTGATGATGAAAAAAGTCAGCGTATTGATTGTTGCTAGAAATGAAGCAAGCCACATTCGGGATTGTATTGAAAGTTGCCGTTTCGATAAAGAAGTTATCGTTATCGACGACCACAGCACCGACAATACTGCCGAAATTGCCGAAAGTTTGGGTGCAAAAGTCTTCCAACGGCATTTGAACGGGGATTTCGGAGCGCAAAAAACATTTGCCATCGAACAGGCTGGCGGGGAATGGGTTTTCCTGATTGATGCAGACGAACGCTGCACGCCGGAACTATCTGATGAAATCTCAAAAATTGTCCAAACCGGCGATTATGCCGCCTATTTTGTCGAACGCCGCAACCTTTTCCCCAACCATCCCGCCACACACGGCGCGATGCGTCCCGACAGCGTATGCCGTCTGATGCCGAAAAAAGACAGTTCGGTGCAAGGCAAAGTACACGAAACCGTACAAACCCCCTACCCCAAACGCCGTCTGAAGCATTTTATGTACCATTACACATACGACAACTGGGAACAATATTTCAACAAATTCAACAAATATACTTCCATTTCAGCCGAGAAATACCGAGAGCAGGGAAAGCCCGTGCGTTTCGTTAGGGACATTATCCTCCGCCCGATTTGGGGTTTTTTCAAAATTTATATCCTGAACAAAGGGTTTCTTGATGGAAAAATGGGTTGGATTATGTCCGTCAACCACAGCTATTACACGATGATTAAATATGTCAAACTATATTATCTGTACAAATCCGGCGGAAAATTTTAAATGGAAAAAGAATTCAGGATATTAAATATCGTATCGGCCAAGATTTGGGGCGGGGGCGAACAATATGTCTATGATGTTTCAAAAGCATTGGGACTGCGGGGCTGCACGATGTTTACCGCCGTCAATAAAAATAATGAGTTGATGCACAGACGCTTTTCCGAAGTTTCTTCCGTTTTCACAACGCGCCTTCACACGCTCAACGGGCTGTTTTCGCTCTACGCACTTACCCGCTTTATCCGGAAAAACCGCATTTCCCACCTGATGATACACACCGGCAAAATTGCCGCCTTATCCATACTTTTGAAAAAACTGACCGGAGTGCGCCTGATATTTGTCAAACATAATGTCGTCGCCAACAAAACCGATTTTTACCACCGCCTGATACAGAAAAACACCGACCGCTTTATTTGCGTTTCCCGTCTGGTTTACGATGTGCAAACCGCCGGCAATCCCTTTAAAGAAAAATACCGGATTGTTTATAACGGTATCGATACCGACCGCTTCCCTCCCTCTCAAGAAAAACCCGACAGCCGTTTTTTTACCGTCGCCTACGCCGGCAGGATCAGTCCGGAAAAAGGATTGGAAAACCTGATTGAAGCCTGTGCGATATTGCATCGGAAATATCCTCAAATCAGGCTCAAATTGGCAGGGCACGGACATCCGGATTATATGTGCCGCCTGAAGCGGCGCGTATCTGCTTCGGGAGCAGAACCATTTGTTTCTTTTGAAGGGTTTACCGAAAAACTTGCTTCGTTTTACCGCCAAAGCGATGTCGTGGTTTTGCCCAGCCTCGTCCCTGAGGCATTCGGTTTGTCATTATGCGAGGCGATGTACTGCCGAACGGCGGTGATTTCCAATACTTTGGGCGCGCAAAAAGAAATTGTCGCGCATCATCAATCGGGGATTCTGTTGGACAGGCTGATACCTGAATCTTTGGCGGATGAAATCGAACGCCTCGTCTTAAACCCCGAAGCAAAAAACGCACTGGCAACGGCAGCTCATCAATGCGTCGCCGACCGTTTCACCATCAACCATACCGCCGACAAATTATTGGATGCAATATAAACCGCTTTCAGACGGCATATGCCGTCTGAAAGCCATTGATGCAACAAACCGCCAAATTATATTCGTTCATTGGAAAGAAACACCCCGAATTCATCCTTCAAAATAAGAAAATCCCAATATCCCCCCATATTACGCAGCCTATTGGCAAAGTTTTGCAGCGTCCTCCCCGGCTTGTGCCGCCGCATCAAGTGCTTTGTTACAATGCACTATCTTCACATTTCTTAATAAATTTTATGAGCAACCATACTTCTTGGTCGTCCAAAATCGGTTTCGTCCTTGCTGCGGCAGGTTCGGCCATCGGTTTGGGCGCGATTTGGAAATTTCCTTATACGGCGGGCACCAACGGCGGCGCGGTGTTTTTCCTGCTGTTTTTGATATTCACCATTTTGGTTGCCCTGCCCGTCCAGCTTGCCGAGTTTTATATCGGACGCACGGGCGGACAAAACGCCGTCGATTCCTTCAAAACCCTGCGTCCGGGTACGCGGTGGTTTTGGATCGGACGGATGGGCGTTGCCGCCTGCTTTGTTTTGCTGTCTTTTTACAGCGTGGTCGGCGGATGGGTATTGAATTATGTCGTCCACAGTTTCACGGGGGCGGTTCATACCGGCGCGGACTTTGAAGCCTTGTTCGGCGCGACGATTTCCAATCCGGCAGGTTCGCTGTTTTATCAGGCGCTGTTTATGCTGATTACGGTTTGGGTGGTCAAAGGCGGGATTTCAGACGGCATCGAAAAGGCAAACCGTTATCTGATGCCGGGGCTGTTTATCCTCTTTATTGCGCTGGCTATCCGTTCGCTGACGCTGCCGGGCGCGATGGAGGGCGTGTCTTTCCTGCTCAAACCGAATTGGTCGTACTTTAAAGCCGATACGATGATTACGGCTTTGGGACAGGCGTTTTTTGCCTTGAGCATCGGCGTTTCCGCTATGATTACCTATGCTTCGTATTTGGGAAAAGATCAGGATATGTTCCGTTCCGGCCATACGATTATGTGGATGAACCTCTTGGTTTCGCTGTTGGCAGGCCTGGTGATTTTTCCGGCGGTGTTCGCCTTCGGTTTTGAACCCAGCCAGGGGCCGGGATTGATTTTTATCGTATTGCCGGCGGTGTTTATGAAAATGCCGTTCGGTACGGTTTTGTTTGCGGTATTTATGCTCTTGGTTGTTTTCGCCACGCTGACTTCGGCGTTTTCGATGTTGGAAACGGTCATTGCCGCAACCATCCGCCAAGACGAGCGCAAACGCAAAAAACATACTTGGCTTATCGGCACGGCCATTTTTATTGTCGGCATCCCGTCCGCGCTGTCTTTCGGCGTATGGGGTGAGTTTAAGGTTTTCGGCAAAACCATTTTTGATTTGTGGGACTACCTGATTTCTGCGGTCATTATGCCTGTCGGCGCATTGGGCGTTGCCGTATTTACCGCCTGGATTCAGGATAAACAGTCTGTGTTAAAAGATGCAGGATCGGGCAGCACCGTACCACGGGCAGTGCTGTTGCTGTGGCTGAATACCTTGCGCTACCTCGCCCCGGTTGCCATTATTATTGTTTTTGTCAATTCTTTAGGCATCCTTTAAAAAACCCTCCAAACGGCAAAAATGCCGTCTGAAAGCCTTTCAGACGGCATTTTACTTTTAATGGACAATCAAGGGACGCGTTTACCAATTCTTGTCCCTGTAATGCTCGGACAGGGCAATCAGCAGTATCCACAGCAAGCTGACAAATCCGCTGACACCGGCTGCCATAAACAGGATTCTTTCCCAAGCGTTCATAGGAGGCATGGGCGTTCGGCTGCCATCAGTGGTCGGTCCGTCAAGCAAAATATAGATGATGACGGTAACAACATTCAAAAGTATTGGTTTGCGATACAGCATCCAAATATGTTTCAGCCTGTCCAACATACCCCCTCCTATGATTCAGCCTATTTCGTTCAAAGTATTGTCCGGCATGACCAGCCAAACTTTAAGCCGCCTGCTTTCGGCAACCGACCGTATCAAGGGCAAATCCATAATGGAAAACGCCGTCGACAAAGCATCGGCAACCGCCGCATCATCCGCCATTACGCTCATGCTTTTATAACGCGGCGTACTCACGCCGGTTCGCGGATCGAACAAATGGGTAAACCTGCCCGCTTTGTCCATCACCGTCCCATAGCCGCCCGAAGTGGCAAACGCCTTGTCTTTCATCACAATCGTCGCCAACACGCCTTCTTCGTCGTCCGGATTGCGGATGCCGACATTCCAAGTCCGTTTGCCGTTTGTATCAAACCCCCTGATTTCACCCATATCGACCAGCGCGGCAGGCACGCCGTTTGTTTTCAGCAACGCGACGACCTTATCCGTAATATAGCCTTGCGCGATGCCGTTCAAGGACAAACCCATCCCCTTTGCGGCAAAACGGATTTCACGGTCGTCAAACGCCAATTTGTCAAATCCGACCCGCTTCAAGGCTTCCTTCACGCTATTTTCCGGCGGCGGTGTTTCCGCATCGGGATGGGCGGCAAAATAATCGGCATACAGTTTCCACAAAACCTGAACCGTCGGATCGAACGCGCCGCCGGTCAGCGCGTGAATATCGCGGCAAATGCTCAACAGTTCCAAGAAATCCGCCGGGGGCGAAGTCAGATAACCGTCCCTGTTCAGGCGGCTGATCAGGCTGTCTTCACGGTAAAGGCTGAACATTTTTTCCAAACGCGCCACTTCCGCCAAAACCTTGTTGACCAAATCCGCCGCACGCCTGTCGTCCACACCGAACAGCCGAAGCTCCGCGCCGGAACCCAGCGCGACACCTTTCCAGAAAAACACATTTTCATTGCGTTTTTCATCTTTATTGCGTTTTTCATCATCGGCGGCAAAAGGATTCGGCAAAAAAGAAACCGCCGCGCCCGCCGCTGCAACGGCGGCAACCGTCAAAAAACGCCTGCGCCCGAAATGCCTGTCCATATACCCTCCTCAAACCGATACGGCTGCTTTGATGTGCGGATGAGGGTCGTAACCTTCCAACTCAAAATCTTCAAATTTGAAGGCAAACAAATCTTTGACTTCAGGATTAATTTTCATCACAGGCAAGGTGCGCGGTTCGCGTTCCAACTGCAACTCTGCCTGCTCGAAATGGTTGCGGTACAAATGCGCGTCGCCAAACGTATGGACAAACTCGCCCGCCTCCAATCCGCACACTTGCGCCATCATCATCGTCAAAAGCGCATAGCTGGCAATATTAAAGGGAACGCCGAGGAAAATATCCGCACTACGCTGATAAAGCTGGCAGGACAGTTTGCCGTCGGCAACGTAAAACTGAAACAGCGCGTGGCAAGGCGGCAAGGCCATCTCATCGACCAAAGCCGGATTCCATGCCGATACAATCAGGCGGCGCGAGTCAGGATTTTTCTTGATTTGTTCCACCACATTGGCGATTTGGTCGATATGCCTGCCGTCAGGTGCGGGCCAGCTGCGCCATTGGTAGCCGTACACCGGGCCCAAATCGCCGTTTTCGTCCGCCCACTCGTCCCAAATAGAAACATTATTGTCTTTCAGGTATTTGATATTGGTATCGCCTTTGAGAAACCACAGCAGCTCGTGGATTATCGAGCGCAAATGCAGCTTTTTGGTCGTCAGCAGCGGAAAGCCCCTGCCCAAATCAAAACGCATCTGATAACCGAATACGGAGCGCGTACCCGTACCGGTGCGGTCTGATTTGTCCGTACCGTTGTCGAGGACGTGGCGCATCAAGTCCAAATAGGCCTTCATCATCATCTTTCATCAAATTAAACGGCGCATATTGTAACATTTCCGGATAATGCCCAAAACACAGGTTCAGGCAGGCAGGATTGTTGACAATCTCAATCCTTTTCCACAGTAAAAGCAGGCGTGAAAACAAAATTACCTTGATTGGAATCAAAAAATCTAGTTTAATTACTTGAAATAAAATTTCAATAATATTTTTATTTCAAAATTAATTTATGATTATTAGTTGATTATTGGCAATAAACATCAAATATCGAAAATATGGAAAAAATAATGTCAACAATTTGTGCAAAATCAGACTTGGCATCAGAAAAAAATAGGTTTATATTGCCAACTACAAATTCGTTTTCCCATTAGTACAACATCAATCAAAAGGAGTATCCGAATGACTGACTTGAACACCCTGTTTGCCAACCTCAAACAACGCAACCCCAATCAAGAGCCGTTCCATCAGGCGGTTGAAGAAGTCTTCATGAGCCTCGATCCGTTTTTGGCACAAAATCCGAAATACACCCAGCAAAGCCTGTTGGAACGCATCGTCGAACCCGAACGCGTCGTGATGTTCCGCGTAACCTGGCAGGACGATAAAGGTCAAGTCCAAGTCAACCGGGGCTACCGCGTGCAAATGAGCTCCGCCATCGGTCCTTACAAAGGCGGCTTGCGCTTCCACCCGACCGTCGATTTGGGCGTGTTGAAATTCCTTGCTTTTGAACAAGTCTTCAAAAACGCGCTGACCACCCTGCCTATGGGCGGCGGCAAAGGCGGTTCGGATTTCGACCCCAAAGGCAAATCCGATGCCGAAGTGATGCGCTTCTGCCAAGCCTTTATGACCGAACTCTACCGCCACATCGGCGCGGACACCGATGTTCCGGCCGGCGACATCGGCGTAGGCGGGCGCGAAATCGGCTATCTGTTCGGACAATACAAAAAAATCCGCAACGAGTTTTCTTCCGTCCTGACCGGCAAAGGTTTGGAATGGGGCGGCAGCCTCATCCGCCCCGAAGCAACCGGCTACGGCTGCGTCTATTTTGCCCAAGCGATGCTGCAAACCCGCAACGATAGTTTTGAAG
Source organism: Neisseria lactamica NS19 (assembly GCA_000193795.2). Classification (GTDB taxonomy): domain Bacteria; phylum Pseudomonadota; class Gammaproteobacteria; order Burkholderiales; family Neisseriaceae; genus Neisseria; species Neisseria lactamica_A. Next base: position 22,982 of record AEPI01000044.1, on the reverse strand, counting down.
GCAAACGCGTACTGATTTCCGGCTCCGGCAACGTGGCGCAATACGCTGCCGAAAAAGCCATCCAACTGGGCGCGAAAGTGCTGACCGTTTCCGACTCCAACGGCTTCGTCCTCTTCCCCGACAGCGGTATGACCGAAGCGCAACTCGCCGCGCTTATCGAACTGAAAGAAGTCCGCCGCGAACGGGTTGCCACTTATGCCAAAGAGCAAGGTTTGCAATACTTTGAAAACCAAAAACCGTGGAACGTTGCCGCCGAAATCGCCCTGCCCTGCGCGACCCAAAACGAATTGGACGAAGAAGCCGCCAAAACCCTGTTGGCAAACGGCTGCTACGTCGTTGCCGAAGGTGCGAATATGCCGTCGACTTTGGGCGCGGTCGAGCAATTTATCAAAGCCGGCATCCTCTACGCACCGGGCAAAGCCTCCAACGCCGGCGGCGTGGCAACTTCGGGCTTGGAAATGAGCCAAAACGCCATCCGCCTGTCTTGGACACGCGAAGAAGTGGACAGCCGCTTATTTGAGATTATGCAAAGCATCCACGAATCCTGCCTGAAATACGGCAAAGTCGGCGACAAAGTAAACTATGTCAATGGTGCAAACATTGCCGGTTTCGTCAAAGTTGCCGATGCGATGTTGGCGCAAGGTTTCTAAGCAAACGCGACCAACACGCAAACAAAATGCCGTCCGAACCGCAAATGCTGTTCAGACGGCATTTCATTATCCGGGCATTTCAAACCTTTTTTCCTGTGTTCGGATGCCCGGCCGATTCCATCCGTTTGCAAGTGAAAAGCCGCTTCCATTGAATATAGTGGATTAACAAAAATCAGGACAAGGCGACGAAGCCGCAGACAGTACAAATAGTACGAAACCGATTCACTTGGTGCTTCAGCACCTTAGAGAATCGTTCTCTTTGAGCTAAGGCGAGGCAACGCCGTACTGGTTTTTGTTAATCCACTATAAAAGGCTGTCCGATTATTGGCGCGCTATGCCGTCTGAACGGCATTCACACCGCCCAATCCTGCACGCGCTTCAAATCGTTTTGCGCCAAAGTATCCGCGTGGCGGTTACGGCTCTGATATTCCCTGTCTTTCAAGATGCTGCTCGCCACATAATTCAAATGTGCCTTTGCCGCCTCCGAGGCCTCGCCCGGCCGGCGGTTTGATATCGCCTCATACAGCACGCGGTGCTGCGCCATCAGTTTCGGACGCGGATCTTCTTCCTGATTCAGGTAAATAAGGCTGCTGCGCGTCTGCCGGTACAGCATTTTCAACAAACCGCCCGACAAATGGCTGAACAGCAGGTTGTGCGCCGCATCAGCAATCGTCTGATGAAAGCTGACATCGGCTTCGCCCTGATGTTCCAAATTGCCGCTTCCGCACGCTTCCTCAAACTTTTCAAGCCAAAACCGAATCCGCTTCAAATCGGCATCCGTGCGGCGTTCTGCCGCCAATGCCGCCATACAGCCCTCGATGTGGCAGCTGAAATCAAAAACATCCTGTTCCCAATTAGAATGTTTGCCCAAAAGCTCCTGCCAACTTTTCAGGAAATCCTGCTGCGGTTTGACAGAAACATAATAGCCGTCGCCCTGCCTCGCTTCCAAAACCTGACGGGCGACCAAAATATTCAATGCCGACCGGACCGACGGACGCGAAACGCCGAACTCTTCCGCCAAAACGCGTTCGGGCGGAATCTTGCCCCCTTCCGCGTAAACGCCTTCCGCAATGCGCTCCTCCAACACCGACAACACCTGATCGCTGATTTTCTGCGGCCTTATCAGTTTCATCACCCCTCCTTTAAAAGATTCCCTACAAAACCCTTCCGAAATACATCAAATATCAAATTGGACTGACCAATCAGGGCGGATTCTAATGACCCGCCGTCCCCGCCGTCAACGGCATTTACCTCGCACCGCCCCCGAAACACAGAAAAAACTACATCAAACTACATTTTTTGTTCGTGCAAATATTTGTTTTAACGGGATTTAAATGAAAGTTCCCATTCAAACCTGCCGCACCGCCCAAAAATATATTGACCTGAATATTAAAGTTTCGTAAAGTAATGCAACGTTGCTTTAATTGGTTTGACCACTATTGCCGACGATTAGAAAAATATTTTCGGAGATATTCAATTATGGAAACTTGGGTTCAAAACTACACGGCAATCGGCAGCAGCCTGTATCTGACTGCCGCCGCCGCACTCTTACCCATCGTCTTTTTCTTTGCCGCGCTGACCGTCCTGAAGCTCAAAGGCTATCAGGCGGGGCTTTATACACTGCTGATTGCGCTTGCCGTTGCCGTATTCGGCTTCGGGATGCCGGTGGGTATGGCGGTTTCTTCCGCGCTGTACGGCTTCGCTTACGGCTTGTGGCCGATTGCATGGATTATCGTTACCGCCGTGTTCCTGTATAAAATTACCGTAAAAACAGGGCAGTTCGACATTATCCGCGCTTCCGTGATTTCGATTACCGAAGACCAACGCCTGCAAATGCTGCTGGTCGGCTTCTCTTTCGGCGCATTCCTCGAGGGCGCGGCAGGCTTCGGCGCACCGGTGGCGATTACCGCCGCTTTGCTGGTCGGTTTGGGCTTCAATCCGCTCTACGCCGCCGGTTTGTGTTTGATTGCCAACACCGCGCCCGTGGCTTTCGGCGCGATGGGCATTCCGGTTTTGGTTGCCGGCCAGGTGTCCAACCTCGATCCTTACCACATCGGTCAGGTAGCAGGCCGCCAACTTCCGATTCTGTCGGTTATCGTACCCTTCTGGTTGGTTGCCATGATGGACGGTATGCGCGGCATACGCCAAACTTGGCCTGCCGTGTTGGTTGCCGGCGTGTCTTTTGCCACAACCCAATTCATTACCGCCAACTTCATCGGTCCCGAATTGCCTGACGTTACTTCCGCACTGGTCAGCCTAATCTGCCTGTCTGCCTTCTTGAGAAAATGGCAGCCTGAAGAAATCTTTACATTCAACGGCATGAAAAAACCGTCCGAACGCAAAGCAGGCGAATACACTGCCGGGCAAATCATCAAAGCCTGGTCGCCTTTTGCCATTCTGACCGTTTTCGTCAGCGCGTGGACGATTAAGGGCGTAAAAGAGGCTTTAGGCGTTGCCACCGTCAAATTCGACTGGCCGATGCTGCACAACCTGGTGCAAAAAGCCGCGCCCATCGTCAGCGAACCGACACCATACGCCGCCGTATTCAAAATCGACTTCCTCGGCGCGGTCGGTACGGCAATCCTGTCTGCTTCCATCGTTTCCGCCGCCTTGCTGAAAATGAAACCTTCCGAAGCCGTCGGCACGTTCTTTGAAACGCTCAAAGAACTGCGTCTGTCCATCCTGTCTATCGGTTTGGTACTCGGTTTCGCATTCGTGGCAAACTATTCAGGACTGTCGTCTACATTGGCACTCGTCCTCGCCGCTACCGGCGCCGTGTTCCCGTTCTTCTCGCCGTTCCTCGGCTGGATGGGCGTATTCCTGACCGGTTCGGACACCTCCGCCAACGCGCTCTTCGGCTCGCTGCAAGCCAGCACCGCGCACCAAATCGGCGTTACCCCCGAGCTGACCGTTGCCGCCAATACGACCGGCGGCGTAACCGGCAAAATGATTTCGCCGCAATCCATCGCCATCGCATGTGCGGCAGTAGGCTTGGAGGGCAAAGAATCCAACCTGTTCCGCTTCACCGTGAAACACAGCCTGATTTTCTGTGTCTTTGTCGGCTTCCTGACCCTCCTGCAGGCCTATGTTTTGCCGTGGACGCTGATTTTCTTTAATAAATAACCCGTCTTTCAAAATGCCGTCTGAAGCCTTTTCCGCTTCAGACGGCATTTTTTTATCAGGCAGATACATTCATTATTGATGTATGTTAAATAAAGTGCAACTTCTAATACACCGTTCAGTTTAGTTTTATATACTACTTTAGAACTAACACAACAACCCTCCATTTAAGTAGATTAGATATGAAAACCACCCGTTTCCTACTCCTCCCCCTCGCAGCCGCGCTCAGCCAAGCATGGGCTGCCCCTGCTGCGGAAGAAACCGCCGAACTCTCCCCCGTTACCGTTACCGGGACACAGCAGCAAAAAGCCAACACCGTCAAATTCAATCCTAAAGCCACCCTCCAGCCGCTGCCGGCAGGCGACGGCGCGGATTTGCTGCAATCCGTCCCCAATATGAGCATCATCCGCAAAGGCGGCAGCTCGGGCGATCCGTTGTTCCGAGGTTTGGGCGGCTCGCGCCTTGCCATCAACGCAGACGACCAGTTCGTTTACGGCGGCTGTTCCAACCGCATGGATCCGCCCACTTCCTACATCCACCCCAGCACCTTTGACGAAGTTGTCGTAACCAAAGGTCCGCAAACCGTTACCCAAGGCATGGGTTTGATCAGCGGTTCGGTACATTTCGTCCGTAAAGATCCGACCTTCCACGAACAACCCTACTCCTTCAACGGCAGCACCACATTGGGCAGCAGCGGCAGACGCGATGCCTCCTTTGAAGCAGGTGCGGGCGGCAAATACGGTTATGCCCGCCTCAATGTCTCACACAACGAATCCGACGACTATAAAGACGGAGCAGGCAACCGCGTACATTCCAACTTTAAACGCGACAGCCAAATGGTTCAGTTGGGCGTTACCCCGGCCGAAAACACCACCATCGCCGGTACATACGAACGCAGCCGGGGACGCGCCGCCTACGCCGACCGTATGATGGACGGCAGCAAATTCGACCGCGACGCGTGGAATGTCCGCATCAGCCAACGCAATATCACACCATGGTTGAGCGAAATCGAGGCACGCTACGGCTCCAGCGAAATCGACCACGTGATGGACACCTACAGCCTGCGCCCCGTCGGTATGATGGGCAAGCAAGCCATTAACCCCAAACGCCGCACCGATACCGGCAATCTGAAAGCCACTTTCGATTGGGACAACGTCAACCTTCAAACCGGCATCGACTACATGCGCGACCGCCATACCGAACGAACAGGCGATGAAAACTACGCTTCGAGCCCTTTCAAACCTACCCAAAGCTTTGACCAACTGGGCGGCTTTGCCGAAGCGGCTTGGCAACGTAACGATGCACAAAAACTGATTGCCGGTTTGCGGCACGACCAAGTAACAGGCACATACGAAACCAAGGCAGACTCCGATCCCCTCAAAAAAACCAAATATCCTTTGACTTCCGGCTTTTTCCGTTTCGAGCAAACAACAGGCAATACCAAATACTACGCAGGTTTAGGCATAGCCCAACGTTCTCCCGACTACTGGGAACGCAAAAAATCGGAAAACCTCCGAAAAGAAACCAACCGCCAACTTGATGCAGGGCTGATTTGGAACAGCGGAAATTGGCACGTCTCCGCCTCTGTATTTGCAGGCAAAGTTGACGACTTCATCATTGTCGAAACAAAACCGATGATGCATCATACCGCCGGCAGCGCGTCGGCACATAGCCATATGGCACACCATCACGCAGGACACACCGGCAGCCATACTCCGACACCGGCAACAGGCGGACACACCGGCAGCCATACTCCGACGACACCGGCAGCAGGCGGACACTCCGGCCATCATCATGGTCCAGACTTGAGCGCACGCAATATCGATGCCATCCGTCTGGGCGGCGAAATTGAAGTGAAATGGGAATTCGCTCCTAATTGGAGCATAGCCGGCAACTTAGCCTATACCTACGGTAAAAACCGTACCGACGGCAAACCGTTGGCACAAACACCTCCGCTCGAATGGAACAACACCCTTGCCTTCGACAACGGCAAATTCAGCGCGGGCGCATTGTGGAAAGTCGTTGCCAAACAAAACCGCTTCAGCAAAGGTCAAGGCAATATCGTCGGCCAAGATATCGGCGCATCCGCGGGCTTTGGCGTACTTTCCGTCAATGCCGGCTGGAAATTCAACAAATACGCCACCCTGCAGGCCGGTGTGGACAATGTGTTCAACAAAACCTATGCCGAATTCGTCAGCAAGAGCGGAGGATTTGTCGATCCTGCCGCCGGCATCAAAACCACCCGCGTGAACGAACCCGGCCGCACCGCTTGGTTAAGGCTGCAAGCCAAGTTCTAAACGGTTGCATTTTAAAATGCCGTCTGAAACGGAGTTCGTTTCAGACGGCATACCTTACAAGGCGGACAACCTGCCGGCATTGCCTTTTGCCCGCCCTTTAACACATTAATATTCATATTTTAGAACAGCCGAACCAATCCCAAATACTGATTACGACGGCTGTTGTAACGGCAACATTTTGCCAAATCCCGCCGCCAAACCACCAATAAGGAAAAATGATGTACTCCACGCATCTTTCACGCACCGCGCTTGCCGTATCATCCGCACTTATGCTGTTATGCGCCGCGCACGCCTCCGCCGCAGACCTTGCCTCCCTTCCGAAAATACACGTCAAAGAACTGGGAAAACAAACGGCTTCCAACTACACCATTCCGGCTTCCTCCGCCGCCACAGGTATCAGGCTGACCCAGCGTGAAACGCCGCAATCCCTGTCTGTCGTAACGGCAAAACAAATCGAAGACCAAGGCTTGGACAGCCTGCAGGACGTATTGAAACAAACACCGGGCGTGTTCCACAGCAAAATGGGCAACAACGTATCCGGCCACAGCCAATTTATTTCGCGCAGTCAGGCGATTGACAGCATTTCCGTAGACGGCGCGCCCAAATTCCTTTACGACTACAAAGCCATCCGCCGCGGCACCAACAATCTGGACAGCGAATTGTATGACCAAGTCGTCGTCGTGCGCGGCGCAAGCGGTTTGTCCAACGGCGGCATGGGCGAGCCGGGTGGTACGGTTGCTTTGGAACGCAAAAAACCGACTGCCAAACCTGCCGTCAGCGTAGAAGCCGGTGTCGGTTCGTGGAAGCACTACCGCTTCGTCCTTGATGCCAATCAGCCTTTGAATGCAGACAATACCTTGCGCGGCCGCACTATTTTGGTCAGCGACCACGGCGGCGATTACCTGCCGAACACTTCGCGCCACAATCATACGTTCTACGGCATTCTCTCCTACGACATTGCCCCTCAGACTCAGTGGAATATCGGTACGGAAATACACCGTTTCCGCAATAAGGGCAGCTCGCGTTTCAGCTACCTGACGGCAGCAGGCAATAAGACAGACGGTTTCATACCGTTTGAGGCTTCGCCGCGCAGCAATTCCTCGGCAAAATGGGCTTACGGCAAAGACACCAGTGCCGAAGTGTTCACTTCCCTCAGCCATGAGTTTGACAACGGCTGGAAACTGACAGGCAATTACAGCTATCTGACAGGTAAAAGCGACATCGTTTCAGGCATCGCCGGTACATTCGAAATCAATACCGACTACTCCGCGCTTTTCACTTCAGACCGCGACCGCAGCAAATACCGCGACCAGAATTTTTCCCTGATTTTGGACGGCGACTATCCGGCATTGGGTCGCTCGCACGAATTTAATGCGGGCATCAGCTATCAGGACAACAAAGAAAACCTGTCTTTCTATGAAGAAGGCGAGTCGACGATTCCCGATTTGCGTAAATTTGACGGCAACATCGCCAAACCCGATATGCCGTATTCGCGCGACGGTTTTGCCGATATGAAAAACCTCTCGGTTTACGGCTCGACCCGTTTCAAACTGACCGACAAGCTGGCATTGATAGGCGGCAGCCGTTTTGTGAATTGGCGATACCGTTACAGCACTGAGCGCAACAAATTCGCTTACAGCAGCCATAAACAAAACGTTTTCATTCCTTATTTGGGCGCAACTTACGACATAGCCGGCAATCTGACTGCCTATGCGTCTTACACCACCATATTCCGCCCGCAAGTGCGCTATTTGGATCAAAACGGCAAACCGCTCGAACCGCAACGCGGCAAAACATATGAACTCGGCTTAAAAGCCTCGTGGTTTGAAGGCCGTTTGAACGCTTCCGCATCCGCCTTTATGAACAAACGCGACCATTTGGGCGTGGTTGCAGGCAAATTCGCGAATGGTAAGGACAAATACTACCGTGCAGCCGACAACACTACAACAAAAGGCGTGGAACTCTCTATCGGCGGCCGCCTAAGCGACAAATGGCTGCTGAATGCGTCTTATGCACGTTCCAAAATCAAAAACAGCGAAGGTAAGCAACTGCATCCGTCTTATCCGGTTCATTTGTTCAAACTCTTTACCGCATATGACGTAACCGACCGTTTGAACCTGGGCGCAAACGTCAACTGGCAAAGCCGCAGCCACACGCTGGACGAATACCCGGCAAACATCAACCCTGCCGCCGCAGCCGCATTGACCCAACGCCCCTACGCCACGCTGGATTTGACCACGCATTACAAAATCGGCAAATCCACCCGCATCGGTTTGGACTTTGAAAACGTGTTTAACAAACGCTACCGCACGATGCCCGACATTCACGTTTACGGCACGCCGCGCAGCCTGACCGCAACCGTCAAACATACCTTCTAAACGGATACGGCCTGCCGTCTTGAAAGGCAGACACCGGAAACCGTTTTAAAGAAAGAAATGCCGTCTGAAACCTTATCGTTTCAGACGGCATTTTATTGCCCAGCCGGTTATTTACCGGTTTGGGTATCCCGTTTCAATCCGCCGCCGAGCGCCTTGTACAAATCGGCAAGGTTTTCGGCGCGGGTCAGTTGTGCCGACAAAGCCGCACCCTCCGCCGAATAGCTGCTGCGTTCCGCATCGAGCAAATCGAGCGCGCCGGATACGCCGTGTTTGTAACGCAGACCGACCAAGCGCAACGCTTCTTTAGAGGCGCGGCTTTGTTTGCTTAAAGCGTCATAGGCTTTATCCAGCTGCTCGCGCGCCGCCAATGCGTTTGCCACGTCTTGAAATGCGGATTGGACGGCGGATTCATAGGCAACGATTTGTGCCTGTTGGCGCAGCTTGGCTGCATCAAGATTGGCTTTGTTCGTACCCCAGGTAAAAATCGGCAGGGTAATAGACGGCGCAAACGACCAAACGCCGGTGCCGCTTTTGAACAGCCCGCTCAATTCGGCAGAACCCGTACCGACGCTTCCGGTCAGGCGGATGGATGGGAAAAAGGCGGCGCGTGCCGCACCGATATTGGCGTTTGCCTGTTTGAGCGCGTGTTCGGCGGCACGGATGTCGGGACGGTCAAGCAATACTTCGGAACTCAAACCGGCCGGCAGTTTTTCAACAAAAAACTGCTTGTCCAACGGCAAACCGGCGGGCAAGTCATTGGGTATCGGTTGGTTAATCAAGGTTGCCAAGGCATTGCGCGCCTGCTCGCGGCTGCGCGCGGCATGGGCATAATCGGCTTTGGCGGATTCGATTAGGGCTTCCTGCTGGCGTAGGGCGACGGCGGAAATCACGCCTGCCTTGTACCGCAATTCGGACAGCTTGTAGGTTGCTTCACGCGTTTTCAAGACACGCTGCGCCAAGGACATCGCTTCTTCGGCATAACGCTCGTTAAAATAGGCTTTGGCAACGGTGGCAATCAGGCTCAAATGTGCCGCATCGCGGTTGGCGGTGCTGGCAAAATAGCCTTGCAGTGCTGCTTCGCTGCTGCTGCGGACGCGTCCGAACAGGTCGAGTTCGTAAGATGCCGCGCCCAGTCCGACATTGTAGCTGCTGCTGACATTGCCGCCGCTCAAGCTGCCTTGACGCGAACCGCCGGCATTGGCGGCCAGCGTGGGCAGAAGGTTGTTGCGTTCGATCATATATTGTTTGCGGTAGATTTCGCTGTTCAATACTGCCGTACGCAAACTGGTATTGCGCTCGAGTGCGATGTCGATCAGTTTTTGCAGGCGCGGATCGGCAAAATAGTCATGCCAACCTAAATCGACCGCGCGGATACCGCTGTCGGCAGTATCGTTTTTAAACGTTTCCGCAACTTCGACTTTAGGTTGCTCGTATTGGGGAATCATGGTGCAGGCAGACAATGCGAAGGCTGCCGCAACAGAAGTTAAGGTGGTTTTCAATGTAGTATTCATACAAAAGTCCCGATGCCGTCTGAAGCCCCGGGCGTTCAGACGGCATTTTGCTTAATATTGTTTATCGTCCGAACCGGTTATGCCCGCCTCGGCGGCGTGTTTGACCGCCATTTCATGCTCGTGCGCGGTTTCTTTAAAGAATTTGCGTACCACCACATAGAAAAGCGGAACAAGGAACACGGATAAAAGCGTGCCGACCAACATCCCCCAGAATACGGTTGTACCGATGGCTCGCTGGCTGGCAGAACTTGCACCGCCGGCAATATACAGGGGAACTACGCCTAAAATAAAGGCGAACGAGGTCATGATAATCGGACGGAAACGCAGGCGGGCCGCCTCCAAAGCGGCTTCAACCGCGCTTTTCCCTTGCGCTTGAAGGTCTTTGGCAAACTCGATAATCAAAATCGCGTTTTTCGCACTCAAACCCATCACGGTAACGAAACCGACTTGGAAGTAGATGTCGTTGCTGAATGATGGCACGCCGCCCAATAAGCCTTCAAACAAATTGCGCCCGGTTACACCCGCAGCCGCCCCGATCAAACCCAACGGAATCACAAGGATGACCGCCAGCGGAATCGACCAGCTTTCATAAAGCGCGGCAAGTACCAAAAATACGGCTGCAACCGCCAAACCGTACAAAATCAGGGTTTGCGAACTGCCTTTTGCCTCCTCGCGCGACTGTCCGCCCCACTCCAGGCTGTAACCGCCGCCCAATTCGTCAACCATTTTTTGAACTGCCTCCATAGCCTGTCCGGTGGAAACGCCGGTTGCGGGCGAAGCGGACAGCTCCATCGAAGGATAACCGTTGAAACGGACGCTCTGTTCCGTACCGTTTTCCCAAGAAACAGCGGCAATGGTGGAAAGCGGTACGGCAACGCCGGATTTGTTCGGCACGGTCAGGTTCAAAATATCGGCAGGCTGCATACGGGCATCCCCGTCGGCCTGCACCATCACGCGTTGCAGACGGCCTTGGTTCGGGAAGTCGCTGACATAAGACGAACTCAGCGCGCTTGCCAATGCGGTGCGGATGTCGGCAAACGAAACGCCTTGCGCCGCCGCTGCGGCACGGTTGATGTCGATTTTCAACTGCGGCGCGTCTTCCAAACCGCCGGCACGGACGGTACTCGGATCAAACAAACCGCTGGTACGCATTTTTTGAATCAACTCGTTGCGTTTCGCCAGCAATGCGGTATGACCTGCATTGTTGCGGTCTTGCAGATTGATGGTCAGACCCGAACCGTTGCCCAACTCCATAATCGGAGGCGGAACGATGGCGATGCCGAAACCGTCTTTAAGCGTCCCCATCATCATACCCGTCAGCTTGCCGGCAACCGCAACGGCATCGCTGCCGGGGGTTTTACGTTCGTCCCAATCCTTAAGCATCGCAAAGCCCATCGCCATATTCTGACCGCTGCCCGAAAAGCTGAAACCGGAAACGGTAATGATGTTTTCAATTTCGGGAATGCTTTTCGCCAACTGCGTTACTTGCGCCAGCGTCGCATCGGTACGCTCTTTGGTCGCACCCGCAGGCAGTTGCACGCTGACCATAACGAAGCCTTGGTCTTCGGTCGGCAAGAATGAGGTCGGCAGGCGCATAAACAGGAATACGCCCACAACCGCCAAACCAACGTAAACAACCATCATACGCACAGTCTTATGCAAGACTTTGGCAACCCGGCCTTCGTAGCCGTGCGTCCAAACGGTGAATTTTTTGTTGAACCGGCCGAAAAAGCCCTTTTTCTCTTCGTGATGCCCCTTTTGAATCGGTTTGAGCATCGTGGCACACAATGCAGGCGTGAGTGTCAGCGCAAGGAAGGCGGAGAATGCGATTGATGCCGCCATAGTCAGGGCAAACTGTTTGTAAATATTGCCCGTCGCGCCGCTGAACATCGCCAAAGGCACGAACACGGAAATCAGGACGGCGGTAATACCGATAACCGCGCCGGAAATCTGACCCATTGCTTTTTTGGTTGCAGCCTTAGGCGGCAAACCTTCTTCCGCCATAATGCGCTCGACGTTTTCAACCACCACGATCGCATCGTCGACCACGATGCCGATGACCAATACCATCGCAAACATCGTCAATACGTTAATCGACATACCCATATAAGAGATGAAGGCGAAACCGCCCAACAGGGAAATCGGTACGACGATGGTCGGAATCAGCGTATAACGGATATTTTGCAGAAAGAGGTACATCACGACAAAAACCAGTACCATCGCCTCTAACAAGGTATGGATGACTTTTTCAATCGAAATTTCGACGAATTTGGAAGTATCGTAAGGGGTTTTCCAGCCCATACCCTGCGGAAAGTATTTTTCCAGCACCGCCATACGTTCTTTAACCGCCTTTGCCGTCGCCATCGCATTACCGCTGTTGGACAGCATCACCGCCATACCGGTGGTATTTACCCCGTTCAGACGGGTTGAGGAGGAATAGTCTTCCATACCCAGTCCGACCCTTGCCACATCCTTCAGGTAAACATTAGAACCATCAGTATTGGCGCGGAGGATGACGTTGCCGAATTCTTCGGCCGTACCCAACTGCCCTTGCGCCGTTACGGTAGCCGTAACCGTCTGTCCGCGAACGGCGGGAAGCGAACCGATAGAACCTGCGGAAATCTGGATATTCTGCGCCGACAGCGCGCTGCCGACATCGGCAAACGACAAATTGTAGTTTTGCAGTTTCTTAGGATCGACCCAAATCCGCATCGCGCGTTGCGCGCCGAACAGGCGGACCTGCCCCACGCCTTCGATACGCTGCAATTCGGGCACGATATTGCGTTGCGCGTAGTCGTTCATCTCTTCGGTTGACTGCACATCCGACGAAAGCATCACAATCATCAGGAAATTGGAACGCGCCTTGGATACGGTAACGCCGTACTGTTGGACGGTTGCCGGCAGCGTGCTCAATACTTCGGAAAGCTTGTTCTGCACTTCCACCTGCGCCAGGTTCTCATCCGTATCGGGCGTAAAGGTCAGGCTGACGCTGCCGCTGCCGCTCGAATCGGCAGAAGTGGACAGATAATCCAAACCTTCCACGCCGTTCATATTCCGCTCGATCACGGAAAGCACGCTGTCCTCCATCACTTGCGCGGACGCGCCCGGATAAGTGGCACTCAGGGTGATGGTCGGGGCGGCGACAGACGGATATTGCGAAACCGGCAGGCTTTTAATGCCGAAAATACCCGCCGCAATAATGAAAATCGAAATAACCCACGCAAAAATGGGACGGTCGATAAAGAATTTAGCCATCGATGCCTTCCTTATTTCGCTTCAGAAGCGGTTTTGGCTTCAGATGCCGTCTGAACGCCGGTTTGAGGGGCAGAGGCTTGGCTTTCAGACGGCATCCATTCTTTAGGCGTTACCTTTTTCGCACCCGTCATACCGGCGATACTGATGCCTTCCACAACCACCTTGTCCCCGTCCTTCAGACCTGATGTAACAATCCAATTCGCACCCTGCTGTTGGGCGACCGTTACCTCGCGGGGTTCCATACCGCCTTGGGCGTTCACAATCATCACGGTATCTTTCGTACCGCGCGTTACCGCCTGCTGTGGAACGATGAATGCATTATCCACCGCCACTTGGTCCATCAGCACGCGCACATACAGGCCGGGCATCAGGATATTCTGATCGTTCGGTACGGCGGCGCGCAGGGTAATCTGACCGGTCGATTCGTTGACGGTCGGATCGGCAAACAGCAGGCGGCCTTTTTCAGGGTAAACCGTGCCGTCGTCAAATTTGATGCCGACCGCAATCGCACCGTCTGCCGCCAGCAGCTTGCCCTCTGCAACCTGTTGGCGCAGCTTCATCACTTCGGATGCAGACTGGGTAACGTTCACATACATCGGATTGGTTTGGCGGATGGTTGCCAGCACGGTCGTATCGCCCGCATTCAACAGCGTACCTTCGGAAACTTTGGACTGGCCGATAAAGCCCGAAATCGGCGCGGTAATGCGCGAACGGTTCAGGCTGATGCCGGCGGATTTGATCGCCGCCTGTGCCGCTTTGACGCCTGCCTCGGCAGAACGTTTCGCCGTTACCGCAGCATCGTACTCTTGTTTACTGATGGCATCGGCGGCAACCAGCGGTTTGTAACGCGCCAAATCCGCATCCGCTTTGGCAAGCGTTGCCTGTGCCGTTGCCAGTTGCGCACGCGCGCTTTCCAGACTTGCTTCATAAGTGGAACTGTCTATCTGATACAGCGGCTGTCCGGCACGGACATAGCTGCCTTCTTGGAACAGGCGTTTTTGGATGATGCCGCCGACTTGGGCGCGGACATCGGCGGTACGCAGCGATTCCAAACGTCCCGGCAACTCGACGGTCAATGCGACGGTTTGCGGATGGACGGTAACGACACCGACGACTGGCGCAGGTGCTTCCCGACCCGCAGGCTGCCCGCCCTGTGCCGCTTCATCTGCCTTGCCGCAAGATGACAGTGCCAACGCGACAGAGGCCGCCAACGCGGCGGCACGCATCGCCTTAGAAGCATAAAAAGCCATTATTTATCCTATCTTTATGATTTTATTAAATGATTTTAGATTTAACAAAAATTCCCGTTTCAAAATACAAAACCGCCTGCTTCGGCATCCCTGTATTCAAACGGGTTGCAAAGCAGGTGGGTTCGACACTTTATTGTTGGGAAATTGTCTCAATTTCAGGGGCGTTATTATACATACACGATTGCACGGATACAAAGTCTTTTTTATAATCCCAACCGTCAAACCGCGCCGGAACGAAACCGCCATTATGAGAAAAACCAAAACCGAAGCCTTGAAAACCAAAGAACACCTGATGCTTGCCGCCTTGGAAACCTTTTACCGCAAAGGGATTGCGCGCACCTCTCTCAACGAAATCGCCCAAGCCGCCGGCGTAACGCGCGGCGCGCTCTATTGGCATTTCAAAAATAAGGAAGACTTGTTCGACGCGCTGTTCCAACGTATCTGCGACGACATCGAAAACTGCATCGCGCAAGATGCCGCAAATGCCGAAGGAGGTTCTTGGACGGTATTCCGCCACACGCTGCTGCACTTTTTCGAGCGGCTGCAAAGCAACGACATCCACTACAAATTCCACAACATCCTGTTTTTAAAGTGCGAACATACGGAACAAAACGCCGCCGTTATCGCTATTGCCCGCAAGCATCAGGCAATCTGGCGCGAAAAAATCACCGCCGTTTTGACCGAAGCGGTGGAAAATCAGGATTTGGCGGACGATTTGGACAAGGAAACAGCGGTTATCTTCATCAAATCAACCTTGGACGGACTGATTTGGCGTTGGCTTTCTTCCGGCGAAAATTTCGATTTGGGTAAAACCGCCCCGCGCATCATCGGAATGATGATGGACAACTTGGAAAACCATCCCCAGCTGCGCCGGAAATAATCCACGCTTTGCAACAATGCCGTCTGAAAACCTATTTTCTGTTTTCAGACGGCATCAAAATGGCGCAACGCCTTCTTCTAAAAATACCTATTCACTATAAATTGCATTTTTAATTTCCCCTATCATCGCACGGACATTCTCTTGGTCAAAATGTCCGTTTTCTTCTGAATAAACTTCCAACAAATAATGTTCAATGAACGTTTTATCTGTCATCAACGATACATCTTTGGCAATGTCTTCATACGCCTCAAAATCATCTTCATGCCATGGATCATATTTGTCCATAATTTTTTGAATTTCATTTTTCATATCATTTACCTCTCAATATTTATTTACAATTAATAACCATACCATTCAAAATGTAAGCTGCATTTTTCTCCGGCATTCCGGCAAACAAAAACCGAAAATCCCGTCATTCCCACGCAGGCGGGAATCCGTTTTTTGAGTTTCATTCATTCCTGATAAGGCTTTAACGTCAAGTTTTCGGATTACCGCCCTTATGAGAATAACGATATGGGCATTTTCTGTTTTAATCTGTTTCGGTTATATACATATACGATTATTTTAGTTTGTTTACAAAACACTTCCTGTTACATTCAAAAATTTAATGCACTCAATATATTTTTTTAAGGAGAAGCAGATGAGTCAAACCGATACGCAACGGGACGGACGATTTTTACGCACAGTCGAATGGCTGGGCAATATGTTGCCGCACCCGGTTACGCTTTTTATTATTTTCATTGTGTTATTGCTGATTGCCTCTGCCGCCGGTGCGTATTTCGGACTATCCGTCCCCGATCCGCGCCCTGTTGGTGCGAAAGGACGTGCCGATGACGGTTTGATTCACGTTGTCAGCCTGCTCGATGCTGACGGTTTGATCAAAATCCTGACGCATACCGTTAAAAATTTCACCGGTTTCGCGCCGTTGGGAACGGTGTTGGTTTCTTTATTGGGCGTGGGGATTGCGGAAAAATCGGGCTTGATTTCCGCATTAATGCGCTTATTGCTCACAAAATCTCCACGCAAACTCACTACTTTTATGGTTGTTTTTACAGGGATTTTATCTAATACCGCTTCTGAATTGGGCTATGTCGTCCTAATCCCTTTGTCCGCCATCATCTTTCATTCCCTCGGCCGCCATCCGCTTGCCGGTCTGGCTGCGGCTTTCGCCGGCGTTTCGGGCGGTTATTCGGCCAATCTGTTCTTAGGCACAATCGATCCGCTCTTGGCAGGCATCACCCAACAGGCGGCGCAAATCATCCATCCCGACTACGTCGTAGGCCCTGAAGCCAACTGGTTTTTTATGGTAGCCAGTACGTTTGTGATTGCTTTGATTGGTTATTTTGTTACTGAAAAAATCGTCGAACCGCAATTGGGCCCTTATCAATCAGATTTGTCACAAGAAGAAAAAGACATTCGACATTCCAATGAAATCACGCCTTTGGAATATAAAGGATTAATTTGGGCTGGCGTGGTGTTTGTTGCCTTATCCGCCCTATTGGCTTGGAGCATCGTCCCTGCCGACGGTATTTTGCGTCATCCTGAAACAGGATTGGTTTCCGGTTCGCCGTTTTTAAAATCAATTGTTGTTTTTATTTTCTTGTTGTTTGCACTGCCGGGCATTGTTTATGGCCGGGTAACCCGAAGTTTGCGCGGCGAACAGGAAGTCGTTAATGCGATGGCCGAATCGATGAGTACTCTGGGGCTTTATTTGGTCATCATCTTTTTTGCCGCACAGTTTGTCGCATTTTTTAATTGGACGAATATTGGGCAATATATTGCCGTTAAAGGGGCGACGTTCTTAAAAGAAGTCGGCTTGGGCGGCAGCGTGTTGTTTATCGGTTTTATTTTAATTTGTGCTTTTATCAATCTGATGATAGGCTCCGCCTCCGCGCAATGGGCGGTAACTGCGCCGATTTTCGTCCCTATGCTGATGTTGGCCGGCTACGCGCCCGAAGTCATTCAAGCCGCTTACCGCATCGGTGATTCCGTTACCAATATTATTACGCCGATGATGAGTTATTTCGGGCTGATTATGGCGACGGTGATCAAATACAAAAAAGATGCGGGCGTGGGTACGCTGATTTCTATGATGTTGCCGTATTCCGCTTTCTTCTTAATTGCATGGATTGCCTTATTCTGCATTTGGGTATTTGTTTTGGGTCTGCCCGTCGGTCCCGGCGCACCCACTTTGTATCCCGCACCTTAAACACGATAAACAAAATGCCGTCTGAAAACCTTTTTGCTGTTTTCAGACGGCATTTGCCTTTCCATCCCGTCAGGCTGCTCCGGCTCCTTCCCTTTTTTCCGCTGCGGCAAGCGTGTCGGCAAGCAGACGGACGAGGTTTTCAAACAGGGGCTGTTCGAGCGGGTTTTGGCTTGCGTTGCCGAACACGAGGGCGACTTCGGTATAGTCTTTCTGCCCTTTGCTGACTTTGCTGCCGTAATAGGCGGTTTGGGCTTTTTTCAGGGCGGCTTCCCAATCTTGTTTTTGGGCAAACGCTTCGGCGGCGGCAAGCGAGGTTTTGGCAAAAAACGGCAAGGGGCGGTTTTGTCCGATATTAAAAAATGCAATCCATTCCAACAATAGCTGCAATGCCCTGTCTTGCGCGATTTCCGCCAATATTTCGGTTTCTCCGGATTGGACGATAAAGGTTTGCCGCGTTTCGGCTTCAGACGGCATAACGGCGCAAAATATCAGGTGTTCCAGCAGAAAAGCGATACGTTGCGGCGCGTTGGGTTTGCCGTAGGCGTAAAACACTTGTCCGCAGCGGTACAGATTGCCCAAGCTGCCTTTCAGGATTTGCCCGTCCGACGGTATGGCATATGAAAGCGGTGGCAGTTTGGGGCTGTTTAAAACCGCCGTGTCGATTTGTTTGGCAGCGGTTTGGAAGTCCTGCTGCCAAAGTCTGCCCAACTCTCCCGACGGCAGGAGGCTTTCCGCCCCGATGCGGGCGGCGGTTTGGGAAAAATCCTGCCCTTCGCGGCGCGCCCCGATATAGGTTTCGGCGATTTGCTCCGCGTGTTGCGGCTCGAAGGGTTCGGCAGGTTCCCAGGCTTCGCCGATATGGGGTTCGCTCCACGCAAGCTGCTGTTGCAGCCATACTTTGACGGGGTTGCGCCAGAAGCGGATAAATTCGTCCTGTCCGATTTCGGCAACAGGTTCGGCGTTTTCTACGGGTTGGTCGAAAAAGGGTTGCGGCGGTTCGGGCGTTTGTCCGAGCGCGGCGGCGTAATCCGCCCGCGTGCCGAATATGCCGTCTGAACGTCCGCCTTCTTGGAAATATCGGCGCGAGAAGGCTTGCAGCGGATGCTGTTCTATCCGGTTTTCTGCAAGTTTCCGGCTGCCGATTCCGGTCATGGAGGCAACGGTATCGATGAGTTCGCCCAACAGTGAAGACGGAGCCAGTTCTTCGTCTTTGCGGATGTCGCGCCCGATGTAGGACAAGTACAGGATCTCGCGCGCGCTGATGAGGGCTTCGAGGAACAGGTAGCGGTCGTCGTCGCGGCGGGCGCGGTCGCCTTTGGCGGGATGTTTGGCAATCAGGTCGAATACGGCGGCTTTGGTATTGCGGGGAAAATCTCCGTCGTTCAAACCCAACAGGCAGATGACTTTAAAGGGCAGACTCCGCATCGGCACCATACTGCAAAAGGTGATGCCGCTGCGTAAAAAGCCTGCCTCGCTTTCGCTGTCGAGGAAACGGCGGATGTGTCGGATGACGGTGTGCGGCGGCAACTGTCCGGAAAATTGCGCCAATTCGGTTTCCGCCTGCCATTTGACCCATTCGTTTTCAAGGCTTTGGACTGCCTTTTGGTCATCGCCTTCGACTTGGAACAATGTTTTAAGCAAATTCCGGCAACGCGCTACCCATTCGCCGACCGTCGCGGGCTGCCGCCATATCCGGGCAATATCCGACAAGATCTCGATAAAGGCGGCAAAACGTCCGAACAGGCCGGTTTGGTTCACGTCGGCATACCACGCACTGACATCCTGCCACATCGGATTGCCGCCTTCGGGCAGCATCCAGCCCAATATCATGCGTTCTACCGCCTGCTTCCAGGTAAACAGCCGATCCGTGCCGCCGCGCATTTCTCCGTCCAAACCCCAGTGGACGTTCAAATCGGCAACCATATCGTGCAAAAGCGGCAAATCGTCCTCAGTCAGTCCGAAACGGCGCAACACGGGCGCGGTTTCCAAAAGCGCGAGCACTTTATCGACTTCAAATCGGCTTTCCAGCAAGTCGGACAGGCATTCCAACGCATAAAAAAACGGTTGGCGGCGGCTGATTTTCACGTCCGACACGGAATACGGCAATGCCTGCGCGCCGGGCTGCGCCTGTCCGAACACGGCTTCGATAAAAGGCGTATAGGGTTCGATGTTCGGGGTTAATACGGCTATATCATGCGGCTGCCAATCGGGATGTTCGGACAGAATCTGCAACAGCTTGTCTTTGAGTATCTGCAATTCGCGCAAAGGGCTGTGTGCGGAAACGATGCGTATCGATCCGTCGTCCGTGTTGACGCTTCCCGCCGTTTCAGACGGCATTTTCAGGTTTTGAATATCGGTTTGCAGGGCGTGCAAAAGCGTATCGCGTCCGCCTTCTTCAAACACCGGCCTTTCTTCTTCTATTTCCATTTCGCTCAAAAAGTCGAAAAAGTCGCGCCCCTGCTTGCCCAATGAGGCGAGCAGCGGATGCCCCGCCTGAGTTAAATCGGGATTGCCGCCGCCTTTGAGGATTTGCGCCGCTTCAATGACATTGCCCCAATACATCCCGCTCGGATTGAGTGCGAACACGAACACATCGCAATGTTCGGACAGCTTGTGCAAAAGCTGCAGATACATCGGCGCCATCGTGGAAATGCCGAAAACGAAATAACGCTCCGGCAACTTATCACTGCTCAACGACTCCAACAGCTTTTCCCACAACGCGACACGGTGCGGCGCGTTCTGCCTGCCGTCGTCGAGGTAACGCCACAGTTTGGACTGCCAGATTTCATCGCCGCCCAAACCGATCAGCCTGCCCTGCTGCCAAGCGTCTATCCACTGGGGACGATACACGAGGTATTGGTCAAATATGTCCGCAAGCTGGCCCGCAAGCTGATAATCTGCCGATTCGCCGCTGCCCAGATAGTCTTGCAGCACATTCCTCACATCTTCAAATTCCGCCGTATTCCGGAATGCCTCGCTGCGGAACAAATCCAGCAGCCGCCAGCGCATGACTTCGGGGGCAAACGGGCTGAGTTCCGGAATACCGGGAATCAGTTTTTTCATCAACTTCCACGTCAAGCCGGCGGGCAGGCTGAACGCCAAATTCGCCGCCACGCCCAAATCGCGGGCGAGGCAGGTGTTGAGGTAGCGGCGCATCCCCTGACTCTGGACAATAATCTGTTCGGGCTGCAGGGCGGATTTCAGCGGTTTGACTTTTTGAATGCGGGCAAACAGTGCCGCCAGCGTTTCAAGACGGTTGGATTGATACAGGTAAAACATGATTTCAAACAGAAGCTGTGGACAAGTATTCGGGATTATATAGCCTTTCCCCCGCCCGCCTTCAAACAAAATGCCGTCTGAACGCTTCAGACGGCATCGGGTCATTTAAACCATCTCCTCAAAACAGGAATCCGCGACAGCAGCAAGGTATCCAACAGCCAAATCACGGCAATGGCAAGCAGCGCGGTCGGGAAAAACAGTGCAATCAGCAGCAGCGGCACCGCCATTGCCCACCAGACAGGCAGTTTGATTTTTTGCGCCGGCGGCACAATGCCCGCCGCGCCGGTCGGACGGCGTTTCCACCACATCACGCAGCCGCTGATGCCGATAAAAATCACGGCAAGGCAGAACAAGACGTTCGCCAACACGCTCCACCAGCCCAAAGTACCCATATGCAGCGCAATGCTTGCCGCCATAAATTTACCGAACGGGTTGTAATCGGCAAAACGGATATCGGCAAGAATCTTGCCGCTGTATTGGTCGATATGTACCGTACGGTCGGCAAACGGACTAATCATATCGTAACTCATGGAATCCTGAGACAAAGTCCACACTCCCTCCTCGCCTTTGGGCAAATTCAGCTGATAACGCCCTTTGAAACCGATTTCCCGCGCAAAACGGTCGACGGTTTCCAATGTCATCGGCTCGTCGGGGTTAATGCCGTCTTCGCCCACAGTCGTCCCTGAGACAGGCATAGGCGTAAGCTCCAAAATCCACGGTACTTCTTTAACCTTGCCGTCATTCAATACCTCGCCGTGGGTCGGCACGACTGAAACAGGGTTCGGTTCGACACCCCATTTGCCGGCCGGGAACTGGCTCCAAGCCTGTACGAACTTGCCGCCCCAAATACCTGCCCAAGCAATTCCGGACAGACAGAACAACAGCAAAATCAACGATACCCAAGTTCCAAACGCGCCGTGCAGATTCCGCCACCAAGAACGCGCCCTGCCTTTCGGCGGCAGCAGCATCGCCTTGATGCCGCGCCGTTTCGCCCACCAAAGGTACAGGCCGCTGACAACCATAATAATGGTCAGTGAAGCCGCCGTTTCCAAAAGATAATCGCCTGCCGCACCAAGCATCATATCGCTGTGGATTTCATCCATCGTGTGATACCAACCCTGATTGCGCGGCATGGTGTTGACCACTTTTGCCGTATAAGGATCGACCGCAACCATGGTTGCCTTGCCCTCATTGTTGACACGGAACACAGCAACCATATCATCGGCACGCGGTGCAATATATTGGACGACAGATGAGGTCTCCGGATTAACGGCACTGCGTGCCGCTTCTGCCTGAACAGAGAGGGGCTGCACCACTGCCTGAGGGGTGATGTGAATACGCTCGCCCTCCTTGCCGGTAATATTGGCAAACAACAGCATACCCAATCCTGTAAGGGCAAGCAGGGTCAAGAAGGGCATAACCAACAAACCGGCATAAAAATGCCACCGCCAAACGGTCAGATAACGCCGGTTGGTCTGATTGCCGGCTTCAGTTTTGATTTGTGTATCCATTAATCGTCCTTTTGAAAATAGGGCTATCGTGATGATGCGCGATTATAAACAATAAAGACTAATTCTTTATGACTAAAATCAAAATTTCAGCAATGGGCACAAACCCATCCCGAAGGCGCAGCCCGGATGCCGTCTGAAGCCCTCGGGCGACTTGATTCACATGTCAAACATACCTCTTTGACAAACAAGAGGAAATATCCATTACCCCTATCCGCCCCACCCCGGTGCTTCGTCATCCGCAACTTCAAGCAAAAACCATAGCAATCACATAAATTATTCAAACTTCAGCCCGATATCACTTTCAAAATGAATAAACTCACTGCTTTTTCTACTTTTTTCCCAAAATAGGAAAGATTTTGACCGATTAAAAAATTTTAGCGCATCTTGATGCGTCAGATTTCATTAACATTATGTTTTTAAAAGTTTTAAGGCGATATAATCAAAACAGGGTTTTCCCGTCCAAAGTAAAAGACTGTGTTTGGATACCCGGCCGATTCCATCCGTTTGCAAGGGAAAACCGCTTATTTCCGTTCGGGCGGAAATCGGTTCTATCGAATAAGGCTGTGTTTTAATATAGTGTCGACAGGCATCCCCGGCTTCAATGTATAGTGGATTAACAAAAACCAGTACGGCGTTGCCTTG